>DASWIX010000026.1:0-5538 GCA_036397455.1 Gemmatimonadales bacterium | reverse complement strand
GCCATCCCTCCGGCGCCCACTTCACGCTCGATGGCGTACCGGTCGCCGATCGCGGCCTTGAGGCGCTCCAGGAGCTCGGTCATAGCGAGATGGAAAGATAGTGCCGCGCGGGGCAGGGGCGAGCGCATGTCTGGAGGAGGGGGGCCCGCGGTGTCCAGATGCGTAGACCAGGAGGCGATCAGGAGCGCGACCTCGCTGCGCACTATCGAAGCCGGGCACAGCAGCTTGTGCACGACTATCCCTATGTCAGCAGGGTCGTCGAGAGCATCGCGCGTTCATATGACCGCGACGCCGAGATGTGGGATTCGGAGGCCGTGGTGAATAAACGTCTGCGTGGCCGGGCCTAGGCCGCGAACTCGTATAGCCTCCGCGGCCGGCACCGCCCCGGGTATTCCTAAGGCGGAGATGGTGAGTGGTACACTCAACCGACAGGCGAACGAGCCGGGCTGCTGGTCGCAGCCCGGCTCGTTCGACGCAGCGAAACTGGCTGCAAACTCGCACTCGGTTGAGTCAGAATACGGGAAACGAAATGCCGAGTCAAGAACGCGGCGGTGCTGACGGTGGGACGAATACGGGCTCTCGCACACGGACCCCTCCCGCAGATCTAGCATGGTGATTCCCGCCGATAGCGCCTCACCTCTTTGTTGCGCCGCGTACCGGAACTGCGCGTCGGAAGTCCCTGTAGGTGTCCGATGCGACGATGCGCTCGCTCCCGGTCGACGGTTGTCGCCGCCTCGCGGTCACACCGCGTCGACTCCCGCCCCGGGTATGCGGGGTCGTCCTGCGGTTGCATGCGATGTCGTTCCGGGCTTGAAAGCCCGGCTCGGCGTCGCTGGCGCGACGGCGCGCCGTGAACGGCGCATTGGGGAAGCGTGCTCGCGCCGAGCCGACGCTTCGGCGTCGGAACCACGCATGCGCCTCGCCTAGACGCTCTCCGCACGGCGGCCGTCGGCGATTCGTCGCACCACGTGCCCGCCCGGTTTATTGTTCCATCCATGGTCGTCCACCGGGGTACGAGCAGGTGTCGTTGGGCGCTCCTGGCCGCCGTGGTCTTCGCACCGATCCCGGCTCAGGCGCAATGGGTCGTCGGCGCTGAGGCCGGACCGACGTACACGACCTGGGTCGGGAGTTTTGTCGAGGCTTCCGGGATCTGGGGTGCGCACCTGGCGGCGACCGTGGAGGTTCGCGTCGTGGGAGCTTGGACGGTTGCGGCCGCGGGTTCCTGGCAGCAAAAGGGCGCGTCACGGGTGCGGATGGCCGGCGCGTCGAGCGCCTACGACTTCAAGACCGCCCACGCGACGCTGCCGCTCACGGTCGGCCGAGAGATCCCGCTGTCGGCCGGCTGGCTCCTGATCCCCTATGCCGGCCTCGCCGTCTCCGTGACGCTCGAATGCCGCGCGAAAGAGAGCGGCGTCTTCCACTTCGACGAGGACTGCGCGGTCGCGAACGCGAAGACCCCGGACGTGCAGCTCGACCTGCCGGTCGGTCTGCGCGTGGCGCGTCGGTACACCGGTGGCGCCCGCTTTGTGGTGACGCTGCGGCACGAGTTCGGGCTCACCCAAGTGCTGCCGACGCTGACGCCGACCGGCGAGGCGGCGCGCAGCGGCGCGTGGGCACTCGCCACTGGATTCTCGATCCCGTTATTCTAGGAACCATGGTCGTGGCCATGCGATTCTCGAGCGGGATCTTGTCGCTCGGCCTCCTCGCTTCGGGTGCGCCGGCGCGCGCGCAAACGTCAGAGACCGGGTGGACGTGGTCGGTCTCTCCGTATGTGTGGCTCTCGAATGTCGCCGGACTGAGCGTCGCCCGCGGGCGCGAAGTCCTCGTGGCCGATTCGGCGTTGATCCCGGCCTGGGCGTTCCAAGTGGAGGCCAGCAACCGCCGCGCGGGACTCCGCGTGGCCGGCACCTGGGTGACGGTCGGCAAGGTCGGGTCGATCGCCCAAGTAGACGATCCCGCCAGCGGGCAGCCGGGACGCTACGACTTCTCGTGGGCCACCCTGGAGACGCACGGGACCCTGCGCATCGGGCCCGACAATCCCGCGAGTTCGTTCACGGTCTACCTCGGGGCGCGGCTGGTGCGGCAGGTGATGCGCGTCCAGACCCCCGGCGGGGAAGTCGCGGCCAGCCAGGTGTGGTTCGAACCGGTCGAGGGCTCACGCTACGCCGTGACCGTCGGACGCCGGGTCCTCGCGGTCATCGCGGGCGACATCGGCGGGTTCGCCGTCGGCTCGGACTTCACGTGGACGCTGAGCGGCGAGGTCGCGTACCGGATCCGCGATCCGGTCGCGCTGGCCATGCGCTACACGTATCGCGAGGTCCAGTACGACAACAAGGAGACCGGGCCCAACGCGTACCGATGGAGCACCGGAGTGCAGCAGGGGTGGTTTTTCGGTGCCGTCCTGACCTTCCCGCGGGCACCGTGACCGTCCGGACGCTCCTGCTCCTCGCGTTCGCTGATGGCGCGGGTAGCCTGGCCGCCCAACCCGCGGGCGCGGTGCCGCCGCCCCCCGCCGACTCCATTCCCTTTTGTTGTGACACCCGGCGTTTCGCGCCGATGGCGGCCGAGGTGCTGACCCTCCAACTGATCCCGTGGTACTTCAACCGCAACGTGGCCGTTGACTCGACGGCCGTGCTGTCCGTGGGCGCGTGGCGGCGCAACCTGGTGCTGGGCTTCGAGTGGGACCCGGGCAACTTCGAGACCAACATGTTCATGCATCCGGTGCACGGGAACCTGTACTTCAACGCCGGTCGCACCAATGGGTATAGCTTCTTCGAATCCTCGGCGCTCGCCTGGGCTGGGAGCCTCATGTGGGAGATGTTCGGTGAGAACAATCGCCCGGCAATCAACGACTGGATCAACACCAGCATGGGCGGGATCACGATCGGTGAGGTGGTGTGGCGCGGCTCACGCGCGCTGCTCGACAACCGGGCGACCGGTACGGCGCGAGCGTGGCGCGAGCTGGGTCACTTTTTCGTCAACCCCGTGGGCGCGTTCAACCGGCTGTGGCGGGGCGAGACCATGCGGGTGGGCGCCAATCCTGAGGGACGGTTTCCGTCGAGCTTCAGGAGCGCGCTGTTTTTCGGCATACGTAGCGTTGGCGACACCAGTGTGCCGGAGTCCGGTCGCAATATCCCGTATGTCGATCTCAGGTTCGGCTACGGTGACCACCTCCGCGATCTCGATCACCCCTTCGACGCCTTCACGGTGCACGTGGAGATCAACGGATCGAGGGCGCACACCGTCGCCCGAGTCCGCGTGGACGGCACGCTCTACGGGAAGCTGTGGAAGGAATCGGCCCGGGCGCGTCACGTGTTCGGGGTCGAGCAGCACTACGACTATTTCAACAATGAGACCTACGTGGTGGGCGGGCAGTCATTTGGCGTGACGCTGCGATCCCGTTTTCGACTACGGGACCCGCTGACAGTGCAAACCCTCCTCGAGCCGTTCGGCGCGGCGATCTGGGCCGTGAGTTCGGAATACGCCGACGTCACGGGTCGCGATTACGATTTCGGAAGTGGGGCCGGGGTACGGACCAAGGCCGAACTGTTTTTCGGCGACGCGAACGTGCTCTCGCTCGCGTACACCGGTGTGTACTCGCACACCCTGAACGGCGCCGTGAGCAATCACCTCCTGCACATGGTCTCCGTTGGTGTCCAAGCGCCGATCCTCAAAGGGTTCGGCGGCGCGATGGAATTCGTGCTGTTCGCCCGCAACAGCTTCTACCGCGATTTTGACGACGTGCACGAGCGCACGCCGCTGTTTCGGTGGAGTATGGTGTTCTTCCCGTGAGGCGAAAAGGGGGGCCGATCACTCATCGCATGTAAGCCCCACTCGTGTTTGCACGCACCCCGAATTCAGATGGGTCCAACCTGTTTCCGAATGGGTCGAACTCAAACGCGCCTGGGTCGACGCCAGATGCGGACGGGTCGAACCCAATTCTGGACGGGTCGAATCCAATTCAGGCTGGGTCGAGCCGATTTCAGGCCGGGCCGATCCGAATCCCGATCGTGGCACCGGGAACTCGGATCGCCGCATCAGGTTTTCAGATCGGCACGTCCGGGATTCAGATTGCCGCATCCGGTTTTCAGATCGGCACGTCCGGGATTCAGATCGCCGCATCCGGCTTTCAGATCGGCATGTCCGGTTTTCGGATCGCCACATCCGGTTTTCAGATCGGCGCATTCGGTTTTCGGATCGGCACGTCCGGTTTTCGGATTGCCGCCTCCGGCTTTCGGCTCGCGACATCCGACATTTCGATCGCCGTAACCGGATTTTCGATCGCCACGGTCTGAAGTTCGATCGGCGCATCCGGTTTTCAGATCGGCATGTCCGGTGTTCGGATCAGCGCATCCGGCTTTCGGATCGCGGCATCCGGTTTTCAGATCGGCACGTCCGGTTTTCGGATCGCGGCACCCGGCATTTCGATCACCGTCACCGGATTCTCGATCGCCACGGTCGGAAATTCGGTCGCGGCATCCGGATTTTGGTTGAGCCCATCGAAATTCAGGTTGAGCCATCCGAAATTGGCCAAATGGCGCCGGAAAGCGTGTTATGACAATACGTTACGACAGACACATGAAGTTCCGCATCAGCGCGGCGCCGGTGGCGAAGCGCGTTCTGCCAGACGTTTTGCGCGGCGCCGACGGGCGCTTCAACCGTCCCGACGCGAGTACTTCGATCGTTTCCGGGCGCCACGAGAACGGTGCATCCGGACCGTCAAAGAAACCGCGCCACGCGTCCAATACCGCGGCCTTCCCACGTTGCACGCTGGCCCTGGCGAAGAACACGGCATCGGGCGCGACGTGCGACGCAAAGCCGTCGAAGTCACGATCTGCCATGGACTGCGCAAAGCCGCTCTCAGCGGCAAAGATCTGTTGTGCCACGGACCTCGAACCCATCACCCGAGACCAGCTGCGCGTCAATCCGCGCCACGAATACTCCGCGCCGGACCTGATGGGTCGTGCGCCGGGCTACGCGTGCAGGTCGCCCAGCCGAATCGAATTCGCGTTCACCCGGATAGAATTCGCGTAGGGCGTCACCGAATGGCCGTACGACCGGCGCGCATTCACGGAGGGGAGGGGAGACACCGTGGAAGTCATCATTCAGCCCGACTACGAACGGATGAGCAAGGTCGCCGCCGAGATCGTGGTGGACGTGCTCAACGCCAAGCCCAACGCGGTGCTCGGGATGGCCACCGGCTCGACACCGCTCGGTTTGTACCGCGAGCTCGTGCGGCTCCACCGCGAGGAGCAACTCGACTTCTCCCGCGTGACGACGTTCAACCTCGATGAGTACGTCGGCCTGCCGGTGAACCATCCGCAGAGCTACCACCACTTCATGCGCGAGCACTTCTTCCAGCACGTCAATATCCCGCCACAGAACATCAACATCCCATCGGGGACGACGAGTAACTATCCGGCGTTCTGCGAGTGGTACGAGCGCCGAATCGAGGAGTGCGGCGGCATCGATCTCCAGATCCTCGGCATCGGGTCAGACGGTCACATTGCGTTCAACGAGCCCACGAGTTCCCTGCGC
>DASWIX010000025.1:0-128458 GCA_036397455.1 Gemmatimonadales bacterium | reverse complement strand
GACGGATGTGACGGGGGATGTGCAGTTGCCGGAGGGAGTGGAGATGGTGATGCCGGGGGATAACACGAAAATGACGATCACGTTGATCGCGCCGATCGCGATGGAAGAGGGGTTGCGCTTCGCGATTCGGGAAGGCGGCCGTACCGTCGGCGCCGGCGTCGTCACGGCAATCCTGGCATAGGACGCGCAGCGCGCGCGTCCTCGGGCGTGGCGGAAGCTGCCGCCCTGCCGCCCTTTTTGTTTGGCGAGGTGCACATGGCTGGACAACAGATCAGAATTCGACTCAAGGCGTTCGACCACGCGGTGCTCGATCAGGCGGCGGCGGACATCGTGCGAACGGTCGAGAAGACCGGGGCCAGCGTGTCCGGACCGATCCCGCTGCCGACGAAGCTGCAGCGCTGGACGGTGTTGCGCAGTCCGCACATCGATAAGAAGAGCCGCGAGCAGTTCGAGTTGAAGACGCACAAGCGTCTCATCGATATCAAGGAATCTCGTCCGCAGACGGTCGACGCGCTCACCAAGCTCGACCTCCCGGCCGGGGTCGACGTGGAGATCAAGGTCGGCTAGCGATGAACGGAATCATTGGACGCAAGCTCGGGATGTCCCGGTTCTTCGGTGAGGACGGGCTTGTCTCGCCGGTGACGGTCATTGAAGCCGGACCGTGTCCCGTGCTGCAGGTTCGCGAGACCGCGGCCGGTCCGTCGGTCCAGTTGGGCTTCGGGGCGCAAAAGGCCGGGCGGTCGTCGAAAGCCGAACTCGGACACGCCAAGAAGGCGGGTGTTGAACACGCGCCGCGCCGCCTGCGGGATTTCGCGCTCGGGCGCGACGGCACCGCGCCGGATGTTGGCGCGGTGGTAACCGTCGACATCTTCACGCCCGGTGACCGGGTCAAGGTGACCGGCACGACCAAGGGGCGGGGTTTCCAGGGCGTCGTGAAGCGGTATGGCTTCGCCGGCGGACCGGCGACGCACGGCAACACGCGGTATCGGAAACCGGGCAGTATGGGTCCCGGCACCGATCCGTCGCGGGTGATCAAGGGCAAGAAACTTCCCGGGCAATACGGCAACGTGCGGCATACCGAAACCGGTCTGACCGTCGTCAAGGTGGATACAGAACGGAATCTCCTGTTCGTACGTGGCGCGGTTCCCGGCCCGGTGCAAGGGGTCGTGGTGGTCCGGAAACAAGGGAAGCGGAGCCGGTATGCTTGAGGCACATCATTATTCGACGGGCGCCGCGCCCAAGGGGAGCTACGCGCTCCCGGCGGCGTATGACGGCCGGGTGAACAAGACGCTGTTGCACGCCGCCGTGCGCGGGTACATGAACAATCAGCGGCAGGGAACGGCGTCGACCAAGACGCGCGCCGAAGTGTCCGGCGGCGGCTCCAAACCCTGGCGGCAAAAAGGGACGGGCCGCGCCAGACAGGGCACGACCAGGGCACCGCATTGGGTCGGCGGTGGTGTCGCATTCGGTCCCAAGCCGCGGAGCTATCGCACGGACATTCCGCGGAAGATGCGACGCCTGGCCCGGCAATCCGCGCTGAATGCTCGCGCCGGCGAAGGAGCGATCCACGTGATCGAGTCGCTCACCTTCGACGGGCCGAAGACGCGGCAGCTTGCCGAGTTGATTGCCAGGATGGGGCTTGCCGGCAAGAAGATACTGGTTCTCACGGCGGAGGTCCGTCAGGAGATCTATTTGTCGGGGCGGAATCTCCCGCAGGTCGAGGTGATGCGGTACCAGGATGTCGCCGCGTACAACGTGCTGTGGGCCGACGCGTTGATCATTGAGGAAGGTGCGATCGACGGGCATCACGTCGAGGGATCGGAGAAGGAGGCCGAGACCGCCCGGACGCGGCGGGTGAAGAAATCCGCCGAGCAGGTGGCCAAGACGAGCGCGAAGACGACCAAGCGGACGACCAAGGCCGCGAAGAAGGCGACCAAGCGTGCGGCGAAGTCGGCGAAGTCTGCCAAGCCGGCCAAGAAGGCGACCAAGGCCGCGACCAAGAAGAAGAAGGGCGGCGACGATGCCTGATCTGTACAAGACCATTGTCCGTCCGGTGGTCACCGAGAAGTCGAACGCTCAGCTGAGCGATCGACTCGAGTACACGTTCGAGGTGCACCCGGACGCGACCAAGCCGCAGATCCGCGCGGCGGTCGAGGCGCTCTTTGCAGTCCACGTGGTCCGGGTACGGACCGCCATGCAGCGGGCGAAGCTGCGGACGCGCGGGCGTACGAAGGGCCGGCGGCCGCGCTGGAAGAAGGCCGTGATCCGGCTCCGCGACGGCGACACGATTGCGATGTTCGAGGGATAACCGATGGGAATCCGACAATTTCGCCCGATGACCCCCGGGACGCGCAAGCGCTCGGTCTCCGATTTCGCCGAGGTCACGCGATCCGTGCCGGAGCGCTCGCTGGTGGAACCGTTGCGCAAGCGCGGCGGTCGCAACAATCAGGGCCACCTCACGGTGCGGCATCGTGGCGGCGGGCACAAAAGGCGGTACCGGCTGGTCGACTTCAAGCGCGCGAAGCACGGCATTCCTGCCCGCGTGGTCGCCATTGAATACGACCCGAACCGCACCGCCCGCATCGCGTTGCTCGTGTACGCGGACGGGGAGAAGCGCTACATCGTGCATCCCAAGGGGCTGGTGGTTGGGGAGACCGTGGTGTCGGGACCGGGGAGCGACATCCGGAACGGGAACGCGATGCCGCTGGCGGAAATCCCGCTCGGCACGACGGTTCACTGCATCGAGTTGCGTCTCGGCAAGGGCGCGCAACTCTGCCGGTCGGCGGGAACGCGCGCGCAGGTCGTGGCCAAGGAAGGCAGCCATGTCACGGTCAAGCTGCGCAGCGGTGAGGTCCGGATGATACGCGGCGAGTGCTCCGCCACGGTCGGTGAGGTTGGGAATGCCGAGCACGAACTGATTCGCATCGGCAAGGCGGGCAAGAAGCGCTGGCTCGGCCGGCGCCCGATCGTGCGGGGCGTGGCGATGAACCCGGTCGATCACCCGCTGGGTGGCGGGGAGGGTCGCGCGTCCGGTGGTCGTCCCCCGACGTCGCCGTGGGGCAAGGTGGAAGGCAAGAAGACGCGGAAAAAGAAGAAGGCCAGCACGAAGTTGATCGTTCGCGGTCGCAAACGCGGCAAGGCCACGAAGTAAGCGAGGGCATTGATGGCCAGGAGTATCAAGAAGGGACCGTACGTCGAGGAATCGTTGCTCTGGAAGATCCGGGTGCTGAACGAGGCCAACGAGAAACGCGTCTTCAAGACGTGGTCGCGTCGGTCCACGATCACACCGGAATTCGTCGGCCATACGATCGCGGTGCATAACGGGAACAAGTTCATTCCCGTGTATGTCAGCGAGAACATGGTCGGGCACAAGCTCGGCGAATTCGCTCCGACACGCTTGTTCCGCGGGCATGGAGGCAGGACGCCCGCGGACAAGAAGGCCGGATAGGCGGAGGCCACCATGGCGGCACGTGCGATACAGCGGTGGGTGCGGCAGTCGCCGCGCAAGATGCGGCTCGTGATCGACGAGGTGCGGGGCAAGGACGTGAATGCGGCCTATGCGCTGTTGCGTTTCTCGAAGAAGCGGGCGGCGAAGCAGATCGAGAAGGTCCTGCGCTCGGCGGTGGCGAATGCCGAGCAGGACGCGGTGCGCGATAACCGGGCGTTCGACGTCGATCGTCTGTACGTCGCGTATGCCGTCATCAACGAGGCGGCGACGCTGCGGCGGTATCGGTCGGCCGCGCACGGACGCGCCACGCCGATTCTCAAGCGGATGAGCACGGTCGAGATCCGCGTCGCGGACAAGGAGAAATAATGGGCCAGAAGACGCATCCGTACGGGTTCCGGCTCGGGATTGTCAAGCCCTGGCGGTCGCGCTGGTTCGCCCGAGGTGACTTCCCCGCGTTGCTGAGGGAAGACGAGCTGGTTCGGAAGTATCTGAAGACGCGGCTGGGGCACGCGGCCATTTCCGACGTGCACATCGAGCGGAAACCGGGGAAGGTGTCGGTCACGATCTTCACCGGCCGCCCGGGTGTCGTCATCGGCAAGCGCGGCGCCGAGGTGGACAAGTTGCGCGATGAGTTGGCGCACTTGACGGGTCGGGACGTGGCGATCAACGTCGAGGAAATCAAGCGCCCCGAGCTGGATGCCCAGTTGGTCGCGGACAATGTCGCGCACCAGTTGACCCAACGGGTGTCGTTCCGCCGGGCCATGAAACGCGCGGTGCAGAGCACGATGCGCATGGGTGCCCAGGGGATCAAGATTCGGGCGGCCGGTCGGTTGGGCGGATCGGAAATCGCGCGGGTCGAGGGGTATCACGAAGGGCGCGTGCCGCTGCACACGTTGCGGGCCGATGTCGATTACGCGACGTCGACCGCCAAGACGACCTTCGGGACCATCGGTGTCAAGGTATGGGTGTTCAAGGGCGAGGTCGTCGATGACGCCCGCGGCCGGACGTATAGCACAGGAGCCTGACGATGCTGGCGCCAAAACGGGTCAAGTACCGGAAGCAGATGAAAGGCCGCACGCGCGGGCATGCGACCCGTGGCAACACGGTCTCGTTCGGTCAATACGGGCTGCAGACGCTCGATCCGGGATGGATCAGCAACCGGCAGATCGAGGCGGCTCGTGTGGCGCTCACGCGCGAGATGAAACGTGGCGGCAAGGTCTGGATTCGGATCTTCCCGGATAAGCCGATCACCAAGAAGCCGGCCGAGACACGCATGGGGAAGGGGAAGGGGAACCCGGAGGGGTGGGTGGTGGTGGTGCGGCCCGGTCGCGTCATGTTCGAGATCGAGGGTGTCCCGGAGGCGGTGGCGCGCCGGGCGTTTGCGCTGGCGTCAGCCAAGTTGCCGTTGCGGACGCAGTTCGTGATTCGGGAGGGTGCGTAAGATGGCGTTGGATTCCGAACGGCGGCGGGTGACCCCGGAACAGCTGCGGGAACTCGATGTCGACGAGCTCCAGAGCGAGTTGGTCAAGCTGCGGGAGGCGCAATTCCGATTGCGGTTCCGCTCGGCTACCGAAGACATATCCGCTGACAACCCGATGCGGATACGGACCATGCGGCGCAACATCGCGCGCATCGTGACGTTGCTCCGCGAGAGGACACAGGGATGAGCGAGCCAACAGGGACCCGCAACCGTCGCAAGACGCGGACGGGCGTCGTGGTGAGTGACAAGATGGACAAGACGGTCGTCGTCTTGCTGACCCGCCAGTTCGCGCACGAGCTGTACGGGAAGCAGGTGACGCGCACCAAGCGGGTGGCGGCGCACGACGAGCACGGCGCCAAGTCGGGCGATACGGTCCGGTTGATGGAAAGCCGGCCGTTGTCCAAGACCAAGCGGTGGCGGGTGGTCGAGATCGTGCAGCGGGCGCGTTAGCCCAAGGGGGATCGGTGGTACAACAGGAGTCGATACTCAAGATCGCGGATAACTCGGGCGCCCGGAAGGCGCTGGTGATCCGCGTGCTCGGCGGCAGCCGGCGTCGGTACGCGGGGCTCGGCGACGTCGTGGTGGTCGCGATCAAAGACGCGCTCCCGACAGGACAGGTGAAGAAGGGTGATGTCGCGAAGGCCGTGGTGGTACGCACCAGGAAAGAGACGCGTCGCCGGGACGGCAGCTACATCCGGTTCGATGAGAACGCGGCGGTGCTGATCACCGATACCGGCGAGCCGCGGGCAACCCGCATTTTCGGTCCGGTTGGCCGGGAACTGCGCGACAAGAAATTCATGAAGATCGTGTCGTTGGCACCGGAGGTGTTATGAAACCGTTGGTCTTTCGGAAGAACAAACGGGTCCGCAATGGTCCGGTCCTTCGGTTCAAGATGCACATCAGCAAGGGCGACACGGTCCGCGTGATCTCCGGCGAAGCGAAGGGACAGGAAGGCACCGTCTTGCGGGTGCTGCGCAAGGCCAACCGGGTGGTGGTCGACGGGATCAACGTGGTCAAGCGTCACACAAAGCCGACGTCCGAGGCCGAAGGCGGCATCATCCAGTTTGCGGCGCCGATCGACGCGTCGAACGTCATGCTGCTGGATCCGAAGTCGGGTGATCCGACGCGCGTGCGCCGGCGGAAGGACAAGGACGGGACGGTGGAGCGCGTCAGCGTGAAGTCGGGACAGCCGATTCCGAGGAAGCGGTAACCATGAATCAGACCAAGGTGCCGGCTCCTCCGGCGGGTCGACCGAGACTGCTCGAACACTACGAATCCGTGGTGCGGGGGAAGCTTGCCCAGCAGTTCGGCTTTGCGAACCCGCACCAGGTGCCGAAGATGGAGAAGATCGTGCTCAACGTCGGTGATGGTGAGGTCGCCAAGAACGCGAAACTCCTCGATGCCATCGTCGCCGAACTGGGCGCGATCACGGGCCAGCGAGCGGTCACGACGCGTGCGAAGAAGTCGATCGCGAATTTCAACCTGCGGGTTGGGATGCCGCTTGGGGCAGCCGTCACGCTGCGTGGCCGGCAGATGTGGGAGTTTCTCGACCGGTTCATCAACATCGCGGTTCCCCGCGTGCGGGACTTTCGGGGCCTGCCGGCGCATTCGTTTGACGGGCGCGGCAACTACTCCGTGGGCGTGAAGGAACAGATGATTTTTCCCGAAATCGATTACGACAAGGTCGAGAAGATCCACGGCATGGACATCACGTTTGTGACGACTGCTGAGCGGGACGATCACGGGATGGCATTGTTGCGCGAATTGGGTATGCCGTTTCGAGGCGAAACCCCGGTCGCGGTGGGCTAGGAGCCGACGATGGCGAAAAAATCATGGATCGCGAAACAGCGACGGAAACCGAAGTTCAAGGTGCGTGGGTATTCCCGCTGCCAGCGCTGCGGGCGCGCGCGCGCGTTCCTGCGTAAGTTCGGCATTTGCCGAATCTGTTTCAGGGAGATGGCGCTTCGTGGGGTGATTCCCGGTGTACGTAAGGCCAGCTGGTAAAGGACTGAGCCAAACGCTATGAGCATGACTGACCCTGTCGCCGATATGCTGACCCGGATCCGCAACGCCTGCGTTGCGGGACATCGCAGGGTGGACATACCGGTGTCAAAACTGAAGACCGAGCTTGCCCGGATCCTGCGTGACAATCACTACATCCAGGACTACCGGGTGCTCGATGACGGCCGTCACGGGTTGCTCCGTGTGTATCTCAAGTACCACGGTGACACGTCCGTGATCCGTGAACTGCGACGAGTTTCCTCGCCGGGACTGCGCCGCTACGTGAAGGTCCGCGATATCCCACGGGTGCGGAACGGCCTCGGGATGGCGATTCTCTCGACCCCTCGCGGGCTGATGTCGGACCGGGATGCGCGGCGGGCGCGCGTGGGCGGCGAAGTGCTCGCGCTGCTCTGGTAGGGGGGGCCATGTCACGCATTGGCAAGAAACCGATTCCGATTCCCAGTGGCGTGCAGGTCACGATCAACGGGTCGGACATTACGGTCAAGGGGCCCAAGGGCCAGTTGCAACGCGGGTTGCATCCGGAAATCGCGGTTGCCCTCGAGGACGGCGAGGTGCGCGTCACGCGGCCGTCGGACGAACGCCAGCACCGTGCTCTGCACGGCCTCACGCGCTCCCTGGTCGCCAACATGGTGCACGGAGTTACCGAGGGGTTTTCGCGGTCGCTCGAACTGCACGGCGTGGGATACAAGGCCGAGGCGAACGCCAAAGGCGTGCGGCTCATCGTCGGGTATTCTCATCCGGTGGATTACGAGGCGCCGGCCGGTATCACCATCGCGGTCGAGACCCCGACGTCCTTGAAGGTGTCGGGGATCAACAATGAAGTCGTCGGCCAGGTGGCGGCGGAGCTGCGCAGCGTGCGCCCGCCCGAGCCGTACAAGGGTAAGGGCATCCGGTACGTCGGTGAACACGTCCGCCGGAAGGCCGGCAAGACGGGAGCGAAGGTATGAGGCCGATCCACAAACCGAAGACGCGAACGGAGCGGCGTTTCCGGCGACACCGTCGCGTGCGTCGTCGGATAAACGGGACGGCGGAACGACCCCGCTTGGTCGTCTTCCGCTCGCTCAAGCACATCTATGCGCAACTGGTTGACGACGAGCAACGCCGCACGCTGATCGGCGTGAGTGACCTCACCAAGGGCGTGCAGGCGGAAGGCAGCGGAAAGGTCGGTATGAGTCGCGCGGTCGGCAAGCTCATCGGGGAGCGGGCCAAGGCGCAGGGAATCGGGCGCGTCGTGTTCGACCGCGGCGGGTATCCCTATCACGGACGGGTCAAGGCGGTCGCCGATGGCGCCCGCGAAGCCGGATTGGAGTTCTAAGGGCGATGGCACAGCAGCGAGATCGGGGAGCTCGGCGCGGCAGCCGGGAGCGCGAATCGGAACTCATCGAGAACGTCATCTCCATCAATCGCGTCGCGAAGGTGGTGAAAGGCGGCCGGCGGTTCTCCTTCAATGCGCTCGTTGCCGTCGGTGACGGTGACGGGAAGGTGGGCGTCGGTACCGGCAAGGCCAACGAAGTTGCGGAAGCCGTGCGGAAGGCGGTCGAGGCGGCCAGGAAAGGCATGGTCGCGATCCCGCGGATCGGCACGACGATTCCCCATGACATCATCGGCGTCCACGGGGCGGGGCGAGTGCTGTTGCGGCCCGCGAGCAGCGGAACGGGCGTGATTGCCGGTGGTCCCGTTCGCGCCGTGCTCGAATGCGCGGGTGTGACGGATATTCTCACCAAGTCGCTGGGATCGGCCAACCCGCAAAACATGGTGTGGGCCACGGTGAACGGCCTCACGAGCCTCGTGACGGCGCAGCAGGTGGCGCGCGAGCGCGGGGTTGACGTCTCCGAGATCGGGTTCAGGGGCCGTCAGGAGGTCACCCATGGCTGAGAAGGGCTCGGGGGCCAAGAAGAAGACCGCGAAGAAGACCACCAAGAAGCGCGCGGCCCCGAATCGTGCCGCGGCGACGCCGCCACCGGCCGAAGGCGAAGCGGATCCGCAGCCGACGTTGCGGGTCAAACAGGTGCGGTCCGACAGCGGCCGCACGGAACAAATGCGCCGCACGCTTCGGGCGTTGGGACTGCGGCACTACCAGCACGAGACGGTCGTGAAGGACAACCCCTCGATCCGGGGCATGCTTCACCAAGTGCGGCATCTCGTGCGGGTTACCCCTGAGGAGGCGTGATGTCGGAGCAGAAGGAAACGCTCGGTCTCCACAACCTGCCGGCGCCGCGTGGCGCCACCAAGACTCCCAAGCGGAAGGGTCGGGGGCCGGGTTCGGGGCTGGGCAAGACGGCGGGGCGCGGCCACAAGGGACAACGCGCGCGCGCGAGCGGCAACGTCCGGCCCGGATTCGAAGGTGGGCAGATGCCGATCATCCGCCGGCTGCCGAAGCGCGGGTTTCATAATCCGGCCCGCGTGGAAACGCAGGTCATCAATCTGCGCGATCTCAGGAAGCTGCCTGGGACCGATGTCTCACCGACGTCGCTGCTCGAGGCCGGGCTGGTGTCGCGCACCGACCTGCCGGTGAAAGTGCTGGCGACCGGTGAGGCGGATCGTGCCTACGCGGTGGCGGGGTGCGCGTATTCGGCGACTGCCCGTGCCAAGATCGAGCAGGCCGGTGGACGCGTCGAAGGATAGAGACTCATGACCGGACCGCGCATCCCCAATCTGTTCAAGGATCCCGAGCTCAAGGATAAGATCCTCTTCACGCTCATGTGCCTGGCGATCTACCGCGGCGGCGCGCACATCGCCACGCCCGGGGTGAACGTGCAAGTGCTGTCGGATTTCATGGCGAATCAGGCGGCGGGGACGCTGTTCGGCGTGTACGATCTGTTCGTCGGCGGCGGGTTGTCGCGGGCCACGGTCCTGGCGCTGGGCATCATGCCGTACATCTCGGCGTCCATCATCTTCCAGCTGGCCGGTGCGGTGTTCCCGTACATCGACAAGCTCCAGAAGGAAGAGGACGGTCGCAAGAAGATCACGCAGTGGACGCGCTACGCGACGGTCGGGTTGGCCATCGGGCAGGCGTACGGCTTCTCGATCTTCACCGAGTCGCTCGGTGCCGTCGCGTTTTCCAGCGTCTGGGCATTTCGCGCCATGACGGTCCTTACGCTCACGACCGGCGCCATCTTCATCATGTGGCTGGGTGAGCAGATTACCGAGCGCGGCATCGGCAACGGCATGAGCCTCATGATCTTCTTCTCCATCATGGAGGGGATGCTCCCCGGGTTCTTCCAGACGATCGGGTTCCTGCAGACCGGTATCATTACGCCGTTCCGACTGCTCGTGTTGACGGCGGTCATGGTGGGCGTGGTCGCGGCGGTGATTGCCATGACGGTCGCCGCGCGGCGCATCCCGATTCAGATCCCGCGGAAGGTGATGGGACGCGGGCGGATTCGCGAGGGCCAAAAGACCTTCATCCCGATCCGGATCAACTCCGCCGGCGTGATGCCGATCATCTTCGCGCAATCGTTGATTATCGTGCCGGGAACGCTGGCGGCGTTTACCACGGTCCCGTGGCTGAACGCGTTTGCCGAGATGTTCGCGCCCAACACTGCCGCTTACTACGTATCGTATGGGCTGCTGATCATCTTCTTCACGTACTTCTACACGTCGATCATCTTCAATCCGGTCGACCTGGCGGAGAATCTGAAGAAACAGGGTGGCTTTATTCCTGGTGTGAAGCCGGGCGGCGCGACGGCCGACTACATCGATGACGTGCTCACCCGCGTGACGTTGCCGGGCGCGTTCTTCCTGACCTTGATTGCGTTGATGCCGTTCTGGGTGTTCGACGTCTTCAACGTCCCGTTCTTTTTCGGCGGTACGGCCCTGCTCATCGTCGTGGGTGTCGGCCTCGACACCTGGATTCAGATGCAACAGCACTTGCATCTGCGCCATTATGACGACTTCATGAAGCAGGGACGCGTGAAGTTCCGCGGCCGCCGGCGCTACATGTAGCCGCGAAGGTCCCCGCGACCATGTTCATCATTTTGCTTGGCGCTCCCGGCTCGGGAAAGGGGACACAGGGCGCTCTCCTGACGGAGCGGCTCGGTGTCCCCAAGATCTCCACCGGCGATCTCTTGCGTGCGGCCGTGAAGAACCGCACGTCCCTGGGCGTCGAGGCGCAATCATTCATGGATCAAGGGCTGCTGGTGCCGGACGAGATCATCCTCAGCCTCATCGAGGAAGTCCTCGGGTCGGAGGACGCTCGCCGGGGTGTCATCATGGACGGGTTCCCGCGCACGATCGCACAGGCAGAGGCGGTCGGCGCGCTGCTGGCCGCACGCGATCGGCGGGTCGACCACGTGCTGATCATCGATGTGCCCGAGGCCGAGCTGATGCGTCGCATGCTCGGGCGCGCCGCGGAGCAGGGACGCAGCGACGATACGCCGGAGACCATTCAGCGGCGGTTGGATGTCTACCGCGAGCAGACCGCCCCGCTGATCGCGTATTACGAAGCGCAGGGCAACGTCACGGTCGTGCCAGGGCTCGGGTCGGTCGAGGAGATCGCGGATCGAGCGGGCGAGGCACTCGGCGCGTGATCACGATCAAGTCGGCGCGTGAGATCGAGGCGATGGCGGTTGCGGGACAGATCGTCGCCGAGACGCTGGCGCTGGTCGGGCGACGAGCCGAGCCGGGCGTCAGCACCGAGGATCTCGACGACATCGCCGAGGAGTTCATCCGCGGGCATCCCGGTGCGATACCGTCGTTCAAGGGCCTGTATGGGTTCCCCAAGTCGCTGTGCACGTCGATCAACCACGAAGTCGTGCATGGGATCCCCTCCCACAAGCGCGTCCTGCGGGACGGCGACATCCTGAGCGTCGATTGCGGCGTGTGCGTCGATGGCCTGCATGGCGACTCGGCGGTGACCGTGGCGATCGGCAACGTGCGTGACGAAGCAGCCCGGCTCATGGAGGTCACGCAATTGGCGCTCGAAGCGGGTGTCGCGGCGGCGACGGCGGGCAATCACGTGGGGGACATCGGGGCCGCCGTGCAGTACGTGGCCGAGTCCGCGGGCTTCAGTGTGGTGCGCGAATTGGTGGGGCACGGGATCGGCACCAGTTTTCACGAGGAGCCCCAGGTGCCCAACTACGGCAAAGCCAAACGCGGGCCTCGACTCACGCGTGGTATGACGATCGCCATCGAGCCGATGATCAACGCCGGCGCGGCGACTGTCCGAACCCTGGCTGACAAGTGGACGGTGGTGACCCGGGACGGATCGTTATCGGCGCATTTCGAACATACGGTGGTGATTCTCGATGACGGGAACCGTATCCTCACCCTGGCAGGGGCCGAGATTCCGGCCTGAGCGCTCGGCGCGCTAGTTCGCAATTCACGGTTACGTATTTCACCGCAGAGACCGTGGGGATCGCAGACGAACCACCCTCGCCGCACTTCGACTGACTGCTTCTCTTCGGTCTCGGTGTGCTCGGCGATGAGGACGATGCGGTGAGTGCGTTAGGGCGTTCGCGGTCGCGTGTACTAGCCGTGCTGCAATAATTCCAGCAGGTACCGGTGTACGGCTCGGCGAGGGTCCAGACCCTGGCTGACCAGTGGACCGTCGTGACACGCGACGGATCGTTATCGGCGCATTTGGAACATACGGTAGTGATTCTCGATGACGGGAACCGTATCCTCACCGGCTCGGGTGCGGAGGTGTCGGTTTACCCCCCCCCCCCCCGGACACCGTTCTTCACGGCGGTGTGGTCGCCCGCCGCCGCCCCGCCCGTGGCATCGCTCGAGCAGTTTCAACGTTACCCAGCCCGGCCCGTGTTGCTTGACGTCGGTCCAGTGTGCGCCCGTGATCTTGAGGACCGTTCGGTAGTGGGTGGCTGGGTCCAGCCCCTTGTGGAGCGCCGACGCAGAGGGGGTTTGGCCCGCCGTTTCCCAATCGATACTCCAGCGCAACACGCGAATCCAGCCGGCGATTTCCGTGGCTGGCGGAAGCTGCTCGGCGATGAGCGCGCGGCGCATCTGGTGGCGATTCCGGAATCCGGCTCGGAGGGCCATTGTCTCAGCGCCATGCACCGAGCCTCCGCTCTCGACGAGCAGTTTGAGGAGCGACCGGGTTGCCTCCGATCGGGCCGGCAGCAGCAACGTGACGATCGTACGGACAGGATCCATGATCATTCACCTGACGAGGTTCACTCCTATGTATCGAGCATGTTGCAGCTCCGCAAGAAGTTCGCGGCTTGCGCGCCAGAAGTCATAGCGGACCGCCAACTGCCTGCGTACCGTCGTAATGAGCTATGGATACGTTAAGGACTGCTCCGCTTGCTCGCTGGGGCTTCGCGCAACTGAGTGTGGCCGTCGCACTCGCCGCGTGTGGCGGCTACGAGCCCGGCTTCGGCCAGATTGCGCTCGCGTCCGGTATGCACTTCGATGACTTGAGTAAGGGTGGCGCAACGGTCGTAGTATTGGTATACGATCCGGCCGACTGTTTCGTCTGTTTCGGGCCTTTGGCTCAGTGGATGGACCTGCGTCGGCTCCACCCGGACCTCGTTAAGCTTGTCTTCTCGAGAGAGCCGACCACGGTTGAAGCGCGGCGGCTGCGTTTCTATCGCATTGTTCCCGATGAGGTTTTTGCACGGTCATCGCGACCGCGTTCGCTGCAGACACCCACCGAGCTTGTACTTGCGGACGGCGAGGTGGTGTATCAGCGGGCCTTGAGCCCGGGGCAAACCGAATCGCGGCTACTCAACCAGTTTCCGATCCATGATACCGACTCGCTACGGACCGCGTCCGGTAGTGTCGGTCGTTTGGAGCACGAGTGACAACGAGAACTTCACCAAAGGAGGTTCGCCATGAAGCCGAAGACACGATTGACGCTCGCCGCTATCGGAGTGGCTGCAGCAGGACTGCTGGTGGTTCCGGAGACGGGGCGGGCATCGGCGCCAGGATGGAAGTATGTGCTTCCCGAGGAGGGGTGCGTTTTGGACTGCAGCCCGGTCGAAGAGTGGGACCTTCACTGCCCCTGCTACGAGATGCCCCCGATCCCGGCAGAGTAGTTGGTTGCCGCAAAGTGGGTGGGACCGTGCCCTGGTTGGGTGTGGTGTTCGTGGCACTGGCTGGTCCGCCGATCATGAGTGGGTGTGTCGGGCAGGCCGAACTACGCCAGGAAAGCGCGGGTCCCGCCCTTCGCCGGGTCGCTCAGATCGAGCTTCAGGAAACCGACTCACTGTACTTGGGGCGGCCCAGAAGCCTGTTGCGCGGTCAGTCGGGCGGTTTCTATGTCTCGGACCTGTTTCACAATCGCGTGGTGTTTTACGACGACGACGGAAGGCCCGTGCGGGTATATGGCCGCCCGGGCGGCGGTCCGGGCGAGCTACGCCAGGCGGGAAAGGTGTTTCTCTTTGATGACTCGACCCTCGCCGTTTCGGATCTGTCCAGGCGCTTGCTGAACATGTACGATGTGGAAAGCGGTGACTTTCGTGGCGCCCGAAAACATGATGGGTACTTGGAGGACGTGGAACGAGTGGGGCGTGCAGTGTGGTTTGGGGTCATGGATCTCGAGCGCGGTACCGCGGTAGGGGTGTGGCTGCCCGATGCCGATTCGATGTCCTATAGAATCCCCCTTCCCTCTGAGTACAGGTCCTCCTACGTGCTTGCTGCCATGAACCCGGCGGCGAAACTGGCGGTGTGGAGTGACACAGTACTTGTTGGCGCGCAGGGCCTGAACAGCTTGAGGCTGTTTAGCGCCGACGGCTCAGAACTCGGATGGATGGACGTTCCCAGCCGTCGTCGGCGCGGCGTCCCTCCGGACGTCGTCGATCGGTTTCGACCGCGGTCGGAAAACTCGCACGACAATCTGTTCAGTTTTTCGTCGAAACTCATGGCGCTTCACCGCCAACCTGCCGGCTCACTCGTGTTAGTTCACGGGGACCTTGAGATTCGTAGTCGGGGCGTCCACGGAGACTTCTACGTCAGTCTCGTCACGTCGGACCGCCAACGCGCGTGTGTAGATACGCGCGTCCCGGCGTTCTTCGACGATCCACAGCCGCGCTTTGCCTTTGCTGCGGACACCATGTTTGTACTTGCGCAGGATATCGATGGCGAGCGGGTCCGGACGCGCATTACGGGCTATCTGCTCGATGGCTCGTCCTGTGATTGGCTTGGAGTTGCATCAGGGGGTTCATGAGCCACCAGTGTCCCTCCCTTTCCCTCCCGCACGTAGCAGGCCAGCGCCGAGATTCCGGCCGGATCGGGAACTACGCCGTGATCGCGGCTAGCTGGTCTGCAGGATCTCACGAAGCAACTCGTGTATGCGAGGATTCCCCGCCACAATGGGACCAGCGCCAACCCCCGCCGGCTGTCCTGCGAGATCGGTGACCACGCCCCCGGCTTCCCGCACCAGCAACGTCCCGGCCGCAACGTCCCACGGCGCGAGCCAGAGCTCCCAGAACCCGTCAAATCGCCCCTCGGCGACATGGGCCAGATCCAGCGCCGCTGAACCGGCGCGGCGGATCCCGCTCGTCGCACGCAGCACCCGGGCGAACTGCCGCAGGTACGTGTCCAGACTGCTCAGGGCGGGCTGCTTGAAGGGGAAACCCGTGCCGATCAGGGCGTTGGCGAGGACGGCCTCGGTCGAGACGACGATTGGGCGGCCATCGACCGCTGCCCCGCGGCCCCGGGCGGCGCTGTAGGTCACGTCGCGCACGACGTCCACCACGACGCCCGCTTCCAACTCACCGGACACCGCCGCCGCGATGCTCACCGCGTAGGCTGGATAGTCGTGCAGGTAGTTGGTCGTTCCATCGAGCGGATCGACGATCCACTGCACGTCGGCGGGCACGGCATGCGGTGTGAGTTCTTCTCCGACGACCACGGAATCCGGCACCGCCTTCAGGAGCGCCTCGGCGATCAGCCGCTCCGCCTCACGATCGACCTCGGTGACGAAATCACGCGGGGCCTTTCGGTCCCACGATGCCGGATCGCGGGGTCGTGGAACGCGCCGAATGAACGCCGCCGCCAGGTCAGCCGCGCGGGTGGCGATGTGCAGTAAGTCGTGATTCTGCGGCATCTTGCCTCACCTTCCGTGCCTTCATAGCTTGAGGGGCCATGTCACGAGTCTTCTCGGGAATCCAGCCTTCCGGCGAGCTGCACATCGGCAACTACCTGGGCGCGGTGCAACGTTGGGTCGCGATGCAGGAGGTGCACGAGTGTTTCTACTGTATCGTCGACTACCACGCAATCACCCAGGACTATGATCCCGAGAAGCTGGAGGCGCGGACGTTCGAGATGGCGGTCGGACTGCTGGCCGCCGGGATCGACCCGGCAAAGTCCGTCCTGTTCGTTCAATCCCACGTGTCGGAGCATACCGAGCTGGGCTGGGTGCTGACGAGCGTCACGCCGCTGGGCGACCTCGAGCGGATGACGCAGTTCAAGGACAAGTCCGCCCGGCAGGAGAGCATCCTCGCCGGACTGCTCAACTACCCGGTTCTGCAAGCCGCGGACATCCTGCTGTACCGCGCGGATCTCGTGCCGGTCGGCGACGACCAGGCGCAGCACGTCGAGTTGGTGCGAGAGGTCGCGCGCAAGTGGAATAGCCGGTACGGCGAGGGGTTCTTCCCCGAACCGCAGGCGGAGATCGGGTCGGCGCGACGCATCCTCGGGCTCGACGGCGATGCCAAGATGTCCAAGAGCCTGGACAACACCATCGGACTGCTCGATCCGCCCGATCGTGTGTGGGAGTTGCTTCGTCCCGCCAGGACCGACCCGGCGCGCGTCAAGCGGACCGATCCCGGCGATCCGGAGAAGTGCAACCTGTACTCGCTGCACCGGTACTTCTCGGACGGTGACACACTCGACAACGTGGCGCACCAATGTCGCACGGCGGGCTGGGGATGTCTCGATTGCAAGCGGGTGTTGGCGGATGGCATCGAACGCGCGTTTGCTCCCATGCGCGAGCGGGCGGCCGAGTTGGTGGCGGAGCCCGACCGCGTGTTCGAGATTCTCGAGGCGGGCGCCGCCCAGGCGCGCGCGGTCGCCGCGGACACCATGGCCACCGTTCGAGCGCGGATGGGGTTGTTGCCCGCCCGCAAGGTGGCGATACGTCCCTAGCCACGGCCTGGCCACAGATCGTCGAGCTGCTCCGGCTCGATCTGCTCGGTACGCTGCTCGTCGCTGTGGTGCTCGGAGGGGCGGTCGGTCTCGAGCGGGAACTGCGCGGGAAAGCGGCGGGACTCCGGACCAACATCCTCATTTGTGTCGGCGCCACCCTGTTCACGGTGCTGTCGGTGTCGCTCGCGGCGGGTGGGAGGGGGGACCCGGCGCGCATCGCCGCCCAGATCGTCACCGGGGTCGGATTCCTGGGCGCGGGGACGATCCTGCACGCGCGGGGGGCGATCACGGGGCTCACGAGTGCGGCGACGATCTGGGTCGTCGCGGCCATCGGGGTTGCGCTCGGCACCGGAGCGGTCTACGAGGCGGCGGGAGCGACGCTGCTGATGCTGTTCGTGCTCCGAGGCCTCGGGTGGGTCGAGGGGCTGGTGAAGCGGGGTGCGGCCGTCAGCCACCTCCGCGTCGAAGTCGATCGGCAGGAGGGTGAGGTGGAGCGGGTCGAGGCGGCGGTGGTCGAGCGGGGGCTGGTGGTCGAGGAGATGGAGGTCGTGCCCGTGGGCGACCGGCTCCAGATCTCCATCACGATGCGCGGGCCCAAACGGCAACACGATCTGGTGCGGCTCGCCCTGCTGCGCGCCACCAGCTCGTTCAAGCTCTCCGCGCTCGAGTGAGGAAAGCGGTCGTCAACCTCGCGTCGGCGAGGAAGGTCTGGCGGGCGCCTCCGGCCACGGGTCACGCGATTCGCGACGCGTTTGGCGGGGAGTGGAGCGTGGTCGAGGTCACCGCCCGGACGTCGAGCGATGGGGACGGCGGTGGTCCGTCGCCCGCGGCGCTCCGGGCGGCGGCGGGAGCCGAGGTGTACATCGGGTGGGGCGTGCCCTCTGAGGTGGTCACCTGCGCCCAGGGAACGCTCCGCTGGGCCCATACCGCCGCAGCCGGCGCGGGGGCCAGCATTACCCCAGCCCTTCGAGCCAGCGGGGCCACCCTCACCAACGCCGCCGGCATCTACGCCGAGCCGATAGCCGATTGGACATTGACGGCCATCGGGTATTGCCTGCGGGGCTACCACGCGGCGGTTGCGGCCCAGGTGGAAGGACGCTGGGCGAAAGACGAGCTGACGGACGGATCCCATCCGGTGCGCGAATTCGCGGATGCGACCGTGGGAATCGTCGGGCTGGGTGGGCTCGGGCGGGCGGTGGCCGCGCGCTGCGTGGCGCTCGGGACGACTGTCTGCGCCGTCCGGCGACGACCCGAAGCACCGGCGCCCGCGGGTCTCGCCTGGGTCGGTGGACCGGATGACCTCGCGCGGCTCGCGGCAGAGAGCGACGTGCTCGTGCTCGCGGCCCCGCGGGCGGGGGACGCGGGCGCGCTCGTCACGGCGCCGGTGCTTGAGGCCATGCCGCGCGGCTCGTACGTGATCAATGTTGCCCGTGGCGTCCTGGTGGATGAAGTGGCCCTGTTGCGGGCGCTCGACTCTGGCCAGATTGCAGGGTGCGTGCTCGACGTGTTTGCGCACGAGCCGCTCCCGGCCGGGCATCCATTCTGGCGTCATCCGCGGGTGTTGGTGTTCCCGCACGTGAGTGGTGTTTCGGACCGTTTCTGGCCGCGACAGACCGATCTCATTACCGACAACGTGGCGCGATTCCTTGCGGGGCGGCCACTGCGCAACGTCGTCGACCTCGATGCGGGTTACTAGCTGATGGAAAACATCATCAAGGCGGCGGTCGAACGCGGTGCGTCCGACCTGCACATCAAGGCGGGCGACGTCTTTCGCGCGCGCATCGATGGGGAATTGAAGCCGCTGACCAAGCAGCGACTCACGCCCGAACAGACGAAGGCGATCGCGTTGCGGTTCATCTCGAACGAGGAAGACCGCAAGCGCATCGACAAGCTCAACGACTACGACTGTTCCTGGGGTGCCCCGGGGATCGGGCGGTTTCGGGTGAACATCCTGCGGCAACGGTCCTCCTTCATGATCGTCATGCGGGTGATTCCGTTCGAAGCGCCCTCCATCGAGAAACTCGACCTTCCGAAGGTGTTGACGAAGATCGCCGAGGCCGAGCGAGGGATGATCCTGGTCACGGGGGTGACCGGGAGCGGCAAGAGCTCGACCATGGCCGCGGTGGTCCATCATATCAACTCGACCATGAACAAGCACATCGTCACGCTGGAAAACCCGATCGAGTTTCTGCATCGCGACGTGAATTGTTCGGTGACACAGCGGGAAATCGGCGTCGATACCGACAGTTTCTCGACGGGCTTGCGGGCCGCGCTACGGCAGGATCCCGATGTCGTTCTGATCGGAGAGATGCGCGACGCGGAAACGATCGACACGGCGATGAAGGCGGCGGAGACGGGCCATCTCGTGATCTCGACCGTACACACGCCGGATGCGGTGACGACGATCGCGCGCATCATGGCGATGTTCGCGCCGGACGAGCAGGAGATCGTCCGCGCGCGCCTCGCGGATTCGTTGCACGCCGTCGTTTCTCAGCGGCTGCTGCCGCGTGCGAATGGCAAGGGACGCTGCGCCGCCGTCGAAGTCATGATCTGTACCTCGACGATCCGCGATCTGATTCGTACCGCCGACCGCATCACGGAGATCCCCGACTATATCGCCGAGGGCCGGGATCAGTACGGCATGCAGACGTTCGATCAACATCTGATGGACTTGATCGAGGCCGACGTCGTGACGTTCGATGTGGCGCGGGCCGCCGCGACGAATCCGTCCGATTTCGAATTGAAACTCACGACCTTGCGGCGGCGGTCACGCACGATGAAGTCGAGCGACCCCGTGCCCGACAAACCCAAGGAACCGGATGACGGCGATACGATGGAAGGACTCACGGACGGGTTCTCCGACATGATGCCGTCATGACCAAGCCGTTCAGGGGGTTGCTCGTCCCGATCACGACGCCGTTTGATCGGGTCTCGGGCGACGTGGCGCCGGTGGCGCTGAGGGAGAACGCCCGCGTCCTGCTCGAGCAGGGCGTGGACGGAATTCTCGCCGCCGGATCGACCGGCGAGGCGCCGCTGCTGAGCGACGAGGAATACCGGCAGGTCGTCGGGTGGCTCCGCGACGTGGTGCCGGACGACCGGTTGTTGCTGGCGGGGACCGGCCGGGAATCCACTCGATCCACCGTGGCCGCGTGCCGGGCGGCGGCCGAAGAGGGAGCGGATGCCGTGCTCGTTCGCCCACCGGCGTACTTTGCTCCGTCGCTCGATGGCAACGCGCTCATCGCCCATTTCCGTCAGGTGGCGGATGCGTCACCGCTTCCCGTGCTGTTGTACAACATCCCGAAGTACACGCACGTTTCGCTCAGCGAGCAGGTCGTGACCGCGTTCGCGGACCACGAGAACGTGGTCGGCGGTAAGGATTCCTCGGGCGACTTGAAGAACTTCGCGGCGTATCGCGCCGCCGCCCCGCGATGGTCGCTGTTCGTGGGGTCGGGTTCGCACTACTACGCGGCCATGGAACTGGGCGCGGTCGGCGGCATTCTCGCCGTGTCGACGTTTGCCGCGTCGATCGCCGTGCAGGTCACGCGTGCGTTCGCCGCAGGTGATCGGTCGCAGGCGGGGGCGGCACAAGAACGACTGACCCCACTCAATCAGGCGGTGGTGGGCGCGTTGGGCGTGCCCGGGGTCAAGGCGGCGATGGACGTGGTCGGATTGGAGGGGGGCGCGGTGCGGTCCCCGCTGCGCGACCTGTCCCATCACGAGCGAGAGCGGATCGCCACGTTGCTCGCGGGCGCGGGCCTCGCCGCGCCGGAGGGGGTCAGGCATGTTCGCTGCTGAGCGCCGGTGCGTCGTGGTGGTGGGCGCGCAGTGGGGCGACGAGGGGAAGGGCAAGATCATCGATGTCCTGGCCGAACGGGCCGATCTGGTGGTGCGCTATCAAGGTGGCGCCAACGCGGGCCATACGGTCGACAAAGGGGATGGGGAGTTCGTGCTCCACCAGATTCCCTCCGGTATCCTGCACGATCATCCCCAGTGCGTGATCGGAAACGGGGTGGTGCTGGACCTGGAGACGCTCGTGGCGGAGATGGACCAGTTGACCGTCCGCGGCATCGATCTGCGTGGGCGCCTCGTCATCTCCGACCGCGCACACTTGGTGCTTCCCTATCACAAGTTGATCGACCGCGCGGTCGAAGCACGGCAGCAGATCGGCACGACGGGCCGCGGCATCGGGCCGGCGTATGAAGACAAGTTCGGTCGGCGCGGTGTGCGCGCCGGTGACCTGCGGGAACTCGCGCGCGCGACACGCATCGTGGCCGAGGGCGTGACGCGTGCCAACCGCGTGTTGGAGATGCTGGGGGGATCGGATCGCGCTTCGACGGATGAGCACGTTGCGTTGATCGAGCGCATGGCTCCACGGATTGTCCCGCTCGTCGTGGATACCGGCAAACTCACCTACGATGCGGTCAGGGCCCGCAAGCGGATCCTGCTGGAGGGCGCTCAGGGTGCGTTGCTGGACGTCGATCACGGGACCTATCCCTACGTCACCTCGTCGAATACGACGGCGGGGGGCGCCACGGTGGGAGCGGGCATCGGTCCCACCGCCGTCGATGCCGTGCTGGGTGTGGTGAAGGCCTACACGACACGAGTGGGGAACGGGCCCCTGCCGACCGAGGCGAAGGGTGTCGACGAGGAGACGCTCCGCCGACTCGGCGCGGAATACGGGGCCACGACCGGGCGACCACGGCGGTGCGGCTGGTTCGACGGCGTCGTGGTACGGTACGCGGTCCGGGTCAACGGACTCACCGACTTGGCGGTCACCAAGCTGGACGTGCTGGATACGGTCGAACAGATCCCGGTCTGCGTCGGGTATCGCATCGACGGTGCGCGCGTGGACGAGATGCCGTCCGAGGTGGAACTGCTCGAACGGGTCGAGCCGGTGTACGAGTCTCTCAGCGGTTGGTGCCGACCGACGACGGACGCGCGACGGCTCGAGGATCTGCCGTCGGCGGCCCGTGCGTACCTCGACAGGGTCGAGCGCCTCGTCGAGACGCCGATCCGGTATGTCAGCGTGGGGTCGCGGCGCGAACAGATCATCGGTCTCGCGCCGGACGGCTAGAACATGTCGACGATCCGCGCTTTGATCGATCGGCGGGGAGAACGGCTCGCGTAGGGCACGTTCCGCTGATAGGTGTAGTAGGTATACGATCGGTCTTTCGCGGTGCTGACACCGTTCAGCACCGCCCCCGCCACCCGTGCGTTGATGCGGCGCAGTTGATCGAGTGCGCGCCGCGCCGACGTTTCCTCGGTATCCCCACTGCGAATGGTCAGAATCGTTGCGTCGGTCGCCGCCGCGACGACGGTGGCATCCGTCACGGGCAGCACCGGTGGCGTATCGATGATGATGTACTCGTATTCGCGGCGCAGCTCGGCGATCAGGGTATGCATGGCGTCGGAGCCCAGCAGCTCGGACGGATTGGGCGGACTGGAACCGCTGGGAAGAATGTCCAGGTTCGGCGCGACCTCGGGTCGTACCGCCTCTCGCGTCACCGCGCGTCCCACGAGCACGTCTGTCAGGCCGGGATCCTGCACCAGCGCAAAGGTCCGGTGCACCAGCGGACGGCGCAGGTCGCCATCGATGAGGATGGTCTTGTGACCGCCCTGGGCGAGCGTGAGCGCGAGGTTCGCGGCCGTGGTCGATTTCCCCTCGCGGGGTGCCGGACTCGTCATGGCGATGAACTGGAGTGGCTTTTCCGCGCTCACGAAGGTCACGTTGGTGCGCAGGGTCCGGTACGACTCGGCCATCGGGTCGTCCGGGCCGAGGGCGGTAATCACGCCGATCGGTCGGTGGCGGCCCTGTGACCCGCCCGAGATCTTCGGGTCGTGAGGGATCATTCCCAGCACGGGAATGCCGAGCACGCGCTCCACGTCGCGTGCGCTCTTGATGGTCTGGTCCAGGTATTCGAGAAACAGCGCCGCGCCCAGGCCAAGCAGGGTCCCGACGAGGAAGCCCAGAATGATCTTCTGCTTGATCGAGGTCCCGATGCCATAGGCCGGGGACGCGCCGTCGAGAATCGTGATGTACGGGGCGATGGTCGCGACCTGCATGCGGGCGCTCTCGTACTGCCCGAGCAGATACCGCGTGGTCTGTTCCTGGATGTTCTTTTCCAGTTCGATCTGCGCGATTCTGCTTTCCATGCCCGGGATCGCCCGGAGCGTCGTGCGCACCCGCGCGATCTCGCCTTCGATCCCTTCCAGCTGGACCCGCAGCGTGCGCTCGGTCGCCGAAACGGCGCTGCGCAATCCCGCGTGCGCCGCGGTGATCCGTTGATCCATCGCTTCGACCTGCGGATTGGACTCCCGCAACCCCAGCGTGCCCGCCGTGAGTTCGCGACGTCGCTCGTACAGTTCCAGCAGGTTCTGGATCTGGAATGCCAGGGAGGCGTTGCCGCCGACGTTCTCGATGGCCGCGAGGCGGTTCAACGTCTCGATCCCGATGGTCGAGTCCGACCCCATCGCCTGGTCGACCGTGGCGAGTTGGATGAGCAGGCGCTGGCGATTCTGCTCGAGATCCTGGAGGGTGCCGACGGTTGTCTGGGCCTCCGCCCCGAGGTCGGCAATCTCGCGCCGTTCCTTGTACTGTTGAAGCTCATCCAGCTTCAGCTGATAGTTGATGTTGGCGCGTTCGAGCTGATCGGCGATATACGTCTGCTTGCGTTGCGCGATGCCTAACGCGCGGCGGGCGCCGTCTTCCCGGAGTTGCACGGCCGCTTCGTTGAGGATCCGTGGGATGAGGACCGGGTCCGTGCCGGAGAAATAGATATCGACGGCGTTGGTGCCGTCGCGAACCTGGTAACTCAATCCCGCCCGGACCCACGACGCCGCCACCTCGGGCAGGGTCAGGCTGATGCCGACGTGGCGCTCCGGTTCGGCCGAGGGGACGACGAGGAAGCGGAATCCGGGTCCGGTGGCCGGTTCCTGATAGGTGCCGGAGCCGAGTACCGCGCCGGAGGCGTCACGCAGGCGCCACCCGGCCGGCCCGCGCAACTCGAGTTGATAGTCTCCAGGGACCGCGCCGGAATCAACGGTGACCTGCGACAGGACCGCGGCGCGGCTTACGGTCGGATCGTTGATATCGAGCTGGAGGCCAAGCCGATGGACGACACGCAGCGCGAGCCCTTGCGTGGTGAGCACGAGGGCTTCGGAGAGGATCGGATCGGTCTTGAGCGCGAGCTCGTCCACGTCGATGTCATCGAGGCGGGCGAAGACCTGCTTTGAGGATGCGATTTGGATGGTGAGGTTCGATTGATACTGGGTGACGCTGTCCCGGCTCGAGAACCACGCCCCACCGGTGACCAGCCCCGCCACAATCACCACGATCCGCCAGTGCCGCTTGATCACCGCGACGAGGTCCCTGAGGTGGACTTCCCGGTGCTCCGAGGACCCGCTTCGCGTGTCCGTCACGCCCGCCGGTTGCATCGACGCTCAGCCTTGCCTATGGTCGCGCATGTTTTCGCGCATTCGGTAGATCCACGGCAACCGGCCGTTGGTTTCCACGCGGCGAGGCCAGTGATGGCAAGACTCGTACGTGTGATTCATATGGTTGCCAACAGGCGATCTGACCGCTGCCGGCGCATGGGCGCGCCGATGCTGGGCCTCGATGGCGGTCCGACGTGGCGTTGCCCATGCTTCGCAACGCGAACTCAGGGGCAGCAAGAAGGGAGCATCGCCGGGCAAGATAGGAGAGCGGGGCTGCTTGTGCAAGTGCCTGAGCCACTTAATGTTACATGCAATGGTGATGTTGTGATGGTGTTACGATCCTGCGGTATTCGGGTGACTCGGTTTTGAGCATTCTCGGGATCGCCCAGGCGTTCAAGGGAACGTTGGACGCGGAAGTCGTGGCCGGCTCGCTCCGGCGTGCGATCGCGGCGGCCGGGCATTCCGCTGACGTGGTCTTGGGGAGCGACGGGGGCGATGGGCTGCTCGCCGCGGTCGATCACCTCCTGGACCACCGGACGATTCACGCCGTGTCCGGCCCGTTCGGCGGGCCGGTCGACGCGGAGGTAGGCTGGCTGGATGGGTCGACGGCGGTGATCGAATCGCGGTTGGCCTGCGGGCTTTCTCTCGTAGACTGGAACGAACGGGATCCCATGACGACCACGACCCGAGGGGTCGGTGAGTTGATGGTGGAGGCGGTTCGGGCCGGCGCTGGGACCGTGTTCGTCGGGCTCGGTGGAAGCGCGACCATGGACGCGGGACTCGGGATGGCGCGTGCGATGGGCTGGGGTGTCCTCGACGCCGAGGGTCAGGGACTTCCGGAAGGGGGTGGCAGCATGCGGTCGGTCGCCCGGCTGGTGGCCGGCCCGGCGCCTGGCGCGCGGATCGTCGGGCTCGCGGACGTTGCCGTTCCGTTGCTGGGTCCGGGCGGTGCCATGCGGTTCGCGGCACAAAAAGGTGCCGGCCCCGATGCCGCGGTGGCGCTGGATCGTGGGCTCGCGCGGGTCGTCGAGGCGGCGGTCCCCTTCGGCGGGCCGGCGCATGCCGCGTTTCCCGGTGCGGGCGCGGCGGGCGGGCTGGGGTTCGGCCTGCTGTGCTTCGCCGGAGGAGAGCTGATCCCGGGAGCGGCGTGGGTGCTCGACCATATCGGCTTGTCGCGCCGGCTCGCGGGCGCGGAGTTGGTGATCGTGACCGAGGGCGCGTTCGACGCGACGTCGATGGACGGGAAGTTGAGCGGCGAGGTGATCCGATGCGCGCGGGCGGCCGGCGTGGCCATCGGGCTCGTGACGCCGGCCGCGTCCGCCGTGCCGCCGGGTGTGCTCGTCGGTGAGGTCGGTGGGGTGTGGGACGCCGAGATGCTCGAGCGGCGCGCGACGGCGCTGATCGCGCGTGCCGTTCGCTTGCCGCCGGTGTAGCCCGTCTCTATCTTCCCACACCACGGCGCGCGAAGCAGCATCGTCCCCTCACGCATGCTCCGAACCCACCTTCATGGCGACTACTTCGGTGATGGACAAGCTCGTTTCCCTCGCCAAACGGCGGGGGTTCGTCTTTCAGTCTTCCGAGATCTACGGCGGACTCGGGTCGGTCTACGACTACGGTCCGCTTGGCGTCGATCTCAAGAAGAACCTGAAGGACCGTTGGTGGCGGTCGATGGTCAGTGAACGGGAGGACATCGAAGGCATCGACGCCGCGATTCTCATGCACCCGTCGGTGTGGGAAGCGTCGGGCCACGTGTCCGGTTTTACCGATCCGCTCGTGGATTGCCGGCAGTGCAAGAACCGCTTCCGCGATGATGACGAACGCCTCAAGGGCGTCCCCGGCACCGACGAGGCCCGGTGCCCGGTGTGCGGGAACCAGGGGACGCTGACGGCGCCACGCCTGTTCAACCTGATGTTCAAGACGTTCATGGGTCCGGTGGAGGAGGACGCGGCCGTGGTCTATCTCCGGCCTGAGACCGCGCAGGGGATCTACGTCAACTACCTCAACGTGATGCAGGCAGGGCGTCAGAAGATTCCGTTCGGCATCGCGCAGATTGGCAAGGCGTTCCGCAACGAAATCACTCCGGGGAACTTCATCTTTCGTACCCGGGAATTCGAGCAGATGGAGATGCAGTACTTTGTCCGACCCGGCGAGGACGAGCGTTGGTTCGAGGCGTGGCGCGCGGCCCGAATGCAATGGTTGTGCGATCTCGGCATCGCGCCGTCGAAGATGCGTTTCCACGAACATGGTCCTGACGAACTCGCGCACTACGCCAAGCGCGCGTTCGATATCGAATACGAGTTCCCATTCGGCTGGAAGGAATTCGAGGGGATTCACAATCGAACGGACTTCGATCTCAGTCGGCACCAGGAGGCCTCCGGCAAGAAGTTGCAGTACCTCGATCCCGCCACGAACGACCGCTTCCTCCCGTACGTCGTCGAGACGTCGCTTGGCGCCGACCGCCTCGCGCTCGTGGTATTGGTGGACGCCTACGCCGAAGAGGAAGTGGAGGGCGAAGCGCGGGTGGTCTTGCGGCTGCACCCCAGCATTGCTCCCATCAAGGCCGGTGTGTTTCCGCTGGTGAAGAAGGATGGCATGCCGGAGCTGGCGCAGCGCATTGCGGGTGACTTGCGGCGGCACTGGCCGGTGTTCTTCGACGATGGCGGGTCCATCGGCCGACGCTATCGCCGCCAGGACGAGGCCGGCACGCCGTTCGGCATTACGATTGACGGGCAGAGTACCGACGACGGCACGGTGACGGTACGCGATCGGGATACGTTGCAGCAGGATCGGGTCGCGGCGGACCAGCTCACCAGCTACCTGCACGACCGCCTCGGCGAGTGACGCACGACGACCTGGTTGAGCTCGGTGAACGGCTGCATGCCGAGTTGGGTCTGGAGTACTATGAAACCGGCGCGGGCCTGAAGGCGGCCCCGGGCTTCCTGGCGATTTACGACCGATTCGCGTCCCTGTGCAGCGACGAGGCGCTCGACACGGCGCGCGCGCTCGGCATCCCCGACGTGGTCGAGTGGATCGTTGGCCTGCGGGTCGGGCGCGCCGTCGCGCCGCTGGAAGAACGACAGTTGGTGTGGGAACAGCAGGCGAGGCTGGACCTGGATGGTGTCCAGATCCCGTTTCTACGGGCGCCGATCGAACTCCAGAATACCGCCGACCGGGCGACCCGTCTGGCGCTGGACCGCGCCCGCGCCCGCGTGGGCGCCGCCGGGTTGAACGGCATCCGTCGCGATCGGTTCGCCCTCGAACACGACATGGTCGTCGCCCTCGGGTTCGGGGCGGACTACGTCGAGGCGCTCGGCGCGTTGTCAGGGATCGGGTTGGATGCGTTGGGCGAGCAGGCCGATGCGTTGTTGGCGCGCACGGCCGACCTGTACCGCGACGCCCTCGCGCGCCTTACCAAGCTCCGGATTGGCGTGCCGATGGGCGACCTGGCGCGAGCGGACACGGGATGGACCTTCCGTGCGGATCGGTTCGACGGCGGATTCCCACCGAGTGGACTCATTCCCACCGCGACCCGCCAGATGGGTGATATGGGGCTCGACGCGACCCAGGGTGGACGGATCACGTTCGACACCGTCGAACGTCCGGCCAAACAGCCGCGCGCGTTCTGCGTCCCGGTGCGGATACCGGACGCGGTGTATCTGGTGATCCAGCCGTGCGGCGGACACACCGACTACCGGACGTTCTGGCACGAATTGGGCCACGCCATGCATTTTGCCGCGGTCGATGCCGATCGTCCGTTTCACGAGCGGTGGTTGGGCGACAACTCGATCACCGAGGGGTTCGCAATGTTGTGGGATCATCTGACCCTCGATGGCGGGTGGCTCGCGCGGTATACGGATATGCCGGCCGGTCGCATCGCCGACCTGCGGTTCGAACTGGCGGTGGCCGAACTGTACATGCTGCGGCGCTACGCGGCGAAGCTGCGGTACGAACTCGATTTTCATCGAAGTGACATGACCGCGATGGGAGCGCGCTATGCCGACTTGCTCACCGACGCGACGGGATTCCGCTTTCCGGAAGAGGACTGGTTGTGCGATGTCGATCCGGGGTTCTATTCCGCCCGGTATCTCCGGGCCTGGCAGCTCGAAGCCGCGGTTGCCGAGACGCTGCGCGATCGGTTCGATGAGGACTGGTACCGTAATCCTCGCGCCGGGGTATTCGTTGCGGCGTTGATGGCCCGGGGGCAGGCGGCACCGGCGCACCAACTGGCCGACGAAGTCACGGGTAGCGCGCTGCGGTTCGACGCGGCGGTCGCCCGGCTGGAACAGACACTCGCCTGAGCAAGCCCAAGGAGCGCGTGTGACGACCAAGACGGAAGGATTCTCGTCTCGTTGGCTGATGCTGCTTGCCATGCTGGGCATGGCGGTCGGCACCGGCAATATCTGGCGGTTTCCCCGGATCGCGGCGCAAAACGGCGGCGGCGAGTTCCTCGTGGCGTGGGTGGTGTTCCTGCTCCTGTGGTCGATTCCGCTGATCCTGGTGGAGTTCGGCGCCGGTCGCATGACGCGGTCGGGACCCGTGCGCGCCTTCGTCCGCATGATGGGCCCGCGGTGGGCCTGGATGGGCGCCTTTATCGCGTTCGTGGCCGTCGCGATCATGTTCTACTACTCGGTCGTGGCCGGCTGGACGGTGCGGTATGTCGTCGCGTCGTTGACCGGCGAGATGCGCGGCTCCGATCCCGGGGCGTTCTGGGAGCGGTACACGTCGTCCTGGTGGCCCGTCGTGACCCACGGCTTTGCCATGGGTCTCGGCGTGTACGTGGTCTCGCACGGCGTCCGCGCGATCGAGCGCGTGGCCAAGATCCTGATGCCCACGCTCCTCATCCTGGTGGTGGGACTGGCGGCGTACGCCGTGACGTTGCCGGGTGCGGATCGCGGCCTCGCCTATCTGTTCGGGGTCGACTGGAGGGCCCTCGCTGACGCCGAACTCTGGCTGCAGGCCCTCACGCAGAATGCCTGGGATACCGGAGCGGGATGGGGACTCGTGCTGGTGTACGCGGCGTACCTGCGGGTGAACGACGACACGGCGCTCAATGCCTTCATCGTCCCGACGGCGAACAATGTGATTTCGCTGCTGGCCGGCATCATGGTGTTGTGCACGGTCTTCTCGGTCGTCGGCGAGCTTACCGCGCGCCTGGCCACCGATCCCACCGCGCTCAACGCGTTCCCCGCACTGCAGGCGGCGGCGGCCGCCGCCGGCGCCACGGTCGACGCCGACATGATACAGCAGACGATCTTCGGCGCCGGCAACGAGGGCCTGACGTTCATCTGGATGCCCCAGCTCTTCGCGCGAGTCCCGGGTGGCAGCTACATCATGGTCCTGTTCTTTACCGCGCTCGCCTTCGCCGCGTTCACCAGCCTCGTCGCCATGATCGAGCTGGCTACGCGCGTGCTGATCGACCTCGGTCTGGAGCGGGCCCGCGGCGTGCGGCTGGTGGGTGTCGTCGGGTTTGCGCTTGGGTTGCCGTCGGCGCTCTCCCTCCAGGTGCTGGGCAACCAGGACTGGGTGTGGGGTGTGGCTCTCATGGTGTCCGGGCTGTTCTATGCGATTGCGGTCGTGACCTCGGGTGTCCGGACGTTCCGCGAGCAGCAACTCAACCACGAGCATTCCGACGTGCGGATCGGCAAGTGGTGGGAGGTCGTGATCGGCGTGTTGGTTCCGTTGCAGGCGGTGGTGTTGTTGGTCTGGTGGCTGTTGCAGGCCCGCGGCTGGGATCCCGAAGGTTGGCTGGCGCCATTCCAGAAGGAGACCGTAGGGACCATTCTGCTGCAATGGGGAGTCGTCTTGGCCCTGCTGTTGCTGGCCAACGGGTGGCTCGGACGCCGGTCGCAGGGGGCGCCCGCGCAGGACTAGCACCAGCGCGATGGGAGGGAGATTGGATTTCGCGGCGTTCGAGCGCCTGGTGCGGTCGCTCACCACCGAGATTCCCGCATCCTATCTCGAGGGTATCGCCGCCATCGAGGTCAGCAAGCGGTGCGTGCCTCACCCGGTCCATGCCGACGTCTTTACCATGGGTGAGTGCGTTCCGGTCCACGGTGACACCGAGACGACGGTCTCCCGGATCGTGCTGTACTACGGATCGTTTCGCGCGCTGGAGCGGGAGCGGTCCGGCTTCTCGTGGCGCGATGAAGTGTGGGAAACCCTCACCCATGAGTTGCGACACCATATCGAATGGCGGGCGGACAACGAGTCGCTCGAGCGGTTTGATTGGGCCGCCGACCAGAACTTCGCGCGCGAGGAGGGGCGGCCGTTCGACCCGACGTTCTTCTTGTCGGGTGAGCGCGTGGCGCCGCACACGTACCGGATTGACGACGACGTGTTCATCGACGTCGTGGTGCGGCGCCGGCCGGAGGCGTGGACGTTCACCTGGCACGGCGTCGTCTATCGGTGTGAGGTGCCCGCGGGGTCCCTGCCAATGTTCGTCGCGGTCGACGGGCTGCGGCGCCCACCACCCGGTGATGCGGTACTCGTGTTCCGGCGGCGGCCGCGCCTGCTGGATCTGATACGCCGCTCGCCGGTCCCCGTTGGCACCCGCGTGCATGCCACACCCGCGGCATAGCCCTTGCTCCCCCCGCGTCCGCGAGCGACGTTTGCGGACACCGTGCTTCGCCGCCATGACGACCCTTAGACGCTGCCTCGCCGTTCCGGCGATCCTGACTCTTCTAGCCGGGATGGCGTCACCCGCGCATGGGCAGGCAAACGCCGTCTTGCGGGGGGTCGTGACGGATTCCATCACCGGTGCGGTGTTGGGCGGCGTGCGGGTCGAACTGGTCGGGGTCGTGGCCGGTGTGGCGACATCGGACAGCCGCGGCCGGTTTTCGTTCACGGGGCTGGCAGCCGGTCTCTACGAGGTCGTGCTTGCCCGCGTGGGGTACCGGTCCTTCCGGCTGCGCGACATCCAAGTCGGCGGCGACCCGGTTGACGTTGCGGTCGTCCTGCTCGCGCTGGGGATTCCGCTCGATCCGGTGATCATCACGGCCTCGCGCTCGGAACAGGCGGCGCTTGACGTTCCCGCCGCCGTGTCGGTCGTCGATCGGCACACGATCGAGCACACCGGCGCCTTCACGCCCGTCGAGTACGCTGAGCGGCTCCCGGGCGTCGACTTCGCCCGGAAAGGGCTGATGCAACACACGTTCAGTTTCCGCGGGGGGAACACGGCGAACTCCGGCGACGTGTTGATGCTGAGCGATTTCCGGTACGCCGCCGTTCCGTCGATCGGCTTCAACGTGCCCTACCTGCTCCCGGTCACGTCGGCGGACATCGAACGGGTGGAAGTGATGCGGGGACCCGCCGCCGCGCTGTACGGTCCCGGCGCCCCCCGCGGCGTGCTGCACGTGGTGACGCGGTCGCCCTTCGAGTCGCGCGGCGGAGAAGTCACGCTGACCGGCGGGACCCGCTCCGTCGCGGCGGGCGCGTTCCGGTACGCGACTCGCGCATCCCGGTCGGTGGCGTTCAAGGTGTCGGGCGAGTACTTCCGCGGAGACGATTGGGCGTTCACCGATCGGGTGGAATCGGAGAATCGCGCGGCGGCCCTGGCGGAAGGCGTGGATTCGGCGTCATTGCTGATCGGGCGTCGCGACCCCACCGTCGAGCGCTTTGCGGGCGAGGGCCGGGTCGACTGGCGGCCGGCGGCCGGAACCGAAATCATCACCACCGTCGGAGTGGCGCAGGCGGTCCGCGTCGTGGAGATGGCCCCGGCGGTCGGTTCGGTACAGGGCCGCGATTGGCGCTACACGTTCGCGCAGGTGCGAGGCCGGCGCGATCGGTTGTTCGTCAACGTGCTGTACAACTGGAGCGATGCCGGCGACACGTATCTGCTCCGCACCGGCGCGCCGCTCGCCGATGACTCGCGCGTCCTGGTCGCCCAGCTGCAACACGGGGGACAGCGGGGCCCGGTCGATTTGCTGTACGGTGCCGACGTCCGCTGGACCGATCCGCGGACGGGGGGAACGATCCACGGCGCCAATGAAGACGACGATCTGGTCACGGAGGCCGGCGCGTACGGATATGCGTCCGCCGCCCTGAGCCGGCGGGTGGATCTGCACGCGGCGATTCGGGTCGACCACCACAACCGATTGAACGACGTCGTCCTCTCACCGCGATTCGGGTTCGTGGTCAAGCCGTCGGCGACCCATGCGTTGCGCGCCACGTACAACCGCGCGTTTACCTCGCCCGACGCCAACGACCTGTTCCTCGACATCGTGGCCGACCGGATCGCGCTGGCCCCCGGTCTGGGCTACAACGTGCGCGCCGTGGGTGTGCCGAAGGACGGTTTCACGTTCCCGCGGACCTGCAATGGGCCGTGCATGCGCTCGCCGTTCAATCCGGCCGGTGCCGATCAGTACCTGCCGGCGGACGCGACGGCGTTGTGGCCGGCGGTGGTCCAATTGGCGGCCCTCCAGGGCATCGACCTGTCGGGGATTCCTGCGCCCACCGCCGCTGAGGTCGGGTCGGTGATTGCGTTGCTCGATCTCGATGGTGGCTTCACGCCGATCGACCTGGAAGACGTCGCCGATATTGCCGGCGAGGGCCGGTCCATCACCAACACGATCGAGCTTGGCTACAAGGGCGTGCTCGGCCGCGGTCTCGGCCTGTCGATCGATCTCTGGGCCAACCGGGTGAGTAACCTCGGCGGTGCGTTGTTCGCCGGCACGCCCAGCGTGTTCTTCGACGGCGCCGAGCTGGAGGCGTACTTGCGCGCCTATCTGCCGGCCGACTCGGCCGAGGCCTTGGCGGCGATTATCAGTTCGCTCCCCGCCGGGACGATCTCGCCCCGGGAAACGGTCCATCCGGTCGATATCCTGATTCTCAATCGCCACGGCGGCGCGTACTGGCTGTTTGGCGCCGATCTGGCGGCGCAGGTGCAACTGTCCGACCGCGTCCGGGTCAATGCCGCCTATTCGTTCCTGACGCGGGATACGATCCCGGGCGTCGCGGACGTCGGCACGGTCTATCTCAACGTGCCCAGGCACAAGGCGTCGGCGGGCATCGAGGTACGTGAGGAGGGTGTCGGGGTGGGTGCGATGGTCGCCGGGAGGGCCGTGTCCGGGTTCCCGGTGGTGTCGGGCGTCTACGCCGGTCGCGTGCCCGCGTTTCTGGTGCTCGACCTGGCCGCTGACGCGCCGCTTCCCGGATGGCGCTTGGCCGTGCTGTCCGTCCGTGTGCAGAATGTCCTCGGGACGCGCCATCGCGAATTCGTGGCCGCCCCGCTGCTGGGTCGTCTGGTGGTGACGCGGCTCCGCGTTGCCCTGTGAGTCGGGGTAGCCGCCGGGGTGGTTGAGATCAGGCGCAACGCGTTACGTTTGGACGGCAGTCGTGGCCGCAGCGTGTGCGAACGAGGATCATCTGATGTTACATGAAATGTCGACGTCGCTTGCCGGGACGGACGTGTTACACCGCGCGAAGGAGTTCTTCACCGAGCGGGTCCCGCATTTCGGCGCCTTTCTCGAAGAGGAAGGCCCGTCGTTCGCGACCTTCCGCGGGCAGGGCGGTGAGGAAATCGCCATCGCGGTCTTCGCCGGGGACGCGGGCACTCGGGTCCGCGCGTCGTCGCTCCTCTTCAACCAGACGATCGATCGGTTTCTTTCGACCCTCCCTCCCGCGGACGCGGGTGGCGTATGATCGAGGCCGAGCTGCGGCTGCGGGTGACGGTCACCGACGCCTGGGACACGGTGACGGTGACGGTGCCGCCGGACACGTCGATTGCGGCCCTCAAGTCCGAGGCGTTGTCGCGCGCGCTCGGCCCGTACGCCGATCCGTCGGCGTACGTCGTGAAGTCTCGCGGGGCGTTGGTGCTCGACGAGCGCATGGCGGTGGCCGGCCTGGATCTGGTTGACGGCGCACCGCTGGTCGTCGTCCCGTCGCGGCGACGCCCGGTGCGGTAGGCCGCCATGGGACGGCGGGCCGGTCGTACGGTGACCGTACTCGCGGTCGGGTTCCTGGGGCTCGACGCGGTGCTGCTCGCCTTGGCGGGGTTGTGGAGCGACCGGCCGATCCTGCTGGTGTGGGCCTCGGCGTTCGGCGCGGCCGCGGTCGGCGTCTTCGGATTATGGCGTCGGTATCTGATGCACCTGTCGGAACTCGACCAGGCGCGCGCGGCGTTGCGGAAGGAAATCCGGCACATCTCCCGCGCCATCAAAGACGCCCATTCTTGACGCCGTCGCCGGCGAGGTGTGTCTTCACCCACCCGTGTGTGTTCGAGGCGACGTGACCGCTACCGGGTCGGGGACGCTGCCCACCACCTGCGCGGTGGCCCTTCCGATTCCCGCGGCTCGTCCATACCGATACCGGATACCAGCCGCGCTGGCCGACCGCGTGCAGCCCGGGACGCGCGTGGTGGTACCGCTGCGCGCTCGCGAAGTCATCGGGATCGTGTTGGCCGTGGACGACGAGGACGATCCCGACTTGAAGCCGGTGCTGCTGGCGCCGGACGTCCGGCCGCTGCTCTCGGTCCCGCTGCTCGAACTCGCCCGCTGGCTGGAACGCTATCACACGACGCCGATTGGGTTGACGCTCAAGGCGATGCTGCCGGGCGCGCTTTGGGGGGCGTCGCGCGTCGTCGTGCAGGCGCGGGCGGAAGCGCGCGCGCCGGGGGGCGCGAGCCGACCGGTGATGGATGCGGTCGTCCATGCCGGCGGCCGAATCAGCGCGACACGACTCGCGAAGCGGCTGAAGCATCCGGTATGGGACACCTTGCAACGGCTCGAGCGGGCCGGCGCGGTGACGCTCGAGACCGAACCTCCCGATCTCGGGCCGAAACCGGCGGTCGAACGCGTCGTCGTGTTGAGCCGGTCGTTACCGTCGCTGCTCGAGCGCGACGGCGTGTTCGGCCGGGCCGAACGGCAACGCGCTGCCTACGATGCCGTGGACGAACTCGGTGGCGAAGCGACGTGGGGTCATCTGACCAAACAACTCGGGTTTTCCCCGGCGGTGCTGCGCGGGTTGGTGGAGCGGAGCGTTGCGCGGTTCGAGGATCGCGAGCATGTCCGCGATCCGTTCGCCGGCGTCGACGGTACCGCGCCACCAGCGCCAACCGAGCCGCAGCGGGCGGCGATCAGGGCGCTGACCGCGCTGGCTCCCGGCGGCGTGGGGTTGCTCTTCGGTGTGACCGGCAGTGGCAAGACCTCGGTCTACCTGGAGGCCGTCAAGGCGATCGCTGGGGACGATGGAGGTGTCATCGTGCTCGTGCCCGAGATCGCGCTGACGGCGCAGACCGTGTCGCGGGTGCGGGGTGTGTTTGGCGATGCGGTGGCGGTACTCCACAGCGGCTTGTCGGACGCCGAACGCGCCGACGCATGGCGGGAGGTCGCGGCGGGCCATCGTCGCATTGTGGTCGGGGCCCGCTCCGCCGTGTTCGCTCCGGTGCCGCGACTTGCCGCGATCGTGGTGGACGAAGAGCACGACGCGAGCTACAAGCACGGCCAGGCTCCACGGTACCACGCCCGGCATGTCGCCATGGTTCGGGCCCGGCACGAAGGTGCGGTCCTGATCCTTTCCAGCGCGACGCCCGCCCTGGAGACATGGGCTGGGCGCTCGCGGTGCACCGAGGTTCGCTTGCCGGAACGGATCGGCGCCCGGCCGATGCCGCCGGTGCGCATGGTGGACATGCGGCATGCGGAACGTGTCAAGGCAAGCGGCGTCGTGCCGTGGACCGTGGACCTCGACCGCGCCGTCGCGGCGCGCATGACCGCGGGGGAGCAGGTCCTCTTGCTGCTGAATCGGCGCGGGTATGCGCACTACCTCCAATGCGCGACGTGCGGAGGCGTCGTGGAGTGTCCGCATTGCAGCGTTGCCCTCACCGTGCATCAGGTCCCGTCGCGTATGCAGTGCCATCATTGTGATCACCACGAGCCCATTCCGCCTGCGTGTCCCGCGTGCGGGCACGAGACCCAGCGGATGCGGGGTGTGGGCACCCAACAGCTGGAGCGATGGCTCGGAGTGCGGTTTCCCGAAGCGCGTCTGGCCCGCATGGATGCCGACACGACGACCCGCAAGTGGTCTCACACGCGGATACTGGATGCGGTCGGGCGCGGGGAAGTGGACATCCTGTTCGGGACCCAGATGATCGCCAAGGGGCTCGACTTCCCGACGGTGACGCTGGTCGGGGTGGTGGACGCCGACACCGGCCTGTACCTGCCCGATTTCCGAGCGGCGGAGCGAACGTTTCAACTCGTGGCGCAAGTCGCCGGTCGCGCGGGGCGGGGGACCCGTGGCGGAGAGGTGATCGTGCAGACCCGGACGCCGGACCACTATGCGCTGGTCGCCGCCGCCGGCCACGATTACGAGGCGTTCGCGAGCCGGGAGGCGGCGGAACGGCTGTCACCGCCCTATCCTCCCGAGGCGTCACTGATCAACGTGGTGTTGAGCGGTCGCAACGCCGATCGGGTTGGCGAGGCGGCCGCGACCCTTGCCGACTGGCTGCGCGGCCTGGTGGCCCGGCGTGCCGCCGGGACGATCGACGTCCTCGGGCCGGCGCCGGCGCCGCTGGCGCGGATCAAGGAGCGGTGGCGCTGGCACGTGTTGCTGCGGGCGCGGGACCGCCGCTGGCTCGGGCGGGTGGCGCGGTACGCCAACGCGCGCCTGGCGCGTTTCGCCCGCAGGGATGTGCGCATCGCGCTCGACCGCGATCCCGTTTCGCTGCTGTAGGCTCGATGCAGGGTCGTCCGCCTGGCGACGCGGGTTGATACCGGTTTTGTCCCCGGATATCTTGCGTCCGCCGTGCACGCATCGACCGACGCCACCCACGCGGAACGCAAGTACCGCCCCCCCGACTTCGCGGCCCTCGGTCTGCACTCCGCGCCGGACGCCCGGTTTGAAGCGGTGGAGGCGCGCGGCGTTCTGCCGGACGGCTTCTTTTCGACCACCAACCTGCCAACCTATGTCCGCGTCGCGGGCGTCTGGCGGCGCCCGCGCCGGCCACGGATGGACTGCGCGATTGTGCTGGATGCGGCGGGGGAGTTGACCGTGCTCGAGCCCCGGCGGCTGGAGGCGGGGATGCGCGTCGCCATGGGTGAGATGGAGGACGGGAGCCGCGGTGTCTACGTTCACGCGGACGCCTTTCTCGGTCCGCAGACGGATGCCTCGTTCCGTTTCATGTCCACGCAGGTGAGCCGCGAACGCCCGGTCGACTACCAGCGGCTCGCGTCGGAGCTGCGAGACGAGCGGGAGCGCGGCGGCCATATTGTCTGGGTCGTTGGGCCGGCGCTGGTGCATGCCCGTGCCCGCGATGATCTGGTGTGGATGATCGAGCGGGGCTACGTCGGGGCCATGCTGGCGGGCAATGCGCTCGCGGTGCATGACCTCGAAGCGGCCCTGTACGGCACCGCCCTTGGCGTCACGCCGACCGGCGGGCAGGCGGAACACGGTCACGGGCATCACGTCCGCGCCATCAACGTCATCCAGCGCGCGGGATCGATCGCCGCTGCCGTACGGGATGGGGTGATTCGCGAAGGCATCATGTATGCGCTCGTCACCCGCGGCGTCCCGTTTGTCCTGGCCGGATCGGTGCGTGATGACGGGCCGGTGCCCGATGTCATCACCGACGCCGTCGCGGCACAGGACGCCATGCGCGAACAGACCGTTCGGGCCACCTACGCCGTCATGATCGCCACCGCGCTGCACGCCATCGCCGTCGGCAACATGCTGCCGGCGTTCGTGGAGACGCATACGGACGATCTCCGTCCGCTGGCGACGATCTGTGTCGACCAGACGGAATTCGTCGTCAACAAGCTGCGCGACCGGGGAACCCACCAGGCGCACGGCGTGGTCACGAACGCGCAGGACTTCATGCACGTCCTGCGGTTCTACCTCGAGCGGCTCGACCATCCTGCGACATGACCAGGGAAGCGGCGGGGCTCGGGTTGGGTTGGACGCGCGTCGCGGCTGCGATGGCCGGGACGGTGCCGCCGGACGCCATCGAGCGCATCTGGCTGTTTCCTCCGGTGCGACGCGAGGAGCGCGAATGGGGTACGGCGGTCGTGGCGCGCCGGATCGCTGACGGCCGCCTCCGCGTGTATACCGGTCGCTATATGCTCGTGGTGCGGGGTCGCGAACGCGGGCAAGGCCGGGTGGCGATCGAGGAGGTGGGTGAGAGCCCGGACGACATCGTGGAGGACGTGATCCGGGGCGTTCAGCTCCGCGCGGGTGAAGCGGTCCCGCCGGCGGAAGTGGCTCCCGAACTCTGGTACGAGTTGCGTGACGAGTCCGCCTCCGCAGGTTGACGGTCACGCGTTGCTCGACCGCTTTCGGGGCTACCTGCGGGATCACAACCTGCCGATCACGCACCCGCGGGAGGCGGTGGCCAGCTTGATCTTTTTTTCGGGTCGGCATCTCTCCGTCGAGGATATCGAACGGGGGCTCGCCGACCGAGATGCGCGCGTGGGGAAGGCGACGATCTACCGCACACTCGAGCTGATGACCACGGCCCAGGTGGTCCAGGAACATGATTTCGGTGAGGGATTCAAGCGGTACGAGCCGCTGGTGGCGCAGAGCCACCATGAGCATTTGATTTGTGTCGGCTGCGGGCGCGTGGTCGAGTTTTCGAGCGAACGGCTCGAGCGTATGAACGCGCTGATTGCCGAAGAGCACGGATTCCGGCACGACCGGCACCGGCTCGAGATCTATGGTCTTTGCCATCCCTGTCAGCGTCGCGATGCCGAGGCGCTGCGTAGCGAAACCCTTCGGCCTGAAGAGCCCGCCCATGATTGACCCGCGTGCATTCCTTCCCGGGAAAGCCTTCCTCACCAAGGGAATCGGCCGGCACAAGGAAAAACTCACGAGTTTCGAGATGGCGCTCCGTGAGGCGCGCATCGCCGAGTACAACCTGGTTCGGGTCAGCAGCATCTTCCCGCCGCACTGCGAACTGGTCTCCTGTGAGGAGGGAGTCAAACTGCTCCTCCCCGGGCAGATCGTGTTCTCGGTCGTGGCGGAAGCGCAGACGAATGAGCCGTCGCGGCTCGCGACCGCGTCGATCGGTCTGGCGGTTCCCGCCGACCAGAACCACCACGGGTACATCTCCGAGCACCACGCGTTCGGCCAGTACCAGCAACCCGCCGGCGACTACGCCGAGGACCTGGCGGCCAGCATGCTCGCGACGGTGCTGAACGTACCGTTCGATCCGGAGCGCGCATGGGACGAGCGGCGTGAGCAGTGGCTGCTGTCCGGCGAGATCGTTGATAGCACGAACATGAGTTGCACCGCCGAAGCGCTGGACGACGGCAAGTGGGTCACGGCCGTGAGCGCGCTGGTATTCTGCGGATGAACGAATTCCGCGATCAGGGGAGCCTGGCGTCGGACGCGCCGGACGGACTCCACGGGCTTCCCTGGGCGCCGGTGGCGAATTTTCTCGGTCTCCCACCCGCGTACTCGACGTTCGCCGAGGCGGGGATCGCGATTCTGCCCGTGCCGTACGAGGCGACCGTCTCGTACATGACCGGCACGCGGTTTGGGCCGGGGCAGATTCTGCAGGCGTCGCGTTACGTGGAGGTGTACGACCACGAAGCCGACGACGAGCCGTATCAGATCGGCATCCACACGTTGCCCGCCCTGCAACTCTCGGGCGCCGGACCGTCGGTCGCGCTCGACGAACTGCGGCGGGCGTTTGACGCGCTGCTCGGGACCGGCAAGTTCGTCATCATGCTCGGCGGCGAGCACAGCGTGTCCGGCCCGCCGATTCTGGCGCATGCCGACCGCATGGCCCCCCAGCGACTGTCCGTTCTCCAACTCGACGCCCACGCCGATCTCAGAGACGAGTACGAGGGCACACCGCTCTCGCACGCCTGCGTCATGCATCAGGTCCACCAACGCGTCGATCTCGTTCCGGTCGGGATTCGGTCCATGACCGTGGAGGAGCGAGCCGTGATGCGCGCCAATGCCATCCCGGTGATCTTTGGGCACGAACTGGAAACGCCGGGGTGGATCGACCGGGCCATCGAGGCGTTGGGTCCCGATGTCTACATCACGATCGACGTGGACTACTTCGACCCCGCGCTGATGCCGTCGACCGGAACCCCTGAACCGGGAGGCGGCGCGTGGAACCCGACGATGCACCTGCTCGAGCGGGTGTTCCGGGAACGGCGCGTGGTGGGGTGCGACGTGGTCGAACTCGCGCCGATCGCGGGTCTGGCCGGGCCCGATTTCCTCGCCGCCAAGCTGGTCTATAAGCTGATCGGGTTCCACGCCCGGCGGCGCCGCTCGGAACCGTAACGGCTTCCGGACCGTTCGTATGGTGACATGAATCCTGAATCGGTCGGACTCCCGCTCGCGTTTCTCGCCGGGCTGCTGAGCTTCCTTTCGCCCTGCGTGTTGCCGCTCGTCCCGAGCTACGTGTCGTTCATCACCGGTCTTTCGCTCGATGATGTCGGGGCGCGGCGGTGGGTCGCGTTGCGTCACGCGCTGATGTTCATCGCCGGGTTCACGCTCATCTTCATGCTGTTGGGGGCGTCGGCGACGGCGGTCGGAACGCTGTTGCGGCAAAACCGGGTGTGGCTGGAGCGGGCGGGCGGCGTCCTGATCATCGTCTTCGGCCTGTATCTCGCGGGCGCGTTCCAACTGACGTTCCTGGCGCGTGAGCGCCGCTTTCACATTCAGGACAAACCGCTGGGGTATCTGGGGAGCCTGTTCGTCGGGGTCGCGTTCGGGGCCGGGTGGAGTCCATGCATCGGGCCCATTCTCGGCGCAGTGCTGTCGTACACCGCGGCCACGGCCACCCTGGGCGAGGGGATTCTTCTGCTGTTCGCCTACTCACTGGGGCTCGGCATTCCGTTCGTGATTGCCGCGCTCGCGGTCGAGCGGTTCATCGGGTGGTTCCAGCGGTATCGGAGGTACATCCCGGTCGTGACCAAGGCCTCCGGTCTGATTTTGGTCGCGCTGGGCATCCTGTTGGCCAGCGGTCAGTTCACGCGTCTCGCGTCCTGGCTCCAGGGCCTCACGCCGGAGTTCCTTCGCTCGCGCATCTGACCGCGTATCGCTCCCGCTTGCGGCGGCGGGTCCCCTTGGAGATGTTACGAGTCTACGATTCTGGATGGCGCTCAGGCGCCGTCAGCCGAAGGAGCACATCATGTTGCAGAAACACTCTTCCGTCTTCCTCCTCATGATGTCGCTGACGCTGGCGGCGTGTGGGGGGGACACCTCGGACGCCGTGGCCGACGAGGACGCCACCCGTGACCTGAGCCTCGCGCCGGCCGAGTCCGTGGCAGTGATGAGCGATGAGCCGGCCGCCGACCAGGCGCAGCAGCCCGCCGCTCAGCCTGCCCGGGCCCCCGCGCGGCCGCAGCCCGCGACGCCGGCGCCTGCGCCGCAACTGGTGTCACTCGTCGCTGCGGAGGGCACGACGATCATGCTGATGGCCGGGGACACCCTGACGTCGCGGCACAACGAGAAGGGCCAGCAGATCGTCGCCACGAACTTCGAGCCGGTGCTCGACGCCGAGGGCCGGGTGGTCATCCCTCCGGCCGCCGTGTTCCTCGGAACGATCTCCGACATCGCACCCGCGGAGCGCCCGGGCGGTGAAGGCCGATTGGTGCTGACGTTCAACCGCGTCGAATTCGGCGGGAACACCTTCGAGATTCAGGCGCGCACGGACAGCGTGGGAGCGTTCATGAAGGGACGCGGCGTGACCGCCGGGGACGCCGCCAAGGTTGGCGCGGGTGCCGTTGCCGGCGCCATCGCGGGTCGGGTGATCGGAGGGAATCGAACCGGGACGGCGGTTGGAGCCGTCGCCGGGGCCGCGGCGGGTGTCGGGATCGCCGCCGCGACGCGTGACATCGACATCGTCCTCCCGGAAGGGGCTCCGATCCGCATCGTCCTCACGGCACCGTTCGAGGTGCAGATCACGGCTGAGCGCTAGCTGGAATTCGAGGACTCCGGAGGCGGCCCGGGGGGGTGCCGGGTCGCCTCGCCGTCCTTGCCGATCAGTGACCCGATGCGCCGCCGCCCCGGCGCGGGTCGGCGACCCCGACGTGGTGGCCGGCACGGACTTCGATGGCGTTGACTTCACCGCTGTAGTCGGAGCGCTCGGACGTCGCATGACCCATCGCCTCGAGCATTGCGACCGCCGCGCCACGCAGGCCGCCCGGCTCGTAGAACAGGGTGTCCGGCTGGCCCTGGTGATGAACGCGCGGTGCCCGGATGGCCTGCGGCAGCCGCATCCCGTGGTCGACCACGTTCGAGATCACCTGTGCCAGGGTCGAGATGATGGTCGCCCCGCCGGGTGACCCCAACACGAGCATCAACTCTCCGGCTGGATCGAGGACCAGTGTCGGCGTCATCGACGACAGCATCCTCTTGCCGGATTCGATCGCGTTCGCTTCGCCCTGGACGAGACCGTAGATGTTCGGTTGGCCCGGGGCCGACGTGAAGTCATCCATTTCGTTGTTGAGCAGAAACCCGGCACCGGTTACGGTCACCGCGCTCCCGTACCCCGAGTTGATCGTCGTCGTCACGGCGACGGCGTTCCCGGCGGCGTCCACCACCGAGTAATGCGTCGTATGGTCCCCCTCCGAGATCCCCGACGGCACGTCGGCCGGCGACGTGGCTCGATCGAGGTCGATGTCGCTTCCCCGGGCGAGGGCGTACTCGTCGGAGATCAGGCGCTCGACGGGCATGTCAACGAACGCCGGGTCCCCCAGGTACTCGTTCCGGTCGGTGTAGGCGCGGCGCATCGATTCGGCCATGAGATGGATCTGCTGCGGTGACCCCTGGGGCGGCAGCGCGTCATAGCCTTCCAGCACGTTCAGGATGATCGCCAGGGTCACACCGCCGGAACTCGAGGGCGCCATCGAGTAGATCGTATACCCGCGATACTGGAACTGAATGGGCTCGCGCCACACCGGGCGATACGCGGCGAGATCAGGCTTGGTCATGATGCCGTGTCCGCGAGCCATCTCCTGCGCGATGAGGTCGGCGATGTACCCCTCGTAGAACACGCGGTCGCCGCTGTCGGCGATGGCCTGCAGCGTCCGCGCGAGATCGGGCTGCGTGAAGCGTGAACCCTCCGGCGGCGCGGCGCCGTTCGGGAGGAACTGGGCGCGTGATCCCTCGAATTGCGCGAGCCGGGTGGCCGCGCGGGCAAGCGACCGGGCGCGATACCCGTCGATCTCGAATCCGTCCCGCGCCAGCGCCACCGCGGGTGCAAGCACGTCCGGCAGCGGGAGCGCCCCGTAGCGCCGATGCGCCTCGACCATGCCCGCGACGCTCCCGGGGACGCCGGCCGCGAGATGACCGGTCACCCCAGCCTCGGTGACCGCACCCAGGGAATCGAGGAACATGTCCCGCCTGGCCCCCTCGGGCGCCGTCTCGCGGTAGTCGAGGGTCGTGACGACGCCGCCCAAGCGGATCACCATGTACCCGCCGCCGCCGATATTGCCGGCTTCCGGGTGCACGACCGCGAGGGCGAATCCGACGGCCACGGCCGCATCAACCGCGTTGCCGCCCCGCGCGAGTACCCCGGCCCCGACGTCACTCGCCAACTGGTGGCTCGAGGAGACCATGCCCGACGTGGCGTCGGTCGGCGAACCGGGAGCCAACTCCCACGTGTTGGGGAAGGGGCCGCGACCGCAACCGGCCGTGGCCAGCAGCACGGAGACGAGGAACCGTTGACGCAGCACGGAGCGACCCTGGTGGCGGTGGTTGGCGTTACGCGGACTGTCGCGGTTAATTTAGCCCCGGCCAGCCCCGTTGTTCCACTGTAACCGCCCGCCCTCATGACCCGTTCCGACTTTTTCGACCCACGCCTGACGGAACGCCGCAACCCGAACACCATCGATATCGATGTCGCGAGCGCGCGCACGATCGTCGCGCTACTCAATACGGAGGATCGACGGGTGCCGGAGGCGGTCGCTGCGGCGGCCGACGCGATCGCCGACGTGATCGATCTCGTCGAGCAGGCCTTTCGGCGTGGGGGACGGTTGCTCTACGTCGGTGCGGGGACGAGCGGACGACTCGGCGTCCTGGACGCGGCGGAATGTCCCCCGACCTTCGGTACGCCCCCCACGATGGTGCTGGGGATCATCGCGGGAGGGCCGGACGCTCTGGTCGCGAGCCAGGAAGGAGCCGAGGATGACGACGAAGCAGGCGCGCGGGTCATGGACGACCATGCGGTGCGCGCGACCGACGTCGTCGTCGGTATCGCCGCCAGCGGCACCACGCCGTTCGTGGCCGCCGCGTTGCGGCGAGCGCAACAGCGCGGGGCCAGGACCGCCCTGGTGACGTGCGCCGATCCGCCAGCGGCGGTACGGACGAGCTGCGATCGGGTCATTGCGGTGATGGTGGGGCCGGAGGCGCTGACCGGTTCGACCCGGCTCAAGGCCGGGACCGCGACCAAGCTGGTGCTGAACACGATCACGACCGGCGCGATGATCCGCGTCGGCAAGGCGTACGGCAACCTGATGATCGACCTGCGCGAGCTTTCCGCCAAGCTGCTCGACCGCGGTGAACGCATCGTGATGGAGGTCTGCGACGTCGACCGCACCACCGCGCGTGCCGCGATCAACGCGGCGTACGGGAATGCCAAGCGCGCCATTGTGATGCTGCGCCGCGGTGTCGGCGCCGAGGAGGCCGACGCGATGCTCAAACAGGCCGGAGGATTCATCCGGCGGGTCATCGGGGATCCGCCGCCGGTTCGCGATGACTGACCTGGCCATCGGGTTGATGTCGGGCACGTCGCTCGACGGCATCGACGCCGCGCTCGTGCGGTTCCGGGGCGAGCGACCCGAGGCCGACCTGCTGGCATTTCATTCAACCCCGTACGGCGCCTCGGCGCGCGATCGCATCACCGCGGCCGTGGTCGATGGCTCGATGCGCGAGTGCGCGTTGCTGCACGTCTGGCTCGGACACCAATTCGCGGCGGCGGCGGCGCAGCTGTTGCGGGCCGCCGGGGTGGCGGCGAGCGATATCGGATTCGTGGCGCTGCACGGACACACGGTGTGGCACGAGCCGGGTGTCGCTTCATTGCAACTCGGCGATCCGGCGATCGTTGCGGAACGCCTCGGCACTCAGGTCGTGAGTGACTTTCGGGCCCGCGACGTGGCCGCCGGCGGCCAGGGGGCGCCGCTCGTACCGGTCGCCGACGTGTTGCTGTTCGGTGACACCGCACACGATCGCGTCCTGCTCAACGTCGGCGGGATCGCCAACGTGACCTGGGTACCTCGCGATGGAACGATGGCGCGGGTGCGCGCCTTCGATACCGGGCCGGGGATGGGCGTGGTGGACGCGGTCGTTCGGCACTTCGATCCGTCGGCATCGTACGATGTCGACGGTACGCGCGCCGCTCGTGGCACGCCGGTTGACGCGGTCGTCCTGGCCTGCATGACCGATGCGTACTTCGACCAGCCGCTGCCCAAGAGTACCGGCCGCGAGCGGTTCGGCGACGCATACGCCACGTCCCTCGTCGACGCGGTGCGCCGGGCGCATCCGGAAGCCACACCGGAGGACTGCGTGGCGACCGCGCTCGACCTCACCGTGCGTTCGATTGCCGACCAGACGAAGCGGTGGCTCCCGGCGGCACCGGAAGTCGTCATCGCCGGGGGGGGTGCGCGGAACCCCCACCTGGTGCGGCGGCTGCGTGAATCGCTGTCGCCGACCGCGGTACTGTTGTTTGCGGATCTGTTTTTCGACGGGGATGCGAAGGAAGCGGTCGCCTTCGCGTTGCTCGGGTGGCTCACGCTGCGCGGCCGGCCTGGTGACATTCCGTCAGCCACCGGCGCGGTGGGCCCGCGGGTCCTCGGGAGGGTAACGCCCGCGTAGCCTCGCTAGCGAACCTGCGCGAGCAGTTCCACCGCGAATCGCGCCGGTACGCTGAAGACGATCCTGCCATTGGTCCCGTTCTGCGCACCGTACAGGATGGCTACCACGTTGCCGTCGCGATTGAGAACCGGGCTGCCGCTTGCTCCGGGCGCACTGTAGCCGTCGACCTGCAGCAGATCCGGCAGGATCTTGCTGACCGCGCCGGCGCTGAACGTCGGGCGCACCAGGTTGGCCTCACCGCTGGAGCGCATCGGCAGGTCGTCACCCAGCGGGAACCCGATCACGGCGACCGGATCACCCACGCGCACCGCGTCGGGGCTACCGAGGAGTTGTTTCACGGTCGGTACGGTCCCCCGGGGGATTTGGACTTGAATGACGGCCAGGTCGACGTCGCGGTCGACCAGGAGCACGCGCCCGGGGTACACCTGCGTCGAGTTGGTGAACTGGATCGCCAGCCGGCGGGCCCGCAGGTTCCCTTCCGGCCCGGCCACCACATGCCGGTTGGTGATCATCTTGCCGTCGGGCGTGACCGCGAATGCGGTGCCGCCCTGCACGCCGATGCCGGGCAAGTCCGCCCAGAGCATCGCGACGGCGAACTGATTTGCCTCGTTGATCGCGCGGTAGTCGACCTGGGCGGCCAACTGCTGCCGGTGGAAGGCGTCGCTTGCGTCGGCGAGTTGCCGGCGGAGCGATTCCACGTCCTGTGCGTTGCCGCTGACGCGCGCGGTCTGCAGGTCGCGCTGGAGCCGTTGCACGTCGGTCCGGGAAGTCTCCAGCGCGTCGGCCAGCCCCTCCACCTGGCCCTGGAGCGCCGCGATCGCGCCTTCCGACGCGGCGAGAATACTGTCCACGCGGGCCTGCGTCGCCTGGATCACGCGCTCCTGTTCCATCCGTTGCTGACGCCGATCCACCACGAAGTACCCCACGACCACCGCGAGCACGACGACCAGCGACGCCGACATCCAGCGCAGGCGCCTCGTCTGGCGGCCGACCTCCACGCGGATCCGTTGCGTGGTACTCCCCCCCGCCCGGGATGCCGGTGCCGCGGGCGTCGTGGTCAGGGATTCGTAGGTCGCCGGGGCGGGCCCGGCGGCACCGGCGGTGTCGCGGCGTCGCGACGGACCGCCGGCCGGGGTGGGGACCGGCGTGCGCTCGACCGCCGGCGGTGACCGGTCCGGCGTACCGGCACGGACCAACCGGATTTCGACGCGTGGTCCCTTCGCGCCGAACCGGATCTGGTCGGTGTCGCTGAGCTTCGTGTCGCCGCTGATGGGGTGACCATTGACCAACGTCCCATTGCGCGACCCAATGTCCCGCACGAACCAGGCATCTCCCTGCTGCAGGATGACGGCGTGACGGCTCGAGACCTCCATGTCGCGATCAGGATCGAATTGCAGGCCGGACTCCGGGTGCCGCCCGACCGCGAGCTGCGACGAAAACACACCCTCGATGCCCTTGCGCGCACCGTCGAGTACTCGGATCGCGATCTTCATGCGTTCCGGGCGGTCAAGTGAGGACGTAGATCGCGGCGGCGATCATCACGACGGCGGCAGCCGCCGACAGCAGCGCGTGGGCCGCGCCTTTGGGTTCCGGCGGCGGGCTGCCCTTGTACACCGGCACCGGTTCCGTGGTGGACTCGGTATCGAGCAGCGGGTAGATCCTGTGGCCCACCTCATCCGACGTGTCGGACCGTTTCAGGCCGTCGCCACCCACGCGAGCGACGACCACCGTGATGTTGTCCGGGCCGCCCCGTTCGTTGGCGAGGTCGATCAGTTCGGTACAGACCCCTACCAGGTCTCGGTTGGGATCGGCGACCGCCGCGCCGATTTCCTCGCGCTTGACCTGTCCCGAAAGCCCATCGGAGCAGATGACGATGGCATCCCCGCGGCGCACGTGCTGGTGTGTCAGGTCGACACGCACCTTGGGTTCCGGGCCGAGCGCCTGGAGAATGATGTTGCGTCGCTCGCTCTTCTCCGCCTCTTCCTCGGTCAACTCACCCGCATCGACGAGCCGCTGCATCAGGGACTGATCTTTCGTCAGCTGCGTTGCTTTGCCGTTCCGCACGAGGTAGGCGCGTGAGTCGCCGATCTGCACGAGGTAGAGCTGATCCTCGAGCACGCCGACACCGGTGGTCGTGGTGCCCATGCCGCGCATTTCCGGGTGCTTCTTGGCGTAATCGTGGATGTTGGCGTTGGCGCGCTCGACCGCTTCTTTCAGTCGGGCCGCGAACTGCTGGGCCGAGGTGTCGTCGTCGGCGCACCACGTCTCGATCAGATGTTCGTAGATCGTTTCCGTGGCGAGTTGACTGGCCACTTCTCCCGCCGCGGCTCCACCCATCCCATCGGCGACCACGAGCAACGAGCCCTTCGGGCCCAGGACGTGCTCGCGCACTTCCGGCTGCAACGAGGCGGTCTTCGTCGTGAGATTGGCGACGAGGAAACAGTCCTCGTTGTGGTCACGCGTCTTGCCCAGGTCGGTCTTCCCGAAGACGGAAAGCGTGACGGAGGGTTTCTTCGAGCCGAAGATGCTCATCCCCCTCCTCCTCGGAGGCGTGTGACATATTGCTGATAGGCCTGGCTGGTGGGGACCAGTCTCACAGCGGAGTCGCCCCAGCTGATGGCGTCCGGCCGGTTGCCAATCACCCCGTAGCTCTGCGCGATGACGAAGGCCGCGAATCCACGGTCATCGATCGAGACAGCCGGCTCGCGGTAGATTGCCATGGCGGTATCTCGGATTCCCGCGTAGTTGGTTGACCCGAGGCCGTCGAGCGCCTGATCGAGCCAGAAGAACGCGTCGGCAGCCGCGACGCGAATGGCCGGCACGGGAGGCGCGACGACCGTCGATTCCCGGGGCGTGATCGGGACCCCGGGCCTGCTCGGGTCCGCGGCGGTCTGTGTACCTCCGTTTCGAACCGGAGCTGGATCAGACCGGGAAGGTTGCCCGCCGGTCGGGGTTCGCGCGGTGTCGTCGGTCACACGTCCCGAATCCCCTTGGGTGCCATCACCGCCGCCGAGCGGAAGCCCGCCCTCGTCCCCTCCCGTCAGGACGATCGCACCTATCCCCACGCCGGCGACAACCACGACGGCCGCGGCGATCGCGGCGATGGGTGCTTTCTTCTTGGGGGGGTGGACCGGAGAGGGCGCGGGGCGCGGCGTCGTCGGGGTCGGCTGGTCGACCGAAGTGGCCGGCATCGCCGCCGTGGCGGCGTCGGGTGCGGTGGCCGGCGCGCCGGAGACCTGAGTTTCCGACAGTTGGGCCGTCACCTGGGCCGAGTCGAGCAACTGGGTTGCCGCATCGGTGTCGGGAGCGGCCGCGCTCGGAGCGGCCATGCCCTCAACCGCGGCGGCGGCCTGGATGCCGAACTCGGCCGCGTTGTCGTAGCGGCCGCCCGGCATGCGCGACAGGGCCTTGTCCATCACGCGCTGCAGCGCCGGCGGGTAGCTGGCGCCCGGCTTGGCCTGATTCAGCGGGAGCGGATCGTCGGTGAGCCGCTTGATCATCGTTTCTTGCGCGCTGTCGGCCTTAAATGGGAGCGCCCCCGTGAGCATACGATAGAAGACCAGCGCGAGCGAATAGATGTCGCTGCGGCCGTCGAGCACATCTCCCGAGAGCTGTTCGGGGCTCATGTACTCGGGCGTTCCGACCACGAGGCCGGTCTTGGTGACATTCTGGCCTTCTTCGCCGCCCATCGCCTTGGCGATGCCGAAGTCGACCACTTTCACGATGTCGCTGCCCCCGCGCCCCGCCGCGATCATGATGTTGTCGGGTTTCAGGTCGCGATGCACGATGCCGAGGTCATGCGCGGCCTGCAGGGCCTCCGCGGCCTGTTTCAGGATGGACGCGGATCGCTGCGGTGTCAGCGCGCCCTCGCGCTTGATGAGGTCGGTGAGTGCCTCGCCTTCGATGAACTCCATGGCGAGGTAGATCACCCCATCGGGCGTTTCACCAAAATCGTAGATGGCGCAGACATTCGGATGATTGATACGGGCGGCGTTGGCGGCCTCACGATTGAATCGGGCGATGGCGTCGGCATCGTGGGCCATCCCCTGCGACATGACCTTGATGGCGCTCTTCCGGCCCATCTTGACGTGCTCGCCCAGATACACGGCGCCCATGCCGCCTTCACCGAGCTTCTTGGTCACATGGTAGCGTTCGGCGATGATGCTGCCGATCAGGTCGCCTTGCGGCCCGACCGAACGCAATGCCGAGCCGTCGGCCGGGCAGAACTTCTGCTCATCGGGATACTCGGTGCCGCAGGTCGTGCAGACCTTCACGAGCGTTCGATCCGGAGGAGTTTGTCGCCCATGAGCAGGCGCGCATGGTCATTGAGGCGCATCTCCGTGCGCACGCCGACCGCCACGCCGTTTCGGCTCTCGGCGTCGACGATGACGAAATCGGCGTCTTCGGACCGTACTTCGGCGTGGACGCCGCTCATCGACGGGTCATAGGGGAAGACCCAGTCGCCCTGTTCGCGGCCGAGCCGCACGGCGCGTCCCGGCGAGAGGTGAAAGCTGTCGCGGTCGCTCCCGTCGCTGCGTAGCTGGGTGAGGCACGCGATATCCGCCCCCGGCAACAGGCTTCCCAAGCGGCGTGTCGCGTCGTGCTCCGGCGGCTGCGGGCCGGGATACCCCAGACGACGAAACCGGATCACCTGTGATCCGAGCAGAAAGAGATCGCCGTCTTCCATCCGGTAGGCGGCCTCGAGAAAGTGCCACGTCCCGTTGCGGCTGCCGAGGTCGCGCACGTACATCTCGTTCCCGCGGACGGAAATCTGGGCGTGCACCGGTGACATGAACGGGTCGTCGGCAAACTCGATGTCTGCACCGGCACGACCGATGGACGTTTCCTCACGTTCCAGGCCAAACGTCCCGACCACGTCCCCGGCTTCATCGAGCTGAAGCAGTTTGATCGGCTTCGCGAGTGGCCGCGACCGGCGCCGCGACAGGGGCTGGCCGCACTGCGGGCATTGCGCCCCTCCCGCCCGATCGTCGGGAACGGCGACCGCCCGCGACGGGCCGGTTGGTGGCGCGCCGCCCGTCACGGGCTTTCCGCAATCTGCACAGTACGTTGAGCTGTCATCATTGTCTCGACCGCAGTGCTGACACACCGTCACTCGAGCAACCCCGTTCGCGAAGAGGAAAGGCGAGGCCCAATCTACACCCCGAAAAATAGTGGGTCAACCAGCGTACAAATTGACGTAGGTTCTTGATTCTGTGTAGCTTCCGCGCCTATGAGCGCCCTGCGCATGCCTCTGATTTGCTGGCTTGCGACCGCAGTGGTCGCGGCGTGCGCCGGGGGAATGCGGCCAGTCGCTCCCCTCTCCCCGCCGCCACGCGACACCAGCGGTGTGCTGCATATTACCGTGGCGTACCCCCGCTTGATCGACACGGGGGTGGTGCCGCGCGCCGTCAGCGGGATCGCCAGCCGCGATTCGGCGTTCGTCTTCGGCTCCGTCGGGCGTGGCGACGCCTCACTCACCGTCAATGGCATCGACGTCCCGGTGTATCCCAACGGGGCATGGCTGGCCTGGGTTGCGTTGCCGCCGGATACCCTCGTCCGATTCGAGGTCGTGGCGCGCACCGCGGACACCCTCGACCGGTTTGCGTTCGAGGCGGCGCTTCCGCGCACCTTCGTGACACCCGCCGGAGGCGCCTGGGTCGACTCGACCTCGCTTTCGCCGCGCGGCGACGTGTGGATGGGGCCGCACGAAGGCCTCCGACTGCAGGCGCGCGCCGCACCGGGGAGTACGGTGGAATTGTGGCTCGCTGACACGGTACGCGTTCCCTTCCGCCCCGCGGCGACGCCGGATCCCGTCCCCAGTGGCGAGCGAGCGTTCGGCACGCAGCCGCCAGCGCGGTCGGTACCGCGCGTCGACCGTTACGTCGCGTGGCACGTTGGGGCGCTGGGCCCCGATCCGGGGCACGTGCTGTCGCCGGAGTTCCCCAGCGACCCCGCCGATCCAGCGTGGGCATGGCTTGTGGTAGCGAAGGGTGTCGACACGGTCCGGATTCGATGGCCGTTGCGCGCCGGCATCATCGATCCGGCGGTGCCCGTCCTCGCGCTCGTCGATGATGATACGGCGGGAACGGGGACAACCGACTCGGTGCTCGCCGGCCGCGCGGTACCCTATGGGACGTATCACTGGTTCTTCCCCAGCGGAACCAGGGCTCGCGTGAGTGGGCGCCGCAACGATCAGGTGCGGTTGCAGCTCTCGCGCTCGGCGGTGGCGTGGGTGGACGACGCCGACGTGCAACCGCTGCCGCCGGGGACGCCCCCGATCGCTGGCGCGAGCGGCTCGATGCGACTGTCCCTGGGACCCTCGTCGGTCACGTTGCGCGTGCCGTTGCCCGGCCGGATCCCGTTCCGGGTCGACCAGGAGTCCGATCGCCTGATCCTGACGCTGTACGGCGTGGCGCCGGACGCGGACTGGATTCACTACGGTGGGACCGATCCGTTGGTCAGCCTGATCGCGTTTCACGTGACCCGGGAAGACGAAACGGTGGTCACCGTCGACCTGTCGGAGCCGGTCTGGGGATACCGGACGCGCTGGGACGGGACCGACCTGCTGTTCGAGATCCGGCGTCCGCCCAAGCTCGACCGTGCTCGACCATTCGCCGGCCTGCTGGTCGTGCTCGATGCGGGGCATCCGCCGGGGGGAGCAACCGGACCGACCGGTGCACATGAGGCCGATGTCGTGCTCGCGGTCGCCCGCGAAGCCAAGGCCATGCTCGAAGACCGAGGGGCCCGCGTGGTCCTGACCCGGGAGGATGCGGCCCCGGTCAGCCTGACCGACCGGGTGTTGATGCCGGAGCGCATCGATGCGGCCCTGCTTGTTTCGATCCATGCCAACGCGCTCCCCGACGGGGTGAACCCGTTCGTCAACAACGGGACGAGCGTGTACTACTTCCATCCGCACAGCGCGGCGCTTGCGCGTGCGGTCGATCGGGCCCTGGTGCGGAATCTCGGGTTCCGCGACCTGGGATTTGGTCGAGGGGATCTCGCCCTGGCCCGACCGACGTGGATGCCGGCGATTCTCACGGAGGGGCTCTACATGATGGTCCCCGAGCAGGAAGCGGTGCTCGTGAGTGTCGCGGGCCAGCGCCGCTACGCGCGTGGCGTGGTCGAGGGCCTCACCGACTTCCTCACGGCCCGGGCCCGGCACGCCCGATGAACCGTCCCGCCGCCGTGACCATGCTCCTGGCGGTCGCGGGGCTGGCCAGGCTCGAGGCCCAAGTTGATCCGAGCGGCGCCTGGCACACCTGGACGACGCCGCATTTTCGGATTCATGCGCGCGCGGAACTCGCGCGGCACGTGTCGCGGTTGGCGGCCGAGGCGGAACGCGCCTACGTCCTGCTGGCCACCGAATTGACACCGCCGCGGGGCCGGATCGACGTCGCATTGCTGGACAACGTCGATCTGTCGAATGGGTTCGCGACGTTCTTCCCGTCCAACCGCATTACCCTGTATCTCCCGCCACCACGTGACGAGTCGTTGAGTGCGTACGACGAGTGGGTGCGCCTGGTGACGGTACACGAACTGACCCATATCTTTCACCTCGACCGTGCCGACGGTCTCTGGCACGTGCTGCGGTCGATTTTCGGACGCCATCCCGCCCTGTTTCCGAACGCGTATCAGCCCTCCTGGGTCACTGAGGGACTGGCGACCTACTACGAGACGCGCTTCACCGGGGCGGGCAGGATCACCAGTGCTTTCCACGAACAACTGCTCGCGGCGGCGGCCGGCGGATCGAGGTGGCCCGGACCGCGCGACGCGATGTCGGAGTTTCGCGTGTGGCCCGCGGGCTTCGGTCCGTACGCCTGGGGCTCGCGTTTCTTTGCCGATCAGGCCGTCCGCTTCGGGGACTCGGTCGTCCCAGGCTACATCGACCGGACGTCGCGTCAACTCTGGCCCATTGCGATGTCTCGGCCGCTGCGGCGGGCGGGCGGTGACGGCATTGATGCGGGCTGGGCGCGTCTGCGCGAGCGGTGGGCGCCTGCCTCGCTACCGGACGGACGCGTGATGCGGCGTGGGTTGCGAACGGCTCCCCAGCCCCGGTTGGCTGCGGACGGGAAGCATCTCGCGTTGCTGGAGGTGGATGGACGATCCCCCGCGCGCGTGGTGGTCGCGAGTCTCGACGACGGAAGCGAAATCGCGATCCGCCGCGTCAATGGGCCGCTCGACATGGCGTGGATCGGGGGGGCGCTGTACCTCGCGCAACTCGATTTCCGCTCGCCGGTGGACATCGTCGGGGATGCGTATCGCTGGGTCCCACAGGGGGACTTCGAGCGCGTCACGTGGGGTGCGCGGGTCGACCACCCCTTTGCGCTCCCGGCGGGCGGCGTCGGCGTCGTGCGCCTGTCGTCCGGTGTCCGACGGCTCGGGGTGTTGAGCGCGCGCGACGCCGTGCGTGATATGCCGTCGCCCCCCGCGGACAACTGGGGTCGACTGACGCTGTCTCCCGATGAGCGATGGCTGGCGGGTGCCCGCCACCACGATGGCCGATGGGACATCGTCATGTGGCCCGTGGACGATGCCTCCCGGTTCGTTGCCGTGACCGACGACGCGGCGCTCGACGCCGACCCGTCGTGGTCGCCGGACGGAACCCGTCTGCTGTTTGCGTCGGAGCGCGAGGGACTGCCGCAGGTCTTCGCCTACGTCATCGCGGAACGGCGTACCGTTCGCCTCACGTCGGATCCGGTCGGCGCGCGCGAACCGGTCGCGGCGCCTGATGGGCGCCTGCTCTATTCGACACTGCGTGCGGACGGGTTTGCGCTGGTGGTCCAGGAGCCGTCCACCGGCGTGCCGGTGGCCGATGCACGGTCGGTCGCCGATTCCGTCGAGCCGGCGGTGCCGGTCGCGTCGACGTTCGGTCGGTACGATCCATGGCCGGCGCTGGTTCCGCGCTATTGGACTCCGCTCGTGCGTCACGAACGCGGCACCGGCACGTTCATCGGGGCGCTTACCAGCGGGTCGGATCCGATCGGCCGGTTCAGCTACGCCGCGGTTGCGCAGGGAGCCCCGGCGACGGCGCGGTGGGAAATGTCCACCGCCGTGCGCTACGCGCGCTGGCGCGCGGTCGCGCTCGACGCGCTGGCGGAGCAGACCTGGCAGGCGGGCGGGCTGGGGATCACCGCTGGGGGCGATACGATTCCGCTCGGCCTGCGCGAACGGGCCGCGAACCTCGGCATCTCCTGGAACGCCCGGCGGTGGCGCCGCGCGGTCGGCGTGCGCATCGGTGGGGAAGTGGAGCAGGTTGTCTTCGTCGATGATCGACCGGGGCCGCATCCCACACTCCTGAGGGGGTCGTTCGCCGGAGGCGTCGTGTCGCTGAGCGGTGCGTACACTCGCCGGCAGGCGCTGAGCATCTCGGCGGAAGACGGCGTCAGTGCGACCATCCTGTATCGCCGCCGGTGGGAATTGCAGGGGCCCGGGTGGTCCGACGAGGTCCGGACAGCCGTGAACGGCTACCTCGCACTCCCGCTTCCGGGGTTTGCCCGGTGGGTCCTCGCGATACGGGTGGCCGCCGGCCGAACCGGCGGGCCGACGCCGGCGACCTACGCGATCGGGGGCGTATCGAGCGGGCGGATCGAGCTGGTGCCCGGGATCACGTTGGGGGGAAGCCGCCGCACGTTCCCGCTGCGCGGCTATCCCGCCAACGCGCGACGGTTTACGCGTGTCGTGAGCAGCGTTGCCGAACTCCGGGTGCCGATGGCGCTCGTCGGGCGCGGCATCTGGAAGTTGCCGCTGGGCCTCGATCGCGTTTCCCTCGTGGGATTCGCGGAAATGGCGGGCGGATGGCAGGAAGACGATCCCGTCCGGCTCAGCGACTTTCGGTCGGTGGGTGGCGAGGCGGTCGTGGACTTGTTGCTGGGATTCAACCTCGCGGCGCGGGTCCGCCTCGGCGCCGCGGTGCCACTCGCGACAGGGTTGGACGCGGCGCGGGGAGACGTCCGGGGATATCTCGCCATCGGTTCCGTGTTTTGATGAACGGGGAGGACGGAATCGGGTACTACGTGGAGGTCTCACGCCCATCGTGACATCGGTCACGGGTCCGTGCGGGCCGATCGAGTAAAATGCAAGGGGGTGTGCTTGACACCCCCGTGGCGTCCCGGCAAGTTGCCTTGATAGGAGAGGGAGTACGTTTGTTCTGCTCGCGCTGTGGTACGGAAGTACAGGACAAGAGCAAGTTCTGCCCGTCGTGCGGACTCGATCTGGTGGCGCAAACGCCATTGGGTCGCGTGAGCGCGGAAGCCACGAGCGAGAAGACCGAAGTCGATCTCGTCCGCGACGCGCTCAAGGAAGAGTACGAGATCATTCAGGAACTCGGTCGCGGCGGCATGGCGATCGTGTTCAAGGCGCGCGATAGGCACCTCGATCGCGAGGTCGCGATCAAGGTCCTGCCGTTTTCGCTGGCCTTCGACGCGGAGTTCGTCGAGCGGTTCCAGCGCGAAGCCAAGACCTCCGCCCGGCTCGAGCACCCCAACATCATCCCGATCTATCGAGTCGGCAAATCGGGCCGTGTCATCTACTTCGTCATGAAGTTCCTGCGCGGCAGTTCGCTGTCCGAGATCCTCGAAAAGAAAGGCGCGCTGCCGCCGAGCGAGTTGCGGCAACTCCTCGCGCAAACGGCAAGTGCGCTTGGGTACGCCCACCAACACGGGATCGTGCACCGCGACATCAAGCCGGACAACATCATGTACGATGAACTCGGTCATGCCATCGTGACCGACTTCGGGATCGCGAAGGCGGCGTCCGGGACCAAGTTGACCGGGACGGGGATGTCGATTGGGACGCCGCACTACATGAGTCCGGAACAGGCCCGTGCCCAGACGCTCGATGGCCGTAGCGACATCTACTCGCTCGGCGTGGTGGCGTACCAGTGTCTCGTCGGTCGCGTGCCGTTTGACGGTGAGGATGCGTTCTCGATCGGCTACAAGCACATCATGGAGGAGTTGGAGACGCCACCGCTCACGACCGGCGATCAGCGCGAAATGTTCGAGGTCGTGCGCAAGATGATGGCCAAGTCGGTCGACGGCCGATTCCAGCGGGCGGAGGACGTCGTCGCCGTATGTCAGGGGCGGGATTCCCTCTTCACCTCCGGTGCCGACGTGGCGAGCGCGCCCACGGTTGCACTGCCCGCGATGGCCGAACCGGAGACGGCCGAGGTGCCGGCGCGGTTCGGGGCCGGAGCCCTGGCGCGTCCGAGCACGCCAACCACTCCGATGCCTCGGGCGGAGCCGCGCCGCGCGCCACCCAAGAAGAAGCGGCGAGGCGGATTGATTGCCGCCAGCCTCATCCTGCTGTTTGGCGGGGCGGGCGCGGGTGGGTTCTACTATTTCTTCACCGACGGCCCGCTGCCCGGCTGGATTCCGCAGCGGCCGCTCGCGGCTGCGCCCGCGGAGCCCTCGCCGATCGTTCCCCCGCCAGTGGATTCGGCGGCGCTCGCGCTGGTCGATTCGACCGCGGCGGACTCCGCTACGGCCGATTCGACCCCACCTGCCGCCGTGCTGCCCGACAGCGGATGGCTCGTCGTGCGTGGGGCCCCGCGCGGGGCGCGAAACTACATCGACGGCAACGTCGCCGCGGCCAATCCTGCCCGCCTGGCGATCGGTACATACCGGCTCGAGGTCCGGGCGACGGGGTTCCAGTCGTACAGCGCGAGCGTGAACATCGGTCGCGGCGATTCGCTGGTGCAGCCGGTGACCCTGACCCGAACACCAGCGCCGACGATGATTGTCGACAAGCCGGTGGATACGGCGGCCACACCGCCGCCGGCGCAGCCGCGCGCGGCGGCAGCGGCGGCAGCGGCGGCAACGCAATGCAATTCCCCCACGGCTCCGAATTACAATTCGAACCGCGGCTGCTTCGACGCGCTGCCGCGCTTCCTGGGCAATCCGCAGGTGCGGCTCACCGCCCAAGTCGGGCAGAACCCCACGCCGGTGACCCTCTGGGTGCAGGTGAGCGCGGAGGGGAAGCCGGTGAGCCGCACGGCGGTGCAACGGTCGAGCGATGACGCCTTTACGTTGCTCGCGATGCAATACGCGATGACACAGCTGTATCAGGCGGCGACCAAAGACGGCAATCCGGTACAGGCCTGGATTCAGGTCCGGTTTTTCCCCGCCCAGCGCTGATCCACCCGTGATCGATCCTTCGGCGTTCATTGCGCCGGGCGCCGTGGTGCTCGGCGATGTTTCGCTCGGGCGTGATGCCAGCGTCTGGTATCAATGCGTCGTGCGAGGGGACATGGCTCCCATCGTCATCGGTGACTGCACGAATATTCAGGACTTCACGATGGTCCACGTCGACGCGGGCGCGCCGTGTACGATCGGGCATCGGGTCGGGGTGGGGCACCGCGCGATCCTGCACGGCTGTACCGTCGAGGATGAGTGTCTGATCGGGATGGGAGCCATTCTGCTCAACCACGTGCGGGTTGGGACCGGATCGGTGATCGGGGCCGGGGCGGTGCTTCCGGAGGGGATGTCGGTTCCGCCGGGCTCTTTGGTGATCGGTGTGCCCGGGCGGGTGGTGCGCCCGGTCGATGCGGGACTCGAGGCCAGGATCCGTGGGACATGGGAGCATTACGTGGTGGAAGCGCGGCGCCACCGGACCGGGTCGGTCGTGCGGCACCGGGATTCCTCGACGACAACTATGTGATGTTGACGGCGAAGAAGGCCGTGCGGGTGCGGGTTCGGCCGCAACCTTGCGTGCGGTTGCCGCCCCTCCTACCTTGTCCATCCGCACGCTCGTAACACGGTGGTCGCGGGACCTCCCGCTTACCTGCATATCGCGCGGCAATTCCACACTTCACTCAGCATGAGGGGACGAGGTCGGCATGGCGAATCGGGGTGACTCCAACAAGGGCGTTCCGCTGCAACTCAGTGACAATGCCCGGACCGTCCTCACGCGCCGCTACCTGATAAAGGATGAAGGCGGTGAGCCGGTGGAGGAGCCCGAAGATCTGTTCTGGCGCGTGGCGCGCACGATTGCGGAGCCGGACGCCAACTACGGGGCGAGCCCGAAGGCGGTCGAGGCCCTGGCGGAGGCGTTCTACGAGTTGATGGCCACGCGGGTGTGGATGCCTAACAGCCCGACGTTGATGAATGCCGGACGCCCCCTTGGACAACTGTCGGCGTGTTTCGTTCTCCCGGTCGAGGACGCGCTCGCGAACGGCCAGGACGGTATCTACGACACGTTACGCAACATGGCCTTGGTCCATCAGTCGGGTGGCGGCACGGGATTCGGGTTCTCGCGGCTGCGGCCCAAGAACGACGTCGTCCGCTCGACGATGGGGGTCGCGTCCGGGCCCGTGTCGTTCATGTCGTTGTACGACTCGTCTACCGACGTGGTGAAGCAGGGTGGCACGCGCCGCGGAGCCAACATGGGCATCCTGCGGGTGGATCACCCGGACATTCTCGAGTTCATCAGCTGCAAGGACGACACCACCAAGATCACGAACTTCAACATTTCCGTCGCCATCACGGACGCGTTCATGGATGCCGTCCGCCTCGGGCACACATACGCCTTGCTCCATCCGCGCAGCGGGGAGGTGGTTGGGCAGCTTGACGCGCGAGCGGTGTTCGCCAAGGTGATCCACGGTGCGTGGAAAACCGGTGAGCCGGGGATCTTCTTCATCGATCGTGCGAACCTGTACAATCCGGTTCCGAAGCTCGGCAGCTACGAGGCGACGAATCCGTGTGGTGAGCAACCGCTGCTACCGTATGACGTGTGCAATCTGGGGTCGATCAACGTCGGGTTGTTCGCCAGGCAGGGCGACATGGATTGGGACGGCTTGCGTCGCGCGGTGCACCTCTGCACGCACTTCCTCGACAACGTCATCGACGCCAATCGGTACCCGTTACCGGCCATCACGGCGCTCGCCAAGAAGATTCGGCGCGTCGGTCTCGGTGTGATGGGGTGGGCGGATGCCCTGGTGCGCATGGGGATTCCGTACAACAGCGAGGAGGCCGTCGCCTTCGGCAAGACGCTGATGCAGTTCGTCGACGAGGAGGCGCGGGTCGAGAGCGAGCGCCTGGCCCAACAGCGTGGCGTCTTTCCGGCGTGGGAGGACAGCATCTGGGGACCCGACGCGTCATGTGCGCGCGCCGCGGCCGGCGAGCGCATCCGGCCCATGCGACGGTTGCGGAACTGCAATCTCACGACCGTGGCGCCCACCGGGACGATTTCGATCATCGCCGGCTGTTCGTCCGGTATCGAGCCGCTCTTCGCGGTCGCGTTCATGCGCAATCAGGCGGGCGTACTGATGCCCGACGTCAACGACCAGTTCGTGGCGATCGCGAAGCGCGAGGGCTGGTACGGCGACGACCTCATGGCCCGGATCGCGGAGCAGGGACACATCCACTTCGACGCGGTCCCCGAACGGTGGCGGCGGGTGTTCGTGACGGCGCACGATGTCTCGCCCGAGTGGCATATCCGGATGCAGGCGTCCTATCAGGAGTTCACGGATAGCGCGATCAGCAAGACGTGCAATTTCCCGAACAGCGCGACCGAGGAGGATGTCCGCCAGATCTACGAACTGGCGTTCGATCTGGGGTGCAAAGGGGTGACGGTCTACCGGGATGGGAGTCGCGAGATGCAGGTCCTGTCCACCGGGACCACGGCACAGCAGGTGCGCAAGGCCACGACGGGACAACGACCTGCGGCGGAAGAGACCGATCTCAAGGCCACCGTTGCCGAACTCGAGGCGGAGCTATCGCGCACCAAGCAACAGCTGCACGAAGTGGAATCCGAGAACCTGCAGCGGCGCCAGAAACGGTCCCGCCCCGAGTTGCTCCGAGGCACGACCCGACGCCTCGATACGCCGCTGGGCACGCTGTATGTGACGATCACGGAGGACGACCGCAACCAGCCGTTCGAGATTTTCATGACGCTCGGCAAGGCTGGTGGGGCGCTGATGGCGGACGTGGAGGCCGTGGGCCGACTGATCTCGCTTGCGCTCCGATCGGGCATCCCGCTAGCGGAGGTGCACCGGCAGCTCCGGGGCATTTCCTCCGATCGCGTGACGGGTCTCGGTCCCAACAAGGTCCTGTCGGTACCTGACGCGATTGGGATCGCGATCGAGCGGTGGATGCACGACAAGCAGGGGGTGCAACAGGATCTGCTCGATCACCCGACGGATGCCGCCAATGCCGACGACGTGGTCGCCGTGACTCCCCGTGCCGTTTCGGGTCCCGGGGGTGAGTTGGCCGGCATGCGTTCCCTCGATGCGGATCAGCATGCCGGTGCGTGTCCGGATTGCGGTTCCCAACTCGAATTCGCCGAGGGATGCGTCAAGTGCCACGTGTGCGGATACAGTGAGTGCGGCTAGCCCTCCATCGGATGGATGGTTGGGCTGAGGGGCGTGCTTCCGAGCGCGCCCCTTTGCAGTATCTTATGCCAGCATGAAGCGGATCAAGTCGTTTCTGACTACGCTCCGCGACGAGCGCCGGGCGCTGGGCTGGAAGGGGTTGTTCCGGAAGCGTGGCTGGAAACTCGTGGCGGTTTTCGTCGCATATTACCTCATTCGCGACGTCGTCCTGTACGTTATCATTCCGCTTGGCGTCGCCGCCGGGATTTCGCGGTGAACGGCAACCGGAGGTGCACGGAATGACCCCGAAGAAGTGGGCTCGCGTTCGCAAGGCTGGTGCACACGGACTCCGTCGAGGCGCGTGGTACGGCGTGGTGAACGACAAGAAACCCACCATCGCGTTCCTCGACGTCAACAAGCGCAACGTCGCCGTCGATCGCACGCTGCTCGAATTCGCGGATGTTCGGCCCTATCGCTGGAGTATCGTCGTACGCGATCCGGAGGACCCGGGAACGAGGCGGGCCAGCGAGTCCAAGCTCTGGGCCACCTATGGGGTGTGTCCATCGTGCCGGATGCGCGCCAACATTCCTACGGATGCCGAGCGGTTCGCCTGCCCGCAGTGCTCGAACGATTTCGCTATCGATTGGGAGAATCCCTGCTGAGCTTCCGTCACACCGAGGCGGGCTAGCCGCGGCGCCCGGGGCGCGCCGGTGGTCCGCGCCGGTCGGTATATTCCCGGTATGACAACGTTGGTCCGCCGTCACACCGTCACGGCCCTGGTCGGGGGAATCCCGGTGGGGTCCGCCCATCCCGTCGTCGTGCAGTCGATGACCAATACCGACACGGCGGACGTGGAACGGTCGGTCGAACAGGTGGCGGCGCTCGCCGCCGCCGGCAGCGAGCTGGTTCGCCTCACCGTGAACAACCCGGCCGCGGCCGCTGCGATCCCGGAGGTCGTGCAGCGCCTGAACGATCGCGGGGTTTCGGTACCGATTATCGGCGATTTCCACTACAACGGTCACCAACTGCTGGCCGAGCACCCGGCGTGTGCGCGGGCGTTGGCCAAGTATCGCATCAATCCCGGCAACGTGGGAGCCAAGCGGCGCGACGAGAACTTCCGCACCATCATTCGGATCGCGATCGAGTACGGCAAGCCGGTCCGCATCGGGGTCAACTGGGGATCGCTCGACCGGGCGTTGCTGACGCAGATGATGGACGAGAACGCCGGTCGGGCTACGCCGCGCGCCGCGCGCGACGTCATGTTGGACGCCATGGTCGAGAGCGCCATGCGGTCGGCGGCGCTGGCCGAGGAGACGGGGCTGGTCCACGATCGCATCATTCTGTCGGCCAAGATGTCGCGGGTACAGGACCTGGTCGACACCTACCGGCTGTTGGCGCCGCGGTCCGATTTTCCGCTGCACCTGGGACTCACCGAAGCCGGGATGGGCACCTCCGGGGTCACGGCGAGCGCCGCGGCCCTCGCGTTGCTGCTCATGGAGGGAATCGGCGACACGATCCGGGTCTCGCTCACCCCGCGTCCGGGGGGCGATCGTACGGAGGAGGTGCGGGTCGCGCAGCAGGTGCTACAGGCGCTCGACCTGCGGAGCTTCACACCGTCGGTGACGGCATGTCCCGGGTGCGGGCGCACGACGAGTGCCTACTTTCAGGAACTGGCGGAACAGATTCAAGCGTACCTCGGAACCCAGATGCCCATCTGGCGAGACCAGTTCCCGGGCGTGGAGCGGCTCAAGGTGGCGGTGATGGGTTGCATCGTCAATGGACCGGGCGAATCCAAGCATGCCGACATCGGGATTTCCCTTCCGGGGACCTTCGAGGACCCGAAGGCGCCGGTGTACGTCGATGGGTCGCTCTTCAAGACGCTGAAGGGAGACGGCATCCTGCAGGAGTTCATCGAGATCCTCAATGAGTACGTCGCGCGAAAGTACTCGTCCACGGCAATAACCAGTTCGTGACATTACCGATCCCGTGAGCACGACGGTTGTCGGAGAAGGGTGCGTGTGGTGAGCGGTCCCGATCAGTTGGCGCGCGACCCCGCGGAGCAAGGCCGCTCCCGTCACGGCGGTCGGTTTCGTCGCGCGAAGATCATTGCCACGGTGGGCCCGGCCTCAGCGAGTCCCGAGACCGTGGCGCGGATGATCACCGCGGGCGTCAACGTCATCCGCGTGAACAGTTCGCATGGCACGCCGGCCGGCCGGTCGGCGGCGATTCACATGATTCGGCGCGTGGCGGACGAGCTGCGGCGTCACGTGGCGGTGCTCGTCGACCTGCAAGGGCCTCGCATCCGGGTCGGCGCGCTGCCGGCGCCACTCATGCTCGACGCGGGGACCCACGTGGCGTTTGCGCCCGAGGGCGACGCGACGGGCGATGACATCCCAACCACCTACGCCGGACTGGCACGCGACGTGTCGCCCGGGACGACGATGCTGCTGGACGATGGACTGCTTGCGGTGGAGGTCGAGCGGGTCGAAGGCGTTCGCGTCTACGCGACGGTGCGGCATGGGGGCGCGTTGGGCGAACACAAGGGGATCAACCTTCCCGGAGTCGAAGTGAGCGCACCGGCGGTGACCGCCAAGGACCGGGATGACGTGGCGCTCGCGGTGGATGCCGGCGCGGACTACGTCGGGATCTCGTTCGTCTGCCGCGCCGCCGACGTCGACGAGGTCCGTGCGCTGGTGCCGAGCCATGTGGGACTCGTCGCCAAGATCGAGCGCGCCACCGCACTCGCCCGGGCTGAAGAGATCGTTGCCGCGGCCGATGCGGTGATGGTCGCGCGCGGAGACCTTGGGGTGGAGTTGCCATACGAGCAGGTGCCGCTGGCGCAGAAACACCTGATTCGGCTGGCGCGGGCGCGTGGGCGGGCGGTCATTACGGCCACGCAGATGCTGGAATCGATGATCGAGCACCCCCGGCCGACGCGGGCAGAAGCCTCGGATGTGGCCAACGCGATTCTCGACGGCACTGACGCGGTCATGTTATCGGCGGAGACGGCCATCGGGGCGTATCCGGTGGAGTCGGTGGAGGCGATGGTCCGGATCATCGGGGAGATCGAACGATCGGTCGCGGCCGATACGAGTGGCGCCATTCGGCGCCGGCGTGCGGATGTCGCCGCCGGACGCCCGGGGGTCGAGGACGCAATTGCGCTGGCGACGACCGCGGCGGCCGAGATGCTCGACGTGCCGGCGATCGTGTGCTTCACCAAGAGCGGGTTCACCGCGCGGAAGATCGCGTTGCATCGCCCGCGGGTTCCGATCGTCGCCATGTCAACGGAAGCACCGACGTGCCGGCAGCTCGCGTTGACCTGGGGCGTGATGCCGGAGTTGGCAAGCAAGGTACCCAGCTACGAGGCGATGCTCGACAGCGCCCGCGACACGCTGCTCACCCAGCACTATGCGGCGGCAGGCGACCTGATCGTCGTCACCGCCGGCGTGCCGTTTGAAGTCCCGGGCACGACGAACTTGCTGAAGGTGGAGATCGTGTGACGTGCAGTTGACGATTCTCGGCTCCGGGACCTCGTTCGGCGTCCCGGTGATCGGCTGCGCGTGCGCGGTGTGCACGTCCTCGGACCCACGCGACCGCCGAACGCGGGTCTCGGCGGTCATCGAGAGCGATGCGGGGACGCGCCTGCTCATCGATACGCCACCGGAAATGCGGCTGCAATTGACCCGCGCCGGCATTCCCGCCGTGGACGCGGTGCTGTATACCCACGACCATGCGGACCACATCCACGGCATCGACGATCTGCGCGTTTTGTCGGTGCGCGGCGGCCGACTGCCGGTCTACGGACCGGCGGAGACATTGGAGCGCATCGCCCACCGATTCAACTACATCTTCGACGAGACGGTGCTGGCGCCACCGGGCACGTCCAAGCCCGAATTGGTGCCGATCCCGCTGACGGCAGGCGAACCGGTGGACATCGCCGGCATGGTCGTGCTGCCCCTCGCCTTCGAGCATGGCGCCACAACGGTCTTCGGGTACCGGGTGGGTGAGGCGGCCTACGTCACGGACGTCAAGACGGTTCCGGCCGAAGCGATCGGGCGGTTGCACGGCGTGCGCGTCCTGGTGCTGAACGCCCTGTTCGAGCGGCCCCACCCGACGCACCTGTCGATTCCCGAGGCGATCGAGGTCGCGCGGGCGGTCGGGGCGGAGCGCACGATTCTCACGCACCTGACCCACAAGGTGAGCCACGTCGACCTGGCGGCGCGGCTACCGGAGGGGATCGAGCCGGCGTACGACGGGTTGTGTGTCGCCTTTTGACGCGTCCCCGGCGTCCGGCTAAGTTCCGTGGAGTCACGACTGAACGAAGCGTCGGTCGGGCATGAGGAGGAACCATGGGACAGGGTCATGACGACCAGCCGGTAGTGGTCATTGAGCGGTCAAACGGTGGAGTGGGTGCGTTCCTGGCGGGACTCGCCTTCGGGGCGGGATTGGCGTTGCTGCTCGCGCCCCAAAGTGGCGCAGAGACGCGGGAGCTGATCCGGGCGCGCAGCCGGAAACTCCGCGCCGAAGCCGGCGAGCGGCTCGATGATCTGCACGAGGCGGTTGAGACCGGGTACGACCACACCAAAGCGAGCATCGAAGCCGGGTTCCAGAAGGCGCGCCAGCGGATCGAGGAAAAGCGGGCGTCCGCCAAGGACGCGGTCGACGCGGGCAAGGCGGCCGTGCGCACGGCGCGTGATGAGCTCGAGCGGCGGTTGGCCGATGCCCGCGCCGAGCGGGCCCCGGCCGGCGCGGCGTCCGACGACGGCGACGAAGCGTAACGGACACCGTGGCACGCGCAGCGCCCCGTAGCCCTCCGCGGGGCGGCTGGGCGTTTTCGCCGCTCGGGTTCGTTCGGCGGGTCCTCGTCGCCGGGTACGAGGACAACATCTCGTTTCTGGCCAGCGGGCTCGCCTTCGACACGCTGCTCTGGCTGTTTCCCCTCACATTGGTGTTGCTGGCCGCCGTCGGCTACGTCGTCGGCGGGGGAGGGGACACGATTGCGAACGTCGGGGCGCTGTTCGGCCGGCTGCTCCCGGCACACGAGGCCGGTGATCCGCTCGGCACCGCCGAAGCAACCTTCGCCGGCATTGTCGAAAGCCGGGCACGGCTCTCTCTGTACGGGCTTCCCCTGTTCGTGTGGTTTTCCCTGCGTCTGTTCGGGTCGGTTCGGGCGGCCCTCAACGAGGTCTTCGATACCGAAGAGACGCGGTCGTGGATCGTGGGAAAGGGGCTGGATCTCGCGATGGCGGTCCTGTGCGCGGTCCTGATCGCGGGGAATACCTTCGTCAGCGTGTGGGTCCTGCGCTCGCCGTGGTTCGGTCGGTTCGTGGCGGGGCTCACCGCGTTCGCGTTTGCCGTTGCCCTCTTCTTTATCGTGTACACGGTGAGCCCGAGCCGGCGGGTGCGCTGGGACACCGCGCTTGTGGCGTCGGTCGTCGCCTCGTTGGCGTTCGAGATTGCCAAGCGACTCTTCACGATATACCTGGCGAACTTCGCGACTTTGGACCGCATGGTCTCCGACACCAACGCGCTCGCCCTCCTGCTGTTCGTACTCTGGATACACGCGATGGCGTTCGTATTCCTTGCGGGGGGTGAGGTGGCCGAGACGTACGATCTGGCGCGCCGTCAGCGCGAGCAGCGGGCCCTGCTGTCGTGATGCCGGGATTGCGGCGGGTCATCTCGTGGGGGCAGCGCGTCGGGGTGGCCGTGGCAGGGGGGTGGGGGTAGCTTTCGGAGCCCCAGGTCCGGAGGGCGCGCGCGCGCGAATCGCGTCAGGACCGTGCAGGTAGCAGCGCTAAGCGATGTCACGTGTCGCTTCGGGTTGCCTGGGGCACTTCCACTCATGACCCATACCGCTCTCGCGCGTAAGTACCGGCCCACGCAGTTCGGCGATCTTGCCGGACAGGAACACATCGCCGCCGGGTTGCGCGGCGCCGTGGCCAAGCATCGCGTTGCCCACGCGTATCTCCTCACCGGTCCCCGCGGCGTCGGCAAGACCACCGCCGCACGCATCCTCGCCATGGCGCTCAACTGTGAGCGCGGTGGGGAGCGGACGGACGGCGAGCCCTGTGGCGCCTGCGATGCCTGTACGCGGATCTGGTTGGGCGCTGCAACCCTCGATGTGGTCGAGATCGATGCCGCCAGCAATCGCGGCGTGGACGACGCGCGGGAACTGCGCGAACGCGCGATGTACGCGGCAAGCGGTCCCGATCGCTACAAGGTATACATCATCGATGAAGCGCACATGCTCACGCGGGAGGCATGGAATGCGCTGTTGAAGATCCTCGAGGAACCGCCGCCGCGCGTGGTCTTCGTCTTCGCGACGACCGAACCGCACAAGATCGCCAATACGGCGGCGCCGGTGCTGAGCCGCGTGCAACGGTTCGATTTTCGCCGCATCGGACCGCACACCATCGTCGATCGACTGCGCCACGTGGTATCCAGCGAGCAGGTCACCGCCGAGGAGGACGCCCTCGTCCTGATCGCGCGGGTCGCGGCCGGGGGCATGCGTGACGCGCTTTCGGTGCTCGACCAGGTGTTGGCTTTTGGGGATGGCTCGGTCACGGCCGCGGGTGTGCGGGACGCGCTGGGTCTGATCGGTGACGAACTCTATGGGGAGGTGTTGCAGTTCGTTGCCGCACGACAGCCGGACGCGGTGTTTCCGTTCGTCGCGCGATTGGCCGACGCGGGCGCCGATCTGGCGGAGTTCGTCAACGGCCTTGGAGAGGTCATGCGCGGGGTCATGTTGCAGTTGCTCGGCGGGACACCGGACGGGATGACCGAGGGCCTGCGGCAAACCATCCGGGCGTCCGCCGAACACTTCGCGCATGGAGACGTGTTGCGTATGCTGCAGACGTTGCAGGATGCCGAGGTGGCGATTCGCCGCGGCGCGAATCCGCGCCTCCACGTCGAGACGCTGTTGTTGCGCTGGACCCTGCTGGATCGGACCGTGGCCTTGGCGGATGTGCTGACGAGGCTCGGCGCGGTCGTGACCGGGCCGGGCCCGGCCCCCGCCCAGCCGGCCACCGACCCGCCCGATCCGGCGCCCCCTCCGCCGCCGACCCCACCGGCGCGGGCAGCCGAGCCGCGCCCCGAGCGGGCCGCGGCACCCGTGCCGACGATCGCGTCGATCAAGGCCGGTTGGGCGGCGATTACGCAGGCCGTGGGACGGCATCGCCGGATGCTGGCGGAGGCCCTGGAACATGCGGAGCCGGCGGACATCGAGGGAGATTGCGTGATGGTGGCGGTCTCGGATTCCGCGGTGCACCTGCACGGCTTGGAGCGGAACCGCGGGATCATCGAGCACGCCATCGCCGACGTCGTGGGGGGCCCGGTCCGAATCGGGTTCCGTCCGGCTTCGCCCGCCGCGGAGGAACCTGCCGCAGGGTCGCCGCTGCGCCGGCAGGATCAGCAATCCGATCGGGACGACCGGATGAAGGCGTATCGCGCCAAGGACCAGGCCCTCGACGCGGTGGCGGAAACCCTGGACCTGGAACTGCTGGATTAGCTTGCCTCAGCCCCCCTGGCGGCTTTAGGTTCATAATCCGGTGTTCACGGGATGTCCTGACGCACATGCCTGATTTATCGCAGCTGCTCCAGCTTGGCCAACAGATGCAGGGTCGCATCAGCCAGATGCAAACTGAACTGGCCGAGCAAAACGTGTCCGGCACCGCCGGGGGCGGGATCGTCACGGTGCATGTCGATGGGCGTGGCCGGGTCAGATCGGTTCGCATCGATCCAGGGGCCCTGCAGGATGGGGATGTCGAGATGCTCGAGGACCTGGTGACCGCCGCGATCGCCGACGCACAGCGGCGGGCCGAGGATCTGTACCGCGAGGAACTGCGGAAGGCGACCGGGGGGCTTCCCCTACCGTTTCAACTGCCGCTCTAGCACCGTGTCGGTCATCGACGAGCTCACGAGCGAGTTCGCTAAGCTGCCGGGGATCGGGCACAAGACTGCGACGCGGCTCACGTATTTTCTCTTGAAGCAGCCTCCGGGTGCCGCCGCCCGGCTTGCCAAGGCCATTACGACGGTGACGGAACGCGTACGACCCTGTACGGTGTGCGGCAATCTCAGTGATGACGACCCGTGCGCCATCTGTGCCGATCCACGACGTGACAGGGCGGTCGTCTGCGTTGTCGAAGAAGCGTCCGACATTGGCGCGATCGAACGAACGGGGTCGTATCGGGGCCTGTACCATGTCCTCGGCGGGTTTCTGTCGCCACTCGATGGCGTGGGACCGGACGAGCTGCGCGTGGCCCAACTGATCCGGCGGCTCGAGAACGGCAGCGCCGTCGAGGAAGTTATCGTGGCCACGAACCCTTCCATGGAGGGTGAGGTGACGGCGACGTACGTACGAGAGGCGTTGCAGCCCACCCGGGTGCGGGTGACGCGCATCGCGCTCGGCCTGCCGGTCGGCGGTGATCTCGAGTACGCCGACGGGGTGACGATCGAACGGGCGCTCGCGGCACGCCGAGAGATGGGTGCCTGATGGGGCCGCGGCTGAAGGCGTTACTCACGGCGTTTGGCGCCGGGACCATCGTCGGGGCCCTCCTTGCTCAGCACTCGATCAGCCGTTATCGTCGGGCGCTGTTCAGTAGTCGTCCGCTGCGGCGCCTCTCGGCGCTTGGATACCTCAGTGCGCATCCGAGCGTGGAGGCGGTACGGCTCTTGCGGGACTACACGACGTGGGAACAGCAGCCCATGTTGCGCCGCCGGGCGGAGATGATCGCGCGGCGGATGGAAGCGAAACTCGGGTAACGCGAGGAGCTGATGGCCGAAACCCATGCCGGTAGCTGGTCGCTCGGGGAGGAAGATCACGGTCGCATTACCGGGCACCTTCACGATCTGCTGAAGGAGTGCAATGCGCGAAGTGCGCTCCTGGTCGATCGTACCGGCCAACTCCTTGCGAACGCCGGCGAGCAGTTGTCGTTCGATCCCACGGCATTCGCCTCGTTGACGGCCGCCGACTTCAGCGCGAATGACCAACTCGCCAAGATGATCGGCGAGCCCGAGTTTGCTTCGTTGTTCCATCAAGGTGAAAAGGAATCGATGTACCTGGCGGACGTTGCACGCCGAGTGATCCTGGTCGTGCTGTTCGACCAACGAACCACGGTTGGCATGGTGCGACTCCGCGTGAAACAAACGGTGATGGATCTGACCAAGGTGTTCGATGAGATGTTCAGCCAGCTGGCCGCAGGAGGGGATGCCGGGAAACCGGGGTTGTTGGAGGGAGCCGAGGATGAGATCGACAAACTCTTCGGCGACTAGCCGGGAGCGCGACCAGCCATGTCGATGATCAACTATGCGTCCCGCGAGATCAACTGCAAGCTCGTCTACTATGGGCCGGGTCTCGGGGGCAAGACGACGAATCTCGAACACGTCTACGGCAAGGTGGCGCCGGACACGCGCGGGAAGATGGTGTCGCTCGCCACGGAAACCGAGCGCACCCTGTTCTTTGATTTTCTCCCCGTCGATCTCGGGACAATCCGTGGGTTCAAGACCCGGTTCCACCTGTACACCGTTCCCGGACAGGTATACTACAACGCGTCGCGCAAGCTCATTCTGAAAGGCGTCGACGGCATCGTGTTCGTGGCTGACAGTCAGGTCGAGCGGATGGAGGCCAACGTCGAGGCGATGCAGAACCTCTATGACAACATGGCTCAGTACGGCTACGATCTCACCAAGATTCCGTTCGTCGTCCAGTACAATAAGCGCGATCTCCCCAACGCGGCCCCGATAGCCGACCTGCAGGCCGCGCTGAACCCCGGGTGGCCCGTCGAAGACCCCGCGCGGCATCAGGAGGTCCCTGACCTGTATCACCCTGGTGAGCAGCTGATCTATCAGCTCGATGGAACCTGGATCGAGCGGGCGCCGTACTTCGAGTCGGTGGCGGTAGGGGGGGACGGCGTATTCGAGACGCTCAAGGCGGTCGCCAAGCTCGTTCTGAAGACGCTCAGCTAGGAGGCGGCGTGGTCTGGACGCTGCCCAATATCCTCACGGTCGCGAGGATTGCCCTCACGCCCGTGATTGCGCTGCTCCCGTTCATCCGCGGCTGGGTTCCCAAACTCATCGCGTTTGTCGTGTTTCTCATTGCGGCGATCAGCGACATCTATGACGGTCGCCTGGCCCGCGAGCGCAACGAGATCACCGATCTCGGCAAGATTCTCGATCCCCTCGCCGACAAACTCCTGCTGGTCGCCACCTTGATCCCCATCTACTGGATCACCCGCTACCCATTCCGGCAGTACGAAATCCCGTGGTGGGGCAACCTCCCCTTGTGGGTGGCCGTCTTGCTGATCGGGCGCGAGGTCGTGATGACGGTATTCCGGCAGGTCGCCAAGCAGCGGGGCGTCGTGATCGCCGCCGCGGGCGCCGGGAAGCTCAAGACCATCATCCAGGACGTGTTCATCGGGGCGACCATGGCGTGGTTCGCCTGGAAGGACATGGCGGCGGCATTTGGGTGGCGCCAGGGATGGCTGGGAGCCTTTTGGGAGCAGGTCCACGGTCTGGTCATCGCCGTGACGCTCGCGATCGCGGTTCTGCTCACGCTGTACTCGCTGGGTGTCTATGTCTACCGGTATCGCCGGCTCTTCCGGAGCGTACCTTCCGCGTCGTCCGATGGACCTTGAGGTCGTGACGATCGGGTCCGAGCTGACGCTCGGACTGACGGTCGACACGAACGCCGCCGATCTCTGCCGCTCCTTGAGTGCCATCGGGGGCCGCGTCCGTCGCGTCATCACGGTCGAGGACGCGGCCGACGCCATCCAGACGGTGGTCGGAGAGGGTCTCGCGCGCACGGGTGTCGTCGTCGTCACCGGCGGTCTCGGTCCCACCCACGACGACATCACCAAGCGCGCGGTCGCGGACCTGCTCGGCCGGCCGATCGTCCCCGATGCGACGTTGCGGCAGCAGCTCGAAGCGTGGTGGGCCCGCTTGGGCCGCGCCGGGGAGATGCCGGCGGCCAACCTCTCCCAGGCCGAGTTACCGGCCGGCGCGACACCACTGGCCAATCCGCGCGGGACGGCACCGGGTCTGTGGATCGAGGATCCGCGCGGGCTGGTGATCCTCCTCCCGGGCGTCCCGCATGAAATGCACGGTTTGCTTGAAGAAGAGGTACTGCCACGGCTCCGAACGCGTGCGGGCGATCCACTTGTGACCGCGTCATGCACGCTGCGCACCACGGGGATTTCGGAGTCGGCGCTCGCGGATCTCCTGCGGGACATCGCCGAGCACCTGGCCCCGACGACGTTCGCCTCGCTGCCGACGGGATCGGGTGTGGACCTGCGGCTGACCGTTTGGGGCGTCCCCGCGCACGCGGCGGCGGAGCGGTTGGCGGCGGCGGTGGCGAGTCTGCGGCCCGTGCTCGGGATCCATTGCTACGGCGAGGGGGACGAGGACCTGGCGGCAGTCGTGGTGGAACGTCTTCGCGCGACCTCCCGGCGGTTGGCGGTGGCCGAATCGTGCACCGGCGGGCTGGTGGGCGGGCGAATCACGGCGGTGCCGGGCGCCTCCGCGGTATTCGCCGGCGGCGTGATCGCGTATGCGGACCACGTGAAGCCGCGCGAGCTGGGCGTCGCGGAAGCCGTGCTGACGGCGGAGGGGGCGGTATCCGAGGCCGTGGTTCGGGCCATGGCCCGAGGTGTTGCCTCCAGGTTCGAAGTCCCCTGTGGTCTGGCGGTCTCGGGCATTGCCGGTCCCGCCGGGGGGACACCTGAAAAGCCCGTCGGGACCGTATGGCTCTGTGCGGTCGTCGAGAGCGAAGAGCACACCGTGCGCCTGCAACTGCCCGGGGGGCGCTCCTGGGTGCGTCAGCGGGCCACCCAGGCGGCTTTGGACTTGTTGCGGAGGGCGCTGGCCCCCGGGTAGGGGCGTGTGGGGTTGGTCGCGGGTTAAATTGTGCCGATGCGACCCTTTGACGCATTCCCCGTATTGAGGTGGCATGACTAGAAAACGTCACGAAGTGGAACCACCGGAAGAGGCCTCGGTCGACGATGAGACGGACGGACCTGGGGAGTTGGCGGCCCCGTCGCTCGACGAGGATCCGAGGGAGGTTGTTGCAGCCGGAATCGACCCGGTGGCGGCCGAGCTGGAGGATCTGCGAGATCGACACATTCGGCTGGCCGCCGACTTTGACAATTTTCGCAAACGGACGGCGAAGGAGCGGCAAGACGGGCGGCTGCGCGCGCAGGGTGAACTCCTGACGGGTCTGCTGGACGCGTTGGACGACCTGGCGCGCGTCGCGCACCTCGATTCGGAGCAGTCGTCGGTGCCGGACGTGGTGGCAGGGGTCGAGTTGGTCGAGCGGAACCTGCTGCGGAAGCTGCAGTTCGCCGGGCTCGAGCCGATCGGCACCGACGGCGAACGATTCGACCCCAACGTGCACGAAGCGGTCGGCATGCTGCCGGCGCCGAGCGCCGATGTGGACCACACGGTCGCGACGGTGCTGCAGGCCGGGTACCGGTTTCACGGCCAGCTCCTGCGTCCCGCGCGGGTGATGGTGCACATCTGGACCGAACCGGACCTCGAGAGTACCGAGGCCTAGCGCATGGCGGCGGTAACGGACTACTACAAGGTCCTCGGCGTATCGGACAAGGCGCAGACCGACGAGATCAAGCGAGCGTATCGCCGGTTGGCCAAGAAGCACCATCCCGACGCCAATCCGGACGATCCCAAATCCGGGGAACGATTCAAGGAGATCTCCGAAGCCCATTCGGTGCTGATGGATCCGGAGAAGCGCAAGCAGTACGACCTCATGCGGAAGTACGGCGCGTTCGCGGGCGGCCCGTCGCGTTCCCGTCCGGGTGGCGCCCGCCAGTCGCCCGGCCCGGATTTCGGGGGCTTTGAGGGGTTCGGCGGGCTTGGCGACCTGTTCTCGTCGATCTTTGGCCGTGGAAAGCAGGCGGGTGGGGCGGACGAGGTCGAGGTCACAGCGTCGGTCCCGTTCAAGGTCGCGGCGCTCGGCGGTAAAGTCCCCATCATGGTCCCGGTCCGGGAAGCATGCCCGACCTGCGCCGGTTCGGGCGCGGCTCCGGGCGCCAAGGTGGCGGCCTGCGCCGAGTGCAAGGGGCAGGGGCAAGTTACGTTCGGGCAGGGCGCGTTCTCCGTCACGCGTCCGTGTCCGGCCTGCCGGGGGCGGGGGCGTGTTGCGAGTGAGGCGTGTAGCCGGTGCGCGGGCCAGGGGGACGTCAGCGTGGATCGCCGGGTCATGGTGACGGTCACCCCGGGGACCGAGACCGGGACCAAGGTGCGATTGAAGGGTGAGGGGCAGCGCGGTTCAGGCGGAACGGTCGGTGATGTGGTGGTCACGTTCGACGTGCAACCGGATCGGTTCTTGCGGCGCGACGGGATCAACCTGCATTGCTCGATTCCGGTGAACCTCGCCCAGGCGATTCTCGGGACGAAGATCAAGGTGCGGACGATCGACGGTAAGCGCGTGGTGCTGAATGTCCCCGCCGGCACGCAGCCCGGTCGCCGATTCCGGATTGCCGGAAAGGGTATCGAGCGCAATGGCAAGCGCGGCGATCAGTTTGTGGAAATCACCGTTCGGATGCCGGAGAAGTTGACCGAGGAGCAGGAGACGTTGTTGCGGCAATTCGCCGACGCGGCCGGCCTGAAGTATTAGCGAGGGTCGGCGCTCGCAGCAGGCGAATACGGCCCTCGGGCCGTGCACGTGCTGGAGGCCGGCGGGCCGGCATTCGGGGCTACGGGAGTTGCCAGCGGCCCTTGGCGGGTGATACCTCGCCGATCCGATCCACCACGAAATCGGCCTCGAGCCCCGGGGTCGACCAGCGGATCACTTCACCGGTTCCGAGCGCGAGGGTCTGGACGGTGAACGTCTCTTCCCGCGATGATCCGACGATCATGTGTACGCGGCTCTTGGCGTCGACCGCGATGTCGCTCACGAACGCGGTTTCCACCCACGGCCACTCGATGCGCCAGCGGATGCTCCCGAATCCGTTGTACAACGTGATCTGCCGTCCGGGGACCGCGTGCAGGACACCGCCGCCGGCGGCGGTGGTCAGACTCGGCCGCGTGCCCTGCTCGACCACCGCGAAGGTGGCGATCGAGTCGTCGCGGAGCACGACGAGTCGCGCGTCCGGTACCTCGAAGACGATGCCGCCGTCGGGGAGCACGGCGTACTGGTGCGGGGGCGCGCCGTAGCCGTCGAGTGGCACCACGCGTCGTACCGAGTCCGACCGGTCGAGGGCAACGACGCGCGGCGCATTGCCCGCGGTAAGGTCGGATACGTACACGAGTGATCCAACCAACTGGACTTTGCGAGGTGTGGTCACGATGCCGGCGCCCAGCGTGTCACGGACGCGTCCCCGTGCGTCGAGCAGGACGACACCGTTCGACCCCGCGTCGGTCACGGCGAACAGGGAATCGCCGGCCGGCGCCACTGCTCGTCCACGCAGGAAGATCGGTTGCAACGATGTCACGGGCGCGTCGCAGGCTGCCATGGCCGCGATGAGGGGGATAACCCCGTGCGCGCGGCGCGCGGCGCGTCGGGAACGGATCATGCGGAGTCTCCGGCTGCGAGTTGGCAGTGTCGCCGACGATGCAATATAGTTGACGGCCGCGAGGCGACCGCCCATGAGACGAGGCGTTCGGTGGTGAACCCGTTCATTTTCTATTCGGACCCTTTCGTCCTGCCGCTTCCCGAGGGGCATCGCTTCCCGATGGCGAAGTACGCGCGGCTGCGCGAGCGACTGGTCGAGTCGGGTGTCGCGTCCGCCGAGGTCATGGCGCCGCCTCCGGCGGCGACCGACGCGATGCTGGGGCTGGTGCACACCGAGGCGTATCGGAACGCGGTGACGGGCGGCCGGTTGCCGCGGGTGATGATGCGCCGGATCGGGTTTCCGTGGTCTCCGGAGATGGTCGAGCGATCGCGCCGGTCTGTTGGCGGCACGCTCGCGGCGGCGCGCGCGGCGCTACGCCGTGGCGCGGGCATCAACCTCGCCGGCGGCACGCACCACGCGTTTGCGGATCGTGGTGAGGGTTACTGCGTGTTCAACGACGTGGCGGTCGCGGTCCGGGTGCTGCAGGGGGAAGGGCAAATCGGGCGCGCCTTGATCGTGGATTGCGACGTCCATCAGGGAAACGGTACCGCCCGCATCTTCGCGGACGATCGGTCGGTGTTCACCTTCGACGTGTTCTGTGAAGCCAACTTCCCGTTCGAAAAGGAGCCGTGCGACCTCGCGGTGTCGCTGCGGGCGGACACGGGCGACGACGAATACCTGGCGCGCCTCGCGGAGGGACTCGCGGACGCCATCGGGCGAACGCAGCCCGACCTCGCGTGCTACGTGTCCGGTGCGGATCCCTTCGAGGGCGACGCGCTCGGCCGACTCGCCCTGACACGAAAGGGGTTGGCGGAGCGAGACCGCGTGGTGATGGACGGTCTCCGCCGGGCGGGAATACCCGCGGTGGTCGTGATGGCCGGCGGGTATGCCGCCAACCTCGAGGATACGGTGTCGATTCACCTGCAGACGGTGGCGGAGGTGCTGGGGTAGGTTCCACCCCGCCCGTGTATACCGCAGAGAACGCGGAGGACGCTGGAACCTGTCGCGGGTGCCGCAAGCCCTCTGCGTCCTCTGCGCTCTCTGCGGTCCAACGTGGGGGGAGGGGCGATGCCGAGGAGTGTGCCCCTCCCTTAACCTCGTCCAGAAAACCCGACCAGGAACCCACACGATTCCCTGAAGACCCTTGCAAAACAGTAGCGTGCGTTCAGCCTGAAAAAATGGCGCTGAGGACGATGAGGATGACGTAAGCGGAGACGGTAACGGACGTGAAGAGACTCCCAGCGGTTCGAGCAGTCCTTCGACTGGCGACGCCGGGGATCGGTGCGGCGCACCGGGACTCAGCCCGCCGCGACGAGCGAGGCTGCTCGGGTGGGGTGGCGGGAACGGACTATGGCCCGGGTGCGGGCGCAACGAAGGCGGTTCGGGCCAGGGCGAGGGCGTCCGCGTCGCCGACCAGCACGACCGTGTCGCCCGGCGCGAACCGGAACGCCGGCTCAGGAGCGTAGTACGCCTGTCCCTGACGGATAATCGCGACGACGGTCGCGCCCGTTTCTCGCCGAAGTTGCAGCGTTGCCGGGTGCCCGCCCACCGCACGCGCGCCGGGTTCCACCTCCAGGATATCCAGCGCGCGGTGCACGCCGAGATGCGCCAGGGCGTCGAGTTGGAACGACGGCTCGGCGCGCCCGCGCACGACCCCGTAGTGCTCCGTGCGCGCCGCGTGGATCTCCCGTTCGATCGTATTCGACGGGATGTCGTAGTGATGCAGCACGCGGGCGAAGATCTCGAGCGATGTCTCGAATTCCTGCGCGATGACCTCGTCGGCGCCGGCGCGCTCGAGTTCCCCGGCGGCGGCCACGAACTGCGTGCGCACGACGATCCGCACCCGGCGGCTGTGTGCACGCGCGACGGCGACACCGCGCAGTTCGTCGGCGGCCGACGAGATGGCGAACACGATCACCCGAGCCCGTTCGAGGTGGACACGGTGAAGGACCTCAGGCCGTGTCGCGTCACCGAAGAGGATCGGCTGCAGGTCGCGCCGGGCGCGCTGCACGACCTGGCCATTCTGCTCGAGGATCACGTACGGGATGCCGGCGCCATCGAGCACGCGTGCCAGGTGCCGCCCGCTCACACCGTAGCCAACGATGATGACATGATCGGTCAGCTGTGCGGCGTCGGCGCCGCCGGCGGCCGCGAGGTCGCCGGTGGGCTTCCCGATCAGCCGGCACACGCCGTCCGCCACCGGTCGCGCGGTCGCGATCAACAGGGGTGCCAGCAGCAGCGAGGCCACCGAGGCACTCAGAAACGCCTGATAGGTGTCGCCGCCGATCAGTCCATACGTGGCCGCCACGGTCGCCAGCACGAACGAGAACTCGCCGATCTGCGCCAGGCCCAGCCCGGCGACGATGCTCACCTGGAGCGATCGGCGCAGCATGCCGGTCGCGAAGGCCCCGGCGGCCACCTTGAGCGTGATGACGCCGCCGGCCAAGGCGAGGACGGTGACCGGATGTCCGAGCACGAAGCGGACATCCAGGAGCATGCCGACGGAGGTGAAGAAGATGCCGCTGAACGCGTCGCGGAACGGGAGCACGTCCGACAGCGCCTGCAGGCCGAATTCGGACTCCGACACCACCAGGCCCGCGAGGAAGGCGCCGAGCGCGAGCGACAACCCGAAGCTGGCCGTCAGGTAGGCGGCGCCCAGACAGAAGAACACGACGACGACGGTGAACAGCTCCCGGTTCTTCACGCCGACGACGCGCTGCAGCATCCACGGCACGGCAGCCCTGCCGCCCACCACCAGAGCCGCCACGACGGCGAGGCTCAGACCGATGTCCCGGATGGCGCTCCAGGGGCCGGACCCGGCGCCGCCGAGAATCCGCACGAGCACGACCAGGGGTACGATACAGAGGTCCTGGAACAGGAGCACCGCCACGACGATACGCCCGTGTGGTGTGTCGAGCGCGCCCCGATCGGCATAGACCTTGAGGACAACCGCGGTCGACGAGAGCGCAACCAGGGCGCCGTAGAGGATGGCCCGTGGGAGGGGTGCGCCGAACGCGACGGCGATCAGGGCCGCGAGTATCACCGTGCTACCGACCTGGAGCAGGCCGCCACGGAGCATGGTCTCCCGCATGCGCATGACCCGCGCGAGCGACAGCTCGAGCCCGATCGCAAACAGGAGCAGCACCACGCCGATCTCGGCGAGACCCGCGACGGCCTCGGTCTCCCGCACCAAGCCGAGCGCGTTCGGCCCGATCGCGATGCCCGTGACCAGAAACCCCACGATCGACGGGATCCGCAGGCGATGGGCGGCGATCACGACCGGAATCGCGATCCCAACGAGGATCACGAGGTCGCGCAGCAACGGGAGGTCGTGCATGGGTATCCGTGGTGGCAAATCAATATACGCGCGCCGCGGCTCCGTGGCCGGAGCCGGGGCGCGATGGTACTTTCCGGGGCGGCACCCGCACCGGTTCACACCCGTGGAGGCTCCATGCGCCGATTCCTCGTCCTAACCACTATCCTTGCAGCCTATGCGCCGCGCTCCGCGGCCCAGGAACCCTACAAGACGCCACCCGACGTGGTGCGCGCCGTGCTCGATGCGCCGTCGCTCCCGGGCATCGAGCCCTCCCCCGACGGGTCGAAACTGCTGCTCATGCAGATCGAGGAGCGCCCATCCATCGCCCAACTGGCGCAGCCGATGCTGCGTCTGGCCGGCCTGCGGCTCAATCCACGCACCAACGATCGGTTCACGACCCGCGGGATCAACGCGCTGGCGGTCCGGAGCGTGGCGGGAGGCGCGGAGGTCACCATCGCGACGCCGGCCGGCGTTCGGGTCACCGATGTCAGGTGGTCCCCGGATGGGAAACTGATCGCCTACATCAGCGAGTCCGACGGCGGTCTGACGCTCTGGGTGGCCGATCCCGGGACCGGTGCCGCCCGCGATCTCACCGGTCCCAGCCTGAACGGCACGCTCGGTAATCCGTGTCAGTGGATGCCTGGCTCCGACCGCTTGCTGTGCGCGTTCGTGCCCGAGGGGCGCGGCGCGCCGCCGGTGGAAGCACGGGTCCCCACCGGCCCGATCGTTCAGCACAGCGAGGGACGTGCCGCGCCGGTGCGCACCTATCAGGACCTGCTGGCGTCGCCCGACGACGAGGCGTTATTCGACTACTACGTGACCGCGCAGCTCGCGACGGTTGATGCCGTGACGGGCGCGCGTGCGGCGGTTGGAGCGCCCGGCATCTTCACGGACGTCGATCCGTCACCCAGCGGTGCGCTGGTCCTCATCTCGCGGGTCGAGCGGCCGTATTCACGCCTGGTGCCGATCTTCCGGTTCCCGCAGGAAATCGAACTGTGGAACATCGACGGGCGTCGCGTTGCCGCGCTCGCGAGCGTGCCACTCGGGGACGCCATCCCGATCGGTGGGGTGCAAACCGGACCGCGCAGTTTCAGCTGGCGGTCCGATCAGCCGGCGACGCTGACGTACGTCGAAGCAGTCGACGGGGGCGAGACCATGAAACCCGCGGAGTACCGCGATCGCGTCGTGTCGCTCGCCGCGCCGTTCACGGTGCCGGTGGAGCTGGGCAAGCTCAACTATCGCTACGCCGGAATCAGCTGGGCCGAGGGAGGGGTGGCGCTGCTGTCCGAACTCGATCGGCGGACCCGGCACCTGCGGACGTGGAAGATCGACGCGAACGACGCATCGATTGGCTGGCGCATCGTGTTCGATCGCAGTACGGAAGATCGCTACGCGGACCCCGGCCGGCCCCTCTTCACGCGTAACGCCGCCGGGCGCAGCGTGTTGAAGGTGTACGATCGGAAGTGGATCTTCCTTGCCGGTGCCGGTGCGTCGCCGGAGGGGGACCGCCCGTTCCTCGACCGACTCAACCTCGACAATCGCAAGACCGAACGGCTATGGGAGTCGGCGGAGGACGCGTACGAGACGGTGTCCGACGTACTCGATGGCCGTGGCCGCCTCGTCATCGTCCGTTCGGAGCAACGCACCGCGCCGCCCAACTACCATGTGCGCGATCTGCGGACGCGTGCCAGCACGCTGCTCACACATTTCGCGAACCCGGTTCCGGAGTTGGCCAATCTGCGGCGGGAGTTGCTCACGTACGAACGGGCGGACGGTGTCCAGCTGTCCGGCACGCTCTACTACCCGACGAACTACCGCGAGGGACAACGGGTGCCGGTCGTTTTCTGGATCTACCCGCGCGAGTTCGTCTCCGCCGACGTGGCGGGGCAGGTGCAGGGTAGTCAGCACCGCTTCGTCTTGCCGAGCGGTCCGTCGCATCTGTTCCTGCTGACCCAGGGCTACGCCGTGCTCGACAACCCGACCCTGCCGGTCGTGGGCGGCGATGCGGCCAATGACACCTATCAGGAACAAACCGTCGCCGGAGCGCAGGCCGCGATCGATCATCTCATGGAGATGGGCATTGCGGACGGCAACTTCGGTGTGGGCGGCCACAGCTACGGTGCGTTTGCCACCGCCAACCTGCTGGCCCATTCCGATCTCTTCAAAGCCGGCGTCGCGCGGAGCGGAGCCTACAACCGCACGCTCACGCCGTTCGGCTTCCAAAACGAACAGCGGACGTTTTGGGAGGCTCCGGAGTTGTACCTGCGCATGATGCCGTTTACCCATGCGGATAAGATCAACGAACCGATCCTGCTGATTCACGGCATGAACGACAACAACTCCGGCACATTCCCGATTCAGTCGGAGCGGATGTACCACGCACTCAAGGGTAATGGGGCGACCGTCGAGTACGTTCAGCTCCCGTATGAATCGCACGGATATGCCGCACGCGAGAGCGTCATGGACGTCATCGCACGCATGATCGAGTGGTTTGACCGGTACGTGAAAGGCGCCGTGTCGACGAGCGAGGACCGTCCGTGACGGTGTTTGCCGGCGGCCGCCGGGGCATGGCGACTGCGTGCCTCGTGGGACTGATGTCCGGCTGCACCATTGAGCGCACCGATCCGCACCCGGCGATCGCGCCCGAGTACACCCTGACCGCCGACCACACCCACAACCGCTTCAGCGCGGCCATTCCCCCGGCGTTGCGTGTGGAGTCCGGCGCGGTGGTCGAGGCGTTCACCAAGGAGGCGTCCGACGGGCAACTGGCGCCGGGCACCACGGTTGACGCGCTCGCCTCGCTCGATTTCGATCCGATCCATCCGCTCACGGGCCCCGTGTACGTGGCGGGTGCCGCGCCTGGAGACGTGATCGCGGTGACCTTGCTCGAGATCGATGTCATCGGCGACGGTTGGGCCGCCATCGTTCCCGGGTTCGGGCTGCTCGCAGACGAGTTCCCCGCACCGATGCTGCGGCATTTCTCGATCGGTGCCGGTGACCAGACGGTGGGGTTTGCCGACGGGATGCGGATCCCCCTGCGGCCATTTGCCGGCGTCATGGGGGTCGCCCCGGCCACCGATTCGATGCTGTCGACGATTCCTCCGCGCGCCAACGGCGGCAACATGGACAACCGGGATCTGACGGCCGGCACCACCGTGTATTTCCCGGTGTTCGTCGAGGGAGCGCTGTTTTCGATTGGCGATACGCACGCCGCGCAAGGAGACGGCGAAGTGGCCGGCACCGGGATCGAGGCACCGACACGGATCGTGTATCGGATCAGCGTGCTGCCCGGGCACCGGCCGATCCCGGAGCCGGAGTACGAAACCGCGAATACCTATGCGGTGACGGCGTTCGGCACGACGCTCGACGAAGCCGTGCGGAAGGCGACCCGGTACATGATCGCCTATCTGGTCGCGGAACACGGTCTCGATCGCGAACAGGCCTATGTCCTGTGTTCCCTCGTGGGCGACCTGAAGATCGCCGAGGTCGTGGACGTTCCGCACGTGCTGGTAAGTCTCCACATGCCGAAGAGCGTCTTGGGCATGTCGGGGTAGCGACCGACCACGCGTCCCCGGCGCGCGTCGTGCTATGTGTCGCGCCGCGGGCCGCGGATCGTCCTGACCTCGACCAGTCCCCTGTCGCCAATGAAGACGTTTGCCGCCCAGCCGGTCAGCCCGACGATGATCGAGCCGACAATGCCCGTGCCGAGTCCCACCAGACGAAACGCATCCATGAGTTCCGCGACGAGCAGGACCATCGCGCCGTTCACCACCAGGAGGAACAACCCGAGCGTGAGCAGGGTCAGCGGGAGCGTGAGCACGATGAGCAACGGTCGCACGAACGCGTTGGCCAGCCCCAGGAGGAGCGCGGCGACGAACAGCGCGCGTGCGTTGTCGAAGCTCAAGCCGGCAAGCAGCAGATCGGCGACCCACAGGCCGAACGCCGTGATCAAGGTCCGCGCCACGAATCCTCGCATGGGTCGGAAGCTGAGGAGTGAGGCGCGCTTTCGTCAAGCACCTCCGTCGGGTGTCCGGTGATCGCATTCCGTGATGCGTCGGTGGTGTTGGGCGGGCGGACCGTGGCCGGTCCGCTGCGGTTCTCGGTGGCGCCGGGCGAATTCGTCGTCCTGTTGGGCAGAAGCGGGTCGGGGAAGACGACCACCCTCCGGCTGATCAACGCCCTCATCAAACCCACTGCCGGCGTGGTCGAGGTCGCGGGGCGGGACACGAGCGCGTGGGATCCGGTGTCGTTACGTCGTTCGATCGGCTATGTGATCCAGGAGATCGGTTTGTTCCCGCACTTTCCGGTCTCGCGCAACGTGGGGATCGTACCGGAGCTCGCCGGCTGGACCGCGGACCGTATTGCCCGCCGGGTGTCCGACCTGCTGGAGCTGGTAGGCCTGTCGGAGGCGGAGTTCGCTCACCGCTACCCGCACGAACTGTCGGGAGGCCAGCGGCAGCGCGTAGGCGTGGCGCGGGCGCTCGCGGCCGATCCGCCCGTACTGCTGTGCGACGAACCGTTCGGCGCGCTGGATCCACTCACCCGAGCGGAATTGCAGGTGGAGTTCGAGGCCCTGGCCCGACAACTGGGGAAGACGGTCGTGTTCGTCACCCACGACGTCGGGGAGGCTCTGCGGTTGGGCGATCGCATCGTGTTGTTTGACAACGGCTCGGTGCGGTTCGATGGTGACCGCATGGCATTTCGGACGTCAGTGGACGCCTACGTCAGGGCGTTTCGGGATAGCGGATGAGGTTCATCGATTTCTTCCTCACCAACCGGGGCGAGGTGGCACGACTCGCGATCGAGCATCTGGCGCTCGTCGGGGTGTCGACAGGCATTGCGATCGCGATCGGGCTGCCGGTCGGGATTGCCTTGACTCGGCGACCGCGCCTGCGCGGTCCGGTGTTGGGCCTGGCGAACGTGTTCCAGACCATCCCGTCGCTTGCGCTGTTCGGGTTCCTGATTCCGTTGCCGTTCCTCGGCGGTATCGGCGCGCGAACGGCCATCATCGCGCTGGTCGTCTACGCGTTGCTGCCGATCATCCGGAATACGTACACCGGTATCGCGGGGGTTGACCCCGCCGTGCGTGACGCCGCGGAAGGGATGGGCATGACGGGTCGTCAGCGGCTGTGGCTTGTCGAATTGCCGCTGGCGGTTCCAACGATGCTCGCCGGCATCCGGGTCGCCACCGTCATTGGCGTGGGTGTGGCGACCATCGCGGCGGCTATCGGCGCCGGCGGGCTGGGGGTGTTCATCTTCCGAGGCGTGGCGATGGTGGACAACGCGGTGATCCTGGCGGGCGCGGTACCCGCGGCCGTGATGGCATTGGTCCTCGACGGATTGCTGCATCTGCTGGAGCGTCGGCTGGACTGGCGGCGCGCGTGAGCCGCGTGCCCGGCCGTGCGGCCTGGCTCCTGGTCCTGGTGGCGTGTGGCCGTGATCCGGACACCATCGCGATCTGCTCCAAGAATTTCACCGAGTCGATCCTGCTCGGTGAGATCGTCGCGCAGCAGATCGAACGCGCCGGTCACCCCGTCGATCGCCGGTTCAATCTGGGTGGGACGTTCGTGTGCCATTCGGCGCTGCACGCCGGCCAGATCGATCTGTACGTCGAGTACACCGGGACGGCCTACGCCGCGGTGCTGCAACTGCCGGTCGAACGCGATTCGCGTCGAGTGCGCCGGATGGTCGACAGCGTGTATCGGGCGCGTTGGGGCGTGGAGTGGGGCGCACCGCTCGGTTTCGAGAACACCTTCGCCGTGCTCGTACGGGGTGACGACGCGCGCCGCCTCGGTCTCACGACCATATCCGACGCCATCGGCGCGGCGCGGTCCTGGCGTCCCGGGCTCGGCTATGAGTTCGTCGAACGGGCGGATGGATACCGCGGGTTGCTGGCGGCGTACGGCCTGACGTTTGCCGCGGCGCCCGCGGAGATGGATCTGGGATTGACCTATCGGGCGCTGGCCGACGGACGTGTGGACGTGATCGTGGGCAACTCGACCGATGGATTGATCGACGCCCTCGACCTCGTGCAGCTCGAGGACGACCGGCGCTACTTCCCACCCTACGAGGCGGTACCGATCGTCCGGTCGGAGACGTTGGCGCGTCATCCCGACGTGCGCGCCGCCCTCGCGGCGCTCGGCGGCCGCATCGACGCCGCGTCCATGCGGCGCATGAACTTCCAGGTCGATGGCGCGAAGCGGGCCGTGGCCGACGTGGCCCGCGAGTTCCTGGCCGGCGTCCCCGATGCGGTACGGTGAGGCGCCCGACCGCCCCTACGGTTGCCGCAGGGCGCGGGGTATGCGCCGTGGCAGTTCGCGCGGCCACGTCAAATTGAGATCGGCGTCGTAGAGCAGGCCGTTCTTCATCACCATCGCCACCCGCTCGCTCAGGCGAATGTCGTCGAGCGGGTTCCCATCGAGCACGACGAGATCGGCGAGTTTCCCCGGCTCCAGCGAACCCAGGTCCTGACCGAGTCCCAGATACTGGGCGCCGTGGAGCGTCGCCGCCCGTAACGCCTGGATGTTCGACAAGCCGCCCTGCGTCAGCATCCACAACTCCCAATGGGCTCCGAGGCCCTGGAGCTGTCCGTGCGCGCCGAGTTGCACCCGTCCCCCCGCCTCGACCACGTCGCGGACGGTTCGCGCCAGTTCGAAGTGATAGAACTCATCGTCGGGCACGCGCAGGCGACGCCGCGCCCGCGCGTCGAGCATTGCCCGGGGGACGAACCGCCCGAGTCGTTCGTTGCGGTACACGTCCGATTCCTGATACCAGTAGTTCTCGCCCCACACGCCGCCATACCCCACGATCAGGGTGGGCGTATAGCCGGTCTGGCTGGTCGCGAGCAACGTGACCGCGTCGCGCCGTAGCGGCGCCACCGGGATCGCGTGTTCGAGCCCGGTGTGTCCGTCGAGAATCTGGGTCAGGTTCAATTGCAGCATCGACCCGCCCTCGGGCACCACGAGCATCTGCTCTTCCCGGGCGGCTTGAATGATCCATTGGCGACTGTCGCGCCGCATGTGGTTGTAGCTTTTCACCGAAAACGCGCCAACCGCACGCAGCCGCCTCAGGTGGGCGCGGGCCTCGTCGAGGCTGGTCGTCACGGCCTTGTTGGGGTTCTCGGCGCCATACAGGATGAAGCCGGTGGAGAAGATACGCGGGCCCACCAGGCCCCCCGCCTCGACCAGTTCCGCCTGCGCGAACACCGCCTGGGTACTGGCGGACGGATCGTGCGTCGTCGTGACACCGTACGCGAGGTTGGCCTGGTATGGCCAGAGGGTGGCCGGCGTCACGTCGAGCGACGTGTACCCCATGTGCGCGTGCACGTCGATCAAGCCGGGGATGATCGTCTTGCCCTGGAGCGGCACCACGCGCGCCAACGTCGGCAGTCCGGCGCACGTGCCGGGACAGACGCGCGCGATCCGGTTGCCGGTGATGACGACGTCCGCCTGCGCCAGCACTTCGTCCCCGCGCATGGTGACCACCCGCGCGCCGCGCAGCACGATCGTGCCGGCGGGGCGCGCCTTGGGGGCGCTGAGCTGGATCTCCACGATCTCCGCCGCCACCCGGGCGTTGCCGCGGATCCAATCGTCGCCGGCGGGATCGGTTGCCGTCGTGTCGAACGCCGCGTCCAGCGTCTGGCGATAGAACGCGGGGCCGAGCGTCCAGGTGAGCGCGCGCGAATCCGGACGCCAGTCCAGCCAGTCGCCCGAGTAGTTGGAGAGCTGACGGACGGGGATACCCGCGCCATGCGCCTCGATCTTGACCGGCCCGCCCACGACGGGGAGCGGCGCCACATACACAACATGCAGTTCCTTGAAGGCCAGCCAACGTCCGTCGGGCGAGGGGACCATCTCTTCGGCCCGCTCGTTGGTCGCGAGGATGGTGAGGTCTGTACCGTCGAGTGCGACCGATGACAGGACCGTGGTTCCCTCGCGGTCCTCCTGCAGATACAGCCGTTGACCGTTCGCCTGCCACCAGATGCGAGGCATGCGGCGGTTGGACCCCCGATTGGCGGTCCGGACGACGTCGCGCAGCTCACCTCCTTCGGCACTCATGACGGCCACCGTGAGGAACAACTCCGAGCCCAGGTCGGCGCCGCGGTTGGCGCTACCGCTCCCGCGCAGGACGGCGATCCGTTGCCCATCCGGCGAGAAGACGGGGTTGGCGTACTGATTGGCGATCGCAGTCAACTGGACCGGCCGGCGCCGGCCGGTCATTGGGACCTTCCACACGTGTCCACCAGCGCTGTCGTTCCAGGTGACGTAGGTCAGAAACCGGCCGTCGCGCGAGAAGCTCGGGGCAAACTCGAACACGTCGCTCTGCGTGACACGTTCGGGTGTCCCCTCGGGATAGGACATCTGCCACAGGGCGCCGAGTGCCTGGAACACCAGCGTCGTCCCGTCGGGTGACAGGGTCGGCCAGCGGATCATGCGGGCCCGCACGGAATCGTCGGCGATGCGGCGGTCGAACCGGACGGCCCGTTCGACGACGTGCTCGACGCTCGCCGTAAACGGGATGACCGTGGCGGTGCCGCCGGCGACCTCGATGGTGTTGAGGTGACCGCCGACCGCGATCACGATGCGCGCCCCGTCAGGCGTCCATTGGAACGTGGGGTATGCGCCGTGCACCGCCCACGTCTCCATCTGGTCATGTTCGAGGCCGCGGAACACGACGCGCTCGGTACCGGTGGTGAGGTCACGCGCCATCAAGACGGTTTCGAGACCGATGCGCCGGACGAAGGCCAGGGTCGATCCGTCGGGTGAGATCGTCGGCCGGACCGCGCCGCCGGCATCGCGCGTCACCGGTTCGATGTCACCGCGTTGCCGGTCGATGCGGGAAACCTGGAAGATGCCCGCGTGCACGTTGCGGTTGTAGTCGAACGGTCCGGCGTGGGTGTAGTACACCCAGCGCCCGTCGCGCGACGGGTACGGTTCGTTCAACTCGGAGGTGAAGCTCTCCTTGTCTTTCAGCTTGACGCCGGGCCCGCCGCGCACGTGGAACAGCCACAGCTCCCCGCCGCCCAACGAGCGGGTATTGCGCACATGCCGCTTGGCGACGACGTACTCGCCGCTCGGCAGCCAGACGGGGTTGGTCGGAAAGCTGTCGTCGAGTTCGGTCAACTGGCGGGGGTGCCCTCCGTCGGCGTCCATGAGCCACAGGTTGTCCTTACCGCTCCGGTCGCTGACGTACACGATGGTGCGGCCGTCGGGACTGAACCGTGGCAGGTGCTCGAACGCCCGTCCGCCGGCGATCCGCAGCGCGGTTCCCCCCTCGATCGGGAGCCGATAGATGTCGCCCAGGAGATCGAAGACGATCCACCGGCCGTCCGGACTCACGTCGAGGTTCATCCACGTGCCTTCGTCCGTGTCGAACCGGATCGTGTCCGCGGGCCCGTGGGGCGCGCTCACGTCCCACGTGGCGGCTTCCTGTGCATGGACGCCGGCGAGCGGGAGCGCGGCGAGCAAGGTGATCAGTCGTGTCAAGCCGTGAGGCGGGTGCATGCGGTCTCCGTGACGCTCGGACGAACGTCGATCGAACATGGGATAGACGAGGAACGGGTTCCTATGGCAACGCGCGATTGATGGCATCGACGACGCGCTCGGCGGCCTCGGGCGGGACCGTCTTGCGCACCGCTTCCCGTACAATGTTGCCCAGTTTCCGAATCGACTCATCGGTGTGCCCGGCGCCCCGAAGGCGCCGCGCCAGCGATTCCGGGGTGGTGAGCGCCACGATTTCGCTCGTGCGGGCGCTGCGCGCGGCGGCGTTGTCGAGGAACGACCGCGCCTGCGGTATGGCGTCCTTGAGCATCTCGAACGTCTGTGCGTCGACACCAAACCGCACGGCGGTCAGGAGGGCGCCAAGCGCCCCGACGGCGTCTTCCTGATCGATCTCGAGATGTGTGGTCACTTCGGTCACGAGGTCCATAACAGCTCCTAAGCGATCACGCCTCCGCCCAGCAGGCGCGTGCCGTCGTACAGCACGCCCGACTGGCCGGGACTGATCGCTCGCACGGGGTCCAAGAGGTCAAGCGCCATCCGACCCGCCTCGACATCGAGGTCGGTCACGCGCGCGGGCACGGCCGCCGCGCGGTAGCGCACCTGCACGTCACACACCGTTCCCACCGTCGGCGGCGGCTCGACCAGCCAATTGACTTCCTCGAGCGCGACCCGCCGGCCGAACAGCTCGTCCGCCGTCCCGATCACGACCGCGCGAGCGGCCGGCTCGATGGCCACGACGTACATCGGTTCCGCAAACCCGCCCGGCAGACCGCGTCGTTGTCCGACGGTGAACCGCGCGTAGCCGCTGTGCTGCCCGATCGTGTCGCCCGCGGTGGTGCGGAGCGGACCGGGCGCGAGGGCCGGCGCGTTGTCGGGGAGATACTGGTGCAGGACCGGTACGTAGTCGCCGGTTGGCACGAAACAGATTTCGACCGACTCCTTCTTGTCGGCGGTCACCAGGCCAAGGCGTCGCGCCACGCGCCGCGTGTCGGCCTTCGTCCGGTTGCCCACCGGGGTCAACATCCGGCGGACGACTGCGCGGTCGATTCCCCAGAGGAAGTAGCTCTGGTCCTTGGCGGGATCATCACCCCGCCGGAGCACCCCGTCGTGCGCCTGGACGTAGTGGCCCGTTGCGATGTAGTCGCAGTCGAGGCTATCGGCGTGGGCGAGCAGATCGCGGAACTTGGTGAAGGAGTTACAGCGGACGCACGGAATGGGGGTGCGCCCGCGCGCGTATTCCTCGACGAAATTCTGGATGACCGCGCGGCCGAACTGGTTTTCGAAATTGAGGACGTAGTGCGGGATGCCAAGGGTCGCCGCGACCGCACGCGCGTCGTTGATGGAATCGAGGGAGCAGCAAGGCCGATCGGGGACCTCATCGCCATAGCAGAACAGCTTCATGGTTGCGCCGACGACGTCGTATCCCTCTTCGACGAGCAGGGCCGCCGCGACGGAACTGTCGACCCCTCCTGACAGGGCGACCAACACCCGGGCCGTCATGCGCGCAGCACGCTCGCGAGCCGGCGGACCTTGGCGACGATCGATGGCAGCGCCTGCAGCACCCGGTCCACATCCGCGTGCGTGTTCTGCGGGCCGAACGAGAATCGCAACGACGCGGTGGCCAGGTCGGTCGGTAGCCCGATGGCCGTCAGCACATGGGATGCGCTGATCGATCCCGTCGAGCAGGCCGACCCGGAGGAACAACAGATGCCCGCCAGGTCCAGGTGCATCAGCATCGCTTCGCTGTCGGTACCGGGAATCACGACGTTGGCGATGTGCGGCGCTCGGGGTACGCCGGCCGCGTTGATCGTCGCGTCGGGGATGATCGCCTGCACCCCAGCCTCGAATGTGTCGCGCAGTGCCTGCGCATGCGCGCGGGCGGCGTCGAGGTTGCCGTCGGCCATTTCCGCCGCCACCCCGAAGCCGACGATCCCGGCAACGTTCTCCGTCCCCGGCCGGACGCCGCCTTGCTGCCCACCACCTCGGACCAGGGGATCGACGGCCTTGGGATCGGGCAGTACCAGCGCCCCGACGCCCTTGGGGCCACCGATCTTGTGCGCGGAGACGCTCAGCATCGCGGTCGGCGGAAAGTCACGGAAGGTACACGGGATCTTCCCCAATGCCTGGACCGCATCGGAATGAAACCACACGCCGGCTTCAGCACAGCGATGGGCAATCGCGGTCGCGTCCTGGACGACGCCGATCTCATTGTTGACCCACATGACGCTCACCACGGCGGGTCCGCGGCGCAGGGCCGCGTCGAGCGCCGCGCGGTCGAGCCGTCCGCCGTCATCGACCGGCAACTCGACACACGTTCCACCCAATTCCTCCACGGCGTGCCCGGCGGCCAGGATCGCTTTGTGCTCGATGGCGCTCACGACCGCTGAAAAGGGGGCGCCGGCCCGTCGGGCCGCGAGTGCGCGGCCCAACACGGCGAGGTTCCCCGCCTCGGTGCCTCCGCTGGTGAAGACGATGGCGGCCGGATCGGCCCCGAGGGCCCCGGCGACCTGGCGGCGCGCGCGCTCGATGGCGACCCGGGCGGCGCGCCCCAGGGCGTGCGCCGAACTGGGGTTGCCGAACGCCGCGCCGAGGTAGGGCAGCATCGCGTCGCGCACCTCCGGCAGCACCGGTGTGGTGGCGGCGTTATCGAGATACACGGATTCCGGGGGCATGTGGTCCTAAACTTAGCCGACCGTGCGGAGGGACGCACGGGGCGCCGGGGGCGCTACATCGACCGCACACCCATCCTGATGAGGTCGTCGACCCGGACGGTCTCGTGCGTCAGGAACGGCTCGCCGAACGCGACGCGGATCAGGCTGCCGGCGCGCGCGGAGTGCATGCGCACATTCTCGTAGATATCGCTTCCGGCCGGGAAGATCTCGCCCGCCGCCATCTTGCCATCGAACTGTGAGGCATAGCAGCGGATGGCGTCCATCTTGGCGTCGAATTCGTGGCTGATGTCGACCACGAAGGTGGGCTTCACCGGGTCCTCCCGAAAGGCCAACGTGTACATGATCTTTTCCGGCCGATGCGGCTCGCCGTCGGCGGGGTAGTGCTTCAGCCCGGCGAGGTAGGAGGCGTCCCGGCATAGCTCGGAGGCGATCCGGTGATCGGGATGGCGGCCGATCGGGTACGGCAGGATCACCACGCGCGGGCGAAAGTCCCGAATGAACCCGACGACGGTCGCGCGCGTCGCATCGGTGTTGTGCAGGCCCGCATCGGGAAGGCCCGCGTTGGCGCGTCGCGTCACGCCCATGACCTCGGCGGCGCGGGCTGCTTCCTCGGCGCGCTGGCCTTGTGATCCGTGCGTGCCGGTCTCGCCACCGGTCAGGTCGAGCACGCCGGTGCGATACCCCCGCCGACCGCTCTTGATCAGCGTTCCGCCACACGTCAGCTCGGCGTCATCCGGGTGCGCGGCAATCGCCAGGATATCAACGTGGTTGGTCATCGCGTACCTCCCTCCCGTCCCTGTTGAGTCCTCCGCCTCATCACTCGTGCCGCAGCGCCTCGACCGGATCCAGCCGGGCCGCACGATTGGCGGGCAGCAATCCGAACACCAACCCGATACCCACCGACACCGCGGTCGCGACGACGGCGCTCCAGACGGGGATGCCGGAGGTGAAACCCATCAAACGCTTGAGGACCTCCCCGGCGACCACGCCGACCACGACGCCGATCGCGCCCCCCACCATCGTCAAGGTCGCCGCTTCGACCAGGAACTGCCACAGAATCTCCCGCCGGGTGGCCCCCAACGCCTTGCGTACGCCAATCTCGCGCGTGCGATCGGTGACCGAGACCATCATGATGGCCATGACTCCGATCCCCCCGACCATGAGCGCCACGCTCGACAGCACGATCATCACGAGGAAGAAGACGCCCGTGAGTCGGTCGAACAGACTGAGGATCTGATCGGAGGTGATCATGTCCCAGGTATCGGGGTCGCCCGGGCGCAGGCTACGCATCCGTCTCAGCACCACGGTCGTCAGGTCCATCGCCCGCGCCACGGTTACGTTGGGGCGTGGCTTGACCAGAATGATCAGGCCGTTCGTTTCGTCGTACCGGAAGTACTTGGTGACCGTCTTGAACGGGAGGATAGCAGCCGTTTGCTGCCCCGGGGGTTGGAAGATGTTGTCCGCCTGCCGGAACAGCCCGATCACGGTGAACGGCCGCCCACCGACGCGCATGGTCTTGCCGACCGGATTGATGCGGCCGAAGACGCGCTCGGCCGCTCCGGTTTCGAGCACCACGATCGGCGCCCCACTACGCAGCTCGGACGTCGTGAACGTGCGGCCTGCGACGATCTCGCCGCCGAGCATATCGTTGAAGCGATCGTCGGCGCCGAACACGACCGTCAGTCGTGTTCGGGTGTCGCCGTAGGCCAGCGTTTCGAAGATCTGAACCCAGATGCCCGAGTATGCGATCTGCGGGAGGCGTGCGATCGCCTCGGCTTCCGCCGCGCTCACCGGTGGCCGGATCCGAACCTCGCGAGGCAATTGGTCGGGGTTGAGCGGGGTGTTGGAGAGGAACCGGAAGATGCGAAACGTGGTGGGCCCAACCACCTCGAGTGTGTTGACGATCTGGCTGCGGACGCCGTTGACGATCGACGCCATCGCCATCACGGTCGAGACGCCGATCACGACGCCCAGAATGGTGAGTCCCGATCGGACCTTGTTGGCGCCGATGGCGGAGAACGCGATCGCGACCCCCTCGCCGATGGAATGCAGCAAGCGTCCCAACCCGCGTCGCGCCCGCTGGATGTCCGGGCGCGAGACGAGCACCTCAAAAGCCCCCGACACGCCGGATCCCGAGGGAGACGAGCGATCGTCGTGCCCTCCCGTCACTCCATCCTCATCGCCACCACGGGATCGAGCCGCGCCGCGCGGGTGGCGGGATACACGCCGAAGACGATACCCACCCCTGTCCCGAGCAGGAGGGCGAGGGCAGCCGACCACGGGGTCACCAGCGCCGGGAGCGGCGACGCCAGCCGGACCAGTTGGGCCAGCGTCCAGCCCGACGCGAGTCCGAGGATCCCGCCCACCGTCGCGAGTGCCACCGCCTCCGACAGAAACTGGCGGCGGATATCGCGCCGCGTGGCGCCGAGCGACTTGCGGATTCCGATTTCGCGCGTCCGCTCGTGCACCGACATCAGCATGATGTTCATGATGACGATCCCGCCCACGACGATCCCGATCGCGACGACCGCGGGGACGATCAGGAAGATCACGCGGGTGAGACTCTGCCAGAACGAGATCAGTCCCTCGGCGGTATCCACCTCGAAGTCGTTCTTCTCGCCGGGCCGCAGCCGATGGGCGATCCGCATCGCCTCCTCGGCGCGCCCCATCGCCCCCGCGACGCTCTCGGCGGTCGCCATCTTGACCGAGATGACCGATGTCTGGCGCCGGCCGTACATCGCCTCGAAGGTGGTGATGGGGAGCATCACGAATCCGTCCCACGATTGACCGAGCACGGTGCCTTTCTTGTCGTACACGCCTTTGACGGTCAGCGCGCGTCCGTGCACGCGGACGACCTTGCCGATCGCCACCGCCGGATCGTCGAACAATCGGTCGGACACGTCCCACCCGAGCATGCCGACCAGACGCCGTTCCCGCACATCGATCTCGGTGATCGGTTCGCCCGCGATGAGGACGTAGTCCTGCACGAGCTGGTACGGTGCGGTCACGCCGAATACCAGGGCGTCGCCCGCCGTGCGGTTCCGCCAGATCACGTCCGCTTGGGGGGTCGGCCAGCCGGACTGGAGGGCGATCGCTTCCGCGTCGGGGACGGCCGCTTCGACGAACGGGACATCCTCCGGCGCGATGATGGGCCGTCGCTGAATTTCGCGCCACTCTTCCTCGCCTACCAAGCCGACGGAGATCGGGTCGCGCCGGATCTGGAACGCGTTCTTCCCGACGATGGCGCCGGCCAGATTATCGCGCACGTAGGCGTTCATCCCCTGGATGACGGCGACCACCGCCACGAGGAACGCCACCGACACGATGATGCCAAGCAGGGTGAAGAACGACCGGAGTTTGTGGGCGGCCAGTTGTTGCAAGGCGAGGCGGAGGCCTTCAAATGTCGGCATGGCGAACGATAGACGTCAGGGTGGCCGGGGGGCTAGGTGGAGCGGGATGACCGTGCGGAACGGGAGCGCCAGGGGAGGCTCGGTCGTCCGAGCGGTGACTACTCGTACCGCAGGGCCTCGACGGGATCCAGACGGGCCGCGCGGGCCGCGGGGTAGATCCCGAACAGGATTCCCGTGCCCGCCGCCGCGACCAACGCCGTGACGATGGACCAGAGCGGGACGGCGGCGGGCAGTGGCGTGGTCGCCGCGACCGCGGCCGCGAGGAGGCCACCCATGACCATACCGGTCGCGCCACCGACCATGGTGAGCGTCGCCGCTTCCACCAGGAACTGCCACAGGATGACGCGCTTGGTGGCGCCCAGGGCCTTGCGCACCCCGATCTCGCGGGTCCGTTCCGTCACCGAGATCATCATGATCGCCACCACGCCGACGCCACCCACCATCAGGCCGACGCCCGAGAGCGCGATCATGACCAGGAAGAACACGCCGGTGATCTTGTTCCAGGTATCGAGGAGCTTGTCCGACGTGATGACGTCGAAGTTGTTATCTTCGCCCGGCCGCAACCCGCGCATGGTCCGCAACGCGACGGTGACGTCGTCGATGGCCTGCTCGACGGTCACGGAATCGACCGGCTTCACCACGAAATCCATCGAACCGCGCCGGCTCTTGATGTACTTCTGCAACGTGCCGTGCGGTACGGTTGCGCGCGGTCCGTCCCCATCGCCGAAGAGATTCGGGGCGGGCGTGTGGACACCGATGACCTGAAACGAATGCCCGGCCAGCTTGATCGTTCGACCGATCGGGTCGATCCGGCCGAACAATTGCTCGGCCATCTTGTCACTGATGACGGTGACCCGGCTGTTGGTATAGTCTTCCACGCGTGTGAACGACCGGCCCGGGTACACGTCGCCTCCGGAGACGGCGGGCCAGTGCTCACTCCGTCCGATGATGCTGACGGACTCCAGCTCCTGGCTGCCGTACACGGCGGACCCGCTCCACCACTCCTGCACGTCCACGAACTCGATCGCCGGGAGCGTGCGGATGCGCTCGGCCTCTTCGATATTCGGCTGGGGACGCCGGCGCCACGGACTCATCTCGTCGGACCCGTCCGACACTTCGATCCCGCCCGAGAAATAGCGGGTGACCCAGAACGAGCGGGAGCCCGACTCCTCGAACAGCGCGGCGACGTTCTGGTTGATGCCGGTGATCATGGCGGCAATGACCATGACGACCATGACGCCGATGGCGACACCCAGGATCGTGAGCGCCGCGCGCAGTTTGTTGCTGCGCAGCGAGCCCAGGGCGATCCCGACCCCCTCGAACAATTGGATGAAGCCGACCATGACCTACTCCTGCCGCATGGCGTCGATGGGGTCGAGCCGCGCCGCGCGGCTGGCGGGGTATATCCCGGCGATGATGCCCACGCCGGCGCCGACGCCGACGCCGAGCACGATGGACCACGGGGCCACGCTGGCGGGAAGCGGAGAGATCGACTCGATGATCTTGGCCAGCAGCAGTCCCGTGCCGACACCGGCCGCCGCTCCGACGGTCGACGTCGTGGCGGACTCGACGAGAAACTGGTGCAGGATGTCGCGCCGGCGGGCGCCCAGCGACTTGCGGATGCCGATCTCACGCGTGCGCTCCGTGACCGACATCAGCATGATGTTCATGATCACGATGCCGCCCACCACCAGCGAAATGCCGACCAGCATCGGGAGCGCCAGCATGAGCACCTGGTTGATCTTGGCCCAGAAATCGAGCACGGCGTCCGCGGTTTCGATCGCGAAGTTGTCTTCGTCACGCGGACGCAAGTGCCGGCGCGTCCGCATGATGGCTTCCGTCTCGCTGATCGCCTGCTGCAGTTCACCCTGCGATGCGGTCTTCACCAGCAACGCGTCGATCGCGCCCGGCGGGTTGACGAATCGCTTGGCGGGAGACATCGCGGTCGTGACCACGAACTTGTCCAGCGATATCCCGAACAGGTTGCCTTGGCGCTCGACCACGCCGATGACCCGATAGGGAATCCCGCGGATTTTCACTTCCCGGCCGAGCGGGTCGATGCCCTCGAACAGCCGCTTGGCGAGGTCGTTCCCGAGCACAAGCACGGGGGCGCCGCCCTGTACCTCCTGCGCACTGAATGCGCGGCCCTCCTCGATCGCCATACCCTTGATGTCGAAATAGCGGTCCGAGGCCGCGATCACCTCGATGTCGCGGGCGACCAGCCCACGGTACTCCAACTCCGCCCGGCTGGCCGATTCCCACGCGGCGACGTGATGGATCGAGAGGCCGGCAATGACCGCTTCCGCGTCGTCGACCGTGATCCGCGGGCGGCGGATCCAGCTCAGCCAGGTCTCGCGCGTCGTCTCCCCGGTCTCGAAATTCGGGAATCGCCGGAGATGCAGTGTATTGACGCCCAGCAGCGTGCCGGCGAACCGGTCGGTCATGTACCGGTTCATGCCCTCGACAATCGACACCACCGCGATCAGGAACATGACGCCGATGAACACGCCGACCACGCTGAAGGCGGTCTTCATCTTGTTGGTCCAGATCGTCTGGAGTGCGAGGCGGATCGCTTCCCAGTACTGCATCTAGGCGGCGCGCCTCAACTCGTCGCTGTGGACCTTGCCGTCTTTCAGGGTGATAACCCGGTGGGCGTGCTCGGCGATATCCGGCTCGTGGGTCACCATGATCACGGTCTGGCCCTGCCGATGGAGCGTCGCGAACACGGTCATGATCTCCTCGCTCGTGACCGAGTCGAGATTGCCCGTGGGCTCGTCGGCCAACAGGATGCTGGGATCATTGACCAGCGCCCGGGCGATCGCCACGCGCTGCCGCTGACCGCCGGAGAGTTCATTCGGCTTGTGGTGCATCCGATCGGCCAGGCCCACGCGAGCCAACGCCTCTTCGGCGCGGGTGCGCCGGACGCTCGACTTCACCCCCGCGTAGATGAGCGGGAGTTCCACGTTGTGCAACGCGCTGGCGCGCGGCAGCAGATTGAACGTCTGGAAGACGAACCCGATCTCGGCGTTCCGCACCCGAGCCAGTTCGTCGTCCGACATGGTGGAAACCTCGTGTCCGGCGAGCCAGTACTCGCCCGCGGTCGGCGTGTCGAGACATCCAATCATGTTCATCATGGTGGATTTTCCCGACCCGGACGGTCCCATGATCGCGACGTATTCATTGGGGAAGATCTCGATGTCGACGCCATTGAGCGCCCGGACGGTCTCGACGCCCATGCGGTACTCGCGCGCCAGGTCACGAACGCGAATGATCGGTTGGGTGCTCATCGGTTACTCCGTTCGGTGTCCATCTGACGGACGCGACTGCTGTCCCTGAGATCGCGGATGGCTTGATAGGGTCCGGCGACGATCGAATCGCCGACGGCAAGGCCCGAAATGACCTCGAAGTGCTCGGTACCGGCGATGCCGACCTTCACAGGCCGGAACTGCGCGATCCCGTTCTCGACGACGAACACGCCTTCGGTATCCCGCTCTCCGCCCGCCGTGTCGGCCGGCGCGGTTTCGGTGGATATCGGCGTGTGCTCGCGCACCGTCAGCGCGATGATCGGAATGCTCAACGCGCTGTCCCGCGTGGCCGTCACGATCTTCGCGGTCGCCGACAGGTCGGGGCGGACGTCCGGTGGCGGGTTGTCGAGCGTGATCTCCACGTCGTAGTCCACCGCACGATCGCTCCCGGTGGATGACGCCAGCCTGACCGCGCTCTGGGAGATCTTGGTGACGCGACCGGTAAACGTCGTGTCGGGGAACGCGTCGATCGTCACTTCGGTCGAGTCGCCGGTGTGGAGCCGGACGACGTCGGTTTCGTCGACCTGGACCGCCACTTGAATCACCGACAGGTCACTGACGGTCATCAACAACCCGGTTTCACGCGAAAACGTACCGGGGACCGCCACCTCGCCCTCTTCCACGGCGACGCGCGTGACCTGCCCGTCCATCGGCGACCGCAGCACGGTTTTCGCCAATTGGTCCGTCGCCTCCCGCAACCCGGCGCGCGACTGGTCTACCTGGCGCTGGCTGGACACCGACACGGCCTCGGCGATGCGATAGGACGTCTCGGCCTGCTCGAGTTCCTGGTCCGACACGAGTGTCGAATCGGCCGCGCGGAGCTCGCGGGCCCGGCGCAGGGCGCGTTCGGCCTGATCCTTGTTGGCTTCGGATTGAATGGCAGAGGCCTCCGCCGACGCGACCAGCGCCTCGGAGCGCGCGACACCCGCCTCATAGGTAGACGGATCGATGCGCAGCAGGAGATCGCCCCGACGGACCCAATCGCCTTCCTGGACCATCACCGCAATGATCCGACCGGTAATGTCGGCACTCACGTCGACCTGGGTCTGCGGCTGGATCCTGCCGCTCGCGGTCACGGTCGCCGTGAGGTGGCGGCGCTCGACGGTCGACAATCGGACGGCAACACCGGTGTCGCCGCCGCCGAGCACCGATCTCCCGATGAAGCCGCCAACCACGAGCACGACGGCACCGATAATGATGATCTTTCGCTTCCGAGCCATGGTGGGTGCGTTCCTCAGCGAAGGGGTCGGCCAACGGCGGATTCGAGAGCCGCCACCGAGCGGTGGTAGGCGTACACCGCGTTGATGTAGTCCGCTTGCGCGCGCTGTTCCGCGAGTTGCGCGTCGAGCAGTTCAAAGAAGGTACCCGAGCCGACCCGGTACCGCTCCGTCGCGAGCCGCAATTGCTCCTGCGCGGCCACGCGGTTCCGGCGCTGGATCTCGATCGTTTCGTACGCGGCTTCGAGACCGTAGAAGGCATTACTCACGTCGGTCCGAACCTGCAGCCGCCGGGCCTGCACCGATTCCCGGGCGTCGTCGGCCGCCGTGGAGGCCTGGGACACGCGCAGGGGCCGGCTGAACTGCGTGAAGATCGGCAGCGAGAGCGAAACGCTGGCTGAGAACGGCTGGGACGTGAAATTGAAAGGGAAGACGCTGTTCCCCGCCCGAATGTCTGCTTCATCCGCCGGGGTGAGCGCCAGGCGCGAACAGTCGAGGGGCGTCGCGCCGGGGTTGAGCCAGGCGCTGTTGGTATACTCGCATTCGTCGATACTGGACTGCGCACCCTGCCGCGCGCTGCTTACCAGGAAACTCCCGTTGGTGAACTGCTGGGTGAATCCGGACCACCCCGCCGAGAAGCTCAGCGACGGCAACCACTCGGACTTCGCCGCCCGCTCGCTCGAACCGGCCGCGGCGGCGCGGGCACGCAGGGTATTCACGTCCGGGTTGTCGTTGTCGGCCGCGGCAAGCAACTCCTGCATGTTCCACGTGGGCTGCACGACCGGGAACGTGTCCGTCAAGCTTACCACCGCCGGATCATCCGGCGCCGGAATCCCCATTTGCTGGAAGAGCCGGAGTTTCTCGACGAGGACCAGCTGACGGGCCTGCAGCAATCCGACCTCGGACTGGCCCTTGGCCACCTCCGCCTGCCGCACGTCCAGCATGGTCGACTGGCCGACCTGGAACCGCGCCTGAGCCAGCCGGAGGAATTCGTCATTGCGCGTCAATTGTAGCTGCGCCAAGTCGACCTGCGCCCGCGCCTGGAGCACCGCGAGGTATTGCTGGGTCACCAGGGACTGCAGCGTGTTGCCTGCCCCGTCGATGGCCGCCGCCGTCGCGTGGGCCTGCGCCTTGGCGAGGCCGGGCTGTGACAACGTGGCCCCGGACAGACGCCAGTTCAGGTTGAGCGAGTAGCCCGACCCGATCGTGGCGGACGGCTGTACGAATTCCTGGGTCAGGAACTGTTGCGAACCGGCCCCGCGATAACTCATCGAGCCATTCAGCGTCAGGGAGGGGATCAGTAATTCCGAATAGGCGTTGCGTACCCCCCAGTTGGCCGGTCCCTGATCGTTCGTGATCTGGCGGAAACTCGGGTTGTACTGCCGCGCGAGATCGATGGCATCCGCCAAGCCCAGCGACTGCGGTGCGGACGGCACCGCCGGCTGCTGAGCGGCGATCGGGGCGGCCAGCCCGGCCGCCAAAACGCATGAAGCAACAAGGCAGCGAAACATCGTCATATCCCTATGTGGCTGAGTGGTGGCCAAGCGGTGTCGCACCAGAATACGCTGGCGGGTGCCGGAAGGTTTCAGGGTGTGACAGTGAGCGGTCAGGGCGCGAGGCCGAGTGGCTAGATCTCGCGTTCGGCCACCAACTGCTGGCTGGGCAAACCGACCTTCATCAGCCGGCCCTCCGGGTCGAACCACAGGTGGATTTCGCCGTTCCCACCTCGGTCGATGACCAGGTGGTGCAAGGTCCGCTGGCCCTCCCCGATGGAGGTCTCGGCCATCCCGCGATCGTGCAGCCGGGCGACCCCGCGCTCGCCGCTCCGCGGGTAGTACAGGCGGATCTGGCCGGTTGGGGTGGAGGCGGCCATCGCGTACACGGCGAAGACCGAGTCATCGGCCACCAGCGAGGCGCCAGCGGGGTACTCTCGCGCGACTTCGGTTGACGGCGTTTCGAGCCGCACCGTCAGGCGGCGAGGCCCGAACCGGACGAATGTCCGCCGCGCCGGCGTGGGAGGATACCGGTTGATCGACGAAATCGTGACGGCCGTGCCGCCGCCGGGGGCCTGGATTCGCGCGATGGTGAACTCCTCGCGACCGATCGCGGCCGTGCCGCGCCGTACCAGCAGGACGCCGTGGTCCTGATTCGGCACCTGAGCGAGCGCCGCAGAGGCGATCAGCAAGCCCCAGCCGCACGTTGCGGCGATGCGCACGGCCCTCACGCTGAATCCCTCCTGTGGGGTGGTGCGGCGCGTTGACCGAAAAGCCGCTCCGCAATTCGGCGATAGATGAGGCCATACAGGTGCCGACCGATTTCGGCGGATGCACGCGTCGGCATGCCGACGGAGCCGGGGCTATCGGCTGGAAGCGTCCAGACCGAACGCGACGGCCGGCGGGAGGGAAGGTAGTCTTGCGCGTCCTCGAGCGAGACGAGCGATGCGTCGAGGTAGAGCAAGAGCGACGTGTCGAACTCGCCCCCGTGGATCGGCAGGGCCGGCTCGGCGGTATCGATCGGGACCGTGAAGATATCCACCGTCCGTACCGATGCCCTGGTCGTGCGAATCGTGCTCAGCGCCTCCTGATGCGGGTCGTACCCATGGGCCGTGAGGATGATGAGCTGTTCCACACCGCCTTCTTCCCACGAGCCGACGAGATCGTTCATGAATCGGTGGAGCGTCTTCCGGCGGACGCTGGCATTTCCGGGGTACGGCGTGCGAGTGGCCACATTTACACCATATTCAACCGTCGGGGCCCGCAACACCCCGAATTCGGCCGAGAGGTCGTCCGCGAGCCGTTCGACGATGATCGTATCGGCGCCGACCGGGAGATGAGGGCCGTGCTGTTCGGTCGTACCAACGGGCAGGATGATCCGCGGATCCCGCGCGAGCGCTGCCCGGATCCGCGCGGGAGACATGTATTTGATCGATAGAGGCCGGGTGTGAGACGAATGCGGCTGGCTCATTGGGAGATCGTTGGCCTGGCGCAAGTCGGGCTGCTGGGGCTCTGGCTGGCCCGGCCCGGCCCCGTGCCGGCAGCGACGATCCTGATATTCGCCTCGCTGGCCGTCCTGGTGACGGCGAGGGACGCGGGTCGCCGGGTGGGCCCCATTTTGCTCGCCGTGCTCGCGCTGCTGGGGGCGTGGGTCACCACCGCGTCAACCCGGCGACGTGCCGCCGCCGAGACCAACTGGGCGGCGGATTCAACGGGTGTGCGGTGGGGGCTTGTGCAGCAGGCGGGCGAGCGTCTTGCCACGACTCTCGAAGAAGCGGTGCAGCAGGTCGAGGCGCTCGCCCAGTATGGGGCCGCGCAGTCGGGTGCCAGCCGCGACGTTGCCGCCGAACGCCTCGCGTCGGCCGTGGGCGGGCAGTCCCCGGAGCGCGGGGTCGTCGTCTTCGATTCGACGGGCCGGCCGTGGGTCTGGGCGGGGCGACACCGACTCCCGCCTGTGACGGCGGCGGACTCGGGGCTCGGAGCTCGCATCACCCCATTCTACGCCAAGCTGGAGGCATGGCGCCAGGGAATGGGCGGGGCGGTCGCCGTGGCGCACGTGCTGCTGTACGCCGATGAGGCCGTGCCCAACCGCGACCGGACGGTCGCGGCCGCATTCAGTCGTGAGACCGGCGTCGAGTTGGAGTTCTTCGGCGCGGGACGAGGGCCGTATTGGGCGGACGTGTTCGACTATTGTCTCCCGTCGTGTGCTGGAACCGAGACGCGGCCCGACACGCTGTTCAGCGTCCGGCTCGTGCCGCCGACCCAGGGCAGCTACAAGTTGCGGCTGCTGGCGGAGGGCAGTGATCGCGCCGCGATGGTCGCGTTGGCGACCCTGGTTCCGCTGATCGTGTTTGGCGGCCTGGCGGCGCGCGTGGGCGCCACGGCGGTGCTGGGCGGGTTGCTGCTGTTCACGCCCGCCGGGTCGGGGTTGCCGCTGGGCATGTCATTCTCCTCGGCGACGTATTTCTCGGAGCTGCTCGGTCCGCTCTCGAGTTCGGCGGGCCATCTCATCATCACGGCGACGCTGGTGCTGCTGGCGGCGGCCGGTTTGTGGCGCCGCGGGATTCGGCTCCGCTGGTGGAGCTACGTGGCGGCGGCCTCGATGATCGTGGTGACGCCCTCGGTGTTACAGGTGCTGGCGGCGGGTATCACGCCGCCGGACGCCGGTCCGGACCTGGGGCTGTGGCTGCAGTGGGAGGTGCTTGTCACGCTCGCCACCGGCGCCTTGGTCATGCTCGCGGCGGCGTTCGTACGCGGTACGGGGGAGACCATCGCGCAGCCCTGGATGGCGTGGGTTGCCGGCGTGTGGGCGGCTCTCGCCGCGCTCATCGGGCTCGTGACCTGGCAGCCGGTCACCGGATGGGCACCCTGGTACTTCTACGTGTGGCTACCGGCAATCGCCCTGGCTATTCAGCCGGCTCCTCGTCTTCGACTCGTCGTGACGGTGGCGATTGTGGCCGGCACCGCCGCCGCGCTGCTGACGTGGCGTGCCGCCACGGAGGGTCGTCTCCTGCTTGCCGAACGCGACGCCTCGGGCCTGCGCCAGGGAGGCGATCCGGTGGCGGTCGGATTACTCGAACGGTTCGGTTCGCGCTTGCAGGAAGACGAGCTGCCGCGGACCGCCGGCGAATTGTACGGTCGCTGGAGCCGCTCGGTGCTGTACAACGACGGATACCCGTCGAGCTTGGTGTCCTGGTCTCCGGCCGGCGCGGTGGTCGCGCGCCTCGAACTGGCGAGCCTGGACATCGATGAGGCGTTGCTCCGGCAACTCGCGGAGACGTCGTCGGCCCGGTTCGCCCCTCGGGTCGATGAACTCCTTCTTGCCGCCGGTGCCCACTACGTGCTCACGGTACCATTCCCGGACGGCTCGGCGGTCACGGTGAGCCTTGGCCCGCGGTCACGGGTCATCGAACCGGTGCGGATCGCGAGTTTCCTGCGCGGCGAACGCGTCGTGCCACGCCCGTACGAAATGGCGATCACCGAGCCGATCATCGGGGCGGTGACCCCATCAGGCCGGTTGAATTGGCGGCGGGAAGGGTGGACCGTTCGCGGCGACGAGCGACTCGGGTTCGGGGTCGGGGAGCGCCACCTCCATGCCACGATCGCGTTGGGCGGGTTCAGCGGCCTTTTCGTACGCGGCGTGCTGGTCGCGACGCTCAACGTCGTGCTGATCGGGTTGCTGTGGTTGGCGTCAGAGGGGATCGCCGGCATGTTGGAGGGGTGGCTCGCAGTGCGCAAGCTGCTGGCGCCCCGCTCCTACCGCGCCCGTCTCGGACTGGCCTTCGCGGTGTTCATTGTCGTCCCGACGGTTGGATTCGCGCTCTGGACGGCGCGCGGGCTCAAGAACGAAGCGCGGCGCAGTCGCGACCTCATCATCGGTCAGACGCTCGAAGACGCCGCCATCCGTGCGCGCGATTTCGTCAACCAGCCTGATGCGCTCGTGATGCGGGAACTGGACGATCTCGCCGATCGGCTGAGTGCCGAGCTGGTGTTGTATGAGGAGGGCGCGTTACGTCAGGCGAGCGCGCCGGTGCTGGTCGAGCTGGGCGTGCTCGACCACTATCTCCCACGCCACGTGCACCAGGCGCTGGGCGATGCGGACCTCCCGGAGATCACGACCGACGAGCGGGTGGCGACGCACGAAACGCGGATCGGATACCGCAATCTGGGTGGACGCCAGGACCGGACAGCGGTGTTGGCGGTGCCGCGCCTCGTGGAAGACGCGGTGCTCGTCCGGAGCGAGCGCGACCTGGCCTTCGGATTGGCGTTTGTCACGCTGTTGGGTCTTGGCATCGCCGCCGGGCTGGCGACGTTGGCCGCCCGCGCCCTCGGGGAGCCGGTGCAGTTGCTGCGACAGGCGGCCGATCAAGTCGGTCGCGGCGAAGTGCCGAGTCCGTTTGGGCGTGATGCGCCTGACGAGTTCGTACCGGTCATGAACGCCTTCACCCGCATGGCGAGCGACGTGCACGCCACGCGCGCGGCCCTCGAAGCCCAACGGCAGCGCACGGTTGCCGTGTTGCGCAACGTCGCGACGGGCGTCATTGCCATGGACGACCGCCTGGCGGTGACGATGGCGAATCCGACAGCCGAGCGACTGCTCGGCCGGCGGCTCGCGGTGGGACGACCCGTGTCCCAGCAGTCCCCCGCCGAGTGGATTCCCGTCTGGCGGTGGGTTCGCGCGGTATCGCAGGCCCGCGAAGAGGTCGCCCCGTGCGAATTCACGATCGAGGAACGTCAGATCAGGGCGCAGGTCACGCCGCTCACCGGTGATGCGACCGGCTGGGTGGTGACGCTCGATGATATCAGTGAGCTCGCGCGGGCGGTCCGCGTGCTCGCGTGGGGTGAGCTGGCGCGACAGGTCGCGCACGAGATCAAGAACCCGCTGACGCCGATCCGGCTCGGCATCCAGCACCTGCAGCGTTCGTTCGACGCCCCGCGCGGCGATTATGCCGCCACGCTCGACCGCACCAGCCGGCAGATGCTGGACGAGATCGAACGGCTCGACGCGATTGCCCGGGCGTTCTCACGGTTTGGCGCCCCGCCCGCCGAAAAGGAACCGCTCGTGCCGATCGACGTTGCCGATGCCTGCCGCGACACGGCGGCACTGTACAACCTCGGCGAGCAGGATTTGGTCCATGTACAGGCCGATGCCGTGTTGCACGCGATTGCTCGTCGCGACGAACTGAAAGAAGTGCTGATCAACCTGATCGAGAACGCCAAAGGGGCCGGCGCCCGCTCGATCGTCCTGTCGGTCGAGCGGTCCGACGGCCGCGTGGCCGTCGCCGTGCGGGACGATGGGCGCGGGATCGCGGCGGAGGATCTGCCGCGCGTGTTCGAGCCGCAATTCTCGACGACCACCAGCGGCACGGGGCTTGGCTTGGCCATCTGCAAGCGTCTGGTGGAGTCATGGGGCGGTCTCATCGCGGCCACCAGCGAGCCCGGCGTCGGGACCGCGATCACGCTCACCTTGCCGACCTGACGGCTGTTGCGGCCGTGCGCCGTACCGCATAGCGGGATTCGACTGCATATTCCGCACCCATGCCAAGTCCACTGACCGCCAAACGCACGCACGGGTTCACGGAATCGGTTATCCGCGGCATGACCCGTCTGGCATCCCAACACAAGGCGATCAATCTCGCCCAGGGGTTCCCCAATTTCGCCGCGCCCGACGTCGTGAAGGAAGCGGCGGCCCGGGCCATCCGCGACAACGTCAACCAATATGCCGTCACGTGGGGGGCGGCCCGGTTGCGGGAAGCGCTGGCCGCGACGTACGCCGCGTGGTATGGGATGGAGGTCGACCCGGAGCGCCACGTGACGGTGACGTGTGGAGCCACCGAAGCGATGGCGTCGGTGCTGCTCGCCACGGTCGATCCGGGGGACGAGGTGATCATCCTCGAGCCGTTCTATGAGAACTACGGCCCGGATGCCATTCTGTGCGGCGCGCAGCCGGTGTTCGTCCCGGTGCCGTTCGAGGGCGCGCTGCCGATCGAGCGGATCGCCCGGGCCTTTTCCCCCCGCACGCGGGCGATCGTGTTGAATACGCCCAACAACCCGACGGGTCGCGTCTTTTCGCGCGCCGAGCTGTCGGAGATCGCGACCCTGTGCATCGCCAACAACGTCCTGGCCATCACGGACGAGATCTACGAACGCATCGTGTTCGACGGCGAGCATGTCCCACTCGCGACGTTGCCTGCCATGCGCGAGCGCACCATCACGATCAGTGGGGCGTCCAAGACGTTCTCCGTCACCGGCTGGCGGGTCGGGACGATCGTCGCGCCGCACGGCATCACCGATGCGATTCGCAAGGTGCACGACTTTCTCACCGTCGGTGCGCCCGCGCCGCTCCAGGAGGGGGTTGCCGCCGGCCTGGAGCAGTTAGGGCCCGACTTCTACGAGGCGCTGATCGCGGGCTATCGAGCGCGTCGCGACGTGCTGGTGGCGGGCCTCAACGCCGCCGGGTTTACGTGTGGGGTTCCGCGAGGTGCGTACTACGTGCTTGCCGATTTCTCGACCTTGAGCAAGGAATCGGATGTGTCGTTCGCCAGGCGCCTCACCGGCGAATTCGGCGTCGCGCCCGTTCCCGGGTCGAGTTTCTACAGCCAGCCTGACCTCGGGCGCAAGTATGTGCGCTTTGCATTCTGCAAGACCGTGGATCTGCTCGAGGAAGCCAGTGCCCGCCTGAGCAACATCCGCGAAAGACTCGGCGTTTGAGGTCGGAATGGGAACTCCCGGAGCTGCGCGGTGTTATAAAAGGGCTGATCCCGCCACCTACCTCGGATAGTGAGGCCCGATGTTGATCAGACGTGCCCCGGATATTGCCACGTCAGCAATCACCGATGAATCGCTCTACTGGAACCGTCGGGAGTTCATGCGTGCGGCAGGAGGGGTGGCCGCCGGGGTCGCGTTCCCCGGGCTTGCCGCAGCACGGGGCCGCGGGTCCCGAGCCGCGGCCGCGGAGGGCCCGCCGGGCGAAGATGAGTTGACGCCGTACGAGGACGTCACCACCTACAACAACTTCTATGAGTTTGGCACGGGCAAGGACGACCCGGCGAAGAACGGCGGCACACTCCGCCCGCGGCCCTGGTCGGTGGTGGTCGAAGGTGAAGTGCACAAGCCGGGGACGTGGGACATCGAGGATCTCCTGAAGCTGTCCCCGCTGGAGGAACGGGTGTATCGACTGCGATGCGTCGAAGGGTGGTCCATGGTGATTCCCTGGATGGGGTTCTCGTTCGCCGACCTGATCACACGCGTCGAACCCACGTCGCATGCGCGGTTTGTCGAATTCAAGACGCTCCTCGATCCGGAGCAGATGCCGGGACAACGCCGCCGCGTGCTGGAATGGCCCTATGTCGAAGGGCTGCGGCTGGACGAAGCGATGCACCCGCTGACCCTGCTCACCGTGGGGCTGTACGGCCGGATGCTCCCGAACCAGAATGGGGCGCCGATACGACTCGTCATCCCGTGGAAGTATGGTTTCAAGAGCATCAAGTCGGTGGTGAGCATCCGCTTCACTCGCGCCCAGCCGCTCAATAGCTGGCAACAATACGCGTCCAATGAGTACGGGTTTTATTCCAACGTGAATCCCGACGTCGATCACCCGCGCTGGAGTCAGGCCCGCGAGCGCCGAGTGGGCGAGTTCCGCCGCCGGCCGACCCTACTGTTCAACGGCTACGCCGACCAGGTCGGTCATCTGTATGAAGGTCTCGATCTCCGAGTCAACTTCTAGGTGGGTGCCACCAGTGGCGATCACGTCTCGGCGGGTTCTCAAGCCCGCCGTTTTCCTGCTGTGCACGGCTCCGTTCGCTCTCCTGCTGCTCGACGTGGCGCGCGATGCGCTCGGGGCCGAACCCATCACCGAAATCACCCACCGCACGGGAAAATGGGGACTGACGTTTCTGGTCATCACGCTGGCAGTGACCCCGGTCCGGCGCCTCACGAGTTGGAACCGGATCGCCGGCTACCGCCGCATGCTCGGGCTGTTCGCGTTCTTCTACGTCTGCCTGCACTTCCTGACCTACATCGTCCTGGATCAGTTCTTCGGGTTCGCGTTCATCCTGGAGGATATTGCCGAGCGGCCGTACATCACCGTAGGGTTCACCAGCTTCGTCATGTTGATCCCGCTCGCGGTGACGTCGACCAAAGGCTGGATCCGGCGGTTGGGCCGGCGGTGGTCACAACTCCACCGCCTCGCGTATCTGGCCGCGGCGGGCGGCGTATGCCATTTTCTCTGGCTGGTGAAAGCCGACCGGCGGCGACCGGAGATCTACGGCATCGTGTTGATCGTCTTGCTTGCCGCACGGCTGAGACGCCGGGGCGGCCGGTAGTTCGCGGGTTTTCTTGATCATTTCTCAGGGAGGTCTTGTGGTCCGTCTTCGTCCGTCAGTTGCGGTTGGGCTTTGTGCCATACTTGGCGTTGCCGCAGGATGCGGCGCCACGACCGATCCCAACGACGAGAGCGTAGCATCGGTTCAGGTATCGGGTGGTGACGCGGCGGTCGTCGGTGGCACGCTGCAACTCAGCGCGCAGGCCAAGGACGGGTCTGGCGGCACCGTGTCCGGCACATTTACCTGGTCCTCGTCGAGCGCGACGGTCGCGACCGTCGACGGGGACGGATTGGTGTCCGGGGTGGGACGCGGTTCCGCCACGATCACGGCGACCGAGACGGGGTCGTCGGTCACCGGTGAGGCAACCGTGACCGTGGGCGTTGCCTCGGTGGCGGTGACCTCCGGGCCGATAACCCTCAACAGCATCGCGGCGACGGCGACGGTGACCGCCGAGGGACGCGACGTCGACGGGGCGGCGGTTGCGGGCGTCACGTTCGCGTTCACCTCGTCGGACGAGGCGGTCGCCACGGTGAGTGCCGCTGGGGTCGTGGAAGCTGTGGCCAACGGCACGGCGACGATCTCGGCCAGCGCGGACGGGAAGAACGGATCGGCGACGGTGACGGTCAGTCAGACGCCGGTCGGCGCCGCCATTGCTCCCGCGGCGGCGAGCGTGGCCATCGGAGGCACGGTCCAGTTTACCGGCGGCGCCGTCGACGCCAACGGGTTTGTCGTGGCGAGTGAACCAGCCGTTTGGTCGTCCGATGATATCGCGGTGGCGACGGTGAACGGCTCGGGATTGGCTACGGGTGAGGGGGTCGGCAGCACCAACATCATCGTGACCGCGTTCGGTTTCGCCGACACGGCCGTCGTCACGGTGATCCCGCCGACGTTTGCGGCCCACGTGCAGCCGATTTTCACCGCGAGATGCGCGCTGTCCGGGTGCCACGCGGGTGCCGCCCCGCAACAGGGAATGAATCTCTCGGCGGGGCAGGCGTACGCCAACATCGTCAATGTGGCGTCGATGGAATTGCCGGCTATGATGCGGGTGCGGCCGTCCCTTCCCGACTCGAGCTACCTCGTGCACAAGATCCAGGGGACGCAGGTTGGCGTGGGGGGCTCGGGAGACCGGATGCCATTGGGCGGTCCGTTCTTGTCGGCGGCCCAGATCGATCTCATCCGCCAGTGGATTCTCGCTGGAGCGAATAACAACTGATAGGGTCGCCATGAAGCAGCTCCGCCGGAACATACCGATCGCCCTGTTCACTGCCGCGTGCGGCGGCGAACTGGCGGTCCCCGGGGCGGCGGTCGAGAGCATCACCGCCACCGACCTTGGAACGCGGATCGCCGCCTTGGCGTCCGATGAATTCGGAGGCCGCGGCCCCTCGTCGTTCGGCGAGGACCGCACGATGGAGTACCTGGAGGCGCAGTTCACGGCCTTGGGGCTCGAACCCGGCAACGGCACGAGTTTCTATCAGGACGTGCCGCTCGTCCGCTCGACGGCCGCACCCGGCGCCGAGTTGGTGATTCGTGGCTCCAGCGGGACGCAACGCTACCGATACCGCGCCGACTTCGTGGCGTGGACGAAGCGCGTGGTCGATGCCGTGTCGCTGGAGAATTCCGATCTCGTTTTCGTGGGATACGGTATCGTCGCGCCCGAGTACGATTGGAACGACTATGCGGGGCTCGACGTGCGGGGCAAGACGGTCGTGATCCTGGTGAACGATCCGGGGTTCGCCACGGGCGATTCGGCGTTGTTCAGGGGCAACGCGATGACCTACTACGGTCGCTGGACGTACAAGTTCGAGGAAGCGGCGCGGCAAGGGGCGGACGGGGCGCTGATCGTTCATGAAACGGCGCCGGCGGCGTATCCGTGGGAGGTGGTCGAAAACAGCTGGACGGGGCCGCAGTTCAGCCTCGAGGCGGCCGACGGCAACATGTCGCGCGTGGCGCTCGAAGGATGGATCACGCTCGAGACCGCCCGCGCCATCTTCCAGGCGGGTGGACGGGACTACGACCAGCTCACGCAGCGCGCACGGCAGCGGGATTTTGCGGCGGTGCCGCTCGATGTACGCGTTTCGGTCAGTTTGCAGAACCAGATCGAGCGATCGATTTCACGCAACTTCCTGGCGTTGCTTCCGGGGACCGACCACCGCGACGAGTATATCATCTACATGGGGCATTGGGATCACTTCGGAACCGATCCCAACCGAGGTGGCGATCAGATCTTCAACGGTGCCAAGGACAACGCGACCGGAACCGCGGCGCTTCTCGAGATCGCCGAGGCGTTCCAGGCGGTCGGAACGGCTCCGTCCCGGTCGGTTCTGTTTCTTGCGGTCACCGCCGAGGAGCAGGGGCTACTCGGGTCATCCCATTACGCGGACAATCCGGTGGTGCCGCTGGCGCAAACCGTCGCCGCACTCAACATGGACGCGTTGAACACCATCGGGCGGATGCGGGATGTTACCGTGGTGGGATACGGCAACTCCGCACTCGATGATTACGTCGAGTATGCCGCCGCCGATCAGAACCGGGCGGTCCGACCGGATCCGGAGCCGGAAAAGGGCTACTACTATCGGTCGGACCATTTCTCGTTTGCCAAACGCGGGGTTCCGGCGCTCTATCTCGATCCCGGGATCGACCACGTCGAACATGGTGAGGCGTGGACCATGGCGCGGCTGGACGAGTACACGGCCGAGCGCTACCACAAGCCATCGGACGAGTACGACCCCGCGTGGGATCTCAGCGGCATGGTGGACGACGTGGCGATGCTGTTTCGGATTGGTTATCGGCTCGCCAACAGCCGCGATTTCCCCAACTGGCGGGAGGGGACGGAGTTCAAGGCGACGCGCGACGCCATGATGGCGGGACGCTGACCGCCACGGGTCTCCCCGCACTGCGTCGGGCACGGGTTGTTCAATCTGGAGTAATGGTGCCGATGTAGGGGAGCGTGCGGTGGCGGTCCTTGTAGTCCAGGCCGTAGCCCACCACCCATTTGTCGGGTATCTCGAATCCGAGATAATCGATTCGCACGTCCACTTCCGTCCGGTCGGGCTTTTGGACCAGCGCAATGGTTTTCAACGACGCCGGATTGCGCCGGGCGAGCGCCCCGATCAGCCAGGCCAACGTTTGCCCGCTGTCGACGATGTCCTCCACGATGATGACATGCGCGTCCTCGATGCCTTCCCGCAGGTCCATGTCGATTCGCAACTCGCCGCCCACGATCCCGCGATCCCCGTAGCGTGATAGCGCGACGAACTCGATCCGGTGCGGTACCGTGAGACGCCGGGCGAGGTCCGCGAGGAAGATGAAAGCCCCTTTCAGCACGCCGATCAGGACCAGGGGTTCACGGCTGGCGTAGTCATGCGAAATCGTGGTCGCCAATTCGGCAACACGCCGTTGGATCTGTGATGCGGTGAGCAGAGGGGGTGGATCGATCGATGGCATGCGAGCGTCCGGTCGTGGGCCCCCACAAGATAATGCGCTCGGGTACCCGTGGACCGTCTCGCGGGTGGGCAACCCCGCCCTCGCTGCGTCCTCGGGACGCCCGCGGTTCGTCGAGTACACGCCCCACAAATACCGGAACGCGCCCGCCGCATCGTCTTCACCGCGGCGCACGCCGATGCCGCGGAGGGGCAGTCGGTCGAATGTGCGGTGGAGGTGGTTTCTCTGTGGTCTCTGCGGTGGATTACGGGATCTTCGGTGTTTCGTATGGGTTGTCACGGGTCCGATGCCCAACCCGCGGAGGGGTAGGGGCCGCTCGCGGAGACCGGTGCGGCCGCAGGGGGGGCCCCACCCCAGCCGCCCATGTATACCGCAGAGGACGCGGAGGACGCAGAGGGTCTCCGTCTGATTTCCCGTCGCTCCCCTTCGTGCCCATTGCGATCTGGAGTTGTTGGGGGTGGAAGTGCCCGTTTATGACCAATGCTCGGGTCGCCCGACTGGAACCTGTCGCGGGTGCCGCAAGCCCTCTGCGTCCTCTGCGCTCTCTGCGGTCCAACGCGGGGGGAGGGGCGATGCCGAGGAGTGTGCCTCCTTAACCTCGTCCGGAAAACCCGACCGGGAACCCACACGGTTCCCTGAAGACCCGAATTACGTAACCGTAGTTGCGAACTGGTGTTTCTAGTGGTGTCCCTCGTGACCGGGCGCGACCGGCGCAACGTCCGCGAGCCGATCCAGTTCGCTGCCGATCACCGCGCGCAACTGCGCGATCTGGTCCCCGCCGGCATAGCCCGACCATCGCTGGATGATCCGCCCATGCGCGTCGACCAACACGGTGAACGGCAGACCGATGTAGTGGTACTGTGGCCGCAGTTTGCCGTGTCCCAATCCGACCGGGAAGTCGAAGCCGAATTCCTCGATGAACGCGCGTGCTTTCCCGGAATCGACGTCGTCCGACAGAGCGACGAAGGCGAACGGCTCGTCGGCGAATTCGGCCGCCAGCGAATCCAACGCGGGCATCTCGTCGCGGCATGGGGCGCACCACGACGCCCAGAAATTCACGAGGACGACCCGACCCGCGTAGCCGGCCAGAGTGATCCGCCCGCCGCCCATTCGTTCGAGGTCGAACGGCTGGAGCGCTTCCCGTTCGGCGGGCGCCACGCCCGTCAGGAGGCGGAAATCGTTCAGCAGATGCACCCGCCCCGCCGCGGTGACCGCGACGGAGGGGAGGGATGGCATCGTCGCCGTGCGCCGGACGATGCCGGATGCTGGATCGATCACGTCGAGCCGGGCTTCGGACGTCGTGAAGCCGGGCGTCGAGAGGACGTAGAGCATTCCGTCAGGTCCGAACTGGAGGCCGAGGTTGACCGGTGCGTAGTCGAGCAACGGCGCACCGGAAGGGTCCAGCTCGAACGTCGGTTCTTCCACACCGTGGGGCAGCCCGCGCGACGCGACCCACACCGTATCGCCTTCCGGCCCGAAACGGATGATCTCGTCGCGAATGAACGGCGCGAAGTACATGCTGCCGTCCGGGCCGAACGCGGCGCGACCGGCGTTGACGAGGTGGATGAACAACGCCACGGCAGGCTGACGCGCGGCCACGGCGAAGGCGGCGCTGTGGCCAACCGCGGCGATGAGCGGTTCCGGGGTCATGCGGAACGGAAAGGCGAATTGCTCGGGTGATCGGATTGCCCAGACACGGCCCCGCGGGTCGGACAGGAGGTGGCTGTAGTCGAAGGCCGGTGTTACCGAATCGGCAGCGGCCCCGTCGGCGCCCACCCTCAGAATGCTGCCCTCGCGTGTCGCGACCCATATGGTGCTGTCGCCTTCGATCGCGACGCTCGCGACCTCCCGTCCGTCGAGATGGAGTCGAAAGCGTTCCGACCGCAACCGCGCGTCGAAACGAATCGGCGCGGCCGCCCCGTCCAGTACGATCGCGCCGCGCGCGGTCGGTATGGCAGTCCGACCCTGAAACCACAGCAGCCGCACCGGATCGGAGGGCGTCGCGCTGTCGACCACGATCTGCTCGGCAGGTTGGGTCGTGAGCACGTGGCGCACGCCGCGCACCTCCCGTACCTCGGGTGCCTGCGCATTCGGGTTGGGGAGGGCCACCGGGCCGCTGGGCGCCGCCGGGCGCCCGAAGGAGTACAGCCCCCCCGCGGCGACCAGCACCGCGAGCGAACCGGTGGTCCAACCCCAGCCACGAAGCGACATTATGATCGCCGCACGCTTTCGATCTGAATCGCGCGCGCGCCGCCGGCTTCGTACACCGTGCCGCTCACGCGGACGCTTTGCTCGGCGAACTCCTTGAGGCGTCCGTTCTGATCCCCGCCGGGCATGGCGGTGCTCGTCGGGATGTAGAGCTTGCCGTCGCTGCCGAGGATGGCGAGCGGGACACCCTGGTCGGCACACACCTGCGCGCACATGCGGTGACCGTCACCCGTGAGGCCGAAGCTGAACTTGCACGAGATGTCGACCACCGTCCCGGTGATGGTCATCGCGTGCCCCTCGGGCTTGGCACCCATGTCCTGGGCGCTGGCCGGTGCCGCGAACAGCATCAATGCCACCGCGCCTCCGGCCGCTAGCAGTTGCTTCATGTGAAACACCCCCCTGTTCTGGTTGAGTACGTCAGCGGACACCTGGATAAGGCGCAAAACGCCCCCGCGGTTCCCGATGAAGGCGGAACGGGCATGATGGGGTCTTGGTTGGGGGGGCCGTGTGGTGGAGGTGGGAGCGACTTGGTGTCTGAGCGCTCAACAGCCTACCCCCGTCCGCTCGCCATCCGGTCCGCCTCCGGCGTTCGTCGTAACAGCCACATGGCCCACGATCCGCATGCCGGCCCGATGGCGAGGACGGCGAACGCCCAGCGCCAGCCGACCAACGCCACGGCCGCCGGAATGAGACGGATCGAGACGATGGTGAGCAGGAACCCCATCGCCGTCTGCGCGGTGAGCATCGTGCCGATGTATTCCGGGTCTGCCAACTCACTCACGGCCGCACTGAACTGGGCCGAATCCGCGACGATCGCGAACCCCCAGACGAGCGCAACCGCCATGACCAGGACGGGATGCCCCACGAAAAGCAGCCCGATGGTCAGCGCACATGCACCGCTCACGCCCATGCTCAGGACCGTGGTGGGTACGCGGCCCCAGCGGTCGGCCAACGTCCCGGCAACGACGCTGCCGATGCCACCGGCACCGATGACGGCAAACACGGCAACCGACGCGGCCCCCTCGGTCCAGCCGCTCGTGGCGAACGCGCCGGCGAGAAACAGCGGGATCCAGGTCCACATCGCGTAGAGTTCCCACATGTGCCCGAGGTATCCGAGATTGGCGAGTCGCAACGAGCGCGTCGTGAGCGCGCGGCCGAGGTAGTGCCACTGGAACGGCGGAATCGTCGCGCCGTACGGACCGGTCCGTCCCACCACGATGCCGAGCAGCCCGCCGCCGATGGCGAGCAGCGACACGGCGATCATCACCGGCTCCCACGCGCCAATTCCGCCCAACCCGCGCACGAGGTGCGGCGACGCCGATCCGACCGTGAGCGCGCCAACCAGGATCCCGATACCGAGACCCCGATCGTCGCGCGTCCAGGTCGCCATGATCTTCATTCCCACCGGGTAGACGAGCGCCAGGCTCATCCCGGTGACGGCGCGCAGCGCGATGGCGACGGCGAACGAGGGATGCAACAGCGGGATGGCGAGGTTGACGATCGATCCGACGAACGCCCCGACGGCGAACACGGCCCGGGGCGGCCACACGTCCGCGACATTCAGCAGCGCACTGGCCAACGCCCCGGCGACAAACCCGAGCTGCACCGACATGGTGAGCCACGCGGCGGCGCCGCTGGAGACCTGCCAGTGGTCCGTCAGGAGCGGCACGACCGCGGTGGCCGAGAACCACAGGCTCATGACGAGCAATTCCGCGCACGACAGCAACAGCAGCGTGCGCCATTTGGTGCCGGTCGCCGGCGGCGTGGTGGGCGTCACGGACCGCGACACGCGCGCCGCACCTCGGCCGCAAACTGCGCGACCCGGTCTCGGTCCTTGCGATGAAAACGCAGGGTGACCTCGGCGGGTCGGGCGGTGGGCAGTCCGCCCAGAGGCCGCCCGGACGTGGTGCGCACGGTGAGCCGCGCGCCACGCCATGATCGGGCGCAATGGACGCTCGCGACGTCACCGATGGGCACCCGGACCTCTCGCGGTGCGGACGTGTGCCGCGAGCCCGTGAAGTCGTCTGTCGTCTCGTACTCGATCACGAGGTGCGGTGGCTCACATCGGATCGAGCCCCGCATCGCGGTGAACTCGGTTCCGGTCGTGTCAATTGTGAACGGGATGCGTGCCATGTCGGGGGGAAGCGGCGGTGAGGAAGGGCCTCACCGCGCGACCGGCACGAGGTCGACAAACCGGTGTCCTTCCTTGTCGACGATCTGGCCGCGTTCGAAGGGGACGGGATGACGGAACTCCGGGCCATCATAGATGAAGGTATGGAACTCGCCACGTTCGCCGCAGGGATCGAGATCCTCGGTGATGCCGATGTCCGTCAACAAGTCGGCATCGAGCTCCCGTCCGAGGAACGGCGCGGCGGCCTGACTCAGGTCGACGCTGACCACGAGTCCATGGTAGCCGCGTTCGACCACCTCATGCACGAGTTCCATCGAGGGTTCGCCCCACACGAGCTCGATGTGGGCGAGACCCGACGCGATCACCCGCTCTTCGTACCAGGCGCGCACGTCGGCGAGATGGATGTTGCCGAAGAGGACCCCGGCGCAGCCGCGCGCTTTCAGTCCTTGGAGCAACCGCTGAAACACCGGCTCGAAGTCCTCCGGATGGGTGTGGTCGAGGATCGGTTCCAATCCCGTCGCCCATGCCTGGGTCTCGATGAGTTCGCGACGCAATCCATGGAAGCGGATCCGTCCCGTGAGCCCCTCGTAGATGTTGGCGAGGTAGCGCACGTCGTACCCCTGTCGCCGGGCTCGATCGAGGGCGAGCGTGCAGTCCTTGCCGCCGGAACTCATCAACGCGTACGTCATGCGGTGAAGATACGGGACGGCGCACCGATGGCTAGGGAGCCCGGGCGGGGTGTTATGTTGGTGGAGCCTCGCGGTCCGTTGGGTCTTCGTCTGCAGGAAGAGCGTCCTGGTGACTGATACGCCAAAACGTCGGATTCCGCTCTCAGAGGTATGGCGCGAAGCACGCGAGATGATCTGGAGCCATCGCCGGCGACTGCGCATTGGAGCGGTGCTGATGGTGGCGAATCGGCTCGCCGGGCTCGTCCTGCCGGGATCGTCCAAGTTCCTCATTGACGAGGTCGTCGGGAACTCCCGGGCCGACCTGCTGCTGTGGCTCGGAGTGGCGGTGGGCGCGGCCACGCTCGTGCAGGCCTCGACGTCGTTTGCGCTGTCCCAGGTGCTTGGCGTATCGGCCCAACGGGCCATCACCGACATGCGGAAACGCGTGCAGGCGCACATCGCGCGGTTGCCGGTGAGCTACTTCGATTCGACCAAGACCGGCGTGCTGATTTCCCGGGTGATGACCGACGCGGAGGGTATCCGCAACCTGGTTGGCACCGGGTTGGTTCGGCTCACCGGCGGATTGGTGACCGCGGGCATCGCGCTCGGTGTGCTCTTCTGGCTCAACTGGCAACTCACCACGATGACCTTGATCGTGCTCAGCACGTTCGGTGGCGCGATGGCATTCGCGTTCAAGCGGCTCCGTCCGATCTTCCGCGATCGCGGGAAGATCAACGCCGAAGTGACGGGACGCCTCTCCGAAACGTTGAGCGGCGTGCGCGTCGTGAAGGCCTATGTGGCGGAACGATCCGAACAGCTCGTGTTTGCGCGTGGCGTCCATCGGTTGTTCCGCAACATCGCCCGGACCATCACCGGGATCTCCCTGCTGACGGCGTTCACCACGATCATCCTTGGGGTCATCGGGGTCCTCATGATCGTGGTGGGAGGGCGCGCCATCCTGGCCGGGACGATGACACTGGGCGACTTCGTCATGTATGTGTTCTTTACCGGACTCGTGGCGTTTCCGCTGGTCGAAATCGCCGAGATCGGGACGCAGGTCAGCGAAGCGTTTGCGGGCCTCGACCGTATTCGAGAGGTTCTTGCGATGGCGACCGAATTCGATGCAGAGGTCGGCAAGAGCCCGCTCGACGACGTCGACGGTCACATCGTGCTCGACCATGTCGATTTTTCCTACCAGCCCGGTGTGCCGGTGCTGCGCGGCATTTCGCTGACGGCGCGCGCCGGATCCACGACGGCCCTCGTCGGCTCGAGCGGGTCGGGCAAGAGCACGCTGATTTCCCTGGTGATGGCGTTCAATCGACCGGAGCGCGGGACGGTTGCGGTGGACGGACGGGATCTCGCGACGGTCCGACTGCGCGACTATCGCCGCCTGCTCGGCGTGGTGATGCAGGAAAACTTCCTGTTCGACGGTACCATCGCCGAGAACATCGCGTTTGCCCGCCCCCACGCCACACCGGCGGAGATCGAGCAGGTGAGCCGCGTCGCGCACGTGCACGGGTTCGTCCAGGAGTTCGCGGACGGCTACCAGACCATCGTGGGCGAGCGCGGTGTGAAACTCTCGGGGGGGCAGCGGCAACGGATCGCGATCGCGCGGGCCATTCTGGCCGATCCGCGGATCTTGATTCTCGACGAGGCAACCTCGAGCCTGGATAGCGAGAGTGAATCGCTCATCCAGGATGGGCTGCGCGCGCTGCGGCGGGGACGGACGACGTTTGTGATTGCGCACCGACTGTCGACCATTCGGAGCGCCGACCAGATTCTCGTGCTCGAAGCGGGCGAAGTGGTCGAACGCGGCACGCACGCCGAGTTGCTCGCCGTGAATGGACGGTATCGACAGCTGCACGCCATGCAGTATCACGTTGAGGAAAACCTGTTCCTCAATCCGGGTGAGGACCCCACCGCACTCGAACCGGAGCCCGTGGTCGCTGTTCCGCGCGGCGCCACGCGGGGGCCGCGCGACCTCTAGCCCAACTGGCTCCCCCGGAGGCAACCCGGTAGTATCCAGCATGACCGGGTCCCCGACCGACCGCCGCGCCTACGCGGTCGCTCTGCGTGCGGCGGCGTTTTTCGTCGCCATCGGCGTCCTCACGTGGGAGTTGGCGGGTCCGCGTCCCGGTATCCCCGTCGCATACCCCCTGGTCGGTGTCCGAGTCCTCCAGGCGCTGTCGGCGGCGGCGCTAGGGTTCCTGGCCGGCTCCGGACGATCGGTGACGTTCTTGCGATGGCTGGCGTGGGCCCTCGGGATCACGCTGGCCGTCCCGAATCTCGTCATGATGGTGGTGTGGCCGCTGGCGGCCTGGGAGGCGCTGTTCTACACGAACGCGCTGCTGTTGGGTTCGGCGCTGGTCGCGCCGTGGTCGTGGAAGTGGCAGGTGGTGTTCGTGACGGCCGTGTGGGTTGCGACGGTCGTGACCGTCCTGCTGGCGGTACCGCCGGCTGCGATCGCCCCCTGGACCGGGCTGCGAGTTGGCGTTGGGCTTGGGTTGGTGGCGGCGCTGAGCGTAGTCGCCGCCGACCTGCTGCACGGCGAGCGGCAACGCGTCGTGCAGTCCCGGGCTCGCTATCATAGCCTGTTCGAGGGGGCCGGTGACGCGATCGTTCTGCTTGACGGGGCAGGCAGGATCGTCGAGGCCAACCTGCGCTTCGAACGCCTGCTAGGCTGTCCCATGGCAGACATCCACGGGCGTTCGCTGGGCGAATCGCTTGCCATCGCGTCGCGGACGGAAGAGCAGTCGTTGGACCTTGCGCTCTACCTCACCAGTCTGCCCCCGTCCGGCGAAATCGTGCAGGGGGCGCTCAGCCGTGCGGACGGCGCCGTCCGGGAGGTGGAGGTCGCCTTCGCGCGGATCACTGGTCCGCCCCCACCCGCGGTGCAGGCCATCGTCCGTGATGTGACCGACCGCCGCGGCCTCGATCGCCGGGAGGCCCGGGTGCGGCGCATGGAGGCGATGAGCCGGTTCGCCGGGGGCATCGCCCATCAGTTCAACAACCTCCTCGCCGGGGTCCTGTCGCAAGCGACCCTGTTGAAGGAGGAAACGCAGGATCAGAAACTGATCAGCCGGTTGGAGGAGATCGCTGGCGCGGCCCGTCAGGGCGAGCGGTTGACCAAGGCGCTGGTGCGTTTCACCCCGTATACCACGATGACCGCGCGAGCGGTGAGCGTGCAGGGGCTCGTCGCCTCCGTCGCCCGAACGGTTGGCGAAACCGACGGCCCCCCGCTGGTGGTCGACGTCGAACCTGATCTGCCGCTGATCGCGGCCGATCCGGACCATCTCACCCATGCGTTACTCGAGTTGATCGCCAACGCGCGTGAGGCGATGGGGTATCGCGAAGGGCCGGTGCGTCTGACGGCGACCGTGGAACGCGTGGCCGAGGGCGACGAGCGGTGGCACGGAACGAAGCCGGGCCGTTACGTGCGGTTCGGCGTGATCGATACCGGGCGAGGGATGGACCCCGTGGTCCGGGCCCAGCTGTTCGAACCGTTTTTCACGACCAAGGAAATGGAGGAAGGTGTCGGGGTCGGTTTGGCCTCGGTCGATTGGGTTGTGCGTTCCCACAAGGGGGCCATCGCGGTGGAGAGTGAGCTGCAGCGCGGCACGACCGTGCACTTGTTGGTGCCCCTGGCGGACGAGGCCGGGGTGTTGGCTCCCGCGCCGGTGGCGGCCGCTGCGCAAGATCCCGCGCGCATTACCGTGCTCGTCGTCGATGACGAGCCGCTGGTGCGCAAGACCGCCGTACGGGCCCTCGAGCGATTTGGCTACCGGACGTTGTCCGCCGAGAACGGTGATGCGGGGGTGGCGGCGCTCGAACGCGCCACGCCGCCGGTTGACCTGGCTATCCTGGACGTGGTGATGCCTGGTGGCGGGACGATGTTGGTGGAGCGGATGCGGGACATCCGCCCGGACCTGCGCGTCCTGGTATCCTCGGGGTTCGGCCCGAGCGGCGAGGTCGAGCGGATGCTCGCGGCGGGTGCCGCCGGATTCCTCCAAAAGCCGTACGAGATTACGGAGTTGCGCGACGCGGTCGCGCGCGCGCTCGACGCGACCTAGCCCCCCGTCGATCCGAAGCCGCCGCGCACCCGCGCGGGGTCGGCTGCCTCCTCCCGCAGGTCCGGGAACTTCAATTCCACGAAGACGGCCTGCGCGATCCGCGTGCCCGCGTCGAGTGACACCCGTTCCCGCCGCAGGTTGTGGACGATGATGCCGATCGGGCCGCTGTAATCGGCATCGATCAGGCCCGGCGAGTTGGGCAGGATGAGCCCGTACTTCAAGGGCAGGCTCGAGCGCGGCAGGACGAGCATCGCCAAGCCGCCCGTCGCGTCGTGCGGCAGGTCGCGCGCGAGCTGGAATCCGCACGGCAGGATGGTGGTTTCGCCCGGTCCGATTTCCGCCGGCTCGACCGTGGCGAGGTCGTAGCCGAACGAACCGCTGGTGGCACGGGCGGGCCGTCGGGCCCCGGGGGCCAGTCGCGAAAACGCAATGGATGTCATCTGGGCAACGCTCTCCGGTGGCGTGAGGTCGGACAAGGTACCATGACCCGTCACGACGTGGCCATACGCTGGAGCTGATGTCCGATGTCGATCCCGGTCGCCGCCCGGGTGCGTTCGGTCAGTCGCCGCCGACAGCGCGTGTCAGGAACTCCAGTGCCCGTGGATGTCCGCTGTCCGCGAGGATTCGCATCGCGCGGCGCCGCAGTGACGCGTCGGCGTCATCACGCGCGACCGTGATGAGCTTGTCGATCGCGGCGTCGTCACGCCGCTCGCCAAGGAGTCGGAGGATCCGGTCGCGTAACGCTCTGGAATCGACGTCGTCGTAGAGTGCCGCGAGATCCTGCGAGCGCATCCGTGTTGCCTCGAGCAGCCGCACGGCCCGATCGCGGATCGCGGACCGCTCCGACGGGTCCGTCGCCACGCCGCGCAGCCAGGTCACGTCGTCCGCGCGGCCGTATTCCGCCACGATGCGGAGAATCCGCTCACGGATCGCCGGATCGTCCACGTCAGGATAGAGGTCCCGTACGAAATCCGCACTCCCCATCTCGCCGAGTACGCGGACCGCCCGCTCGCGCAGCTCGCGGCGCTCCGCGCCGTCACGGGCAATCTGCTGGAGCCACTGCTCGTTCTCGCGCCCACCCGCTTCCCCGCTGATCCGGACGACGCGCTCCCTCAACGAGGGTTCCTCGATCCGGCCGTAAAGGGCACGGAGTTCCGCAACCTCGTGCAGGTCGTCGCCGAGAACCCGAATGGCCCGCTCACGCACGTCCAACGGTTCGTCGGTGTTCGCCGCGATCGCTTCGAGCCAGCGCGCATTGGTGTCACCGCCGAACTCCCCGATGACCCGGATCGCGCGCTCGCGCAACGCATGGACCCCGAGGCGCCGGTACAACGAGCGGATGGCTTCGTCGCCATCGTCGGTGTCCCCCAACACGCGGATGGCCCGCTCGCGAACGGCGGTGACGTCGTTCGGGTCGGCGGCGATCCGCCGCGGGACGCTCAGGGCCTCGTGGTTCGCTTCGCGGTCGGCCGCCGGCACGAGCAGCCGCAACGCTCGCTCTCGTACCGCCGGCTGCAGCTCCTTGTTCTGCGCCATCGTGCTCAGCCGGTCCGCAATCACCACGCCCTCGGCGATGGAGGCCGCCAGCATGGCTTCCCGGAGGTTCTCGTCGCGGGCGCGCTCCGCCCAGTGCAGCAGGAACGCCACCGCATCCAGTCCGGACACGTGGCCGAGTTCCGTGGCGGCTCGCGGCGGACCGCCCTCGCGGTTGCCGGCGTACGTGCGGAGATCGACAATAGTTCCGCGGCGCACGTGCATCACGACACGGATTGGGCCCGGCCGGCAGTCGGCCCGCCACTGCAGGTCGTCGTTGATCCAGGTCGAGCCACGGCTCGTATACACGATCCTTCCCCGTTCCGTGTCCCATCCTTCGGCAATGAATGTCCGGGCGTCGCCGCACACCCCCGGCCGGGCATCGAACGTCATGGCGACCGTGCCATCCGGTGCCGCGGCGATCCGGCGATCGAGCGTCTGGGCGGCGAGTGATGGCCCGATGAGCGGGAGGACCGTGAAGGCGAGAACGGGATAACGCATGGTGACGCTCCTGGCCTGAGCAGGTGGGTGTATCCACTGGACACCTCGAGGCCGTCGAGGGTTGCAACGGATTGCCGCTCACCGATCGAGAACGCCGATCGCCGATCGGTGGGGAGGGACGCGGGAACTCCGGGGCCGGATCCGGGCTAGTAGAACGCGTCACCGACCATGGTGTTCGATGCCACAGACGTCACGCCTCATCCCCATTCTCCTCCTCGCGTGGGCCTGCGGGGATGCGCACGCCCCCGACGGTCCGTCCGACGGATTCCAGTGGCCCGTCTCCGAGCCGGCGGCCGAGGGAATGAACGCCGACCTGCTCGACGACGCCCATGCGCTGGTCCGTAGCTCCCTCCCCAACGTGAGCGCGTTTCTGGTCGTGCGGCACGGCGCCATCGTCGCCGAGCGGTACTACCACGAGCATTCCGCAGACCGCATCAGGGCGGTGCGATCGGTCACCAAGACGTTCATCTCGGCGTTTGTCGGCATCGCGTTGGGCCAGGGGTGGATCGACTCGCTGGACCAGACCATTGGCGGGTTCTTTCCGGAGTACGAGGACAGCGGCGATCCGCTGATGCAGCAGGTCACGATCCGGCAGCTCCTCACGATGACGTCGGGGATCGATTTCGAGCGCAACGGATCGGTGTCGCAGACGAATCCGAACACGGTCGAGGGGATCTTCAACGGTCCGTTCTGGACCGATCCCGGAGGCGGGTTCTGGTATGACGGCGCCAATCCCCACCTCCTCTCGGCCATCATCTCGCGCCAGGCCGGCAAGAACATCGCAACGTTGGGCGAAACGTATCTGTTCGGCCCGCTGAACATCGTCCGCGGAGCCTGGACCTCGGACGAACAGGGCGTGACCGACGGCGGGACGGGCCTTTCGCTCACCGCACGCGACATGGCCAAACTCGGCCAGCTCTATTTGCAGGATGGGGTGTGGGAAGGGGAACGAATCTTGCCGGAGGGATGGGTGGAGCAGTCGGTAGCGCCTTCGGTGATCCTGGGGCCGGAGTCGTGGGCCAACTATGGGTTCTTGTGGTGGGTGACCGATGTCCTCGGCGCTCCGGCATACATCGCGGCGGGCTTTCGCCAGCAGTTCATCATCGTGCTCCCGACGCTCGATATCGTGACCGTCATCCAGTCGGAGCTCGACCTGCGGGGGGAGGAGCGGAACCACCTCATTCTTGCGGCCAACTACGTGATTCCCGCGGTGCGCGCGGGGGCGGGAACCCGCTAGCCTCGATCCTCGGGGCCTCACCGTGGGTCGTGCGACCCGCGGTCACCGGTCGCCGGGTGTTCCGCCGCGTGGCACAGCGGCTGCAACGCTGGTGCGCTCGGGTGTGTCTCAAAGAGACCTGGGCTGGGCACGATGCCTTGCCGTGAACCCGCACCCGGTTTGCCCGATGCTCCGCGATCTGCTGCACGACCTCCGACACGGTGCGCGCGTGTTCGCCCGCCGGCCCGCCTTCACGCTTACCGCGATCGTCACCATCGCGCTCGCGATCGCCGCAAACGCGGTGGTTTTCGGCGTCGTCAGCGCAGTCCTCCTGCGCCCATTGCCCTATCCGGACGCCGAACGGCTGGTCTCTCTCCGACCGGACGAGTTCATGTCCTACCGGGAGGTCGCGTTTGTGGGCGAGCAGGCGACGGGCTTCGCCGCCGTTGGGGGAATCGTGGGAAGCTGGGACATGACCCTGACCGGTCTCGATCGGCCCACGAAGTTGGAGGCGGCGCGCGTCACGGCGAACCTGTTCTCCATTCTCGGCGTGCCGGCCGCGCGTGGCCGAACGTTCGTGGAGGCGGAAGGAATCCCTGGCGGCGATAACGTCGTGGTGATGAGTCACGCATTATGGACCGGGCGGTTCGGGTCCGACAGCGGCGCCGTCGGCAGCCATCTCACGCTGGACGGCGTGCGGCACACCGTGGTAGGTGTGATGCCGCCCGGATTCGAGCTGGGCCACCCGCAGACCGAGATATGGCGGGTGCTGCCGCTCGACCGCGACGCATGGTATTACGAGGGTGGCGGGCTGCTTGGCGTCGCGCGACTGCGACCGGGCGTGTCGCTCCAAGCGGCGCGAGCCGAGTTCGTGGGGTTGTCCCGGCGCCTGAAGGAAACGTACGGGTACGCCGAGGACTATCTCGCCGGCGCCTCCGTCATCGGTCTGCAAGAGCGCATCGTGGGCTCGTTACGTCCCATCCTGCTCGTGGCGCTCGGCGCGGTGGGGTTCGTGCTCCTGCTCGCGGGGGCGAATCTCGCCAACCTCCTGCTCGCGCGGGCCGCGGGGCGGCAGCGGGAGATGGCGGTGCGGGTGGCGTTGGGAGCGAGCCGGGCCAGGCTGATGCGGCAACTGTTGACCGAGGCGACGCTGCTGGCCGTGCTCGGCGGGATCGGCGGCATCGCGCTTGCCTACTGGGGCCTCGGGGTCATCGTCCACGCCCTCCCGGCAGACACGCCGCGCCTCTGCGCGGTCTCACTCCACCTCGGGATCCTGGCCGTCAGTGCCGCGCTCACGTTGGGCACCGGGTTGGTGTTCGGTCTGGCGCCCGCGGTCCTGGTCACGCGCGCACGCACCCAATCGATGTTGCGGGGCGGGCGAGGGTTCGACACAGGAGGGTCGGGCCGGCGCACGCGGATGGCCTTGGTCACCGCCGAAGTGGCGCTCGGGATGACGTTGTTGGTGAGCGCCGCGCTGATGGTCCAGACACTGTGGCGGTTGAGCCGAGTCGATCCGGGCTTCGACAGTCACCACGTGCTGACGATGCAGCTCCAACCCACCGGCGGGCAGATCCAGACCCAGACGCAACTCGTGGCGTACTATCGGGCGTTGTTCGAACGGCTCGAAGCGGTGCCACAGGTGGTCGCGGTCGGCGCCATTCAGCACATGCCGCTCTCCGGCGGTTCGTGGGCGTCCGACATCGAGGTGGAGGGACGGCCGGTCGGCGCAGGGGAACGACCACCACGCGTCGGGTGGCGCGTCATTGGTGGTGACTACTTCCGAGCGCTCGCGATTTCGCTCCGGGCCGGCCGCCTGTTCGGCGACGACGACCGGTTGGGCGCGCTCCCGGTGGTGGTGATCAACGAGGCGATGGCCCGGCGGCATTGGCCCGGCGAATCCGCCCTCGGCAACCGGGTCCGTGCGCGGAACGCGACCGGCGGCGAGTGGGCGACGGTGATCGGCGTGGTGGGCGACATTCGGCATGGTACGCTCGATGCGCCGCCGGTTCCGGAGATGTTCAGGCCGCTGACCCAATACCCGCATGGAGGAATGACCCTCGCCCTCAGAACCGTCGGTGACCCGCGGGCGTTGATCCCGAGCATTACGGACGCGGTGTGGTCGGTGGGACGGGACGTCCCGATCGCGGCTGTGCAAACGCTCGACGAGATCGTGGCGCAGTCGATCGCGCAGCCGCGCTTGGTGATGTTCCTGCTCGGCGCGTTTGCCGTCCTGGGCCTCGTACTCGGTGCGATCGGCACCTACGGGGTGGTGGCGTACCAGGTCACGGCGCGGACGCGGGAATTCGGGATCCGCATCGCACTCGGTGCCCATCCTCCGACGGTCGTCCGGTCGGTGATGCGCGAGGGGACGCGCCTGGCGGTCGTGGGGATCGTCGTGGGGGCATTGGTGGCCCTGGTGGTCGGCCGATATCTCGCCGGCCTGGTATTCGAGGTCGCACCGAGCGATCCGCTCACCTTCGCGGTCGTGGGCGTCATCCTCATCGGCTTGACCGCGTTGGCGAGTTGGCTGCCCGCGCGCCGAGTGGCTGGTATCGATCCGGTGGTCGCGTTGCGGGAAGAATGATCGAGAATCGCGCGATGGCGCCAGAGGGGAGCTTGCGGCGGGCCACGCATGACTCGGGGGCAGGATGGTGTGCTAGACCTTTCCTGTACGACTCCTTCATTTGCAACTCCACGCAGGTTTATCCCGGCGCACACTCGAAATCCCGAAGACCCGTTGTTAGAATGCCAGCCATTATTTCGCCTCCGCTCGCACCTGGCGCGTATGTGGCATACTGACAAGGTGGAGGTGCGCGATGAAAGCCGACCGGCAGCCTCGCGTTGGCGCGTGTGTCGACGGCTCACCAGGGCCCTCCGAGTCCGCTCTGTCGGGTTTGGTGAGGCTTGGTCGCGAATCGCGCCGGGTGGATGTCGGGGGACGAATGCATACCTTGATGTTGGCGGGGTGCAACACTCCACCGGGGTGCGGTGTCTAAGCTTAGCCGCACCTAGGCCTTAGGCCTAAGGCCTAGCGGGTTGCGGAAAAAGTGATCTCGAACGTCGAGCGGTCCTCTCCACGCAACGTTTTCGGCTGGGGGCCTCGAATGGGTCTCTGGGTGCCTCGGATGCGCCTGACGAACGCCTAGTCCTAGTTCCCATCCGGAAATTAGCAGTTACGCCGCTCGACGGGTGAGGGGCGAAGGTGTTCAGGAAGGGAGGGCCGCCCGTGCCGCGTGGATCGGGGGTCTGTTGGCGTTTAGGCCGAAGTTCCTGCCAATGAAGCCAGCGCAACTCGTTGGCTTCAGGTATGATAGGCCCAGAATGCGGCCACATTTTGCGCCCATGTAATGCAGGAATGCCAGGCTTGTGTTAGAGTGATAATGTGGTATATTTGCGGC
>DASWIX010000024.1:0-2460 GCA_036397455.1 Gemmatimonadales bacterium | reverse complement strand
GGTTCGGCTTCTTTGGGGGTGGCGGTAACCGTACGCCATCCGCCAAGGCGGGCTCGCACTCGTTCACGTGGAATATGCGCTTCCCCGCGTGGACGGATTTCGAAGGCCGCATTTTCTGGGCAGCCGGGCCGATCGGCCCACTGGCGGTGCCCGGACGGTATCAAGTGCGCATGACCGCCGGTGAGGTCGTGCAGACGCGTGACTTCGAGATCCGCATGGATTCGCGCCTCGAGGGCGTGACGATCGCGCAGCTGCAGCAGCGTTTCGACCTGGCGATGCAGATTCGCGATCGGGTCACCGACGCCAACGAGGCGATCATTGAGATCCGCGAGGTGAAAGCCGAGGTGGACGACCGACTCGCACAGACGGACGTGCGAGCGGTCGAGCAGCAGGGGGCGGTGGTGAACACCAACCTCGGTGCGGTGGAGGAGGAGGTCTATCAGGTGCGGAATGAATCGAGCCAGGATCCGCTCAACTTCCCGATCAAGCTGAACAACAAGATCGCGTCGCTGCTCGGAGTGGTGGAGAGTGCCGAAGGGCCACCGACCGACCAGTCCCGTCAGGTGTTCGAGGACCTGAGCGGGCGACTCCAGGTGCAGTTGAACAGGCTGCAGGTCATCATCGAGACCGATCTGCGCCGGCTTAACGAGCTGCTCGAGAGCAACGGTCTCAGCCCGATCGTCGTTCGGGAGGACCGGCCGATACCGTAGTACCGAGCTGGTAGAGGATGGTGGAGGACGATCGAGGACGATGGGCGCCGAGGGCGCGCCTTGGGTCGTCCTCGGTCGTCTTCGATTAAGTTACAGTCCATGCAACCGACACTCACCATCACCACCGAACCACTGGACGACTTGCGTCGCAAGTTCGTTCTCGATCGGGAGATCGCGCCGCTGAGCGCGCGGAAATTCCGCGACGGCGACGATGTCGCGGATGTACCGGTGGCGGCGGCCGTGCTCGCGGTGCCGGGCGTCTGCGAGGTCGTCGTGGCGGGCGGTGCGGTTACGGTGGTGCAGGACGGGTCGTGCTCGTGGGCCGGGCTCGAGCCGCAGGTGCGATATGCCTTGGAGCGGGCCGCGGCCGTGCCGGCGGTCGTGGCGTCCACCAGCGTCTCGGATGACGACGACGAGATGTATGACCTGGTGCAGGACTTGTTTCGCGTGGAGATCAACCCGGCCGTGGCGCAGCATGGGGGCCGGGTGGATCTGCTCGATGTGCAGGACGGTACGGTGGTGGTGCGTATGATGGGCGGATGCCAGGGCTGTGGGATGGCGACCGTCACGTTGCGGCAGGGAATCGAGGCGACGCTCAAACGCCGGTTGCCCGCTGTCAGGGGAGTCAAGGACGTGACCGATCACTCGTCCGGCGCGAATCCGTACTTCTCAGCGTCCACGAAGTGACCGTCTCCCGGCTCGCCCGGGATCCTTGAGCCGTGCGCCTCCTCCTCTTGATTCCCACATCCAGCTACCGCACCGAGGCGTTCGTCGAAGCGGCCCGGCGGCTTGGCGTCGAGCTTACGGTCGCCTCGGAGCGGGACAGTACCTTCGCGACCGCGGGGGATCCGGGTTTGCTCACCCTGGAGTTCAGCGACGTTGCGGCGGCAGTGGAGGCGGCCGTACGGTTCGCCGCCACCCACCCGTTGCACGGCGTCGTCGGCGTCGACGATGGTACGGTAGTCGCCGCCGCGAGGATCGCCGATGCGTTAGGGCTGCCACATCACAGTCCCGACGCTGCGGCCGCCGCGGGAAGCAAGTACCGGCAGCGTGCCATGCTGGGCCAAGCGGGCGTACCCGTGCCGGACTTCCGTCGGATCTCGATTGACGACGATCCGGTTGCCGTGGCAGGCTCGCTGGCCTTCCCGGTCGTGCTCAAGCCGCTCCATCTCTCGGCGAGTCGGGGGGTCATGCGCGCCGACTCCGCCGAGGAGTTCACCCGCGCCCACGCTCGGCTGCTGGCGATTCTCCGGGAACCGGACGTGCGCACGACGGACGACGCGAAGCACTTTCTCGTGGAGAGCTTCGTCGCAGGACCGGAGTATGCGTTGGAGGGCCTCGTGGTGGCCGGGCGGCTCCACCAACTGGCGCTGTTCGACAAGCCCGATCCGTTGGACGGCCCATTCTTCGAGGAGACGATCTACACGACGCCAAGCCGCGCGTCGGCGGATGTTCAGCAGGCGCTTCTGGAGTGCGCCGCGCGGGCGGTCGCGGCGCTTGGGTTGACGCACGGCCCCGTCCACGTGGAGCTGCGCCACAACGAAGCCGGCCCCTGGGTCGTCGAGCTGGCGGCACGCTCGATCGGTGGGCGCTGCGCGCGCGCGCTGCGGTTCGGGCCGTCCGGCGACGTGTCGCTGGAGGACATCGTGATCGGCGCGGCGCTGAGTCGTATCGATGTGCCGCCCCAGCGGGAGTCCGCGGCGTCCGGCGTGATGATGGTTCCGATTCCGCAGCCTGGGTGGCTCAGCCG
>DASWIX010000023.1:0-1737 GCA_036397455.1 Gemmatimonadales bacterium | reverse complement strand
GACCTGTGGGTCGTGGTCTGACGCGCCGCGCGCCACGTCGCCGTCGTGGTCGGCGGCGAAATCGGCGTTGAAGTGGCCCGCGCGGACCTGCACCAGATCGGTGAACTGGTCGCTGGTGGCGAACTGCATGTCGAGCGTCTGGATCATGCCCACAAAGTTGTAGCTGTAGGCGCTCTGGGGCACCTCTGCCACCAGCGTGTCCCACAGGTTGTGGAGCCCGGCAACGTAGAGCGGACCGAGCTGGTCCGACGGACCGATGGAGCACGGCAGCGGAGAGCACCCGTATTGCTCGCCCGGCGCGAACGGGTCATCGGGGCGCGGATACACGTTGAAGTCGCCGCCGCTGATGACGCGGCCCGCGCCGGCGCTGTCAAGCGCGGCCACGATTGCCACGTTGTAGGCGGACTGTTCTGTCCGTTGCCCCACGCGGGCGTTCGGCGTGCTGCTGAAGTGGTTGCTGATGGCGTACAGGTCGGTGAAGACGCTCAACCCGATCCCGTCGCGCCAGATCCGGAAGTGGCCCACCTGGGGTGGCCGGGTGAACACGTTCGTGCCGTCGAAGCCGGTGTCCAGGTCCACGTCATCCGGCAGGTCGGCGTTGAGCGCCTTGGGGTTGGAGACATCGGCGTTGTAGCCCAGCGCCGTCCCGCGGTAGTCGACCGTGGGGCTGTCGCCGAGGACGGGATCTTCGGCATCGGCGGGAAGCAGCTCCACGGTGTCGATCCGGAACATGAAGGCGGAGACGATCCCGCGATCATCGGCTCCGTCGCGATCATAGGCGGTGTCATAGGTTGGACCGCCAGCATCAAGGATCGCCAGCGCCAGCTCCTGGAGCGTGTCCGGCTTGCTGTCGCGGTTGTTGGTCAAACCGCAGTCCATGGCCCCGGCCGTCACGGTGCAGATGTCCTGGTCCTCCGCCTCCTGGATCATCAGGAGGTCCGGCGCGTGCATCGGTCCGGCGATCTGCTCGGCCAAGTCGGTGAGATGCGCCTGGTAGACGGCCTCTGAGGCCGGAACGTAGTCGAACGGCGGGTTGACGCCCGGGCAACCAAGGTTGCCGGGGAAATCGCATCCGTCGAACGGATCGTCTCGCCGGTCGTACAGGTTCTCGACGTTGTAGTCGGAAGTGGCGAACTCGACGCCATCAACCGCCGTCAGCGGCGGTGCGTTGAGGGCCGGATCGACCCCGTTGACCAGGATGGGTTGCTGCTCGACCTCGATCGAGTACTTCCCGAAGGCGAAGAACAGCGAGCCGGTCAGCGCGTTCGTGATCGTGTCGTACGTCCGCGCGGGAGCGATCAGCGTCGTGTTGTCGGCGCTGAGCGCCTTCAGCCCATGGGAGGTGAGCAAGATGCGCATCCCGTTTCCATTGTCGAAGCTGCCGGGTGGGCCGATGTCGTCGAGCGGGTGGGGGTCGCGGTAGACGAGGCGCTCGTAGGGGTTGAGTCGGTTGGCGATGGGATGGTCGTCCCGAATCACCCACACCTCGCCGTCCTGGGTGGAGGCAAACACGTCGCGCGCCGCGACCACGTGGCTGTTGGCATCGAGATGGAAGCGCATCCCCTCACGGCGCTCCCAGAATCGGTACGCGTCCGACAGGTTGTCGGGCGGGATGGCTTCGTCGGCCGGCGTCTCCGTATCGAGGTCGACGCCGGTGTCGACGACCGTCACCAGGCGCGTGCTCGAGAGCTCGGTCAGGCTGAAGAATTCGCTCACCCGGCCTTGCAGGACGATCTC
>DASWIX010000022.1:0-4795 GCA_036397455.1 Gemmatimonadales bacterium | reverse complement strand
CTAGTCTTCATGAACATAAATATAGATACGTATTTTCTGGACTTTCCCCGGCGCCAGCGCCATATTCCTCCGAACCAGGAGGCCATCGATGGCGCGCGCGAGTCCCTACCCCATCCGCTTGTCGCGGAACGAACGTCGCATCCTCGAAGCCCGCAGCCGCCGATATACGTTACCGTATCGCGAGGTCATCCGGGCCAAGATCGTGCTGCTGGCCGCCCAGGGTTTCGAGAACACGGTGATCGGCGAGCGGCTCGATTTGCCGCGGCCCGTGGTGAGCAAGTGGCGCAAGCGGTTCTTCGAGGAACGGCTCGCGGGGTTGGAGGAACGTCCCCGCACCGGTCGGCCGCCGGGTTTTTCCCCCTCGGGTCGTCGCCCAGGTGAAGGCGCTCGCTTGTGAGCTCCCCGCCACGCTCGGGCTGCCGCTCTCGCGCTTCAGTCGCGCCGACCTGCGCCGGCACGTGCTGGCGGCCGGTATTGTGGCGGCGATTAGCGGTGTGACTATCTGGCGCTGGTTGCACGCGGATGCCCTCCGGCCCTGGAGCCGGCGGAGCTGGGTGTTCCCGCGCGACCCGCAGTTCGCAGAGAAAGCTGGCCCGGTCCTGGATCTCTACCACCGCCGCTGGCGGGGGCGGCGGCTGCGCCCCGACGAGTGCGTCCTCTCGGCCGACGAGAAGACGCAGATCCCCATCCGGACGCCCTGTCACCCGATCACGGCCCCGGCCCCCGGGCGGGCCATGCGCGTCGAGCATGCGTACCGCCGGCACGGGGTATGTGCGTATCTGGCCGCCTGGGATGTTCACCGGGCCCGCCTGTTCGGTCGCGTCGTGCAGAAGATCTCCATCGCGGCGTTTGACGCGCTGGTCGCCGAGGTCATGAGCCAGGCCCCCTATCGCACCGCGCGCCGCGTGTTCTGGATCGTCGACAACGGCACCATCCACCGGGGGGAGCGGGCCGCCGCCCGGCTCCGCGCCCGGTTCCCGAACCTGGTCCTCGTCCATCTGCCCACGCATGCCAGCTGGCTCAACCAGATCGAGATCTACTTCTCCATCCTGCAGCGGAAGGCGCTCACGCCGGCCGACTTCCCGGACCAGGCCGCCGTGGCCGCCCGCCTCCTGGGCTTCCAACAGCACTATGCGCAGATCGCCACGCCGTTCGTCTGGAAGTTCACGCGCCGTGATCTCCGCCGCTTGCTGGACCGCTGCGAACAGACGGGCGCGCCGTCGCTCAAGGCGGCCGCATGACAATACGTCATCGAACTTCTGTACCGGTGGACTAGCCGCCAGCTAGCGCTAGAGTGTACACCGGGAAGTTACTCCCCGCCTGCCCGCCTGTCCGCCTGTCCGCCTGCCCGCCTGCCCGCCCACCTACAGCCCCAACCAATAGTTGATCTTGATCAGCAACGTGTTGTCGGACTCCAGTCCGAACAGGTCACCGAAGGCACCCAGCCCGCCAAACGTGCCGCCCGGCGCCCACTCGCTGCGGCCGTGTTGCCACGCGACGTAGAGCACGGATCCCGGCACGTACTCCCAGCGCAGCACGGCCGTGGCCCGCAGCGATTTGAAGTTGAAGTCGGGGTTGCCGAACGACGCGTCGGTGGTTCCGTCCCCATCCCGGTCGATGGCACAGACATCGGCATCGCAGCTGATTTCGCTGCCGTAACGGTGGAACCGACCGGCCCACTGCTCGGCGTTCGGATCCGTCACCTCGAGATACGCGGAGTAGGCTCCTGCCGACACGAACGGCTGCGTGTAGAGTTGGAAGCTCAGTCGGGGCGTGAGGGTCCAATCGAAGCGGATGCGCGTGTTGAGTGTTTGCTGCCGGATCGTCGCGAGGATGTAGCGCGTGGAGTCGTCGATGGTGCGACGCGTGACCCACTGCTCCGGGTCTTTCCCCCAGTTATAGCCGACGTCGACGGACACGTTGATCGTGGCGCTCGGCCGCACGGCAGTCCCGCCGAAGACCCCAAAGAATCGACCTGGCGCACCGAACAGCCCGCCCACGTTGCCGCCTAGGGAGAAGGACACGGGCTTGCGTCGGTCCGTGAACACGTTGACGAAGCTGTAGCGCCACGCGTTCTGTCGCAGCGATGGCCCGCCCCGGAGCGCGGTCACCGAGCGCTGTCCCACGGTCACGGCAAGCGGATTGACGTTGAACCCCCAGTTGTTGCGGAACGTCGCAGCGAAGAACACCGGCCTGAACCAGGTCCCCGTGTGCTCGCCGCCGGTCGTCGCATTCCAGTTCCAGTCGGTCCCCATACGGAAGTTGCGGAACGGTCCCACCGGCCGAACGCGACTGTGGCCAAGGCCGCCCCGCGCCGCCTGTTGGCCCACCGACCGCTGGAATCCCATATCGTTGATATCATAACCGGGGCTGGAGCGCCCGTAGCCCACGTAGTACTGCCACGTGCCGGCTTGTTTCCCCGCGGTGACGGCGAAGGTATAGCCGCTCAGCGAGGTACGCGTAGTGTCGATCGTGAGGTGATCCGCATCGGGGCGCTGGTAGTAGCGCAGGGACGAGCGCTGCGCGGCGAGGATCACGTCCTCGGTGCCGCGGATATGGCTCGCGCTCAGATTCCACTCGACGCCGAACGTGTTCCGGTTCCAGCGATGCGTCCCGTCCACCGCCAGGGAGTACGCCGACCGTCGCAGCCCGAACTCGTCGGTGCCGCCAAAGCGATGCAACGCCGTCGTGAAGACGCCGACGGTGTGTTGTCCCTCACCGAAATCCTGCTCCACCCTGCCGGCAAAGTGGTGTACCCACGGTTGCACGGATTCCGAGCCCACCACGCCGGCAAGCGAATCACGCAGGGTTCCGTTCTCGCCCATGGTCACGGCCGACAGCAACCCCAGTCCCAAGCCGCCACCGGTCTTGCCCGTGACCTTCGCCGCCGAGATGATGGTGGATTGTTCCGGAATCTCTACGGTCCCCCCGGCGGGGGGATTCGCCCATCCCTGGGGCGGTCGTCCGATGCGCCTGGAGTAGAACATCTGACCCGCGAAGCCCCCCTGATTGAACAAGCTGCTTCCCTCGACGAAGAACGGCCGGCGCTCGGGGAAGAACGACTCGAAGGCGCTCAAGTTCACGACGGCCGGATCGGCCTCCACCTGCCCGAAGTCCGGGTTGGCGGTCAGGTCGAGCGTAAAATCGGAAGAGAGGCCGTACTTGAGGTCGAACCCCGCTCCGCCTCCCACGGTGGTGGTTGGCGCATACAGACTGCCGGTGGCCTCCGGACGATTGCGGCCGTCAGCCACGATGTACGGACGCAGCTCGAGGCGCGCCGGAGACGGCAGATCGGTTAACCCCTCGAGGTGTCCGAACAAGGACATAGCACCCGCGTCATTCCTGGACCACGGAGCCCAATACGTATCCTCCGCCTTGCGCTGCACGACACGCCGCACCTGGAACCCCCAGGTGCTCTGCGTGCGATCGAAGCGGAGCTGGGTCAGGGGAATGCGGAACTCCGCTACCCACCCCAGGCTGTCGACCGACGTACCCACCTGCCAAACGGGATCCCACGACGTGTCGCCGCCCGGCCGGTCATTGAAGAAGTACGCGTCTCGAATCGATCCCCGTGGCGTGACGCCGAAGAGGAAGCACGTGCGGTGATCGTGAAAGGAATCGAAATAGATGGTGATGAGATCCGACTCCTGAAGCTCATCGCGCCGGGCCAGTCGACCCACTATGGCCGAGGGATCCGAGTCAAACGCGCGGACCCCGACGTAGATGGCATCGTCGGATACCAGCACCCGCACTTCCGTGCGCTCGGTCGCGGGAGATCCATCGGCCGGATCGCGCTGCGTGAAGCCGGTGGATGATTCGGCTCGCTGCCAGGCGGACTCGGTGAGGCGACCCTCCACTCGGATCGGCTCGCGCTCGATGCGCAGGGCGCGCATCGCGCGAGGGGAGCCGTCCGGCGCCTGCGCACCGGCTCCGGCAACCGACGCGGTCGCCAGAACCAACGTCACTCCGACTGCTCGTACTAACACGGCCCACCACTTCCGGACAAATCGCCGTGCCCGTTGCGGCACCGTTACATCTCAAACGAGAGCAATGGATGAACCGAATATGAAGATGGCCGCCCCGCGGTGCAACCGATCGCCGACCGAGCGCTGCCTTGACGTGGGGGGAGGCGGAGCCCGCCGGGATCCTTCCCTTTGATCCGTCCGCGGTCGCGCCGGCACCTAGTCCTCCAGCAACTGCACCGTGATCGTCGCCACCTCATCCTCGAACCACGCGATCAGCCGACCCACGAACTTCTCGGCAAGGTAGAACAGGTCCTTCGGCTCCTTGGGCACCACCCGCGCCACCAGCACGCCCTTCGCGTGTGCCACGTCGATGTGTCCCTTAGACTGCACGTGACGCAGCTTGGTGTGCTTCTTGTCACTCCAGTACCATGTCGCCGCCTCGTGAATCACTTTGGAACGCAACAGTTTGAAGGCGTCACTTCCCTCGCGCGGGGTGGCTTGGATCACGATCACGTCGTCTCCTCGAAGGTCTCCTCTCTAGTATCGCGCCGCGGTACGATCCGAGCCAGCGGCAAGTTCCATGGTCCGCACAGGAGCGCAACGCTTGCGGGCCTGGCCACCCGCGTGCAAACTGGTGACGTGATCGCGAACCGGCTTTCGTCTGTGCTCGCGGCCCCGGTGCTGATCATCGGGACGGCCACGGCGCAGGCGGCGCCATCCATCGTCGTAGGTGACTGGTCCGCCTGGATCGCCGGGTCGCAGTGGGATCTCTATCTCGAACCCAGCCACCAGTACACGATCCTCCACATCGGTGCGTCGGGCGATACGCT
>DASWIX010000021.1:0-54571 GCA_036397455.1 Gemmatimonadales bacterium | reverse complement strand
CGCGAGCTTGGAGCTCGGCTCGAGCACCCGCGCGCAGATGAGCGCCAGGGCGATCGTGCGCTCGCGACTCGGGCGCGCCGCCAGAAGCGACTCGAGACCCAACTGTCGGGCCGTCCCAACGACGGCGGCCACGGCGCCGTGTGGGCGCGTGCGGCTGATCTCGAAGCCCGTCTCCTCCACGGGCACGAGCGTCTCGCCCCGGAGGATGCGGCGCAGGGCGTCGATTTGCGTGGGCGAGAGCGCCGACAAATTCGCGAGCGTGCGCTTGCGAATGCGCTTGCCCTCGCGCCACGCTTCGCGGAGCAACACCGCCGGTGGCGAGGAGCGATTCGGGACCACGTCAATGAACATGGCAACATAATAGTGCCACGTTCATCGATGCGCAAGCCTATTTACATGGAAACATTTGTACACCACAGCGCCCGCCGTAACCCTTCACCTCTCAACAACATCCACCTGATAAACCCCTCATTCTCTAAGGGAACTTCGGCCTAGGGCCGGAACAGCATTGGCGTCGAACTGGATCGCGCGTACTTCGAAATGGCGCATACGAGGCTGGCGCACGCAGGTCAGGACTTGTTCTCGGACGTTCACATCGAGCTGCACCGCTAACACGGGCGTGAATTAGCAAACGTTCTATTAAGACCATGGACCGTCGGCGTTTGCTGCCAACCTCGAGATCCCGGGCCTGAGCGCCAAGCGATCCGCGTTGGACCCGCACAACCGACCGCGGGGCGAGCGAGGGATACTACTCAGCGCGTGACGGCGCGACGCACCTCGACCGGCAGCAGGCCCAGGACCAACCGCGCCGGCACCGTGAACGCCAGCCCCGCCGCCTCACGCAAGCCAGCCGCGTGCACCGCCACGACCTCCCCGTCCGCGTTGAAGACCGGACTGCCGCTCGATCCGCCGACGGTGAACCCGTCGAACTGGATGAGATCCGGCGTCACCTTGCTGAAAATCCCCGCGCTCATCGACGTGCGTACCGTGCGCGTTTCGTCGAGCGCGGCCGCCACGCCGGCCGGAAAACCGATCAGTGCCGCCGGTTCGCCTTGCCGCGCCTTGGTCCCCGTCCAGTCAACGCGCGTCACGTGTGGTCCCCGGTAGTTGCGGATCTTCAGCACGGCCACGTCGGCACCGGGCGCGGGCTGGACCGCGATGACGTCGGCGCGAGACATGGTGCGTTGATCGGCAAAGGTGACGAAGACCGAATCCGCCGATTGGTTGCCCGGGCTGACGACGTGACGGTTGGTGATGAAGTAGCCGTCCGCCGTGATGGCGAACCCCGATCCGTCGTAGATATCGGCGCCGGCAAACGTGGTGACGAGCCCGACCGAGGCTTGATTGGCCTGAGCGATGCTGGCCAGGTCGGCGCCCCGCACCGCGCGGAGGCCGGCCTCGATCTCGGCGGCTCGTTGTTCCGCCGCACCGACCGCCTGCCGCAAACTGTCCAGCAGGGCGCGCGGGAGGTTGCCGCCACCGCTCGAATTGGCCAACTGCGCCCGGAGCCGCGCGGTCTCCTCTTGTGCCGCCTGCCGCAAGCTGTCGCCCGCCGCGAGCTGCTGGGATACCGAGGCCTGCGCCCGCCGCAAAGCATCTTCGAGCGCGCTGGTCCTTCGCTGCGCCTCCTGAAGGGCCGACCGCAAACTGTCGACCACCGCGGCCGGGGCGGACCCCGCCCTGGCCGACTCCAACTCGCTCCCCAGGCGCTGATACTCGGCGACCGCCGCCGCACGCACCGAATCGGCCGATGCCCGCGCCGCAGCCAGTTCGTCTCGTTGGGCCGCGAGCTGGACCTCGGTCTCGCGCACGCGGCGCTCATTGTACCAGTACACGCCGCCGACACCGCCGAGCAGCAGGAGCACGAACGTCCAGACAAGCCACCGCACGCGTGACGCACTTTTCTTTTCGGTCTCGTGGATGAGTTCCTTGAAGAAGATCGTGCGGCCTTTGCCGGCGAAACTCCGCCGCGGTTCCGATGCCTGCGGTGTCTCGACGGCCGCCGGACTCGCTGCCGCCGGCGTCTCGGTCGCGACGGGGGGGGCTACCGGTTCCGCCGCGGACGCGGCACTGGCGGGTGCCGCGGCGCGACGGATTTCCGTAATCTGCAAATCCGGACCGGCGTCACCGAGCTTGATGCGATCCCCCGCCTTCACGACGGCCTCACCGCTCACCGGCACATCGTTGAGCAACGTCCCGTTCCGGCTGCGGGCGTCGCGGACGACGACCGCTCCATCGGGCTTGAGCACGATCTCGCAATGGACCCGGGAGACGGACGTGTCACCCGACTCCACCGGCCGCAGTTCGCATTCCTTGCCCCGGCCAATCCGCACGCGGCCGCCGGCGGCGACCATTGTCCGGGCCGTCCGCATGTCCATGAACGCGAGTTCCATGGGGGCGCGGGGTGTCGGGCGCGGCGCCGCAGGCGGACGATCGTCGCGCACCGCGTCCATAGGGACCGTCTCCGCCAGCGGATTGGCGGCCGGTTGATCGATGATGGTATCGGCGATCCGGTGCTCGGCGACGGCCAACACTTCGAACCGGACACCGCGCGTCCCCAGGGCGATCACCTTGCCGACCGCGAGCGCCACCGGCTGGCCTTCCGCCACCCGGGTGTTGTCGACGAAGGTGCCGTTTCGACCGCCGAGGTCGTCGATCCACCAGGCGCCCTCCCGATGGGCCAGGCGCGCGTGCGCGCCGGAGACCACCTCGGATCCGTCACCCGAAACGACGAATTCGAATGACGGGTCTCGCCCGAGGCGTATCTCCGCGACCTCGAATTCGTGGGTGTTCTGATCTCGCAGATCTCGCAGACGCAGCAGTGGCATGATCCCGTTCGGTCTGGGGGCGTGTGAGGGGCGACGTGGCGCGTGCCGAATATGCACCGACGGTATCGCGCGGACCAGAGACCCCGCTCGCACCCGGGGTTATTTTACCGGCTCATGCACGGGACACCACGCAGCTCCAAGCCGCAGGTGGCGGCATCCGTTGACGGGCTCCGGCTGTTCGACGAAGCCCACTCGGCGTTCGACGGCCTGTTCGTCCTCGAACGGCTGGTCGCCGCCGATCACCTTCGCGCCTTGTTCGTCATTCAGCACCCCATCCTGCGACGGCGATCCGCGCTCCGCGTACACCTGCGGCCCGGGACGACCGAACGGACGTGGTTCGAGCGCGAAACGGTCCTGCTGGCGCAGGTCGATCACCCGGGTATCCGGCCGGTCTACGGCGCCGGGTATCGTGGGACGTGGGCCTATCGGGTCACCAAGTGGATCGATGGTGAGAGCCTGGAGGAGGCGCTCGCCCGTGGACCGCGCCCGGTTCCGACGGTGTTGCGCATCGCGCGCGATCTGCTTTCGGCGCTCGAATACGCGCACGGGGAAGGCATCGTGGTCCGTCGCGTCGTCCCCTCATCCCTGATGCTCACGGAGACCGGTGCGGCGATCGTGACGGATCTCCGGTGGGCCAACGCGCTGCTCGATGTCGCCAGCCCGGACATCGATCCGGCATCGGACGCGTTTCTCGCGCCGGAAGCGCGCAACGGACGGACCGGCGCCCCGAGTAGCGACGTGTATACCGCCGCCGCCCTGCTCTACGTCGCGGTCACCGGCGTGGCACCCGCGATCAACCCGGTCGAGATCCGCCCGCCGACCGCCTTGCGCCGCGCCTGTCCCGCGGCACTCGAGCGGGTGATCATGCACGCGCTGCAATTGGATCCAGGCCAGCGGTACTTGACGGCCGACGAGATGGGTACGGACCTGCTCTCCGACATCGGTGAGTTCGAGCTCCGGCCGGACGCCGGCCCGTCGGCCATGCTCGCCGCCGCCAGTGATCCGGCGAGCTGGGAGAAGCTGCTCCGCCGCGCGCTGGGCGACGACTATGAACTGCTTGCGGAGCTGGGGAGCGGCGGATTCGGTCGCGTCTACCAGGTCCGCGATCTCGCGCTGGAACGGGAGGTGGCCCTGAAGGTGTTGCATCCCTGGCTCACCACCGACCCGATCGTGGTTGAGCGCTTTCGACGCGAGGCCCAACTCGCCGCGAACATGCGGCACGCCAATATCGTCGACGTATTCGATATCGGGGGTCGCGGCGGATTGCTGTGGTACATCATGGCCTACGTGGCGGGCGAGAACCTCGCGCAACTCGTCGAGCGGACCGGACCGGTGACGGTCGATCACGCCGTGCGGATCCTCGAGCAGAGCCTCGCGGCGCTCGGCCACGCGCACGCGGGGGGCCTGATCCATCGCGATATGAAGCCCGAGAACATCCTGGTCGTGCTGCCGGAATGGTCGATTCAGCTTACGGACTTCGGCCTCGCGCTGGCGGTGGAGGGGCCCGGATCCGAGGCGCGGTACGCGTCGCGATCCGGCACGCCGGAATACGCGGCGCCGGAACAACTGCTCGGCGAGCCGGTGGACGCGCGCGCGGACCTGTACTCGCTCTCGCTGGTCATCTCGTATGTGTTGACCGGCGAGCCACCGTTTGGCGGGGGCTCGATCGAGAGCATTCTCGCCCGGAAGACGCGCGGCGATTTGCCCGAAATCGGCGACGCGCGGGACGACGTTCCCGCCGCCCTGATCGACGTGTTGCGCAATGGTGCGGCCCGAGACCCGGCCAACCGATTCCCGAGCGCCCACGCCTATGCCGACGCACTCGCCGGCGCGCTACGGCCCCGCGGGCGCGGTCCCTTCGGCTGGCTGCGGCGCGGGAAGACGCCGTAGGCATCACCGGCAGCCGCATCCGGGTCGGCGCCGGGTCGGGACGTCGCGCCGGCGTGCACCGGCCTATATTTGGACCCGACGTTTGGGCCAACCCCGGGAACAGGTGGAGTCATCGGTGACGCGGCAACCGGAACCACACGTCCGACGCGTTCGCGACGTCTTCGACGATTGGGCACGCCGCGGGCGCGCGGAGGGGATGGAGGCGAGTCACACGCCGTTCGCCAGACCGGCCTTCGATCAGCTCCCGCTCACCGCGACGTCCCGGTATCTCGACATCGGATGCGGCAACGGGTACACCGTGCGCTGGGCGGCGGCGATCGCGACCGGGGGCCGTGCCGTCGGGATCGACGTGTCGCCCGCCATGATCGAGCGCGCGCAGCAACGGTCGGCGGACCACGCCAATGTCGCCTTTCATACCGCGGAGTTCCCGACCGCCCTGCTCGCCGACGGATCATTCGACGTGATCTTCTCGATGGAGGTCTTCTACTATCTGCCGGACCTCGAGGGTGCGTTGGACGCGACGCATCGGCTGCTCAAGCCCGGCGGGACCTTCGCCTGCGCGGTGGACTTCTACGGGGAGAACGTCGCGAGCCACGACTGGCCTGCCGACGTCGGCGTGCCCATGCGCTTGATGGATGCGGCGGGCTGGCGGGGCGCGTTGGTGCAGGCTGGTTTCGTCGAGGTGACGCAGGACCGCCTCCGGGTCCCCGCCGAACAGGCGAGCGAATCGTGGAAAGCCACCGAAGGATCGCTCCTGACGGTCGGCCGACGCGCATGAGTCTCCGGATCGCGCTGGCCCAGCTCTCGGCGACCGACAACACGTACCGCAACTTGGAACGGGCCGTCGATGCGATGCGTCGCGCGGCGGCCGGCGGTGCCGGCCTGATCGCGTTTCCCGAACTCGCCCTGACCCGGTTCTTCCCGCAACACGAACGTCTTGCCTCGGCACGGGACCTGGCGGAGCCGATCCCCGGACCGGCGACCGAACGCATCGCGACCGCGGCCCGCGAGTGTGGGCTGGTCACGGTCTTCAATCTGTACGAGGCGGCGGGTGATCGGTGGTACGACAGCTCACCCGTGTTCGACGCGGACGGCACGCTGCTCGGTGTGACCCGCATGGTCCATATCACCGAGTACGCCTGCTTTCACGAGCAGGCGTACTACGATCCTGGCGACCGTGGCGCGCCGGTCTACCAGACCCGGGTTGGGCGGATCGGCGTGGCGATCTGCTACGACCGCCACTACCCGGAGTACATGCGCGCGCTCGGCGTTGGCGGGGCGCAACTGGTCGTGATTCCCCAGGCAGGGGGATTGGACGAATGGCCGGACGGCATGTACGAGGCCGAGGTACGGACGGCGGCGTTTCAGAACGGCTACTTCGCGGCCCTGTGCAATCGAGTCGGGGTGGAAGACCGCCTGACGTTCGCCGGCGAGTCGTTCGTCGTGGATCCGACCGGCCGCCTCGTGGCACGGGGAGCACGGCTCGCAGACGATCTGGTCTTGGCCGACGTCGACCTCGCCCAATGCGACCGATCGCCGGCGCGCACGTTATTCTGGCGCGACCGGCGACCGGAGTTGTACTCCCGCTGGCTCGAAGGGTGAGCGGCTAGGCTTCCGCCTCCCGCATCACTCCCGCCGGAACCGGCTGCGCGTCGCCCGACGTGATCGCGTCCTTCGCCACGATCTCGTATTCATCGGTGTCCTCCTGCCGCGGCAGGAAATGCGCTCGGATGAAGGTGTCGAAGTCATCCAGCAGCGAGTACATGACCGGCACGAGCACCAGCGTGAGGAAGGTCGCGAACGTCAGCCCGGCGATCACCGCGATCGCCATCGGTCCCCACCAGGCAGCCTGTTCCCCGCCCCAGTAGAAGTCGGGACGCAGACTGGTGAACAGGCCGATGAAATCGATGTTGAGCCCGATGGCCAACGGTACCAGCCCCAGCACCGTGGTAATCGCCGTCAGAATCACGGGACGAAACCGCGTCTTACCGCCCACCACCAGCGCTTCGTGTCGTCCCATGCCGTCACGGGTGCGCAGAATGTCGATGTAATCCATCAACACGATGGCGTTGTTCACCACGATGCCGGCCAGACTGATCACGCCGACGCCGGTCATGATGATGCCGAACGGCATCCGGAAGATGATCAGCCCGACGAGCACACCGATGGTCGACAACAACACCGACGTCATGATGATGAGCGGCTTGGTGACGGAATTGAACTGGGACACCAGGATGAACCCGATGAGCAAGACGGCCATGACGAACGCGCCGGTCAGGAACGTCTGCGCCTCCGCCTGGTCCTGGGATTGACCCACGTAGCGGAGCTGATACCCACTCGGCAGCTGCGACCCGAACTCGGCGAGTGTCTCGCGAACTTCGGCCGCCACGGCGTTGGCGCTGTGCCCCGCGCGGACGTCCGACGTGATGCTGACGACCCGATCGAGGTCCTTGCGCTTGATGTCGCCGAAGCCGGTACCGATGCGCCACGACGCCACCGAAGACAAGGGGATCTGCCCGCCATCCTCCGGCACGAGGGTCAGATCGGCCAGCGAACTGAGATCCTCGCGATACGCCTTGGCGAGCCGGACCGTGATGTCGTACTCGTCCTTGCCGTCCCGGTATTTCGAGGCCTCGCTCCCGTTGATGGCGCTCCGCACCGTCGCGCCGATATCGCTCGTGTTCAGGCCATAGAGCGCGGCCCGCTCCCGATCGACGTCCACCACCAATTCAGGCCGCCCGGTCGACATGTCGTGCTCGAGCCCGTCCAGCTTCGGGAACACCGGCGATTGCTCGAGGATCGCGACGGCCTGATCCCCCAGGCGACGCAGCTGATCGGGGTCGTCGCCGGTGATCTCGACCGCCACGGCCTGGCCGGTTGGCGGGCCCTGATTGGGGATTTCCACCGAGATATCGGCGCCGGCGATCCCGAGGCCGATCGACCCGCGCATCCGCTCCAGCGTCTGAAACACATCGGTTTGGCGCACCTGGAAGTCGCGGAAGTTGACGGCGACGCTCGCGAGGTGGGTGGCGCCGCCCGCGCCGCCGAAGTCCATGGCCACCTGAGACCCGGAGGTGGCCACCGTGGATTCGAAGTCCTGTCGGCCCGGCAGCGCATCGAGTTCCCCTTCAAGGCGGCGCACGATGCCATCGGTGAGGTCGATCCGCGTCCCGATCGGGGCATCCACCTGCACGTATACCGTCGCGGGCGGGATGTCTTCCGGGAAGAATTCCGACCCGTTGTTGAGCGCCCCAAATGCCACGACGGCGACGACCAGGCCCAACAACGTACCGGCGATCATCCGGCCCCGGTGCGCCAGCGCCCAGCGGAGCTGCCGTTCATACATGGCGATGGTCCGCGGCAACCCATGGGTCATGAACCAGTGTCCGACCGGATGCAGGACGAAGTGGTTTGAGGCGTACGCCGCGCCCGCCGCGACGAGCAACAGCACCGAGGTCAGCGGGTTCACCAGCAGAAACCCGATGATGATGACCGTCCCCACGCCGATCGCGACGCGCCTGGTGAGCTTCGGCAGCGGGAGTGACGGGGCGGCTTCGTGCTCGAGGAACAGGCTGCACAGCGTCGGCACGATGATCAGCGCCACGAACAGCGACGAACTCAGCGTGATGATCAACGTCAGTGGGAGGAACTTCATGAACTCGCCGACGATGCCCGGCCAGAACGCCATCGGCGCGAACGCGGCCAGTGTCGTCGCGGTGGAGGCGATGATGGGAACGGCGACCTCAGCCGTGGCGTACTTGGCGGCGCTCTTGCGATCGAACCCCTGCTCACGGAAGCGGTAGATGTTCTCCACCACCACGATCGCGTTGTCGACCAGCATCCCCAGCGCCAGAATGAGACTGAACAGCACGACCATGTTCATCGAGAAGCCGGCGCCGCGGATGACGATGAACGACAGCAGCATCGCCATGGGGATTGCCAGCCCGACGAACCAGGCCGTGCGGGCGCCGAGGAAGAACAACAACACACCCACGACGAGGATCAGTCCGGAGATGATGTTGTTCTCCAGGCTGGTGACCATGTTATGAATGTCCTCCGATTGATCGGAGGTGATCTTGACCACCGTCCCGCGCGGGAACCTGGCCTCCTGCGCCGCCACGACCGCACGCACGGCATCGGCCGTCTCGATGATGTTCTCCCCCGCGCGCTTCTTGACGGCGAGCGAAACGACCGACACGGCGTCCAGGCGGGCGTAGGAATCACGCTCCTTGAACCCGAAGTCCACCGTCGCCACGTCCCGCACGTACACCGGCACGCCGCGGGGCGACGAGATCACGATGTCGGCGATCGGCTCCGGCTGGTCATACTCTCCGGGCACGCGGACGAGGTATTTCACCTCGCCCACGTCAATGGCCCCACCCGGGATCGTGACATTCTCGCGCCGGATCGCGTCGATGACGTCATCGAACGCGAGGTTGTAAAACTTGAGTTTGGCCAGGTCGATATCGACCTGGACCTCCCGTTCCAGCCCACCGGAGAGCTGCACCTCGAGCACACTGGGGATCTGTTCGAGATCATCCTTCAGGTCTTCCGCGACATCGCGCAGCCGCACCAGACTGTACGGCCCGGCGACGTTGACCTGCATGATGGGAAACTCCGAGAAGTTGATCTCGAAGATTCCCGGCTCCTCCGCGCCCTCGGGCAACTCGGGCTTCGCGATGTCGACCTTCTCGCGCACCCGTTGCAGGGCCTCGTTCATGTCCACACCGGCGTCGAACTCGACGTTGATGCTCGACACACCCTCGGTGGACGTCGAGCTGATGGTCTTGACGTCCGGGATCGTGTTGAGCTCCTCTTCGAGCGGCCGCGAGATCAACGTCTCGATGTCACGCGGCGAAACGCCCGGATAGATCGTGCTCACGTAGATGTTGGGAATCACGATCTCGGGTGACGATTCCTTGGGCACCGCGGCGTACGACGACAAGCCGAGCAGCACCACGATCGCCGTCATGACCAGGACCATCGTGGAGTGTTCGATGGCAAACGACGTGAGTCGGAATTCCTTGAAGCGGGTCTCGTGGTCCAGCGACATCACGGGGTGTCCTTTCTCGCATCGAGCGCGGCGTCCGCGGGCGTGTGGGTGTCCACGATTCGCACGCGGCTGCCGGGATCGACCAATTGCTGGCCCAGGGTGATCAGGCGTTCACCGAGCGACAACCCGGCCACGATCACGACGCGGTTGCGGTACGACGGCCCAAGCCGCACCGGACGAGCCTCCGCCACCGTCCGGCCTTCGCGATCCACCACGACGTACACCTGGTATCCATCTTCCGTTCGCTGCACCACCTGCTGCGGCACGACGATGACGCTGTCACGTTGCTCGCGGACCACCTGCACGCTCGCGATCATCCCCGGCTTGAGCAGGTTCCCTGGATTCGCCATCACGACTTCCATGGGTACGGTCCGGTTGGTCCCCTCGACACTCGCCCCGATATGCGCGACCCGTCCATGAAACTCCCGTTCCGGGAGCACATCGAGCGAGACGATGGTGGCCGAGCCCGGCCTGACCGCGAGGGCGTAGCGCTCCGGAATCCCGCCGACGATCTTCACCTGACCCACCGACACGACCCGCGCGACCGGCGACCCCGGCATCGCCATCTCGCCGAGCTCGATCAGTTGCTCGTCGAACACGCCCGCGACGGGGGCCCGGATCTTCGTCCGTGCCAGCCGCGCCTCGACGTTCCGCAGGCGCGCGGCGGCGGCCTCGGCGGCGGACTTCGTCTGGAGATAGGCAAGCTCGCTGCCGACTTGCTCATCCTGCCACAGCCGGCGGCGGCGCTCGTGTTCATCGCTCGCGAGATTGGCGGTCGCCCTCGCCTCCGCGACCTGGGCCGCCAGGACCTCCGCGTCCAGTTCGGCAATCACCTGACCGGCTTCGAGCGGTGCCCCTTTCTCCACCAGGAAACGCCGCACGACCCCCGTTTCCTCTGCCGAGAGGGTCATGTCGTGCATCGCCGCGACCTGCCCGGTGATGCGGATGAAGTCCGTGAACCCGGTGGCTTCGACCGGCGTGACCTCGACATTCACGACGCGAACGGCCTCCTCCTGATCGGCGGGGGCCCCTTCGGACGGCGCACAACCGACCAGCGCAATGACCAGCGCGGCCGGCACGAAACGAATCTGACGCATGCACATCAGGGGAGATCTCCTCGACTGAGCCCGGGCGAAGTCACGTCGCCTGTATCCACCGGGACGGTGCCTCTCGCGGCATCCAGGTTGGCCCGCGCGTGCAGGTAGTCGTACACCGCCTGCGCGTAGTTGAATTCCGACTGCCGAAGCGCCACCTCCGCGTCGGTGATCTGCAGTTGCGTGCCGACACCCGCGCGATACTCGGCGGACGCGATGTCGTAGCCGCGCTGCGCCTGTCCCACCGCCCGACGCTGCGCCTCCACCCGCTGCCGGGTTTCCCGCAGCGCCTCCACCAGGGTATGGATCTGGCTCGACGTCTGCCGTTGCGCGATATCGAGCAACGCCTCGTTCTGCACGATGTTCGCTTTCGCCTGCTGCATCCGGGCCGATTGCGAGAAGCCGGTGAAGATCGGTAGCTCGATCCTGATGCCGCCGTTGAATGCCGTCGTGCGCTGATTGCTGTTCTCCCCGAAGAAACTGGGACCGCCGTTCTCCTGCGCCTGGATCAGGTAGTTGGAGAACACCGAGACCTTCGGGAAGTAGTCGGCGCGTTCGACCGCGTAGCGCGCGCGCTCCAAGGCCACGTTGAGACGCGCTTGCCGGATGTCCGACCGGTCCCGCAAGGCGAGGTCCACCGCCTCCTGGAACCGGGTATCGGCGTCGCTCGCCGCGCCTGCAAACTCGAGGACCGCGCGATTCTCCGGGGAGTTCCCGGCCGGATCGCCCACGACCATCTGATGCAGCCGGCCCTCCAGCTGCAGCGGCGTCTCCGGATTGAGACCAAGGACCACCGCCAACGAGCGCGTCGAGGCCGCCACCGCATCCCGGGCGCGACGGAGATTGGGTTCGAGGTTGCCAAGCTGCACCTCCAACCGCAGCACGTCGTAATCGCTCGCGAGCCCGGCGCGATTCATCGCCTGGGTCTCCGCCAGCGTCTGTCGGACCCGCTCGACACTCAGGTCGGTCAGCCGTTCGTCCTCCAGCGCGAGCAGGACGTCGAAATAGGCGCCCCGCACCGACGTCACCACATTCTGGGTCACGCCGCGGACCCGTTCGCTCTGGAGATCGCGAAACCGCGCCGCGGTACCAAGCCCGATGAACGCGTCGACCTGAAACAGCGGCTGCGTGAGCGTCAGGCCCGCCTGCCAGCTATTGTCCGCCCCGAAACGCACGGGAATCACGTCGTTCGGCCCGGCGGTGGAATCGAAGAAGAAGGCCGGAAGAAACCCTTCCTGCACCTGGAAATTGCGCTGATAGGACGCATTCGCCCGAATGTCGGGCAACACGCTCGCCCATGCCTCACGCACCTGTCCGCCGGCGCCGTGGAACTGCGCGTCGGCCGCCGCGATATCCCGATTGTTCCGCAACGCCATGTCGATCGCGCCGGCCAGCGAGAGCCGCCCGCCGCCCGACTGCGCGGAGGAGGCCGATGGCACGGCGAGCAGGCCGAGGCAACTCACCGCGAGTACCATCGGGATTCGGTGTCGCATGATCACCGGATTAGCCCTCATTTGAGTCGGTTGGGACCATGAGCCCATTCATCAAGAAGGGCTGAAAACGGCGCAGAAGATCTTGCGGAGACGGGGTCCCCGACCCGCCTTCCTGGCAGCCCTCGACTCGGCAGGCCAGCACCAGCGTCACCAGTCCGTGCACCATCGACCACAGGTAGAGCGACGCCAGGTCAGGATCGCCCGGCCGCATCGCGCCGGACTCCATCGCCTCGATCACCGTCCGGCGCAGCAACGGATAGCCGCCGCCACCAGGCAGGTCCTCGAGGTCCCGTGGGTGCGGCACCTGAATGCTGAAGATCACGCGAAAAGAGGCGAGGTTCTCGAGCGCGAAGGTCATGTACGCCTCGCCCAACGCCCGGACCCGTTCGAACGAGCCGGGTGGATGCGATCGCATGGCGTGCTCCATGTATTCCCCGAAACGCGCGAACGCCGTCTGCACCACCCGGGCGACCAACGCGTCCTTGCCGTCGAAGTAGTGATACAGCGCCGGCGCGGACACGCCGACCCGCTCCGCGATCGCGCGCATCGACAGCGCGGCCAGGCCCTTTTCGGCGATCAGATCGCGGGCCACACCGACGATCTCCTCGCTCAGCACATTCTCACCGCCGGCAACTTCGACTCGGGTCATCAAGTCTCCAACTCTCTACAACATAATGCTTTACGTGCACTGCGCCGACCAAGTTAACATCGTTAAACGAACGGCGTTAACCTAACATCGTTAAGTACGGGGTCAAGTGCCGGGAGGTTTCAGGCGGTGCGACGGGCGGGCGCTAGAAGCTCGCGGCAGCTTCGTGACCGCTCGCCCAGCGCGACGCCGGATCACGCTCGAGGCATTGGGCGATCGTGGTCGCGAATTCCCGGGAAACGTCGGGACGAAAGTGTTGGACGTTGGGCGCCGCGGACGTCGCTTTCTTGCGCGCCAACTCGTGTATCGTGCCGCCGGTAAACGGTTGCTTGCCGCTCACCATCTCGAAACCCACGACGCCCAGGCTGTAAATATCGGATCGGTGGTCTACCCGATTCCCTCCCACCGCTTGCTCGGGGCTCATATACTCCGGGGTGCCGATGACGGCGCCGGTCACCGAGATGCTTCCCCCATCGGTCGAGAGCCCTTTCGCGATGCCGAAATCCACCAGGAGCGACTTTCCCGAACGATCGAGCATGATGTTGGCGGGTTTGACGTCGCGATGGATGACGTTGTGGTCATGCGCATAGGCGAGCCCCTCCGCCACCTCGCGGAAGATGCGTTGCGCGAGCGCGAGTGGGAGCATCGGTTCGTCCTCGAGCCGACGCTGCAGCGTCTCTCCCCGCACGCGAGGCATGGCGAAGTACGAGAGACCCGACCCTTCACCGGCAAAGCTGACCGCGAGCACGTTGGGATGGTCGAGTTGCGCGACGAGTTGGGCTTCGCGCCGGAACCGCTCGCGCGCGACGCTCGAGGAAAGCAACTCCGGACGCATGACCTTCACGGCGAGGTACCGGTTCAGCCGCCGATCGCGCACCGAGAAGACGAACGCGAAGCCGCCGCGGCCCAGCTCGCCGAGCACCGTGTAGTCCGGGCCGAGCGCGTGGGCGAGCCGCTGCGGGATCGGGGCGTCCAAGCCGGGAGTCCCCGACACGGGGGTGCCACACGCCGGACAGAAGCGCGCCTCGTCGGGCAGCGCGTTGCCGCATTTGCGGCAGGCGTTAAAGGTCATGGGTCAGCGGCCTAAAGTAGCCGTTTCGGTTCCCGAGGGTAGCCCCGCGGCGCTCATCCTCCCGGGCATGTCGCTGAACGCGTCGATCTTCCCGTCGCTGCCGGTTCCCACCATCGACGCGGTGTTCAATCGGCGTCCGCCACCCGGCGCGGGATCAGCCGGCGGGAACCCGATGGATCCCTATGCCATGGCGCTCGACGCGCTCCTCGCCACCGAGCGGTGGCGATCGGCCACGCGGCGCCTCGTGATCGGTCACAGCTTCGGCGGCATGTTGGCCATGCACTGGTGGCTGCGCCGGGTGGGGGACGCTGAGGGACGGATCGACGGCATGGTGCTGGTCGGGACCACGGCGGGCCCGATGTTTGACGTGGTGCGCGTCCGGGTCGCGCAACTCGGGCCCGTCGAATGGCGTGTCCCCGTCGCGCCGTTCATGGCGCTGTGGGATACGGCGTTCGTCACTCAAGCGATGGATGCGCTGCTCTCGAGCGGCGGCGGTGCGGTCGAGGCGGTGGATTTCCGTACCCTCCGCCGGCAGACCGACCTCGCGATCGGCCTGGCGGGGTGGCGCGGGACGAACTGGGAAGCCCGGCGTGCGTTTCGGGCCGCGATGCGCGGATTTGACGTGCGGCGACAACTGGCGGCCATCACCGTACCGACGATCGTGCTGCACGGCGCGCGCGACCGACTGTTGCCGCCGGACAGCGCGCGGGTGCTGGCCGCGGGTCTGCCCGACGCCGACCTGCGCATCGTGCCCGACGCGGGACACCTGCTTCCGCTCACCCACGGCTCCCTCATCGAGGCGGCGGTGCGCGACCTGCTCTAGTGCTCGCCGCCTTCGTCGGGCTTTTCGGCTTCGTATACCCCTTTCTCCGCCCGGTCGAGCCCTCCCTTCAGCGAACCAACCAGCTCCCGCAAGCCGCGGAACTTGCTGGCGGTCGCCCCGCCGCGTTTGGCAAGCATCGCGATCTGATTGGCATTGTCCGCCAGCACGCCCATGCCGTTGTTCATGAACACGCGCCCCACGTCGGTTGCGGCGCGGCTGATCATGCTCGGGAGGCTTTCCGAGCCCTTCCCACCCGCCGCGTACTGCTCCACCAGACTGTGGATCCGGTCCACCTTGCGGTTGCCTTCTTCGATCGTCGCCAGGGCCTCCTGGCCCTTGGCACTCATCTTTTTTGCCATGCCGTCCTTTCTTTCAGGTCCAGCGAAAGATACTGAGTGCGGTCACGAAACTCGCCGCACCCCACAGCGCCATGATACCCATGGCGCCAAGCACCGACGCGAACCCGGCGCCGTCCAGCAACACGGCGCGCAGGCCGTCGTTGAGCGCCGTAAGCGGGAGCGCGCGAATCCACGGTTGCATCGACACCGGGAAGTGGGACCAGGCGAAGAACACTCCGGAGAATATCCACATCGGGACCATGACGACATTCATCAATCCCGAGACGCCCTCGAGCGTCTTGGCCCGGCTCGCCACCAACAAACCGAGGCCCGCGAACGCCATGGCGCCCACCAGCACCAACGCCGCCAGCACGACCGGCGAGCCGTGGATCGGCACGCCGAACGCCACGACGCCGAACGCGAGAACCGCACCGACCTCAAAGGCGAGGAACGCGAGCCGCGCGAAGACCTGGGCGAGCAGGAACTGGGCCTTCCGCATCGGGGCGGCCAACATCCGTTTCATCAGGCGTTGGTTGCGCGACCTGACGATCCCGAACGCAATACTCCACAGCCCCGTCCCCATGATATTCAATCCAAGCAGTCCGGGAATGAGGAAGTCGATGTACCGCGACCCCGGTTCCGTAACGGTGATCTGGCGAGTGGCGCGCGGGTCGGCCCGCCCGCCGGCGACTTGCAGGGCGTCGTTGGCCAGCAGCCGGGCCACGCGGCTCTCGTCGCGTGTGGAGTCGAACACGAACGCGACCGTCGTCCCTGGCACGGCGATGAGCGCCACCCGTCCGGTGCGCAGCCGCCGTCCCGCTTCAACGCTGTCGAGGGTCTCCACCCGCAGCCCGGCGGACGTGGACAGGTCCACCGCGAGGGCGGAGTCACCGGCCCCCAGCTGCACGGCGACATTCAGCGCCTGCGGAGCGCGGCTCTTGAACGCGATCCCGAGCGCCAGCGCCAGCAGGATGGGAAACGCGAACACCCAAAAGATCGCCTCGGGCTCGCGCAGAAACTCGCGGTAGCGCCACAGGGTCAACTGCCACAGCGGACCACCCGCCCGGTCACTCATCGCGCAACGACCTCCCCGTCAGCTCCAGGAAGACGTCCTCGAGCGTGGCATGATGGGTGGCAAGCTGACTCAGCGCGGTACCCCTCGCCTCGAGCAGCGCCATCAGCGCCGGGACGGCTTCATGGACCTCGGTGACGGTCAGGCGCGTGGTGCCATCCTCCCGTTGCACTCGCCGCACCCCGGGGAGCACGGCCAGCAATGATTCATCGACGGTCGCGCGATCGGCCAGTGCGAATTCGACCACATGTTCCGCACCAAGCGATGCGATCAGATGCCGCGGTGTCCCCAGCGCGATCACCTTGCCGTGATCGATGACGGCCACGCGGTCGCACAGCCGCTCCGCCTCCTCCATGTAGTGCGTGGTCAGCAGCACGGTGCGGCCGCGGGCTCGCAGATCCCCAATGATGTCCCAGAGTTGGCGTCGCGACTGCGGATCGAGGCCGGCGGTCGGTTCATCCAGGAAGAGAATATCCGGATCGCCGACGAGTGCCGTTGCCAGCGCAAGGCGTTGCCGCTGGCCGCCCGACAACGTGCTAATGCGTGCCTTGCGCTTCTCGGCCAGACCGACCATCGCCACGGCGGCGTCGACACCGAGGCCGGCGTGATAGAAGCTCCGGAACAGCCGCACGGTCTCCGCGACCGTGAGCTTGTCGGGGAAGAGCGCGTCCTGGAGTTGCGTGCCCATCCGTTGCCGCAGAACCGCCTCGTCCCGTCGCCACGTCAGCCCCAGGATCTCGACGGTACCGGCGTCCGGTTGCAACAGACCCTGGAGCACCTCCACCGTCGTGGTCTTGCCGGCACCGTTTGGACCGAGCAGTCCAAAACACTCGCCGCGGCGCACCTCAAGATCGAGTCCGTCGACGGCGGTAACCGTCCCATACTGCTTCACGAGATCGTGGCACGCGATCGCCCATTCCATCCCGCGCAATCAATGTCGGGCCGAAGTGATGGGCAAGACGACCTCCCCTGCCTCAACGCCCACCCGCCTCATTACCTTGGGTCTTCGGGATTTCGAGTGGGTGGATCGGAGCTCCAAACGTCGTCGACGTCACAATGCTACATCAGCAACCGAATGGTTGTGCTCCTCCGCCAGGCATTGCGTATGGTCGCGAGTGCGGGACAGTTTGCTCACGCGGAGCCACGAAGGCCGCGGAGGAGGAGCGGGATGCGAGAGCTGGATGACATCACGGGAGCGATCGTGGACGCCTCGCTCCGTATACATCGTGCACTGGGCCCGGGTCTGCTGGAGTCCGTGTACGAGGCCGTGCTGGCTCGCGCACTCGAGCGGCGCGGCCTTCGGGTCGAGCGACAGAAGGTCATTCGCTTTGCGTACGAGGGTATGGTGTTCGAGGAAGGATTTCGCGCGGATCTCGTCGTGGATGACCGGGTCATCGTGGAGGTGAAAAGCGTGGACCAGCTTGCACGCGCGCACCCCAAACAGCTCCTGACGTATCTCAAGCTCTCGAACAGGCAGGTCGGTCTGCTGATCAACTTCGGCGCGCCGACGCTGCGAGAGGGGCTGCGCCGGATTGTCAACGGCTTTCAGCCCTCCGCGCCTTCGCGGCTCCGCGTGAACCAAAGCGTGGAAATGCAAGCCGTCCCCCCGGGTCACCCCGGCAACCCGTCCTTCCCCTGTGAAACCAACAACCTGAATCCTTCCGAAACCGCTCCCATCACCCACTCAGTTCCCTGAAGAGCCATTACCTTTTGCCGATGTTGCACATGGTGCTGAGGGTTGCGCTGGCGCTCGGCGTGATTTATGTCGCGACGGTCATGATCGCCTGGCGTTACCAGGACCGGTTGGCGTTTCCGGCGCCGCGGCGCACGCTGCCACCGCCGGAAGCCCTTGGCATCACCGACGGCGAACCCGTCATCGTCACCACCGAGGACGGCCTCGCGCTGGGCGGGTGGTATCTGCCGGCGCGGAACGCGCCCGCACGAGCGCCGGCGCTCATCTGGTTTTACGGCAACATGGAAACGGTCGCCTCGTTGGCGCCGATCATCCGGTGGTTGCGACACCCGGATATCGCGCTGCTGATCGTGGACTACCGCGGCTACGGCGAGAACGCGGGCACCGCCACCGAACCCGGTTTGTACCGCGATGGGGACGCCGCGTGGCGATACCTCGCGGGGCGTCCCGACATCGACGCGGCGCGCATCGCGGTCTACGGGCGGTCGTTGGGCAGTGCGGTGGCGTTGCACGTCGCCGGCCGGCATCCCGTGGCCGCGGTGGTGCTCGATTCGCCATTCAGCAGCGGGCGCGACATGGCGGATCTGCATTACTGGTTCTTCCCCCGGTTCCTGCTGCGACACGAACTGGACAACGTGGAACGCGCCGCCGCGCTGCGGATACCCCTGCTCGTCCTGCACGGCACGGAGGATCGCATCGCACCCGCGCGTATGGGCCGCGCGGTCGCCGCGGCGGGGCACGGCACCCTGGTCGAGATCCGCGGCGCGGGACACAACGAGACGTACGACCTTGGCGCCGAGGCCTACCGCACTGGGGTGCACGCATTTCTGGACGAGGCGCTGCGGTGATTCCCGATTTTTCGCCGGACGCCTTCGAGCGAACGTTGGCGCGCGTCTCGACGATGGCGGCCAACTACCTGCGGGCGCTGCCCGATCGCGACGCGTTCCGACGCCCACCCGATGACGTCGTCACACGGTTTGCGCGTGCCCCTCTCCCGCAAGCCGGCACGTCGAGCGACGCCATTCTCGACGACATCGAACGCGATGTCTTGCCGTACTCCCTCGGCATCGGCCACCCCCGCTGGTGGGGCTACATCCGGGCCAGCGCGAGCCCGCTCGGCGTGGCGACCGATCTGCTGGCCACCACGATGAACAACAACTGCGCCGGCAGCGCGCAGATTGCGACGTACGTCGAGATGACGGTGATGCGCTGGCTGGCCGAGTTGATCGGATACGAGCCGAGTGCGGGGGGCATTCTGCTGAGCGGCGGATCGGCGGCCAATTTCGTCGCCCTGGCCGCGATGCGGGAATCGCTGCTCCCCGGCACCCGGCAGACCGGCTTGGCCGGCGCCGTACGGGAGCCCGTCGTGTACGTCACCCACGAGACGCACTCCTGTATCCGCCGTGCGGTCGACCTGCTCGGACTCGGCTCCGACGCGTTGACCCTGCTGCCGATCGACGCCGAGCGACGCATGAACGTCGAGGCGCTCGACCACGCGATCGCGGCGGATCGGGACGCCGGCCGGACGCCGCTGTGCGTGGTGGCGACCTGCGGCACCGTGAACACCGGTGCGATCGACCCGCTCGCCCGCATCGCGGAGGTCGCCCGGCGACACCGACTCTGGTTTCACGTCGACGGCGCGTATGGCGCCGTGGGATCGGCGCTCCCGGAGCTCGCGCCCGCGTACGCCGGTCTTGCCGAAGCCGATTCGGTGTCCCTCAACCCGCACAAATGGCTGTACGTCCCCTACGAGGCGGGCGCCGTGCTGGTGCGTGATCGCCACGCGCTCACCAGAGCCTTTGCAACCCGCGCCGCGTACCTCGAAGTGGAAGACGACAGCTACTTCAACGGACCGTTGTGGTACCACCAACAGGGACCCCAACTGTCACGCGCGTTCCGCGCGCTGAAGATCTGGGCCGTGATGCGGCAAATCGGCGTAGCGGGGTATCAGGAACTCTGGCGACGTGACCTCGCCGCCGCGGCCGAGCTGCGCCGACTGGTCGACGCGCATCCGCGCCTCGAGCGGGTGGGCGTGTCGCGGTTGAGCATCGCCTGTTTCCGTTATGTGCCGGAGCGGGCCGAGGCGGGTCCGCTCAACCGACGGCTCGTCGATCGCATCCAGCAGGACGGCCGTCTCTTCGTGTCCGGCACGACGATCGACGACGTGTTCTGCCTCCGCGCGGCGATCATCAACTTCCGCACAACGCTGGACGACGTGCGCACCGCACTCGACGCCGTCGTCGAACTGGGACAGGCGCTCGAAGCACCCGAAGCGTAGCGCGACTCGACGGCCGTCAGTGCGCGGCGGCGACCACCCCTTCCCGCGCCGGCTCCCCCACCCGAAGGGCCAAGACCACGACCAGCGCGACGATGCCAGCCGCGACCCAAAACGGCACGCGCGCGCCAAACGCCTGAAACACGGCGGTCGACCAGATCGGCGCCACGACACGTGAGACGCCACCGAACGTCTGTTGCACGCCCAGCGCCTGGCCGCGATCCCGGTCCGCCACCAGGTGGGTCACCAGGGCGGTGACACTGGGAAAGAGCAGTGCCGTGCCGATCGGCACGAACGATATCATGAGGATGAGCATCGGCAGGGAGTTCGGGAGCGGGATCGTGGCAAGCCCGATCGCCAGGGAGGCGGCGCCCAATCGCATGACTTTGATCTCGCCGAGCCAATCGACGAGCTTCCCCAGGATCACCGCGCGCATCACGATTGACGTCGCGCCGGTGAACACGAAGAAGATGAAGATGCTCTTCTCATTCACACGGAATCGCTGCTCGAGATAGAGCGCGAGAATCGCGGTCATGGACATGAACCCGAGCATGCCGATCGTATAGATCCAGACCAGCTTCGCCACCTCCCCGTTGGGCGCGCGCAGCAGATCCCATATGACGGCGCGAATCGAGTGGGTGGCACCGACGGGGGTCGCTGGGCCACCCGCCGTGCGGGCCGGCGAGGTCTCCGGCAGCCACCGGGCCGCGAAGCCGAGATTCAGGACGCACAACGACGCCGCGACCACCCCCGGCCACACCGGCCCTAGTGTGAACGCGAGCGACCCGATGGCCGGGCCGATCATCACGCCGGCCGAGGTGGCCGCGGACAACCAGCCGAGCGCCTTCGCGCGTTGCCGCGGCGCGATGGCGTCGCCGATGTACGCCTGCGCCACGCCGGTCGTCCCACCGCCCGCGCCCTGGATGATGCGCGACAGGAACAGCATCCAGATGCTCGTCGCGAAGCCGAACACGAGAAAGGCGATGGCCGATGCCGACAGTCCGACCAGCAGCGCCGGCCGCCGGCCAAACCGGTCGGACATGCGCCCCCAGATCGGGGCCGACGTGAGTTGCGCGACCGAAAAACTCGCGATCAGGAACCCGATGACCCATTCCGGTGCATCGAGCCGCAACGCGTAAAACGGCAGCAGGGGGAAGATCATCGCGAAGCCGAGCATGTCGACGAACGCGATCCCGATGAGCACGGCGATCTTCTTCATCGGCGGGTACCCAGCAGCATGGCGCCGGCGGAGATGACCATCAACACGACACCGTAGGCGGCAGCGGTCCCGATGTCATAGGAACGCAGCAGCGACAGAATCTCAATCGAAATCGGGCGCGTATCGAGCGTATACAAGACAATCGATGTCACGAAATCGCCGACCGCGGTGGCGAACGCCAACGCCGCCCCCGCCATGATCGCCGGCCGCAGTAACGGGATCGTGACTCGCCGCAGGGTCCGCCACCGCGCCGCGCCCAGCGACGCCGCCGCCTCGTCCATCGAGGGATCGAGTTGGCGGAATCCCGCGAGCACCGATCCCGCCGCGATCGGGATGTTGCGCACCAGGTACGCCAAGGGAAGGATCAGCATGGTCCCGACCAACACGAATCGACCGATCAGCGGCGCGTGCACGCTGAACGTGGTGGCGAGCGCGATGGCGAGCACGGTACCGGGCACGGCCCACGGTACGTTGGTCAGGCCTTCGATGATGCGTCCCAGCGGGACTGTGCGCTGCACGACCAGACGGCCGGCCCACAGCGACAACGCCACCGCGCCCGCCGTTGCCACCGCCGCCATCCACAACGAGTTGAGCAGCGGCCGGACATGCTCCGGATCGGCGACGAGCGTCAGGTAGTTCGCCGGCGTGTACCGCGGCGGCAGCAGCTCGACCGTCCAGGTGCCGAGCGGCACGAACGACACCAGCATCAGCGTGATGTGCGGCAGCAACAGCAGCACCGCGAACGTCCACCCGACGACCGTCGCCGTCCAGCGGGCCAGCGGCTGCCGGATCAGGCGCGCCGCGGGTGGCGCGCCTTTCGACATCACCACGACCGATCGCGTGCCGCGCGACCGCTGCAACAACCACAGGCCCGCCATCGCCACCACCGCCAACGACGCCGTCTGCACCATCGCCAGCGGCAGATTGCCGTTCAGTTTGGTGCGTACGATCTGGGTCGTCATCACCCGGAATCCGCCCCCGAAGATATACGGCGCGCTGAACGATCCGAGCGACGTCATGAACGTGAGCAGCGCCGCCGCGACGATCTGGGGACGCAGCAAGGGTAACGTGACACGGCGCAGCGTCTCCCACCGGCCCGCGCCCATCGACTCGGCGGCTTCGAGCATCGACTGGTCGACGCGCGTGAGGCCCGCCCTCGTGAACAGATAGAAATAGACGTACATCGAGTAGGCGTGTACGAGCAGGATGGCGCCGGCGCCGCGAAGGCGCCACGGGCTTTCGTCGAGTCCCAGCACGAGGGCCACCGCGCGGCCCACGATCCCGCTCTCGCCGTACAGAAACAGAAACGCGATGACGCCGACCAGCGGCGGGAGAACCACCGGCAGGGCGACCAGCGCCCCCAGCACGCGCCGGCCCGGGAAATCGAGACGCTCGAACACGAACGCGACCGGGATGCCGATCGCGCCCGCCAACGCGACACTGGCGAGCGAAATCCAGACGCTGCCCCACAGCGCGCTCCATTCCTGCGGCTCGCGCGCAAACGCGGCGAGGTGATCGAGGGTCCAGCCACCGTCGCCGCGCACACTTTCCACCAACACCAACGCCAGGGGATACGCAACCAGCCATACCAGCACGAGGGTGAGCGTGGCCCCGCGGAATCGTCTCATCCCGCGACATCCCGTGGGAACACGTGCCCGCGCGACGCGGTGACCTGCACCGTGTCCCCGACGACCGCCGCGCCGACCGGCGCTTCCACCTCGACGATTCCTGCTTCCGTCTGGACGCGATACAGGGTTCGCGCGCCCATGTACGTCCGATTGATGACCGTCCCCGCGAGCCCGCCGGCCTCCACCAGCCGCGCATCCTCCGGTCGCACGATCACCGTCACCCGGGCCGACGTCCCGAGCGATCCGGTCTCGATCGTCCACACCGGCCCCCCTGCCACGCGGACGTGCCCGGCGGACGCCACCTCGCCGGGCAGCACGCCGGCCCGCCCGACGAACGTCGCGACGAACGGGGTGGCCGGCCGCAGGTACAGGTCGGGCGGCGATCCCACCTGCTGCAGCCGCCCGTCCCGCAGCACCGCCACGAGGTCACCGACCGCGAATGCCTCTTCCTGATCGTGCGTCACGAGCACGGTCGTGATGCCCACCGCCCGCAAGGCCAACGTCAATTCCCGCCGCGTGCGATCGCGCAGGGCGGGATCGAGATTGGACAGGGGCTCATCCAACAACAGCAGGCGTGGCTCGGGGGCCAGCGCGCGGGCCAACGCCACGCGTTGCTGCTGGCCGCCGGACAACTCGGCCACGGCACGATCCTCGAAATCGGGGAGGTCGACGACCCGCAAGACCTCGCGCACGCGCTCGACGGTGTCGGCGCGGTTGCGCAGGCCGAACGCCACGTTCTCGCCGGCCGTCAGGTGGGGAAACAGCGCGTAGTGCTGGAAGACCATCCCGAATCGGCGCGCGGCCGGCGGCAAGGATGTCACGTCCTCGCCGTCGATGCTGATCGCGCCCCGGTCGGCCCGCTCGAACCCGGCGAGCAGCCGCAGGGTCGTCGTTTTTCCGCTGCCGCTCGGACCGAGCAGCGCGAGCACACTGCCGCGTGGCACCGCCAGGTCGAGATCGCAGACGGCGTCGTGGTCCGCGAACCGTTTCGTCAGGTGATCGACTTCGAGAAAGGCGCGTTCCATCAACGGCGCGACCCGCGTCCCCGCACGCGCCGGTCCCAATACGTCATCCACTCGGCGCCATGGTCGCCCAACATCCCCCAGTCCATCGGCTCGACCACCATGTCCGCCCACACCTCCCTGGCCCAGTCGGGCAGCGAGTCGGCGGGCAGATCCGTGCGCGCCGGCAACCGGTAGGCCTCCCGCGCCGCCAGCAGCTGGGCCTCGGAAGACCCGACCCACTCGATGAACGCGCGCGCCCACTCGACCTGCTCGGTTCCGGAAACGAGCCCGATCCCATCCTCGATGACCGGCGTCCCGCTCGTGGGCAGGCGGAACCCGAACGGCTGCCCCTTGCCTTGCTCCACCAGGATGTCGGGCAGATCCCACAGCGTGATGACGCCTTCCTGTCGCAGCAACTTCTGATGAAGCAGCGCGGGATTGAGCACGTATTCGCGCGTCTGCGCGTCGAGCCGTCGCAGCCACGCGAACCCTTCGGCCGTATCCCCGGTGGCGCGCAGGCTCCGCTGCACGATCATGCCGAAGATGGCGCGCATCGTCCCGGACGCCGGTGGATCGCGGATCAGCACCGCGCCGGTCCACGCGGGATCGAGCACGCGATCCCAATCGGCCGGCGCGGAATCGCGCGACACCGCGCCGGAGTGAAACGCGATGACGGCCGGCGTCTCGTACGCCGCAAAGTAGAGGTCCCCTTCGCCATGGGCACGGGCCGGCGTCACGTCCGCCCAGCTCGGGCGGTAGGGTGCGAGCAACGAATCGGCGGCCGCCTGCTGGAACAGGTTGGACGGCCCACCGAACCACACATCGGCCTGCGGATTGGCTCGCTCCGATCGCACCCGATCGAGCACGTCTTGCGATCCCATGTCCAGCCAGCGCACATCCACCTCCGGATGCAACGCCTCAAAACGCGTCTCGACCAGGGTCAGCAGGTCGCGACCGTGGGGCGAGTAGATGACGAGAGGGATGCGGCCGTCGGAACAGGCCGAGAGTGCGAGCCCCCCCGCCAGCAGCACCGCGCGGTTACGGGGCACGGGACACACCCAACCCGAGCAGATTCAGGAAGAGCCTGAACGCGCCCGGGGTACCGGCGGGCAGCGCCCGGAAAAAGCTCAGGCCCGTGTACACGTAGGTTCCTTTCCCCAACGCCGCCACCAACAACCCGCCCCGTATCGGGGGTCGGTCCGGATCGGTCATCTCGAGCAACGGCGTATAGGCACTATCCCACGTGCCGGCAAAGTACAGACCGCGCTCCTGCGGCCAGCCATCCCAATCGCCGTCCTCAATCCGGTTCGGGAACACGAACGCGGGATGCGCGGGATCGAGGATCGTCACCGGTGCCGTTTCGTCGGTGATGCGATCGTGAGGCCGGTTCATGTCGAGCGCGAACGGCGCGTAGCGGCCGCGCACGTACGCGTATTGCTGGTATTGCACGACCACGTGCCCTCCGGCCCGCACGTAGTCGAGCAGGCGATCGTTGTGGCGGGTGAGCGCGGTGTCCGTCTCGTAGGCGCGACTGCCGACGACGATCACGTCAAACTGTGCAAGATCGGCCGTTGCGAGCGCGGTGGGGTCGATCAATGCGATCGGGAGGCCGACCCGCTCCAGCGCCTCCGGCACCCGATCGGCCGCGCCCCGGATATACCCCACTGTGCGCAGCGGTGGCGTCGCGATCGCGGAGACCCGCACGCGACTCGTGGCGGGGACCACCATTTGCGTCGGACGAATATGTGGGAACGTCAGCAGCCGGGTGCCGACCTCGTAGCGTTGTCCGCCGGAGGCCGTCGCGATCGCTTGAACCGTCACATCCGCCTCCCGGACGTTGACCGGCCGGTCGACCACGAACGCGAAGGTCTGCTCCTCCCCCTGGGTTTGCAGGCGAAACCGCTGCGGTGGCGGCGGAGGCCAGCCGTCGATCGCGAGCGCAACGTCTCCTTCGACCGGGGTGGCCGCGTTATGCGCCAGCGTGACCGTAAAGGTGCGTGTCGGATCACCGAGCGTCGACCACACGAATTGATCGGGGTCCAACCGCACGTCGATCCGCGGCACGACCCGCACGGGCTCGCGAATCTCTCCGACGGCCTGGTCGGCGTAACGATAGGACACCTCGCGTGTGAGGACGATCGGAACGCCGTCCAGCGAAAACGCGACCGCGGCCTCGATGGCCGGCGGTTCGAACACGGTGCCACGGAGTTCCGGTGCCACGCCGGACCAATCGTACAGGTATCCCTGCAGGGGGCGCGTAAGAAAGTACGGCTGCGAGGGTGCCGCGGATGCGGCGACATCGAGCCGAACCGCTGATCGATCCGTCGTTCGCGGCGCCACGTCGTGCGCCAACGCCCGGTACACCGGGTCGGCGAACCGCGACGTGATGCGCACGCTGTCGAGCCGCACGGTCAGCAATCCGGCGTTGTATAGCTCGACCTCGACGCCGAGCGTCTCCCCTGGGAGCGCCTCGGCGCGGTGGGCCCGCGCATCCATCACCAGGCCCGCGGCCACACCGATCGCTTCGCTCAGCAGTCGCACCGCGCGCTCGTGGCCGGGAGCCGCCCGTGCGCGCCGCAGCGCGCCGAGCAGGGGTGATACGGCCCGGGTCATGGTCGCGGCGGTGATTACCCCACGGAGCGAATCGGCCAGGGCGCGGGCCTCGCCGTCTGCGGCGTCAATACCATCGAACAAGCCGGCGTCGGGCCCGGCGCCGGTCCGGTCCTCGATCAGGCCGAGCCGTGTGTCGTACGGTCCAACGGGTTGCAGCGTCCCAAAATCCTGCGAGCGGTGACGGCTGCGACTTGCCATCGCGATCTGATAGTAGCTCCGGCCGGTGTGCGGATCGAGCGAGCCGGTGGGAAGCGTCAAGGTCGCGATCGCCCGGTTGAAACGCGCCGAGCCGTACAGCTTGAGGGGCGTCCACGGCGCGAGCCCCTCGTCGGTGGCGAGTTCGGGAAAGGCGTTGGGATCGGCGGCTGCGTCAAACGCCCGCCGCGCGGCAACGCCGGACATCTGGTGCTGGCCGTGCCCGTCTCGCGCGGTGCCCGAGAACACGGGGACGATCACATGCGGCCGGAACCGGCGGATGATGCGCACGACGTCCTTGAGGACCGAATCGGCGGGCCACAGTCGCGCCGTCTCCTCGAGTGACCGCGTATACCCGAAGTCGTACGACCGCGTGAAAAACTGCTGCGCTCCGTCGATATCCCTGGCCGACTCCAGCTCGCGAGACCGGATCAAGCCGAGGGCGGCACCCAGCTGGTCACCGATCAGGTTCTGCCCGCCCTCACCGCGCGACAACGCGAGGTACGCGGCATCCGCGCCATACCCGCGGGCGAGCAGCGCGAGCAGCGACGTGTCTTCGTCGTCCGGATGGGCGCCGACGACCAGTACGCGGCGCGGTTCGGCGAGCCGTTGGAGCAGACGGTCCAACCGCACGATGCCGCCGCCCGACGGCGGCGCCAATTGCGCCAGACAGCGGGGCGCAATCATGGGAGCGAGTGCTAGAAGAAGGAGTCCGGCGCCAACGACGTCACGCGGCTTGGCGAGCCACCACGATGCTGCGCAACCGTTCGGCGCTCGGATCCTCCGGGTCACCAAACGGGTGCGCGTGCCCTTCGGGATCGAGAACCACGGTCGGACAGACGAAATCGAGCTTATAGGCACTCACGCGCTCCTTCACTCCCTGGGTCGAGGCAGCGGCCGCGGCCACGACGCGGCCGGCACCCAGCTCCAGCGCGGCCTCGGCGGCCGCCAGGAGCTTCCACGGCGATACGACGTGGCCGTCCACCACCACGACGGTCTGTTCGGCTAGCGTCCGGATCTGCCGTTGCCCCCGGAAGAGCAGCCGCTCCGACTTGACGGCCCGCCGCGCGCGGTCGATGGCGTCATTCAACGCATCGAGCAGGCCGAAGCTGGGGAGGAACTCGCGATCGATGACCGCGTCACCGTCCTCGGCGATCGCGCCGACGATCCCACTACCCTCCAGCCGCACGTGGGCTCCCACGATCACGTCGAACGACGCCGACATGCCCTGCGCGGCCGCCGCGGCAATCTCGACCCCGGTGGGGGTCACACCGAGCAGAACCGCCGGCGGCGAGATACGCTGATACAACTGTCGGCCGAGCATGGTGCCGGCGGCCGCGCGGGATGGATAGAGCGCTTGGAGTCCGATGCTGGTCATGTGTCGCCCAATCTGGTCACGAGACGAACCAGACGCAATCTCCGGGAACGCCCGCAACTATCGCCGCATTATATTGAATAGAGATTCTCACAGACCGCCCAGGCTCCGGGGCGCATCCAGAAAGGTGCGACCATGACCACCGTTGCGCCGGACGAAACAGGCGCCAATACACCCAAAACCGGCGTGGTCTCCGAACAGGAAGCCCGCGCCGTCGCCGAAGCCGCCCGCGAGACCTCCTGGGACCGCCCGTCGTTCGTGCGCGAGTTGTTCAACGGCCGATTCCGTCTCGACCTGGTGCATCCGTACCCCGGGATCGTCGATCCGCAGGAAGAGGCGCGCGCGCGCCCGTGGCTCGCTCGACTCGAGCAGTTCATGCGCAACAAGGTCGACGCCGACCAGATCGATCTGGACCGCAAGATCCCGCCCGAGGTGATTGACGGGTTGCGGGAACTGGGCGCGTTCGGCATCAAGATTCCACAGGAGTACGGCGGGCTCGGCTTCTCACAGACCACCTACAATCGCGCGGTCGCCCTGGTCGCCAGCGTGGACGGCTCCATCGCCACCCTGCTGTCGGCCCACCAATCGATCGGCGTGCCACAACCCCTGAAGATCTTCGGTACGCCCGAACAGAAAAAGAAGTACTTCCCGCGTCTCGCCCGCGGTGCAATCAGCGCCTTCGCGCTCACGGAAACGACCGTGGGCAGCGACCCGGCCCGGATGACGGCCACCGCGAAACTCACCGAGGACGGCACGCACTACATCCTGAACGGTGAGAAGCTGTGGTGCACCAACGGGACCATCGCCGAGATCCTCGTCGTGATGGCCAAGACCGGTGAGCGCCGCATCAGTGCCTTCATCGTCGAAACCGGGTGGGAAGGCGTCGAAGTCGTGCACCGGCTCCATTTCATGGGATTGGGCGGCATCGAGAACGCGGTGTTGCGGTTCACGAACGTCCGGGTCCCGCGGGAAAACCTGCTGGGCAAGGAGGGCAAAGGGCTCAAGCTGGCCCTCGTCACGCTGAACACCGGGCGCCTCACGGTACCCTCGACGTCGGCGGCCGCGGGCAAGCGCTGCCTGCAGTACACGCGCCGATTCGGCTCCGAACGGATTCAGTGGGGCCAGCCGGTCGGCAAGCACGACGCGATCGCCCAGAAGATCGGCACGATCGCCGCGATGACGTATGCGATGGAGTCGATCGCCGATCTCGCCACGCGTCTCAACGACCACGGGTTCGACATCAGGCTCGAAGCCGCCATCGCCAAGATGTGGAACACCGAAACCGGATGGCATCTGGTTGACGAGACACTCCAGGTGCGTGGCGGACGCGGCTACGAAACCGCGTGGTCGCTCGCGTCGCGCGGGGAGGAACCGATTCCCGTCGAGCGGATGCTGCGCGACTTCCGCATCAACCTGATCTTCGAGGGATCGAGCGAGATCCTGCGGCTGTTCATCGCGCGGGAGGCGGTGGACAGCCACCTCAAGGTCGCCGGGGCCCTGGTGGATCCGAAGGCCGCCACCGGAGCCAAGCTGGCGGCCGTCCTGCGGGCGGGACTGTACTACGCCTGGTGGTATCCGTCACGCTGGTTCGGCTGGGGTCGCTGGCCGCGCTACGGCGAATTCGGCAAGGTGGCGCGGCACGTGCGCTGGGTGGACCGCACGTCTCGCAAACTCGCCCGTGCCATGTTCTACGCCATGATGCGGTTTGGCGCACGACTCGAGAAGAAACAGACGGTCCTGGCGCGGCTGGTGGAAATCGGCGGCGAGTTGCTGGCCATGACGGCCGTGCTGGTTCGATCGCATGCGCTCACGAAGAGCGGATCGGCGGAAGAGCGCGCCCACGCGCCGCAGGCGATCGCGCTCGCCGAGGTCTTCTGCCGTACGGCCCGCCGCCGGATCAACGATCGGTTCGCCCGTCTGTTCGACAACGACGACGACGCCATGTACAAGCTGGCCCAACGCGTCCTCGCCGAGGAGTATCGCTGGCTCGAGGAGGACGGTGTCGTGCATTGATCCGCCGGACGCCGTGAGCGGGCAGGCGGGCCGGTCGTGTGGCGACCGGCCCGTTGCGTTTATCCAACACCTGCCGGTGTGGGCCCGGATCCCGGGTGCCGCACGTGCTCGACGCTTGCACCGGCCTTTCCTGAAGTGTCACATTCGGGGAATCCCTTAATCTCGGCTCCCGCCATGCCCGGACTTCGTCGCGGACTTCCGCTTGCCCTGGTCAGTGCCCTCGCGTTGACCGTCCTCTTGTTGTCGTGCTCGGATGACACAGGGCCCGTCGTCCCGATGCTGGCCCGATTCAGCGTCCGGCCGGTCTACGAGACCGCGGCAGCGGCCACGATCGAGATCGCCGCCATCCGATTCGTGCTCGAACGTCAGTCCGATGGGACGATCGCGCGTGACACGGTTCTCATCATCGCGGCGGGGCAGGACTCGGTGAACCTCGAACTCACGGTGCCGGTTCTGACACAGGGTGAGACGTTCCTGCTCACGCTTGCCATGACCAATGCGGCCGGGGACACCGTGTTCCGCGGTGGGCCAACAGAGGTCACACCGACTACCGCGGGCGGTGGCTCGCCGCCCGCCGTGACGATCGTGATCACCTACGTGGGGGTCGGCGCGGATGCCGTGGGCGTGGAGATCGTCCCGGCCACCGCCAGCACGTTTACCGGGGAGGCGGTGCAACTGACCGCACGTGCACTCGACTCGTCGGGCGACCCGATCCCGGGCACGCCGGTCGTGTGGAGTTCCGCCGACACCGCGCAGGCCACGGTGCCGGACGCCGACAGTGGACGCGTGGTAGGCGGGGCAAGCCGCGGGACCGCTCGCATCGTGGCCACGCTGCTCACCGGACAGGCCGATACCGGTCGGGTCGCGGTTCAGCCCCTCCCCACCGCGCTGGCCGCCGAAAGCGGGGACGAACAGACCGCCGAGGTGGACAGCACGCTGAACCAGCCGCTGGTAGCGCGGGCGACCGCCGCCGACGGCCTCGGCGTGCGGGACCTGCCGATCATCTTCACGGTCACGCAGGGTGGCGGAACCGTGTCGGCCGACACGGTGGCCAGCGATTCCACCGGGCGCGCATCGGTGCAGTTCACGCTGGGGTCAGCCGCCGGGACCCACACGGTGACCGCGACCACCCCGCGGCTGCCCGGCACGCCGGCGACGTTCACCGCAACCGCGACGGCGGCCGCGCCGGCCACGATACAGAAGACGGCCGGCGACAACCAGACCGCGATCGCCGGCGACGCGGTGGCCGTCGCCCCGGCCGTGACCGTGCTCGACGCGCAGAGCGCGCCCGTGCCCGGCGCGACCGTGACGTTCGAGGTCACGCAAGGTGGCGGGATTGCGACCGGCAGCTCGCAGGTGACCAACGCGCAGGGCGTCGCCACCGTCGATAGCTGGACGTTGGGCACCACGGCGGGGGCCAACGCGCTGCGCGCCTGGGTGATCGGGGCGCTGCCGACGGATACGCTTCAGGTGCTGTTCGACGCCACCGGCGTGGCCGGACCGGCGACGACGCTGGCGATCGTCCTGGGCGACGCGCAGGTCGACACCGTCGCGGCCACGCTCGGGGATTCGCTGATCGTGCTCGTCGCGGACGCGAACGCCAATCCGGTCTCGGGCGCGGCGATCGCGTGGCTACCGGCCACCGGTTCCCTCACCGCGGACACCACCACGAGCGATGCCGCCGGGCGGGCAGGCGTCGAGTGGACGCTCGGCACCGTAGCGGGCGCGACGTCCACCGACGCGGAGATCGTGGGTGGAACGGACACGGTAACGTTCAACGCGACGACAAACGCCGGCACACCGGTCGACCTCGTGTTCACCACACCTCCGGCCACCACGATCGCTCGAACGACCCTGGCCGCCGTCGGCATCACGGCTCTGGATCAATTCGGAAATGTCACGCCGCTGTTCGTCGGCACGGTGACCCTCGCGCTGTCAGCCAATCCGGGGAACGCCGTGTTGCAGGGCACGACCGGCGTCGCGGCCGTCGCCGGTATCGCGTCATTCGCCGACCTGCGGATCGACTCGCTCGGCACGGGTTACGAGATGCAGGCGACGGCCACCGGACTCAATCCGGCGACCAGCGCCCCGTTCGACATGATCGCCGGACCGCCCGCGGTCCTTACGCCGATTCAAGGCGACGCGCAAACCGATACCGTCGCCGCGACACTCGTCGATTCGCTGATCGTTCAGGTGACCGACGTCAATGGGAACCCGACCGCCGGCGCGCAGATCGACTGGCTGGTGACCGCGGGCAACGGCGCGGTCAGCGCGCCCTCCACGCCCGCCGACGCCGCGGGACTCGCGGGGATCGAGTGGACGATCGGGACGCTCGCCGGCACGGCGCACGCGGTGCAAGCAACGATCGCCGCGGCCGCCGACACGGTCGTGTTCGGCGCCACCGCCACCGCGGGGAACCCCGGACGACTGGTCTTCCTCACGCAACCGAGCAACGTCGCCCCGGGCGATACCATCGCGCCCGCGCTCGACGTCGCGACGCAGGACCTCTTCGGCAATACCGTCACCGCGTTCAGCGGGATGGTCACCCTCGCCGTCGCCGACAATCCCAACAGTGGGAGTCTCCTGGGGACGACCGCGCTCGCGGCGGTCGCCGGCCAAGCGAGCTTCAGCGATATCTCGGTCGACAACTTCGGGATGGGTTACACGATCGAGGCCTCGTCGCCGGGTCTCGTGCCCGATACCTCCGCGACGTTCGACGTCGCGATCCCGCCGCAAGGCGTTCAGTGGCTCACCGCCGCCGACGGTAACTGGAGTGTCGCTGCCAACTGGAGTACCGGCACCGTGCCGGGACCGCTCGATACCGCCATCATCGGGCTATCGGGCAACTATACGGTCACGCTGGACGTCAGCGACTCGATCGACTTCCTCGTCGTGGGCGGGTTGAGCGGCACGCAAACCGTGCTGATCAGCGGCAGCACGATCACGATCGACAGCTCCGCCGTCTTCGGTCCCAACGCCGTACTCCACCTCGCCAACGGCAACTTGCAGGGGATGGGCATGGTGAGCGTGGAGGGCGACTTCCATTGGACCGGCGGGACGCTTCTCGACACGGGACCGATGCGCGTCGAAGCGGGCGGCACGTTGACGCTCGACGGCGGCATTCGAACCTTGAACACGCGTACGCTCGAGAACTTCGGAACGGCGACGTGGACCGCGGGCGAGATCAGCGCCGGTAACGCAGGCGCCATCGTGAACGGCGCGACTGGCGTGTTCGATATACAAGCCGACGATATCTTCGATTCCGACTTCGGAGTGCAAGCGGTCTTGCAGAACAACGGCACCATCGTTCGCACCGTCGGCACCGGCGTCGCGACGCTCGACGTCCTGTTGTCCAATGACGGCACGCTCGACCTGCAGACCGGATCGCTCGTCGTGCGAGGCGGCGGCGCGGCCACGGGATCGCATGCCGCGCAAGCGGGAACGGTGCTGGACTTTGCCGGCGGGACGTACAACATGGTTGCCGGCTCCGACCTGTCCGCCGCCGGCACCGTCCGGTTCAGCGGGGGGACCACCACGGTGTCCGGCACGTTCACCGTGACCAGCCCCACCGAAGTCACTGGCGGCACCGTCAACTTCAGCGGCGCGACACCGGCTACCACGAGTGTGCTCGTGCAGACGGGCGGCATCGTCGGCGGCACGGGAACGCTGTCGATCTCGTCGGACTTCACCTGGTCGGGCGGCACGCAGACGGACGGCGGCGTCACCCGGGTCGAGGCCGGCGGGACGATGACGATTGCCGGCGGCGTCAAGACGCTCAATACGCGCACGGTCGCGAACGCGGGCGCCGCGGTCTGGACGGCGGGCGAGATCAGCGCCGGGAATGCCGCGAGTTTCGTGAACGAGGCCGGCGGCACGTTCGACGCGCAACTCGACGACATCTTCGATTCGGATTTCGGGGTGCAGGCACGCTTCACCAACCAGGGAACATTCACCCGCACCACCGGGGCCGGCACGGTCACGTTCGACGTGTTGTTCCACAACGGCGGCACCGCCGATGTCCTGAGCGGGACCTTGAGTCTCCGGGGTGGCGGGACGAGCACTGGCGCGTTCGGTGTTCCCGTGGGCGCGCTGCTCGCGTTCTCGGGAGGAACGAACGACCTCGTGGCCGGCTCGGATGTGTTCGGCGCCGGCGACGTGACCATCAGCGGTGGCACGGCGATTCTCGGGGGCGGCTACGCGATCACCGGCACCACGTCGGTCACCGCCGGCACCGCGACGTTCTCGTCGGCGTCGACCGCGGTGACCACCGATCTGGCCGTCTCGGGCGGCATCCAGGACGGCGGCGGGGTCCTGTCCGCCACGAACAGCTTTACCTGGAGTGGCGGCACGCTGGCCGGTAGCGGCGAGACGCGGCTCGAGGCCGGCGGGACGATGACGATTGCCGGTGGCGTCAAGACGCTCAATACGCGCACGGTCGCGAACGCGGGCGCCGCGGTCTGGACGGCGGGCGAGATCAGCGCCGGCAATGCCGCGAGTTTCGTCAACGAGGCCGGCGGCACGTTCGACGCGCAACTCGACGACATCTTCGATTCGGATTTCGGGGTGCAGGCAAGCTTCAGCAACCAGGGAACATTCACCCGCACCACCGGGGCCGGCACGGTCACGTTCGACGTGTTGTTCCACAACGGCGGCACCGCCGATGTCCTGAGCGGGATCTTGAGTCTCCGGGGTGGCGGGACGAGCACTGGCGCGTTCGGTGTTCCCGTGGGCGCGCTGCTCGCATTCTCGGGCGGAACGAACGACCTCGTGGCCGGCTCGGATGTTTCCGGCGCCGGCGACGTGACCATCGGCGGTGGCACGGCGATCTTCGGGGGCGGCTACGCGATCACCGGCACCACGTCGGTCACCGCCGGCACCGCGACGTTCTCGTCGGCGTCGACCGCGGTGACCACCGATCTGGCCGTCTCGGGCGGCATCCAGGACGGCACCGGGGTCCTGTCCGCCACGAACAGCTTCACCTGGAGTGGCGGCACGCTGGCCGGTACCGGCACCACGCGCCTCGAGGCAACCGGCACGGGTGTGTTCGATGTCACGACGCATACACTCAACACACGGACCCTGGAGTTGGCCGGCGACGTCACGTGGACGGTGGGTCAGGTGAGTGGTGGGAACGGGGCCACGATGATCATCGAGGCGGGCGCGACGTTCGACGCGCAGGCCAATGACATCCTCGACGCCGACTTTGGCGTGCAACCGAGTTACGTGAACAGCGGGACGATCACGCGCACCGTCGGTACCGGAATAATGACGATCGACGGCCTCTTCACGAACAACAACCTGCTCGACGTGCAGAGCGGCACGGTGCTGATCAACGGCGGCGGGACGTTGGCGGGTACGACGACGATCGCCGCGGGCGCAGTCCTGAATCTTAACAGCACGATCAGCCTGCTCGATGGGTACAGCGTGACCGGCGCGGGGCCGCTGCAACTGATCGGTGGCACGACGTCGATCGCCGCCGCGGAGACCGCCACGGCCGACATTTTCATTCAGAACGGCGGGACGCTGACCGGGGCCGGCACGTTGTCGATTCTGGCCGGGTTCGACTGGAACGGCGGAACGCAGAGTGGAACCGGGCTCACGCGGCTCGAGGCGACGGGGGGCGGGCTGTTCGCCGGCGCGGTCAAGACACTCGATACGCGGACCATCGAGCTGGCGGGAGACGCAAGCTGGACCGCCGGTGAGCTGAGCGCCGGCAATCTTGGGACCCTGGTCGTCGCGCCAGGCGCGACGTTCGACGCGCAGGCCGACGGCTTTTTCATGGACGCCGATTTCGGCGTCGCGCCGCATCTCGTGGTGAACGGGACGTTGCTGCGGACGACGGGGACCGGCGTGGTGGACATCGACGGGCTGGTGGACAACACCGGGTTGGTGCACGTCCTGAGCGGCACGCTGGGAGCCGACGGGGGCGGGACCAGCACGGGGACCTTCACGGTGGACGCGGGCGCGACGCTGCGGTTTGGCGGGGGCACGCAGAGCCTGAACGCCGGCTCGGACGTGAACGGGGCGGGCACCGTCCAGGTGGCGGGCGGAGTCACCACGGTGAACGACCTCTATACGCCGACCGGCGTGACGCAGGTGACGGCCGGGACGATCAATTTCAACTCGGCGACGACCAGTACGACGTCCATGCTCACCCAGAGCGGCGGGACGGTCGGTGGGACGGGGACGCTCTCGATCACGACCGGCTTCACCTGGGACGACGGCAGCCACCTCGGCAGCGGCATTACGCGGCTCGAGGCCGCCGGAACCGGCACGTTCGGGGGCACGACGCACACGCTGGATACCCGTACGATGCAGTTGGCGGGCGACGTGACGTGGACGGCGGGTCAGGTGAGTGGTGGGAACGGGGCCACGATGACCATCGAGGCGGGCGCGACGTTCGACGCGCAGGCCGATGACATCCTAGACGCCGACTTCGGGTTGGAACCGACCTACGTCAACAATGGAACGTTCCGGCGCACGACCAGCGCCGGCATCGCGAGGGTCGACGGACATTTCCAGAACACCGGCGTGCTTGACATCCAGACCGGCACGTTCGCCGTGAACAACAACTTCGAGCACCTCGCCGGCGCCGCCATGTTCGGGACCGGAACCTTGGATCTCACCGGAGCCACCGTGGTCGCGTTCGACGGAGACGTCAACCCCGGCGCGTCGCCCGGCGTGCTCACGGTCCTCGGCGCCCTGCCCTTCGGCCCAGGTGCGCTGGTGAACATCGAATTGAACGGCACGCTCGCCGGCACCGGCTACGACCGTCTGGCCATCTCCGGGCTCGCCACGCTCGACGGATTCCTCGACGTCACGACCGGATTCACACCGGCGGTGGGCGACATCTTCACGCCGATCACGTTCGGGACGCGTAGCGGGCAGATCAACAGCGTGACGGGACTCGATCTCTTCCCCGCCACCGGACTCGGGATGGCGCTTGACACGTCGTGGACGGCCACGCAACTCGAACTCCGTACCGGGGTCCAGATTCTGTTCTCCGGCGACTCCGCCGGCGGGTTGTCGAGCGGGCTGTTCCGCACCCAACACGACGGCGATTTCCTGGTCAACACGACCACCGAGGGACAGTTCCCGGATACCTACCCCCGCTGGGCACCCGATCTGTCGCGCATCACCTACACGGCGAACAACCTGCTGCACGTGTCGACACCAGACACGCTGCTGACGGTCACCGTGGCGCACCTCGTGAACGATACGCTCACCCGCCGGGGGCGGTTCAGTCCCGACGGACGGCACCTCGCGTTCGAGTGCGGCTCGTCGGCGTTCCTCGGGATCGAGGACGTCTGCACCGTGACCGGGGTGGATGCGCCGGTGGCGACACTCGACAACATCGGTGACGGCGGCGGCAAGGTGTTCGTGACTGACGCGGTGAATGCCAACCTCGGCGGCACGCCCTCGTTCGCGTGGGATCCGACGACGCCGGACCGGCTGGTGGTGGCCCGCACCGATACGACGCTGGGCGTGACGCGCGGCGCGCTCTATTTCGTGAACGTCGACGGCACCGGCGTGTCGCTCATCGCCGGCCCGATGGTGTTCGGCGGCGACTCGCTGATCGTGGAGGATATCGATGTCGCGCCCGACGGCTCGTTCATCGTCTTCACCGCAGACAGCGCTACCCGGTCCTCGCTGTACCGGATCAATACGGACGGGTCGGGTCTCGTGAGACTCACCAACGCGTTCGACGACGGATTCAGCTTCTACAACGACGAGAAACCGGTAATCTCGCCCGACGGCAGCACCGTGCTGTTTCTGCGACACAACTTCGCCAGCGAAGGCAGCTTCTGGGATCTCTGGAGCGTTTCGACCGGTGGGGGCACCGCAACACAGATCAGTGCGGAGACGTCGTCGCTTTTCTTCAGCAGCGATGACCTCACGTACGATTGGTCACCCGACGGTCTGGAGATCGTGATGATGGGGACGGACGGGGTCAGTAATGTCGCCATCTATGTGCTGCAGCGAACGACCACCGCGGCGACCTATCTCGCCGATCGCCGGCTCATTTCGCGATCGATCGATGCGTTCGACATCCAGCCGAGCTGGCGGCATTAGGGTGTTCCGCGCGATCCTGGCCGCGACGTTCGTCTGGGCGGGGTGCGGCGCTTCGCCCACGATCGCCGGCACCGCTCCCGCGCCCGTCGATCTTTCGCCGGCATCGCTGGCGGATTCGACGCGCAAGCAACTCGACGTCGCGCGCGCGGTCGCGGCGCGTTACGCCTCGCCTGCCGCGGCAAGACGGGATCGATATCATCGCATCGCTCCGCCGGAGTTGACTGATCTCAACCCCGTGGCCGGCGAACACTGGATCAAGGAACGCCTGCTTCGGACGCGCACCCTGACCATCGATCAGCCGCAGTACCTGATGTACTATCCGGGACTCGGCGCCGACTCCCTGACGCTCGTGGGGCTCGCGTACGCCGTCGGCATCCCGGCCGGGTCCCCACAGCCCGACGGATTCGCTGGCGACGACGACCATTGGCATGTGCACCTGCCGTGCACGCGTGTGCCGGGCCTGGGCGGGATCCTGGCCGACTCCCGGGAGCAATGCCTGATGCTCAACGGTCAGCCGGGCACCATGCAGATCTCGATGCTGCACGTGTGGACCGTCGCGAGCCCCGACGGCCCATTCGCGCACTACAATCCCGCCCTGCCCTACCTGGTCAGCGGTCTCGCCGTGCCCCCGGACGACGAATTCCAACTGCCCGAGCGTGGACGGTTACTGCGCGAGCTGGCGTTGGCGCTGGGCGAGACGTACGGAGCGGTGCCGCGCATGGGCGCCCGCATCGCCCAGCAGCCGGACTCCCTGTTCGCCGACCTCGTGCGCCCGCAACGCGAACGTCTGCGCGCGTTGGTACCCGCGCTGCGCGACGCGCAGCAGCAGGGCGACACGGCTCAATTCACGAATATCGCGCTGGCGGCCGTTCGCGCGTGGCAGACCATTCGCACCGCCTACCTCGACGCCGCAGTCTCACCCGAGCACCGTTCCATCCTCGGGCGCTGGTTCGAGGACGCATCGAGCCCCCCGACACTGCGTCACCACGCGCACCGCTGAGCCGCCCGATTGGGCATGTTGCACCGGTACACGCGGCCACAAGTAGCGTAACGCCCTCACCGGATCGTCTTCACCGCCGAGACCGTAGAGCAACCAACCCACACCGCACATCGACCGACTCCTCTCTGCGAACTCCGCGTCCTCTGCGGTGGATTATTGCGACCTGATGCCCTAGCGGCGATGGCACCGGCGCGTAGATTAACCCGTCACGCCGCGCGGCCGCACGATCGGATTTGATCCGCATTGCCCCGGCATTTCGCCCGACCGGTCAGCCACGCCACAGACGCATCGTGGCCGCAACGCGCGGTGTCGTAGCCCCGCAACGCTTTCCACGCACCACGGCCGCGAAGCGGCGGTGTCGTGACGGCCCGCAACGGGTCCCAAACTTGCCGAAATCTGAGACGAATGGTCATGAACGTTCGCCGCCTGGGTATCGCCGCCCGAATGACCGCCGCCGCGGTCGTCACCGTGATGGCCGGCAGTTGCGCCGATGACGTTGCGGGCCCTCATGTCGGGCTCGAAGGTCATTTCGCCGTGGCGCCCGTCTTCGAAAACGCATCGGCGGGCATCGTCGAGATCGCGCGGATCCGGTTCCTGCTCAACCGCGCCACCGATTCGTCGGTCGCCCGCGACACGACCGTCACCATCCAGCCCGGCGACACTACGGTCAGTCTCGAGATCACTGTCCCGATCCTCGAGCCGGGCGAGACGTTCGCGCTGTTCCTGGAGTTGATTTCGCCGTCGGGAGACACCGTGTTCCGCGGCGGGCCGGTCGAGGTAACGCCGAGCACCTCGCCAACCGATTTCCCCGTGATTACCGTACCACTCACGTACGTTGGCACGGGCGCCAACGCGGCCGGCGTCGCAATCGTCACGGTCCCAACCACGCTCTTCACCGGCGAGACCTCGCTCATCACGGCGACCGCGCTGGATAACGCCGCGGAACCGATCCCCAACACGCCCATCGCGTGGAGTGCGCTCGACACCGCGATGGCCCAGGTCACCGCCGTCAGTGCGTCGTATCAGGCTACCGTCACGGCCGGCACGCAGCGGGGCAGCGCCCGTATCGTCGCCGGCCTGCTCACCGGCCAGGCAGACACGGTTCGCGTACCGGTCCAGCCGGTTCCGACATCGATCGCCGCCGATTCGGGGAACGGCCAGACGGCTCTCGTCGACAGCACCCTGCCGCAGGCGCTGGTTGCCCGGGTTACCGCCGGCGACGCGCTCGGCGTGCAGGGGGTGTGGGTCCATTTCGCGCTTGCGGGCGGTGCCGGGTCGCTTTCCGCCGATTCCGCGCTGACCGATTCAACCGGCCGCGCCTCGACGAGCTGGACCCTGGGACCCGATGCGGGGCCGGACTCCGTCTTCGCCACCACCGACCGGCTGTCGGCGGACACCGCCGTGTTCGGCGCCACCGCCCGGGCGGGCCAGCCGGCCGACATCGTTGGGATCGACGGTGACGGGCAAAGCGCAAGCACCGGAACGGCGGTCGCCATCGCGCCGTCGGTCCGGCTGACGGATGTCCACGGTAACCCCGTTTCCGGAGTCGCGGTGAGCTTCGAGGTCGCCCTGGGCGGCGGGACGCTGACGGGAGCCAACCCGACGACCGGAGTCGACGGCATCGCCATGGTCGGGAGCTGGACCCTCGGTGATGCTGTTGGAGCCAACACCCTTTGGGCATTCATCACGGTTCCCGGCCAACCGGCAACCGACAGCACCGCGGCCTTGCGCGTCGCGGCGGCGGTGACCGACACGGTCGTGTTCACGGCGACCGCCGAGCCGGGTCAGCCCGCCACGCTGGCGTTCGTCACCCAACCCACGTCCGCGGACGCCGATTCTGTCATCGCGCCGCCGATCGAGGTGGAGATCCTCGATCCGTTCGGCAACCGCGTCACGAACGACAACGCGACGACGGTCGACATCGCCATCACCACCGGCAGCGGGACGATGGGCGCGACACTCTCGGGGACCACCACGCGACAGGCCGTTGCCGGGTTGGTCACCTTCGACGATCTCCGTATCGATGTCGCCGGCGCCGGATACACGCTCGATGCGTCGATCCCCAGTCTTGCCCTGGCCACGAGTACGCCGTTCGACATCGCCATGACCACCGGCCAGATCCTTTGGCTGAACGCGAGCGGTGGTAACTGGAGCGTGGGCACCAACTGGAGCACCGGCGCGCCACCCGGCATCACCGATACCGCCGTGATCGTGTTGACGGGGACATATACCGTCACGCTGGACGTGAGCACGCAGATCGCCGCGCTGGTGGTAGGGAGCAACGTCACGCTCAGCCAAGCCGCCACCACGCTGACCCTGGACGGGGATGGCGCGATCGGGCCGACGGCGTCCTATGCGTTGTCGGGCGGGACCCTCCAGGGCGCGGGCTTGCTCTCGATCGCCGGCACAATGGATTGGACCGGCGGCGCCATGCGTGGATCGCCGGCCGTCACGTACGTCGAGAACAGCGGGACGCTCGCGATCGGCGGCGCGGCGGTTAAGACACTGACGCGGGACGTCCAGAACACCGGATCGGTCGTCTGGACAGGCGCCGGATCCGTCACCGCCACCGACCACACGTTCACCAACGAGATCGGCGCGACATTCACGGTGGACGCCGACGGGCCGTGGGACTTCGTATCCAGCAGCGGCGCCGAGCAGGTTGCCCTGTTGGTCAACGAAGGAACCATGGTTCGGACGGTCGCGGGCGTGGCGGTCGTCGAGGCAAACCTGACCAACAGCGGAACCATCGACGTCCTCGGGGGGGGCGAAGGCCCCGGGGGCACGATCTCCCTGACCGTCGCCAGCACGATGGGCGGATCGATCAACGTCGGGGGGGGGTCCAGCCTCCAATTCTCGGCCGGGTCTCACACGCTCGAAAACGGGCTTGGCTCGAGCGGCGCCGGCGTGCTCGTGATCACGGGGTCCTCCACGGTGACGATCCCCAACGGGACGGTCACTGCCGCGCGGCTCGATATCTCCGGTGGAACGCTGACCGGCGCCGGTATGCTGAGCATCACGGGCAGGTTGCTGTGGACCGGCGGCGCGATGAGCGGTTCCCCGGGCGTTACGCGCATCGAGACGAGCGGCTTCCTGTCGATCGCCGGCTCGGGGACGCGAACGCTGACCCGCGACGTCGAGAACGCCGGCCTCACGCAGTGGCTCGACGATGGCGACGTTATCGCCACCGATCACACGTTCACCAACCTCGCGGGCGCGACATTCGTGGCCAACGGGACCGGGCTGTGGGACTTCATTTCGAGCAGCGGTGCCGAACAGGTATCGACGTTCCTCAACCAGGGAGATCTCCAGCAGGTCGATCCGGTGACCACCATCATGGAGGTCAACCTGATCAACGACGGCATCGTGCAGGTCGTCACCGCCGGCACCTTCGGCTTCCCGGTGAGCAGCGTGATGAACGGCTCGGCGACGATCGCGGGTGGCGGAACGCTGGCGATTAGCGCCGGATCCCACACCTGGAACGACGGCTTCACCGTCACCGGGGCCGGCGCCGTCGACCAAACGGGCGGCACCGTGACCGTCGCGCCCGGAGCAACCGCCTCGGTCAGCGGCTACATCCTCGCCGGGGGCACCTTGCAGGGTGCCGGCACGCTGAGCGTGACCGCGAACATGAACTGGACGGGTGGCAGCATGACGGGATCGCCCGGGATTACCCGTGTCGAATCGGGCGGCGGCTTCGCGGCCACCGGAGCAGCCACCCGGACCCTCACGAGGGACATCGAGAACGCCGGAACCTGGTTGTGGACCGGAACGGGGGCGATCAGCTCGAACAGCCACATGTTCACCAACCTGGCGGGCGCCGCATTCAACACCGACGCCACCGGCTTGTGGGATTTCGTCTCGAGCAGCGGCGCCGAGACGCACACCGCGTTCAACAACTTCGGCGTGTTGGTCCGCACCGGAACCGGGACCACGAGCTTCGAGGCCACGGTCGTCAATTCGGGCACGGTCGACGCACAGGCCGGGACGATCGCCTTCCCCGCCGGCTTCTCATTCTCCCACGAGGCGGGCGGGGTGTTGCAGGGCGGCGGGACGATCGCGCTCGCTGGCGCCATCCCGCTCTTCGAGGGTGACGTGCGCCCCGGGACCTCCCCTGGTATCCTCACCATCGACGGTCCGTTGCCGCAAACCGCGGTATCGACACTGTTCATCGAGGTGGGCGGAACGACGCCCGGCACACAGCACGACCTGTTGCACGTGACCGGCCTCGCGACGTTGAGTGGGGCGCTCTCGGTCGAGATGATCGGCGGATTCGTGCCGGCGCCGTTCGACACGATTCCGATTCTCGCGTTCGGTGGCCGGTCGGGCACGTTCCCGGTTCTGACCCTGCCGGATCTGTCCCCGCTCCGGATCGACACGGTGTACACGAGCGATTTCTCGCCGGATACGCTCTACCTCGTGTTCAGCGATGTGCCGCCCGGCCCGCCGGGTACCGAGGCGGCCTGGCTCGGCCTGCAGGGGAGTGATTGGTTCACGCCGGGCAACTGGAGCACCGGCCTCGTCCCAGATGACACCACCAACGTCTTCATCCCGGCCGGACGGCCATCCGAGCCCTCGATCCTCACGCCCGCGACGGTCGACACCCTGGTGGTCGATCCGGGCGTCACGCTGACACTCAACAGCACGCTCACCGCGAGCGGGTCGGTCGACGCGAGCACCACGATCGCGGGGACCGGCACGCTCGTGATGGCCGGAGCCGGCATGACCCTCCGGGGAAGCGTGCCCGCGCTGACGATTGCCGGCGCGACGACCCTCTCCGGCACTGTCACGGTCACCGGTGATCTCCTCGTCACCGGCACCGCGGCTGACCTCGTGCTGGGCGGGTTTACCATCGATGTCTCCGGCAATGTCCAGCTCCTCGCCAACGGCGAGCTATTCATGGACGACCCCGCCGATCAGTTGATCGTGCTGGGCGACTTCCTCGACATCGGGAATCCGGGCTCCTACACCGCTGGTGTGATCGAGGTGACGGGAAACTTCGCGCAGCAGGGGCTGAGCAACGCGTTCCAGGCGTCGGGCACACACCTGTTGCGCATGGTTGGGACCGCCCCGCAGACGATCTCCTTCGAGGACAATGCCACGTCGCACCCCAACGACCTGGAGATCGCGAACGCCGGCAGTACGGTCACGTTGCTGACAAACATCGACATGCCGGGCGTGCTGACTCTCACCAGCGGCACGTTGATCCAGGGCGCCACCGAGGAGATACGCTTCGCCGGTCGCTTTCCCATCCAGGCTGGTGGGAGCTACCAGGTGGTCAACACGATTCTGGTCGGCGCGATCGTGCTCGATCAGGACGAGACGATCCCCAACGGCGACCCGCTGGTGGTCCGCGGGACCGCGGCCGATCTGACGCTCAACGGGTTCACGCTCACGACGACGGGGGACCTCTCGCTCACGTCCAACGCCGAGCTGTTCATGGACGACCCCGCCGATCAGTTGATCGTGCTGGGCGACTTCCTCGACATCGGGAATCCGGGCTCCTACACCGCCGGTGTGATCGAGGTGACGGGAAACTTCACGCAGCAGGGGCTGAGCAACGCGTTCCAGGCGTCAGGCACACACCTGTTGCGCATGGTTGGGACCGCCCCGCAGACGATCTCCTTCGAGGACAATGCCACGTCGCACCCCAACGACCTGGAGATCGCGAACGCCGGCAGCACGGTCACACTGCTCACGAGCCTCGACATGCCGAACCTGCTGACCCTCAGCAGCGGCACGTTGATCCAGGGCGCCGCCGAGGAGATACGCTTCGCCAGCCGCTTTCCCATCCAGGCTGGTGGGGGCTATCAGGTGGTCAACACGATTCTGGTCGGCGCGATCGTGCTCGATCAGGACGAGACGATCCCCAACGGCGACCCGCTGGTGGTCCGCGGGACCGCGGCCGATCTGACACTCAACGGGTTCACGCTCACGACGACGGGGGACCTCTCGCTCACGTCCGGCGCCGAGCTGTTCATGGACAACCCCGCCGATCAGTTGATCGTGCTGGGCGACTTCCTCGACATCGGGAATCCGGGCTCCTACACCGCTGGTGTGATCGAGGTGACGGGAGACTTCACGCAGCAGGGGCTAAGCAACGCGTTCCAGGCGTCAGGCACACACCTGTTGCGCATGGTTGGGACCGCCCCGCAGACGATCTCCTTCGAGGACAATGCCACGTCGCACCCCAACGACCTGGAGATCGCGAACACCGGCAGTACGGTCACGCTGCTCACGAGCCTCGACATGCCGAACCTGCTGACCCTCACCAGCGGCACGTTGATCCAGGGCGCCGCCGAGGAGATACGCTTCGCCAGCCGCTTTCCGATCCAGGCTGGTGGGAGCTACCAGGTGGTCAACACGATTCTGGTCGGCGCAATCGTGCTCGATCAGGACGAGACGATCCCCAACGGCGACCCGCTGGTGGTGCGCGGGACCGCGGCCGACCTGACGCTCAACGGGTTCACGCTCACGACGACGGGGGACCTCTCGATCACGTCCGGCGCCGAGCTGTTCATGGACAACCCCGCCGATCAGTTGATCGTGCTGGGCGACTTCCTCGACATCGGGAATCCGGGCTCCTACACCGCCGGTGTGATCGAGGTGACGGGAAACTTCACGCAGCAGGGGCTGAGTAACGCATTCCAGGCGTCAGGCACACACCTGTTGCGCATGGTTGGGACCGCCCCACAGACGATCTCCTTCGAGGACAATGCCACGTCGCACCCCAACGACCTGGAAATCGCGAACACCGGCAGTACGGTCACGCTGCTCACGAGCCTCGACATGCCGAACCTGCTGACCCTCATCAGCGGCACGTTGATCCAGGGCGTCGCCGAGGAAATACGCTTCTCGAGCCACTTCCCGGCGCAGGTGGGCGGCAGTTACAACGTCGTCAACACGGTCCTCGTGGGCGCAATCGTGCTCGATCAGGACGAGACGATCCCCAACGGCAACCCGTTGCTCGTGCGCGGGACCGCGGCCGATCTGACGCTCAACGGGTTCGCGCTCACGACGACGGGGGACCTCTCGATCACGTCCGGCGCCGAGCTGTTCATGGACAACCCCGCCGATCAGTTGATTGTGCTGGGCGACTTCCTCGACATCGGGAATCCGGGCTCCTACACCGCCGGTGTGATCGAGGTGACGGGAAACTTCACGCAGCAGGGGCTGAGTAACGCATTCCAGGCGTCGGGCACACACCTGTTGCGCATGGTTGGGACCGCCCCACAGACGATCTCCTTCGAGGACAATACCACGTCACGCCTTGCCAACCTGGACATCGCGAACAACACCGGCGTCACCCTCCTCACGCCCGTGGTAGCCGCCGGCGATCTGATTATCACCAGCGACTTCAGCGCCACCCTGCATGGCGACGGCAATGCGTTGACGGTGGCGGGGTTGAATGTGGATGGAGTTCAGCTCGACAGCGTGGCATTCGTCTGGAGCAACGGCCCGTTCACGCTGTTCGACAACGTGACATTTGGCAGTTACGACCCGCTCGCGACGCAGTTCAGCGTGACACATCCCGGGGGCGCGGCGCCGTTCACGATGAACGGCCTCACGTTCGTGACGGTCCCGGCGGGCGGGCTCTACATCAGCGCCACCGACAACACCGCGGACGCGAACGTGTTGACCATCGACCTGGTCGGCGCGAGTCCGCTGGACGGATCGTCCCTGACGAGCCTCGCCGGCGGCGCGATCGTCAATTGGCCCGTCATGACCCCGCCGGGCACGACGCATCTCTGGCTGGGCACGGTGAGCAGTGACTGGTTCGACGCCGCCAACTGGGACGGCGGGCTCGTCCCGACGTTCGGCAACAACGTCTTCATTCCGGCGGCCGCGCCCAACCAGCCGGATATCGGCGCCAACGCCGCGACCGCGGACAGCGTGCTGCTCGAGGCCGGCGCGACCCTCAACGTCGATGTCGAAGGGTCGCTCCTGGCGTTCGGCTCGGTCGACGCGGGCAATACGATCACGGGCGGCGGCGTGGTGCAGTTGTCCGGGTTTGGCACGCGCGTCAAGGGATCGCTGCCGACCCTGTCGATCGCCGGTCAGGTCACGGTCGACAGCGGGCTCACGGTCACGGGTGATCTCGTGATCGCCGGGCAACTCGACATGACCGGCGGCAGCCGGGTCACCGTGACGGGGATCTTCGCCACGACCGGCGGCGTCGGCGTGTTCACGATGAGCGGTACCGATACGCTCGACCTCGTGGACGCCACCTTCTCGGGCGACACGATGGAGGACATCGTGTTCGGCCCGATCTTCATCTCAGGGGATTTCGTGGAAGGCGGCGGCGCGACGGACGCGTTTCAGCCCGACGGCCCGGTGATCTTCGACGGGACCGGTCCCCAGTCGATCATCATGACCAACGGCGGCGCGTTTGCGTCCAGCTTCAAGGCGGTGGAAGTCACCGGCGTCGGGCCGATCAGCAGCGGCGGACTCAACCCGGTCGTGATCACCGACCAGTTGATCGATGTCGGCACGCAGTGGTTCGTCACCGAGACCCATTTCGTGGGGCCGTTCCTCGATCTCGTGGGGACCACCGCGGGCGGCAGTTACCGGATCACGACGGGGCACGCGGTCACGCTGGTGAGCGGTGGCGGCACGCTGTCCGGGCCGCTCGACGTGACGGGCCAGCTCGACCTCGGCGGCTTCCAGCTCGGCGTCACGGGCGATTTCACCGTCGGGACGGGCGGATCGATCGTCATGGGAACGGCCGCCGACGAGCTGGTCGTCGGCGGCAACGCGACCTTCCAGGGCGCCTCCACCGCGGGCGATCTCTCGAACGGAACGTTGCGGATCGCGGGTGACTTTACCCAAACGAACGACGGCCTGGTGGAGGACAACTTCCAGCCGACCGGGACGAACACCGTCGTGCTGAACGGTCTCGCCCCGCAAACCGTGTCGTTCGAAGGTGTGGCCGGCCAGTCGGTCTTCCAGTTCCTCCAGGTGTCCAACCCGACCGGCGTGACGTTCACGTCGCCGGTGGAGGTGAACGCGGATGTCCTCACGCTGAACGGGACTGCGACGGTCAACGGGACGACGCTCCAGGTGTTGGGCGACGCGACGTTCGCTGCCGACATCACCCTCACACAGCTTTCGGTCGCGGGCGCGCTCTCGGCGGCGGGCGGGTATGCGGTCACCACCACGATCTTCAGCGGGACCGGCCAGACGATCCCCGCGCTTTCCTACGACGTCTTGCGTGTCACGGGCACGGCCAGCCTCGGCGCGGCGGTCGCGACGACCGGCAACGTGGAAGTGAACGCGCTCGGGGCGCTCACGATCGGTGCCAACACCCTGAACGTGGGCGGGAACCTCTTCACCCAGCTCGGTCCGGCGACACTGGTGATGTCCGACCCCGCGTCCGTCGTGGACGTGGTGGGGAATGTGACCTTCGACGGCGGCAGTACCGACGGGCTGCTCACCGATGGGGTCCTGCACGTCGGCGGGAACTTCACCCAGGGCGCGACCGCCTCCGACCAGAGCTTCGCCGCGACGGCGCCCCATGCGACCCGTTTCGAGGAAGAGGATGTTATCGTGACCATCGACTTCGCGACGGCGGACTCGATCACAGGGTCACATTTCGGCAACGTCGTCGCGTTCCAGGGTGTCGGCGGCATTGGCTTGGGAGGGCTCCAACTCTCGCTGAGCCTACCGACCCTCGTCATGGGAAATATCGATTTCAACGACAACAACGGTGACGCCCCGCTCAGCGTGATTGGCGCTGGCGAACTCATCGTGCTCGGTGACATCACCACCACGACAACCGGGGCGGGCGTGGACGTCACGCCATTGGCCGCGGTGCGCGTGGGTGGCACGCTCAACGCCGACGCGGGAACCAACTTCGCGCCGACGGAGACTGAGTTCTTCGGCAGCCAACCGTCCATGGTCATCCCCGCGGGCGCGCCGTACCAGTACACGGACGTCGTCTTGTCCGGCACCGGCCTCAAGGGCGCGGGCGTCGCGCTCACGATCCCTGGCAACGTGACCGTGCGCGGCAGCACCGTCCTCAACGCCTTCGGCGCCCCCTCGCTGCTCACCGTCAACGGCGACCTGGTCACCACTGAGAGCGGCACGCTCCAGATGAACACCGCCGGCGGGGCAATCACGGTCGATGGTAACGCGCTGTTCGACGGAGCCAGTACCTCCGGACGACTCACAACCGGGACGTTGTTGATCGCCGGCAACTTCGTTCAGGCCGCCACGACCTCGAACGAGAGCTATGCCGCGGAGGCTGGACACACGACGCTCCTGAGTAGTCTGGGCACGCAGACCGTGGACTACGCCACACCGGATACGCTCGCCACGGGATCACACTTCGGGACGTTGATCATTCAGTCGGCGACCGCGGGTGGTCAGACAACGACGTTGAACACCATCGTCCCCGCGACAGGCCCCATCACCCTCGACGACAACAACGGGGACTTCGGTCTGATGGTCGATGGACCAGGCGAACTGCTCGCAACCGGCGACGTCACGTTGATCGCGACCGGCGCCGGGGTCGATGTGACGCCCGCCGCGGTGCGGCTCGGCGGCCTGCTGAGCATCAACTTCCAGACCTTCGCACCCGCGGTCGCGGAGTTCTTCGGCCCCGTGGGCCAGTTCATCCCCGCGGCATCGACGTACCAGGACCTGCTGGTCACCAGCGACTCGGCCGTGTTCTCCGACACGACCATTACCGTGCAAAACGATCTGCGGTTCGAGGGCAACGGCGTCGGCACGGTGGGATTCGGGGCGATCATCGTGAACAACAACTTGCAGACCACCGGCCAGGGTGCCCTCCGAATGGACAACTCCGACGGCGGATCGGTGATCGTCAACGGCGACGCACTCTTCAGCGGTGGTAGCACCGCCGGCCGACTCATCGCCGCGGGCCTGATATTGAACGGCGACTTCTTCCAGTCGGAAGCCAACAGCCCGTCGTCATATGCGTCGAGCGGGTCGCACAGCACCAGCTTCGCCGCGGCGAACAACACCCAGGTCATCAGCTTCGCGCGGCCGGACAGCTCGTACTTCAACCAGCTCGCCCTGGAGCAGAGCGGCACGCAACCCGGGATATCCCTGAGTTCCGACGTATCGGTCCACGACTTCTTCTCCGCCTCCGGCGATGCCGTGCAGCCGGAGCGCGTCCTGGGGAACGGGCACACGCTTTACGTCGGCGGACTCAACGTGGACACCCTGATCCTGGACTCGGTGCCGCTCGTGTGGGCGGATTCGGGTGCGTTCTCGGGGGGATTCGTCCGGTTTCTCACGGTCGACCTCAACAACTACGATTCCTCGGTCACCCAAATCACGGTAATCCACAACGGCCAGGCGACCCCGTACGCCTTCACCGACGTGCAGTTCAACACCGAAGCGGTGGGCGGGCCGACGTCGTATTACCTGCGGGCACGGGACAACGACGGGCTTGCCGATTTCCTCACCATCGTTCTGACGGCGCGCAACGGGTTCCAAGGACTGCCTGCCTGCTATGACATCGGCAACCTCCTGGGCCAAGCGGCGGACCTGGCACAGGAGAACGGCGCGGCGATCAGCGACGTGGTCGGCTGGTGCCAGTTCTCCTAGCGTGAGCCTCAGGCCGTACGGGTGAGGATCGCCCACTTCACCGCCGGGACGGTGGGCGCCGGGCATCTCGCCCACGGCGTCGCCGTCCAGCGTGGGCTCGCGCGCGCGGGCTTCTCCGGAGATTTCCGCATCTTCGGACCACCGATCGATTTCCCCGCCGCCGAGCGGTTCGGGTATCAACCGGTGCCGATCGATCCGCTCCAGGTGACCAACCCGTTCGAGGCGCCGGACACCGAGTTGGCCAGGGTGCTCGCCGACTTCGCACCCGAGCTTCTCGTGGTGGATATGTTCTGGGCTCCCGTGATGTACCTGCTCCCGCTGCCCGGGTGCGTCCACTGGCTGCTGGTGCGCAAGGCGCCCGACAACTGGCTGGAGGGAAACGAATACGCCCCGTTCGACCCGTCGCCGTACGCGCGCATCATCGCTTTCGAGCCGGCCGAACATCCACACCTCACGGATCACATCGAACCGGTCGTCATCTGCAACCCCGACGAGTGCCGCCCGCCCGACGCGTTGCGGACCCTGCTCGCCGTCCCCGACGACAAGCGACTCGCGGTGGTCACGCATGCGGGCGCCGCGGGCGAACTGGCCGACCTTCAGACCGACGAAGACGTCGAGGATACGGTTGTGGCGCGGTTCGACCTCCGCGATGCCGCCGCGCCGTTCCCCGCCGCCGAATGGCTCGGCGGTGCCGATCGGATCTACAGCGCCGCCGGATACAACTCGTTCTGGGAAGCCAAAACGCTTGGCTACTACGACCGCACCCGGTTCACCGCGTTCGGGCGCCGCATCGACGACCAGCAATGGCGGTTGGATGCCTGCGCCGACTACGTACCGGCGGACAACGGCGCCGACCAATTGGCCCGAATGATCCTCGCGGGCTGAACACCGCCGTCGACCTGTCGCGAGACCGCAACACCTGTGCGATTCCCGGGTGATCCGGCTCCTTGCTGAAACGGCTATCGGCGGGACACATTTGCGTTCCACTATGCGCCCCCAAACATGAAGATCTCCAGCGCCCGCGTCCTGGCCGGCGGGTTGACCGTGGTCGCCGCCGGTCTCGTGTTCGCCAGTTGTGATGATGACAGCGTCGGTCCCGGTCGGACGATCGAGGGGCGCTTTGGCGTCGCACCGCTGTTTGCGTCGTCCGCGGCCGGCATCGTCGAGATCGCCGAAATCCGCTTCATCCTCCGTCGCACGACCGACGGCAGCGTCGCGCGGGACACGGTGATCAGCGTTGCCGCCGGCGCCGACTCGGTTTCGCTCGAACTCACCGTCGCGCTGCTCGAGCCCGGCGAGTCGTTCCAACTGTTCCTCAAACTGATCACCCCCGACGGGGACACGGCCTGGAGTGGCGGACCGGTGGAGGTCACGCCGAGTGACTCGCCGGACTTCCCGGTGATCGAGGTACCGCTGGTGTACGTCGGGGTCGGGTCCAACGCCGTCTCCGTGCGGATCGAGACCGACAGCGCCTCGCTGTTCACGGGCGAGATGGTCACGCTGGTCGCGGTCGCGCTCGACGTGGAGGGCCAACCCATTTCGAGGACACCGATCGACTGGACGGCGCTCGATTCGGCGCGCGCCGTCGTATCCCAAGTCGATAGTGCCTATCGCGCGGTCGTGCTCGCCGGTAGCCAGCGCGGCGACGCGCGCCTGGTGGCAACGCTACTCACCGGACAGGCCGACACGGGCATCGTCCAGGTGCAACCGCTACCCACGTCCATTGCCGCGTCATCGGGCGACGGCCAAACGGGTACGGTCGGCGGGGCGCTGGCCCAACCGTTGGTGGCCCGGGTGACCGCGGGCGACGGACAGGGCGTGCGGGGCCTGTGGGTCACGTTCGCGGTCACGTCCGGCGGCGGATCGGTGTCCATCGACTCCGCCTTGACCGATTCCACCGGCCGCGCAGCGACCGGTTGGACGCTCGGCGCGACCGTCGGGCCGCAATCTGTACAGGCAGCCACCGCTCGACTCATCGGCACCAGCGCGACGTTCACCGCCACCGGGGTGGCCGGGACGCCGGCGAACATCGTCATCGACCAGGGCGACGGGCAGACGGGCCTCGTCGGCACAACGCTCCCCGTTGTTCCGCGGGTATTGGTCACGGATGCCAACGGCAACCCGGTCCCCGGCATCTCCGTGACGTTCGAGGTCGCGCTCGGCAGCGGCAATATCACCGGTGCCACACCGCAAACCGGCGTCAACGGCATGGCGGCGATAGGCGGCTGGACGCTCGGCACGACGCCCGGCGCCAACGCGTTGAGGGCGTTCCTCACCAACCCACCCGAGCCGGTGACGCAGGCCGCGCGTGTGGCCAAATCGGATTCGACCGCGGCCCTGGCATCGCCTGCGGCCCCCGCCACCGACACGCTCACGTTCACCGCCACCGCCAACGCCGGTCCGGCACAGGACGTCAGCGTCGCGGCGGGTGATGCGCAGTCAGGCACGGCGGGCACGCCGCTCACCGATTCGCTGGTAGCCGTGGTGACCGACCCGTTCGGCAACCCGATGGTGAACGAACGCGTGGCGTGGAGCGTGACGGCCGGCACCGGTACGCTCAGCAGCGACACGACGATGACCGGCGCGGCGGGCCTGACGGCGGTCACCTGGCAGTTGGGCACGACCGCCGGCGTCGCGCATCAGGTGCAGGCGGAACTGGTGGGCGCGGCGGCGACCGCCACGTTCAGCGCCACCGCCCTACCCGACGCGCCGGCATCGCTGACCTTCCAGCAGCAGCCAACCGATGTGCCCGTCGATTCGGTCATTGTGCCCGCCGTCGTGGTTCGGATGCTGGATCAGCACGGCAATGTGGTGACGACCGACAACGTGACCGATGTCGACATCGCCATTACCTCCGGTTCCGGAACGCCGGGGGCCTCGCTACTCGGCACGACGACCCGTACCGCCGTCGCCGGTATCGTGACGTTCGACGATCTCTCCATCGATGCGATCGGCGCCGGCTATACGCTGGAGGCGTCGATCCCGAGTTTGACGTTGGTCACGAGCACGCCGTTCAATGTCACACCACCACCCGGCAACGTCGCCTGGATCAACCCCGCCGGCGGCAACTGGCGCAACGGCGCCAATTGGAGCACCGGCATGCCGCCGACTGTGACCGACACGGTACTGATCACGACGCCGGGGACGTACACGGTCACCTTCGATACGTCCACCACGGTCGCGCGCCTCGTTGTTGGCGGTGCCAGCGGTCTCCAGACACTGGCCCTTGGCGGCATGACAATCGGTACCGATACCACGCTGGCCGTGAATGCCAACGGTGCGCTCACGCTGACCGACGCGACGCTGAACGGGCCGGGCCTGTTGACCGTGGCGGCGGGCGCCACGCTGGTGCAGACGCGCGGGACGATCAACGCCGATCTGGCCAATCAGGGCACGATCCAGGTGTTGGGGCCGAGTGCGTGGGGGGGGGCCATCACGCAGAGCGGCACGGTGACGCTCCTGAATGACGCGTTCGGCAACAGCGGGATCCTGACGGTGGCGACGGGCTTCACCAACGACGGCACGATCGCGCTGGCGACCGCGGTGAATTCGGCGCGGGTGACCGTGACGGCCGGGACGCTGGTGAACGGGCCGGCCGGG
>DASWIX010000020.1:0-52072 GCA_036397455.1 Gemmatimonadales bacterium | reverse complement strand
GTGCGCCACATCTCCGCTGACATCGTGCACGCCTTCTGGTGGATTCCCGCCGGCTGGGCAGCGGTCGGCTCACCTGTCCCCGTCGTGGTGAGCCTCATGGGGACCGACGTGGCCATGATGCGACGATGGCCGGCGCGCTGGCTTGCGCGGCGCGTCCTGACGCGCGCGACACGCGTGACCGCCCTGTCGACCTACCTTGCCGATGAGGCCGCGCGCGCCACGCGTCTACCCAATCTCGAGATCGATCGTGTGGCGGTTCCGGTCGATACCACCCGGTTCCAGCACCACGGCGCCGGTGGCGGGGGCGGGGGCGGGGGCGTCGTTTATCTCGGACGCCTCACGACCCAGAAGCGGGTCGATCTGCTGCTCGAGGCGGTACATCGCGAGCCCATCAGCGCGCCCGTCACGATTATCGGCGACGGCCCCGCGCGGTCCGCGTTGGAGCAGCAGGCCGCGCGGCTCGAACTCGGCAACGTCCGGTTTTGCGGCGCGCTGCCTGACGAAGAGGTCACGCGCGTCATGGGGAACGCGGATGTCGCCGCGTTCTTGTCACGCCACGAGGGGTTGGGACTCGCGGCGGCGGAGGCGTTGATGCTTGGGATTCCCGTGGTGGCGACCCTCGACGGCGGTGGTGTGCTGGACATCGTGCACGATGGAAACGGCGCGTGCGTCGTGCCGGCATCGGCGGAGGCGGTCGGTGCCGCGCTGCAGCGGTGCCTCGCCGATCCAACCATCCGCACCGCGGCGCGCGACGCAGGGAACAGGCTTCGCGCCGCACTCGCCCCCGATGCGATTGCCGGCCAGTTTGAACGGGTCTATGCCAAGGCGGGAACGGGATGACACGCCGCTCGACAGCGTTTTGGATGCTGCAAGTCGTCCTCGGCGTCGCCATCGCGGTCTTCGTGTGGCGCGCGATTGCGCGAAACTGGGAAGCGTTCCGCGGACTCGAGTTCGACTTCGCGCTCCGCCCCAGTATGATCGCGCTCTCGGCGCTCGCCGTGCTCGGCACCTACGCCATGCTGATCGAGGCATGGCGCCGCGTGCTCGGCGGCTGGGACCAGCGACTTGCGTTCGGCGCGGCCGCCAGGATCTGGACGCTCGCCAATCTCGGCCGATACCTTCCGGGCAAAGTCTGGAGCATCGCGGGTCTCGCCGTACTCGCCCAACGCGCCGGCGTCACCGGCTGGGCCGCCGCCGGGTCGGCGATCGCCATGCAGGCGGTTGCCCTCGGCACGGGCGTCGCGATCGTCGCCGCCACCGCACCCGGCGCCGCATCGCCGCTCTGGCTCGCTGTGGGCGCCGTCATCACGATCGTCACCATCGGCGCACTCGCCACACCCGCGGCCATCCGCGCGCTCGGCCGATTTCCGGGCGGTGACAACCTGCGGCCGCTCGCGCTCCCAAGCGTGGTGACGGCGGCCCTGGTCACCGCCGCGTCGTGGGTGGCGTATGGTGCGGGGTTCTGGCTCCTGGCACGCGGCCTGTTTGGTCCCACCGCCCTGACCGTCCCAACGGCGGTCGGGGTCTTCGCGGCGGGTTACATTATTGGCTTGTTGTCCGTTTTCGCCCCCGGCGGGGTAGGAGTCCGGGAGGTCGTCTTCATCGGCCTGCTTGCGCCCGCACTCGGAAGTGGCGGTGCCGTGGCGCTGAGCATTGCGTCCCGACTCCTGCTCACGATCACCGAACTCGCCGCCGCGGCCGCGGGAACGGTACTGGGCACGGGATCGAAGGAGCAGCCACGTGGAAGCTGAGCAGAGACCGGAGCCGTATCAGCCGCCCCGCCCGACGCTGGTCGCGAGCGGCGTGCTCACGCTCTGGATCGCGATCCTGTCGATCCCCATGTGGTCGGGCCGGTTCCTCGCCGGTCCGTTCAGCGATCAGTACCACTCGGGCTACGCGTTCCGTGATTGGCTCGCGGCCGAATGGAAGCGGACCGGCCGAGTGCCGCTGTGGAATCCTGAACTGTTCGGCGGCCTGCCGTTCGTCGGGGCAATGCACGGCGACATCTTCTATCCAACCTCCTGGATGCGCCTGATACTCCCGACCGGCATCGCGATGAATCTCGGGTTTGTGATCCACTATGTCATCGCGGGCCTGCTGACCTACGCCCTGCTGCGCCTCCTGCGCATCGCCTGGTCCGGCGCGGTGACCGGGGGACTCGCATACCAGCTATCCGGCGTGATCGGATCCTACGTGTCCCCCGGACACGACGGGAAGCTGTTCGTCACCACGTTGCTCCCGCTCGCCCTGATCGGACTGGTCCTCGCACTGCGGGATCGGCGGTGGGAGGGGTACGGACTCGTGTCGCTCAGCATCGGGCTGGCCCTCGTGTCGCCCCACGCGCAACTCACCTACTACATGCTCGTGGCCGCCGGCCTGTTCGCGCTCTATCTCACGTTCGGAGAGCCATCGGATCGCCCCGTCGCGGCACGGCTTCCCGCCCTTGGGCTGGCGTTGCTCGCGGTCATGGTCGGGTTCGGCGTGGGCATGATCCAGGTACTCCCGTTCTTCGAGTACCTGCCGTACTCGCCCCGCGCCGAGACGTACTACGGCTTTGCCGGGTCCGCGTCATACGCCATTCCGTGGACCCACGTGCCGGAGTTCTTCATCTCGAGCTTTGCGGGAACCACGCAGGACCAGAGCTATTGGGCGGCGAATCCCCTCAAACTCCATTCCGAGTACCTCGGACTTCCGGTCGTGGCGTTGGCGATCGTCGGCCTGCTCGACCGGAACCGACGGCGGATGGCGTTCTGGTTGGGCGGAACCGGGATCCTGTTTCTGCTCATTGCGCTCGGCTCGGCCACCCCATTCTACAGGGTCTGGTGGGCGGTCATGCCGTTCATGAAACAGGTGCGGGCCCCGGGCATGGCGCTCTTCGCCGTCGCGTTCGTGCTCGCGGTGTTCGCTGCCGTCGGCGTCGAGCGGCTCGAGCGGGACGGGGCGGGGACCCGCTGGGCCCTGCCATGGATGATCAGCGGCGGTGCGCTCGCCGTCCTGGCGGTGGTTGGCGCCTTTGGTGGGCTGGCGGAGTCGCTGGCGATCGGCGTGGCGCAGCAGGCGCCGCCGGGAACCGCTCGGGATTTCATCGGTGCGGCCGCGACAGCACAGGGACCGATCTTGCGCGGCGCGCTCGGCAGCGCCGTCGCGTTGGTGGCGCTGGGCGGCCTCACCTTCGCGTGGTGCAAGGACAAACTGACGGCACCGCTGTTCGTGATGGGGCTGGCCCTGCTCGTCGGGGGAGACTTGTGGCGCAACGCCCGCGGGTTCTGGTCGTTCACCGAGTCCCCAACCGCGGGACTCTACCAACCCGATGAAATCACCGAGCGGTTGCGGCAGGAGAGGCTACCGTTTCGCGTGTTCGACCTGTCCGACACGGGGTTCGAGCTGTATCGCGGGTCGTCGCTCATGGCGTTCGGTATTCCGCAGATGTTGGGACATCACGGCAACCAACTGCACGCCTTCAACGAGTTGATGGGGGGCAAGAACGTCTGGAGCTACCTCTTCAGGAGCAGACGGCTGTGGGACTTGTACGCCGTCCGCTACGTGCTGCTTCCCCCGCAAATCGACCTCGCCCGCCCGCTTGTGCCCGCCTACGCAGACTTGGCGGCGGAATTCGACACGCTCCTGGACGGCGTCGTGACCTCGGGCGGAGAGCAGGGAACCGTGATGGTACGGCGCAACCCGGCACCCTACGCACGGCTGGTCCCGGCCGCCCTGAAGGTCCCGGACGAACAAGCCATTCCGACGGTGGCCGACCCCGGCTCCCGGCTCCCGTTCGACCGGCTGGTGCTGCTCGATACGGCGGCGGCGGTCGACCCAGCACCCATCGACAGTCTTCCCCCGGCGCTCGACGCCCGCGTGGATGTGGCGGCATGGGAACCCGGCCGGATGACGCTGCAGATCGAACCGCCGGCTCCGGTGCCCGCGTATGTCGTAGTAGCGGAGAACTACTACACGGGGTGGCGCGCCACGGTAGATGGAACGGAGACACCCGTGATCCGAGGTGATGTCGCGCTCATCACCGTTCCAGTCCAGGCGGGGGCCAGCAGCGTGGAGTTGACGTTCGAGAGTCGCCCGTATCAACGAGGGAAACTCATCACGCTGTTGAGCGTGTTCCTGGTCGCGGTGAGCCTCGTCGGGCCGCCAATCGCCCGGAGGCGCGGTGGCTGACAAGGCGCTGGTGATCATCCCGACCTACAACGAACTGAGCAACCTCCACAAGATCGTCCCGCTGGTCCTGGAGCAGGATTCGCGTATCGACGTACTCGTGGTGGACGACAACTCGCCCGACGGGACGGGAAAGGTCGCCGACGATCTCGCGCGCCAGAATCCACGGATCCACGCTATCCATCGCGAGGGGAAAAAGGGGCTCGGAACGGCCTACGTCGCCGGGTTTCGCTGGGCGCTCGAACGCGACTACGCGTTCATCTTCGAGATGGACGCCGATTTCTCCCATGATCCCAAGCATCTGCCGCAGTTCCTGGAGGCCGCCGCCGATGCCGACGTCGTTCTCGGCTCGCGTTACCTCAAGGGGCGAGTGACGGTGGTCAACTGGCCGATGGCGCGGCTGCTGCTCAGCTATTTCGCGAATATCTACGCCAAGGTGGTCACGGGAAACCGGCTTTATGATGCGACGGGAGGGTTTAAGTGCTTTCGGCGCAAGGTCTTGGAGACGATCAAGCTCGATCAGGTCCATTCGAACGGCTATGCCTTTCAGATCGAGATGAGCTTCCGGGCGGCCCGGATGGGGTTTAGGATCGTGGAAATCCCGATCGTGTTCGTCGACCGGACGGACGGCGTGAGCAAGATGTCGGGACACATTGTACGCGAGGCAATCTGGATGGTCTGGCGGCTGCGCTTCAAAGCGCTTTTCGGACGGCTCTGACCCCATGGGTTCGGTGATCTTCAAGATGACGGGGTCCGGCAACGACTTCGTGTTCGCGGATGGCCGTACCGACCCTTTGGCGGAATGGACCACGGAACGAATCCAGGACGTCTGCTCGCGGAGAATGGGAGTAGGGGCGGACGGGCTGGTCGTGCTGGCGCCCGGGTCCAAGCCGGGCGCGGTCCGATTCGACTTTTTCAACAACGATGGCAGCCACGCGCCGATGTGCGGCAATGCCGCGCTTTGCGCCACTACACTGGCGGCCAGGCTCGAAATGGTGCCCGCCGGCGCCATGGAACTCGAGACGGACGCCGGCACCTTCCAGACGCGCGGCGACCCAAACGACCCCGACCGCGCGGAGATCCGTCTGGCCGACGTCACAGACGCCTGGTTCCCGCCAATCACGCCGATCGCCGGGGAAGGCTCGATCGGGTTCGCGACCGTCGGCGTGCCGCACCTGGTGGTTCCGGTCGACGACCTCGATGCCGTGGACGTCCCGATACGGGGGAGGGCGCTTCGGTTCGATGCCGCGCTTCCCGCCGGCGCGAATGTGAACTTCGTTGGCCAGAAACCGGGCGGGGAGTGGGCGATGCGCACGTACGAACGCGGGGTGGAGGCTGAGACGCTCGCCTGCGGAACCGGAGCGGTCGCCTCAGCGGTCTTTCTGGCCGTCGCCGGACGAATCGAGCTCCCTTGGACCGTAATGAGCCGCGCGGGACTGCCGATTTCCGTGCACGGACTCCCCAAATCGAGCGGCCCCAACCCGGGCTTGCTGGAGCCGCGGCTCGGCGGCCAAGGTCGTCTGGTCTTCACGGGGGTCCTTCAGGCAGGCCGCTGACAGGCACCGGCGTGTTTCTCGTCGGGACCGCTCAATGCCCATGCGGTCTGCCAGCCCTCTGCCACTCTATGTTGATAGCGGAGCCAGGCACTCCGTAGCCGTCTTCAAGTCTCTTACGAGCTACTCAGCCACAAAGCGCCAATCGACAAGCATTTACGCATCATGCGCGCGACATGAGGGAATTGATTGTCCACATGTCCCGACAGATTAACTTAACATAACATATCTTATACGCACTTTAGGTAGGTCCAAAAGAAACGGGTCCACCACCTGGACCCGTCCCGGCGAGCCCGCTCTGAAGGTCAGGTCTCCATGTCAGTTTGGCGCAGCTCGCCAAGCCTCAACTCCGCCTCGAGCGCGCCTGGGGTGTCCTTGAACTCCTCGGCGACCCGCCGATACGCCGCAACCGCCTTCTGAACGTCACCCACTGCCATGTACGCGCGCCCGGCGTCGAGGAGCAAGTCGGCTAGGAGTAATGCGGGCCCGGGACCCGTCGCACCCTCCAGATAGGCATCTCCAGCCTCCGCCACCCGACCGAGCTGCTCCAATGTGGCTCCCAACAGCTGATAGGCCACGGCACGAAACTGATCGCGCAGGCCACCAGCCACCAACGACTGCAAGTCGACCACGGCCAGCTGCGCCTGTCCTTGAAGCAGCCGAACCTGGGCAAGCACCAGGGCCGCTTCCTCCGCCGCCGCCGTCCCGCCGTAGGACGTTACCAGGCGGGACAGATCGTTCGACGCCAGAGCGAGGTTACCGGCATCGGCGGCCATCCTGGCCTGGCTCAATTCGCGTTGGGCGAACGCCTCCCGTCGTGAGCGAGCGGTCAGCGTGAACCACACCCCCACCGCCACCACCGCCGCCACCGCGCCGATCACCGTCAGCCGGCGCTGATGGGCTTGATACCACTTGACCAGCTTTTCGACCCGCTCCGGTTGCTGTGTCTCGACTGCTTTCGTCACTTGACCTCTGGTTTGTCCAAGCGAGTGTTCGGTCCGGGTGACCCCGGCGATCCCGGCGATCCCAGCCGGCCGCATGCCCCTGGGGTGAGTCGAACACCCGACCAACGGTTTAGGAAACCGCTGCTCTATCCACTGAGCTACAGGGGCGCAGCGGGTGACAACTTAACAAGTTGAAGTGGCTACCGGTATGCCCCGAAACAGCTTGGGTGCTGCCGAGAGTGGCCGCCTCTACCTGCCAATTGGGCCGCAAACATCCAACCCTGCCGTGCCTGGGAAGCCGAGTCTCAATGGCCCGGGACCGCATGGCTACTGCAGTCATTCTCGAAATCATCTCAAGTGTTGATCCATGTATGGTTCGACGGCTAACTACTTGATTGTAAAGGCATTGCCCGCAACACTCTCATGTGGAATATGGACCTTATCCACATCTTCCACATGGGCGTGCGTTGGACCGGTAGCCAGGAATTCATCGAGCCTGTCGAGCGCATTTGGCAGTCCGCGAGCAACCACCTCCACGGAACCGTCCGGCATGTTGCGCGCCCAGCCCACCACGTCCAACGCGCGAGCCCGGTCCAACACCGACCATCGGAACCCCACTCCCTGCACACGTCCCGCAATGCGCCAGCGGTACGCGCACTCCTCGCTCATTGCTGCTCCGAGCGGTCGGCGGCCGCAGCCGCTGCCCGGCGGCGCTGCCTCACGACGTAAACCCCGATCAGCACGGCGAGGAGTGGCAGGACAATCGTCAACGCCCGGCCAACATACCCCGCGACGGCTTCTTCCTGAAGCCGCTCGGCATTCGATCCCAGATACCACCCAATCCAGGTGAGAATCGCACACCAAATCCCCGCCCCGAGCGCGGTATATACCGCGAAGAGATCGAGCCGCATTCGGGCCAGCCCGGCCGGAAGCGAGATGTACTGCCGGATCACCGGGACCAGTCGGCCAACGAAGGTGCTGATCTCGCCGTGGCGCCGGAAGAAGGCCTCCGCCCGGTCCAACGAGGTCTCTTTGATCAGAAGGTAGCGGTGATACCGGTGTAGCAGCGGTCGCCCCAGCTTGACGGCCAGGAAGTAGTTGAACAGCGCCCCAAGCACGGACCCGAGGACGCCGGATCCAAGCGCCAGCCAGGCATTCATTCTCCCTTGCGCGGCCAGGTAGCCCGCCGGCGGGAGCACGACTTCGCTTGGAAAGGGAAAGAACGACGACTCCAGCGCCATCAGGGCCGTAATCCCGGGATACCCCAACGCGAATATGGTCTCGGTAAGCCAGCTAATCAGGCCCGAAAACCAATGGGACAGCGACCCGATCACCGGCTTGCTGCCTCCCCGCCACTCCGCGCAGGTCCGGCATCGGCCCCGTCGTAGCCGTGACGCCCTATCAGGGGAACGAAATTGGCCGACCCCATGAGGTTTTCCACGACCTCCTCCCCCTGGCGGGTCACGCGAAGCAGCACCTGCTTCCCGTTGCGCTCCACCGGAATCACGAGTCGACCTCCATCCGCGAGTTGCTCTACCAGCGGAGCCGGAATTCCCGGACCGACGGCCGCGACCAGTATGGCATCGTACGGTGCCCCGGGCCGCCAGCCCAAGGTCCCATCGCCCGTCACGACGAGGACGCCCGTCAGACCCGCCGCATCGAGGGCCCGTTTGGCTGCCTGGGCAAGCTGCGGAACGCGCTCGACCGTGACCACGCGGTCCACCACGCGAGCGAGCAACGCCGCCTGGTATCCCGACCCGGTCCCAATCTCAAGGACCTGTTCCCGGCCGGTGAGCGCGAGTGCCTGAAGGTATGATGCCTGGGTGGAAGGCTGAGAAATCGTCTGGCCGTTCCCGATCGGCAACGAGGTGTCTTCGTACGCTTGGCGGACCAGCGCCTCCGGCACGAACAAGTGACGCGGGGTCTCGCCAAACGCTCGCAAGACCGCAAGATCGTCAATCCCCTTCCCGCGTAACTCCTCGACAAGCTTGGCGCGGTAACCGCCGTAACTGTCCCCTACCGGCCGAGTTGCCATAACCCGACATCTTCCAGCAACCGATAGTTCGTGAGATCGAGGTGTAGCGGCGTCACCGAGATGTACCCTGCCTTGACCGCATGGAAATCCGAGTCGTCCCGCCCCGACCACGAGATGTGGCCGCCCCCGATCCAGTACACCGTTCGCCCCCACGGGTCGGTCGTGGTCGCAATCGACCCCTCGAACACACGATTCCCGAGTGTCGTAACGCGAATCCCGGCGATCTCACCTCCCGGCACGGCGGGCAAGTTGATATTGAGCAGCGTTTCCTTCGGGAAATCCTCGACCTGGACGATGTCTCGCACCAGGCGCTCGAGCCACGGACGGTGACTGTCGATCAGCTCGATGGCGCCACCTGCGAATGACACCGCGATGCCCGGAATGCCCGCCGACAACCCCTCCATCGCAGCGGCCACCGTGCCGGAGTAGAGCACGTCTTCGCCCATGTTCGGCCCATGATTGATCCCGGAGAAGACAAAATCAGGTTTGTCATCCAGCAACGCCCCGAGGGCGAGCAGCACGCAGTCGGTGGGGGTCCCATCGACCTGGAAGGACCCGTCGCCGCGCTCGAGCGGACTCAGCGGCCGAGCCAGGGTCAGGGAGTGACTGGCACCGCTCTGCTCGCGATCAGGCGCCACGACCGAGACCTCCGCAACGGAACGGCAGACGTCGGCAAGCACGCTGAGTCCGCGTGCATGAATGCCGTCGTCGTTACTTACCAGGATGCGCAACGGAATCGCGATCGCGGTTGAGCACGTCGAGCACGTCCTGGAGTTCGGACCGCAGGCTCTCGATGGTCTCGTGCTGCAGGGCCGTCCGGGCTTCGAACTTCAACGTGCCGGTACGCCGGTAGTGGTCAATGCGTTGGCGTGCCCCCTCGATCGTGTACTTGTCGGTGTACAGCAGGTGTTTGACGAGCATGATCAGCTCGATCTCGCGTCGCTGGTACACCCGATTCCCGGACCGGTTCTTCGCGGGATTCAGGAACCGGAACTGGCTCTCCCAGTACCGCAGCACATGCGGTTTGAGGTCGGTGAGCTGGCACACGTCACCGATCGCAAAGAACTCCTGCAAGGGGCGGGAGGCCGTCATCGGTCGTGTTCCGCCCGCAGTTCCCGACCCATCAGGTGATCGATCGCCTGTTTCGGCGACTTGCCGTCAAACAAAATGCGGGACACTTCACTCGCGATCGGCAATTCGACCTTCACCCGCTCAGCCAGATCGACGGCGGTCCGCGCCGTGCGAACGCCTTCAGCCACGGAGCGCCGCTCCGCGAGTACGGCATCGAGGGCCCGTCCCTTCCCCAACTCCACGCCGAGACTGTGATTCCGACTCTGCGTCCCGGTGGCGGTCAGCAGCAGGTCGCCCATGCCGGCCAGACCCGCGAAGGTCCGCGCATCCGCTCCCAACGCGTCGCCAAGCCTGGCCATCTCGGCGAGCCCCCGCGTGATGAGTGCCGCGCGAGGGTTGCTCCCCAAGCCGAGCCCTTCGAGAATGCCCGCCGCAAGGGCAATCACGTTCTTCAGCGACCCGCCGAGTTCCACCCCACACACGTCCGCGGACGTGTAGACGCGAAAGTAGCCGTTCGACAAGACCCGTTGGACCTCCTCGGCGGCGGCGTGATCGCGCGACGCCGCGACCAGGGCTGTCGGCTGCTGCTCGAAGACCTCCCGCGCGAAGCTGGGGCCCGACACCACGGTCACCGCACACCCGGGCATCGTTTCGCAGAGAATCGCGCTCATGAACGCGTCGGTCCCTTCCTCGATCCCCTTCGACAGGCTGACGACCAAGGGCGTCCGACCGCGGAGCGCACCACCGACCTCGCCGGTCACGCTGCGAACCGCGTGGGAGGGAGACGCCGAGACGACCAGTTCTGCCTCGCTGACCGCGTCGGCGATATCGCGATGCGCGACGATGCCGGGCGCCAGCGACGCACCCGGCAGGAAGACCGCATTTTCGTGCTGCCCGTTGATGGAGTCGACCACCTCGGTTTCGTACGCCCAGATCGCCACGCGGTGACCGTTCCGCGCGACCAGATCGGCAATCGTCGTCCCCCAGCTCCCCGCCCCAATCACGGCCACCTGCATGTCAGACCTCGCGCCGTCGCCCGAGCCGGGACTCGGTACCGGCAATCAGTCGCCGGATATTGGACCGATGCGTGAACCAGATGAACGCCGCGAGCACGATGCCCACCCAAAGGACGTAGGGGTTCTCCGGTCGAACGAACCACACGGCAACCGGAAATGCCGCCGCGCCTGCCAGGGAAGCCAGCGACATGTATCCCGAACCCTTCAGCACCACCAGCCACACGGCCACGCTGGCCAACAGCGCGGCTGGCGCCAGGGCAAGCACCACCCCGGCGGCGGTCGCGACGCCTTTTCCACCCTTGAAACGCACAAACACCGAGTACACGTGTCCGAACATCGCGGTGGCGCCGGTGAGCAGAGGAATCCACGGCTCGTTACCGGCGCGCGGCGCGAGTACCATCACCGGCACGACGCCTTTCGCCACGTCGAACAAGCCGGCGGGAATCGCGTAGCGCCATCCCAGCGCGCGATACAGATTCGTGGCGCCCAGATTCCCGCTGCCATGTGCCCGTAAATCGATCCCCCCGAGCCGCGCCATCAGCCAACTCATCGGGATCGATCCCAGCAGGTACGCCGCCAACAGGACCAAACCCAACGTCATCGCCGGCCGCGTTTCCGGCGCAGCTTGAGCTGAATCGGCACCCCGGAGAACCCCCACGCCCGGCGGAACCCATTGATGAGGAACCGCTGATAGGATTCAGGCACCGCGTCCGGCCGGTTCGACACGATGGCGAACCGGGGCGGCGCGGTTCCGATTTGGGTGGCGTAGAGCAGCTTCACCTCCTGCCCGGCTTTCTGCGGCGGCTGGGTTCGCTGCAGCAGCGACTCGAGCACCCGATTGACATCCACCGTCGCTATCCGCTTCGCGCGTTCGCGCGCCACCTCGAGAATCGTGTCGAGGATCTTCCGCACGCGCAGTCCCGTCAGCGCCGAGACATAAATGAACGGAACGGCATCGAGAAACGCGGCCCGCTCCACCACCGCCGCCCGACCGTGCACCGCCGTATCGGAGTCCTTCTCTTCAACGAGGTCCCACTTGTTCACGGCGATAATCAGACCGGCGCCCGAATCCCAGATACGCGATGCGATGCGCAGATCTTGCCCTTGCATCCCCTGCGCCGCGTCGATCACAAGCACGCACACGTCCGCGCGCTCCACCGCTCGCTCCGTACGCACGGTCGAGTAGAACTCGACCTCATCTTCTACTTTCGTTCGCTTTCGTAACCCCGCAGTATCAATGAAGTTGAGGGTCACATCATGATACCGCAAGGGGGAGTCGATCGCGTCTCGGGTCGTCCCGGCTTCCGGGGCGACGACGCTCCGCTCCTCACCCAGCAAGCGATTGACGATGCTCGACTTCCCCACATTCGGCCGGCCAACCACCGCCACGCTGATCTCGCCCTCCACTCGCGCAACACCCCGATTTTCGGAAGGCAGCAGACCTACCAACCGGTCCAGAAGATCCCCACTTCCCTTCCCCGTGCCGGCGGAGACCGCGCAGGGTTCTCCCAGGCCGAGCTCGTGGAACTGGTGATGCGACACGTCGGTCGCCAGATCGTCCGCTTTGTTGGCCGCGACCAGCACCCGATCGCTCAGCCGGCGCAGGATGCCCGCCACCTCGAGGTCGGCCGGGTGGACCCCCTCGCGGGTATCAACCACGAACAGCACGACATCCGCGGCGTCGATGGCCGCCTCCACTTGAAGCCGGATCGCCTTGCCGAGCGCATCGTCCTCGCCGGCGATCCACCCGCCGGTATCGATCAGCCAGAATTCCTGACCACCCCACACGCCAAGGCCAAAATTGCGGTCGCGGGTGACGCCGGGCCGGTCGTGCACGATGGCCGGCCGGCCGCCGACGATGCGATTAAACAGCGTTGATTTCCCGACGTTGGGACGCCCGACGATGGCGACGGTGGCGCGCATTAGCGAAGTGGCTCCCGCAGCGCGTCGCCGAAATCATATGAGAAACGCACGGTGCACGACGCGCCCTCGAACAGCGCCCGGGCCGGGAGATCGTCGATCAGCAACCCTTCGTCATTGACCGATTCAGCCGGGAGCAACGCCAGATCGAGGTCGCCGCGCCGGCGGAGGGCTTCGAGGAACACGCGCCCCGGCAACAGCGCCGCCGTCGTGACCGACGGTCCAAACAGGTCGTTCTCCAGGGGAATGACCTCGAACCGAGCGCCGGTGCGCTCGGCCAGCCCGCCAACCACCGCCGGCAACAGACGGCCCATGGCCGAACCGGTGAACACGCCGATTCGGCGATCGCTGAACTCGGCCAGGTCTTCGTAGTCGGCGATCTGCGACTCGAGATACCGCACGCTCCCCACCCCATTCTCGACCTGGTCGAATGCCCCGTATGCCTCCGCCGGTGGCAGATCGGTCTCGGCCACCAGGTACAGTTCGTCTGACCCGAACACCCACGGCTCGCCACGTTCACCTACGGCACGCGACGCGAACGGTTCGATCGTCGCGAGGGCCGCCCGGCACTCGTCCCGGGTCGGCTCCCGCACCAGGTCGAGCTTGCTGAAGGCCGTCAGGCCGACCGGCACCACCGAGACCGACAGGACGGTCGCCCCAAGCGCGTACAGGTCTTCGAGGCTGCGTGCGAGCACCGCACCGTCATTGACTCCCGGTTGCACCACGATCTGGCTGTGGAACTGAATGCCGCCGGCCGCAAACGTTTCCAACTGCGGTACAACGGCGGGCGCGCGCGGATTCCGCAGGTAGCGTCTGCGGACGACCGGATCGGTGGCGTGGACCGACACGTACAGCGGCGACAGGCGATATTCGAGTATGCGGTCGATGTCTTTCTGCTTGAGGTTGGTCAGCGTCGCGAAGTTGCCGTAGCGGAACGACAGCCGGTAATCGTCATCGCGGATGTAGAGGTTCTCCCGCAGCCCCGCCGGCAGACCATCCACGAAACAGAAGTCGCAGCGATTGGCGCAGCGGCGCACGCGGGGCGGTTCGAGCACCAATCCCATCGGCACGCCTTCCGGGCGTTCCACGTCGTATTCGACCGGTTGACCGTCGGGCCGGTTGGCGAGCAGCGTGAATCGATCGACCGCGGTGAGGAACTCCCAGTCGAGGAAGTCGTCGAGCGCGCGACCATCCACCGACAGCAACTCGGTCCCCGGCGCGAGACCCAACTCGTGGCCGAGCGAGTCAGCAGCGACAGACTGCACACGAACCATGTGGGCGCTCGAAGGTGTAGGGACAAACGAGGGAGGGCATGCGCCCTCCCTCAGGCGGCCCGCTGGGGCCGGCGGAGAAACCTACCGCGCTACTCCTGTCTCCGGTACCGCCACGCGACGACACCGCCTTCCGCATGCCGAATCGCGAGGGAATGGTGCCCGTTCGGATCCAACGCGGGAACGGTGGCGGATTCGGCGAATGCGACGTTGCCGGCCTCGTCGAGAAACTCGAAGACGAGGGTCGTTTCGGGAAGCGGCCGACGCGCGACGTTCCGCACCCCCCCCGACAACGCCATGGACGAGTCCCGGACCATGAACTGCGTGACCGTCACATTCCACGCCACCCCGGTGTCGGCGAGCGCCACATAGTGCCGAACGGAGTCTGCCTCGGCACGGAGTGACCAGGCCAGCGCGCGCATGCGCACCGTGCTGCGGTTCAGCGGATCGACGTCGAGCAATCGCTCGGTGATCGGCATCATGTGGTCCACGTCTTTGAGCGCGTAGTACGCCCGCGCGACCACGTATAGCGCGTTGCGTTCATACGGAACCTGCCGCAGCGCCTTCTCGAGCAGTCGGATTGCCGCGGCATTCTGGCCCTCGTTGTGGAGACTGAGTCCCCCCTGAACGAGTTGAGTCGCCGGGATCTCGTCGGAGGCCGCCACCCGTTCGATCATGGCGTTGAGTGACGCGGCATCGCCGAGCGCCGAGTAGAGTCGCGCGACCTTCATGGCCGCATCGACGTCATCCGGATACGCCTCCAGGTAGATCCCGTAGTGGCGGATCGCCGGGTCCGCCGCCGCGGCGACCGCCGCACTGTCGGCCTGCGCGTGGCGCACCAATGAATCGTATTGCGAACGGTAACGCGCCAGGGTGTTGGTCACGGTGGTCGACTCGGCCTGGAATCGCGCCGCCGACTCGTCGTCCAGCTTGTTCCCGCGAGCGCGAATGGCCGCAACCTGTCCCGCCATGTCGGCGAATCGCGACGAGTCCGTCGTCATCTCGATCGCGATCGAGTCGCGCTCCTGCCGGGTCAACGGGACCGTGATGATGGCCGGTTCCTGGTACGCCTTGGTTTCATACCCGCTCGCCAATTCGAGCAGGGCCTGCTTGAGTCGGGCGGCATGTGCCGTGTCGGTCTTGGCCGCCTCCCGGCCGAGCTCGGCGTACTTGCTGGCGGAATCGAGCTGACCGCCGGCCGAATACATGACGCTCAGATACAACGGCACTTCGGCGTCATCCGGGTTGAGCCGCCCGGCAAGATGGAGGTAGCTCACCGCCGAATCGAGGTGCCCCTCGCCCCAGGTGCGTAATCCCTCATTCAGGCTGATCGGGTGAAGCCGCGCGAGATACTGACGCACATCGTCGGCGCACGCGGGGACCGCATCGAGGACGCGGCGAAACGCGCTGTCCGCGCCGGCCGGATCGGCCTGGATGCTGTAGTAGCGCCCGAAGTAGTACCAGGCCCCCGGGTTGTCTGCCTGCCCACCGGTGGTCACGGCTTCGGTCAGCACGCGGGCCGCCTCCGCGAGACGCCCATCTCGCTCGTTTGGGTGCCGCGTTTCGACGGCCTGTTTGAGATACAGCGTCGCGCCGCTAATGAGGAAATGGCCGGTATTGAGTTCGCACGGCGGCTGATGTCCGGTCCATGACCCCTGGGCCGCGACGGAATGCACGACCGCGGTCGCGGCCACGCCGGCAGAGATCAACGTGCGGACGAGTGAGGTCATCGGTGCGCCTCCCCCGAGGTGGATTTCACGAGACACATAACCCCGGAACCGAATCGGCGCAACCTCAGCCGACAGTTATCCGGTATTCGGAGTCGCGCCTCGAATGCATCCGCCAGGAAGAGCGGGCGACCGGACTCGAACCGGCGACGTCCAGCTTGGGAAGCTGGCATTCTACCACTGAATTACGCCCGCATGGCGGCGGAGTATGACGAGACCCCGCACGCCTTGTCAATCGAGGTCGTCGCTAGCCGCCAACCCGATAGCGCCAGGCGACGATCCCCTCCGACAGCGCCACGTAGGAGAACGGCGCCATCCCTCCATCGGCGTCGAGTTCCATGCTTCCCACATCCACGTCCTCCAGCACCTCACCCAACTCGTCGAGCAGTTCGAACGTGATCGCCGGCAAGGTCTGCGCGCTGTCCAGCAGATTCGTGATCACGCCCCCGAGCTCGATGCCGCCGTCGGGGGCCGGGAGAAACCGGCTTACCGTGATATCGAAGGTCAGCGCCTGCTGCCGCTCGAGCATCGCCAGCGTGGAGTCGCCCATTCCGCGAAGCTGATACGCCGCCGCCATCAATCGCATCGCCGCACTTGAATTCGGATCCACCTCGAGCAACCGCTGGACGATCGGGAACATTTTCTCGCCCAACGCCGCCTTCTCGACGCCCTCCCGGTCCGACAACTTCAGGTACGTGTTGGACAAGTTGAACAACGCATCACGGTAGTACGGATTCCGTTCGAGACCGGCGAGAAAGGCCTGCTCCGCCCGATCGTAGCGGTCCGCGCGGAACAGCACGACACCGGTGGAGAACAGGTCGAGCGGCGACATCCCCGCGGCACGCATGAGCACGCTGTCGTAGAGGGCGAGTGCGGCGTCTTCCTGGCCCGCGGAAGCCATGGCACCTGCCTGGCCGGTAATGGCCTGGGCGTCATCGGGATCGATCTGGCGATACCGCTGGTACCACACCACCGCCGAATCATACCGTTCCGACCGGTGCAGCAGGCGCGCCGAGTTGAACGTCGCGTTCTTCGCCATGTCGTCGAACGCACTGTCGCCATCTGCCCGCCGCTCGGCGATAATGCCGAGCGTCTGACGATAATACGCGACGGCACTGTCGACCTCGCTCGCGTCCGCGAAGACCTGCCCGAGGTAGAAGTAGGCGGGAGGTTCCACGTCGAAGATGGTGTTGCTGCGGAGGAATTCCGCCTTGGCGCTCTCGACGTCGCCGGCCTGCAATGCGTGCACGCCGCGATTCAGAATCGGTACCCACAGGGTGCGGCGGTGGACGTTGATGTCGCTCGCGCATCCCGGCAGCATCGCGGCGGCGCGATCCCACGCGGAATCCGCGCCGACGAGATCGTTGCGCACGGCGTGGTATCGGCCCAGGAAATACCACACGGAGCCGTTCTCGCCCTCTCCCTGGGCGATGGCCTCCTTGATCACCCGCAAGGCATCCGCGAGATCCCGTTGCTTCTGATCCTGGTGTCGCGTCCGCGCGGCGCTACGCAGATAGGTTAGTGCGCTGTTGACCAGGTAGTGGCCCGTATTGAGATCGCAAGTCGGCGCCACCCAACCGGAGACCTGCGCCGCTGCCGTTCCGGCTCCCGCAGCGAGCGAAATGCCGATGCCTACCGTCAGCGCAAGCTTGCCCATGGTTACTCCTTGGTTGACGCGGTCGTGTCCTGGTTCGTCATGTCGAGCATCGCCTCCGCGCGCCGCTCGGCCTCGCGCGCGACCTCGAACGCCGGCCGATCGAGTGCCGATGCGGCACGGAGACAATCGTCGAATTCCGCTTTCACCCGCGGGCCATCCGGCCCAATCCTCACCTTGGTTCGTACCCGCACGCCGGAGGCAAGCTCCACCACGAACTCGCGTCGCGCCAGCGTCCGGCGTTGCGTGCGCGAACGGCGAATGCCCGCCGTGGTGCTATGCCGGAACATCGCCTCGATCACCACCTCAGTACGGTCGAGCGGCGTCAACGCCTCGATCCGGATGCCCGCCCGACCCTTCTTACCGTGGGTCGGCCAGGACAGGCAATCGACCGCACCGGCGTCGAGCAACGCCTGACGCAACGGCTCGACGTACTCGGGCGTCAGGTCGTCGATGTCGGTCGCGATGACCTCCAGCTCACCGAACTCGCCCGACGCCTCGGCCACGAGCAGGCGCAACGCGTTCGGATATCCCGCTGGATCGCGTTGCCCGGCCCCCCATCCCGTCCCACGGATTCGCCACCGCGCGGGCGGCGGTCCGTCCGACAGCACCCGGAGCAAGACCGCCCCGGTCGGTGTCGTCGCCTCGCCTTCCACCGGGCCCGCATGCACGAGGTCGAGCCCTTCGAGCAGGATCGCCGTCGCGGGCGCCGGCACCGGAAGTCGCCCGTGCACGGCGTCGACCCAACCCGTGCCCACGGCGACCGGGAGGTTGTACACCGCGCTCACCCCGAGCTGCTCGAATCCCTCGATCGCCCCGACAATGTCGAGCAGCGCGTCCACCGCCCCGACCTCGTGCAGGTGCACGTCGGACGGCTCACAGCCGTGCACGCGTCCCTCCGCCTCCCCGACCAGTTCGAACGCGCGCACGGCCCGTTCGCGCACCCAGTCCGATATCGCCGCGCCGCGCAGCGACGCGATCAACGCTCCAACCGACCGCCCGTGGTGGTGCTCCCCGCCGTTCGGGATCGCGAAATCGACCTTGGTGGCCACGATCGATGAACGCATGACGGATGCAATGCGCACCGATACGTCCACCAGACCCAGGCGCGCCGGTAAACCGGCCAGCCACTCAGCGGGCACCCCGGCATCGAGCAGCGCGCCGAGGGTCATGTCACCGCTGATTCCAGCGGCCGGGTCGAGAATGGCGATGGGCATGTTGGGTGAAATCCAACCGGGAAATATCGCCGGTCACTATCGATAAAGCCACCCGGCCCCGGTGTTGAACAACACGACGCGCGCATCACGGTCGACCATACCGGCGGACACCAGGGACGCCAGGGCGGCGACGGCCGCCCCGCCCTCCGGGCACATGTCAATCCCCTCACCCGACCCGACCCACTGAGCAGACTCCATCAGCGCGTCATCCGTAACGGCCACGGCGAGTCCGCCGGTCTCCCGAAGGCCCCGCAGGATGAGCGGGCCGCCGAGCGGAGCGGGAACCCGCAGGCCGCTGGCCACCGTCTCCGGATGTTCCCACGCGGTGGTCGCGTCCTGCCCGGCATCGAACGCGCGCGCCACCGGTGCACAGCCGGTCGACTGCACGCTGATCAACCGGGGCCGGCAATCCGCGGCGAGCCACCCCGCGCGACGCAGCTCGTCAAACGCCTTCCACATGCCGATCAGGCCGGTCCCGCCGCCGGTCGGGTAGATGATCACATCGGGCAAGTCCCAGTCGAATTGTTCCGCGAGCTCCAATCCGAGGGTCTTCTTGCCCTCGATCCGGTACGGCTCGCGCAACGTGGAGACATCAAACGCACCCGATTCGGCGGCATACGCGCGGGAGGCCTGGCCGCAATCGCCGATATGCCCGTCGCGGACCTCCAACTGCCCGCCAAACACCCCCACCTGCTCGAGCAGGCGCGCCGGCGTGGATCGGGGCGCGTACACACGCACCGGACGGCCCGCCCGTGCGCCATACGCGCTCGTCGCGACGCCGGCGTTCCCGGCGGTAGGGACCGTGAACGCCGGGGCACCGCCCAACGTCGCGCGGGTGATCGCGGCCGACAGTCCCCGCGCCTTGAAGGACCCGGTTGGGTTCGTGCTTTCGTCCTTGATCCAGACACTCGAGAGACCAAACCGCCGTTCGACGCTGGGGACCCGAACCAGGGGAGTCATGCCCTCGCCCAACGAGACGGGTTCCTCGCCGTCCACCAGCGGAAGCCACTCGCGGTACCGCCACATCGTGGCCGGACGCATGGCAAGGGACGCTCGGACCGTCGGATCCGGCGCGTAGGCGTACGAAACGAGCCACGGCGCACCGCACGCCGAGCACACGGTCGGAAGACCCGATGCATCGTGCCGCGCATCGCACGAGGAGCAGCGGAGTGACCAGGGGAGTGTCATGATCGCAGATGGTTGAGGATGCGTTCCGCAAGACGCTGCGAAATGCCCGGCAGGGTCGCGAGTTCCGCCGCACTCGCCAACCGCACACCGGCCAGGCTGCCGAACCGTTCCAGGAGCCGTCGCCGCCGCGCCGGCCCAACGCCCGGGATGTTCATCAACTCGGACGTGACGGTTCGAGCGCGGCGCCGCTGGCGATTGTATTCGACGGCCACGCGGTGCGCTTCATCGCGGGCGCGCTGCAGCAGTCGCAACGACGGCGCCGTGCGCGAGAGCCGAATTGGGCGTGGCACGCCGGGAAGGAACACCTCCTCCTCGCGCTTTGCCAGGCTCGCCAACTGGATGCCGTCCTCCGCCAGGTCGGCGAGTGCCGCCCGCGCGGCACCGAGCTGCCCCTTCCCGCCGTCGATCACCATGAGGTCGGGAACGGGCTTGGCTTCGTTCCGCCTGCGGGTGACGTAGCGGGTCACCACTTCGTGGATCGCCGCGTAGTCGTCCGGCTTCACGTCACCCGCCACATCGCCCATCTCGACCGCCGCCGCCCGCTTGACGCGGAACTTGCGGTACTCCGATTTCTTCGGCCGGCCGCCCTCGAACCACACCAGACTCCCGACCGTATCCCGGCCCTGGCTGGTCGAGATGTCGACACACACCAGACGGCGCGGGATCACCGTGAGACCGAGATCCCGGCCAAGCGCGTAGACCGGGTCTTCCACCCGCTCGTCCGTTTCGAGCGCCTCGATGCGGAAACTCTCGAGCGAATGGCGCGCGTTCTGGTCCGCCAAATCGACCAGGCGCCGATACGCGCCGCGTTGCGGGGTCAGCCAGGCGGTCCCGTCGGACAGCTCGACGACGGCATCGAAATCGGTCGGCGGAAACGGGAGCGCGACCCGCCGCGCGCGACCGGTACGGCGCAGAAACGAGCGCACCAGGAATGCGCCGAGCACCGCGCCGTCCGGTTCCTCGGCGAGGTTGTGCAAGAATCGCTGGTCGCGCGAGACGACCTTGCCACCCCGCACCTGGACGATGGCCAGCGCCGCGTCATCCCCATCTCGCGCGTACCCGATCGCGTCGGTGTTGCCGCCACCCACCTGCTCGACGGCAGGCGGCTGCTCGAGTTGATCGAGCCATTGGATGGCGTTGCGGAGTTCGGCCGCCCGTTCGTAATCGAGGGCGGCCGACGCCGCATCCATCCGCTCGCGCAGCCGGCCGCGTACCTCGACAGTGCGCCCCTCCAGAAATGCAATCACGTCCTCGATCATGCTGCGATACGCCTGCCGGGATTGGTAGCCGACGCAGGGCGCCAGACAGCGTTGAATGTGGTAGTCGAGGCACGGTCGATCGGGTCGCTCGTCGAGGAGGTGATAGTGGCACGAACGCACCGTAAAGATCTTGCGAATGAGACGAAGCGCGCGCCGCAAGGTCCCAACGTCGGTGTACGGACCGAAGTACCGGCCGCCGGCGATATCCTGTCGTCGCACCACGAGCACGCGCGGGAACGGCTCGCCGAGCGTCACCACGATCGACGGATAGCTCTTGTCGTCGCGCAGCTGAATGTTGAATCGCGGCGCGTACTCCTTGATCAGGTTGTTTTCGAGCAGCAACGCCTGTGACTCCGACGGCACGACGATCGTGTCGAGATCTGCGATCTCACGAAGCAGGCTGCGGTGTTTGGGACTGTCGATCCCGTCGGTGGCGAAGTACGACCGCACGCGTTGGCGCAGGCGTTTGGCCTTGCCCACGTAGACCACCGCACCACCCTTGTCCTTCCAGAGATAGACCCCGGGACCGTCGGGTAGCGAGTCGAGTTGGGCCGCGACCCGCGGCGGCGGCCCGATCATCGGCGAAGCGCCGTGACCAGCCGGCGCGCGTCGGGGTGTCCCGCCGCGAGGGTGACGACGCCGTACGCCGTGCCGAACCCCACTAGGCCCAGCGTGCAGGCGATCCATGTCGGTTGTGCGGCGAGCGTGCGCGCCACGGTTGCCGCGACAAGGCCGGCGGCCACCGCCCCCAGCAAGACGGCGACCAGCTCGCGCCGGGCCGCCGCGCCGATGATGGTCCCGACGCGGCGCTCCAGTCGCACGACCAGCAGCCCGACGTTGACGTAACTGCCCGCCGCTGCTCCGAGCGCAATGCCGGCGGCCCCGAGGTACCGCATGCTGAACGCCCCCACCGCGGCCGAGAGCGCGACCGACAGCGCGGCGATGCGCACGGGCGTGCGTGTATCGCCCAACGCATAGTGGCCGGACGCGAACAGCTTCACCGACGCTTGTCCCAGGAGACCGATGGCGTAGGCGGCAAGCACACCGGCCGCCACCTCGGAATCGGTACGGCCGAATTGACCGGTCTCGAACAACGTCGAGACGATCACCCGGCCCAACACGACGTACGCGAACGCGGATGGAAGCACGAAGAACGCGAGGCGGCGTGCCCCATCGGCGAGACGCGCGCGCAGCTTCTCGCTATCCGCCCCGGCGGCATCACGGCTCAACTCGGGCAACGCCGCGGCCGCCACGCTCACGCCGAACAACGAAATCGGGAGGATCGCGAGCAACTGGGCATAGCCGAGCACCGCCACCGCGCCGGCCCCCAGCCACGAGCCGAGCTGCGTATCGATGATGCTCGATAGCTGCACGACGCCCGCGCCGAACACCACCGGTACCCACGCACGCACGACCGGCCGCACGCCCGCCACTTCGAGAGACAGGCTCCCGGTGAACCCGCGCACCAGCCGTAGCGTCATCGGCAGCTGGACCAGCAGTTGCAGGACGCTCCCCACGACCGCACCAACGGCCAGCGCCACCGCGAGCCGCGCCCCCGTCAGCACGCCCCCCAACCCCAGCAAGGTCGCGATCTGCGCGATGTTCCACATCGACGGCGCCGCATACGACAGGAAGAACCGCCGGTGCGTGTTCAGGACGCCGAGACACCACGCTGAGAGAATGATGATCCCGAACATCGGGAACATGATCTCGACGAGCCGCACGGTGAGATCTCGCGTCCGGCCGTCGAACCCGGGCGCCACGATGTCGGTAACGAGCGGGGCCAGCAGAATGCCGGCGACAGCCGTCAGCGCCGTGAGCAACATCAGCCACGACGCGACCGCGCCGGCCAGCCGCCGGGCCTCGTCCGTTTCTCCTCGCTCGAGCATCCCGGCGTAGACCGGAATGAACGACGCGGAGAGCGTGCCTTCGCCGAGCAGGTTCCTGATCGCATTGGGGATGCGCAGCGCGGCGCGAAACGCATCGGCGGTGGCACTGTTGCCGAAGTAGTGCGCAAACACCCGTTCGCGCACGAACCCGAGCACACGCGTGACGAGGATACCGGCAGCGACTCGGGCCGTCAGCTGCCCCTGGGATTGGGCCATCCGTTCAGCCGGACGGTGGGAGTTTCTTGGCCTCTTCCGCGCTCTCGAGCATTCCCTGCAGGAACTGATTCTCTTCCTTGAGCTGCCGCACCGCCTGGCCGAGATCATCCACGTCGTCCTCGATCGTCTGAAGACGTTTCATGAGCTCGTCCGCGGTGGTCCCGCTCAGCGTGCCGTATCGTGATTCCGCCATCTTGTGGACAAACGGCGAGTCCAGCACGACGGCGAGAATCGGGATCAGGAGCGCGACGATAATGACGAGGCCAAGAACCAGCAGCAGCATGAGCGCATACTAGGGGCTGGCGAGACCGGGTTCAAGGGCGTCGACCCACTCCGTGGCCGCGCCGAGGGCCGCATCGAGGAACGACGGCCCGTACCGCATGAGAAATGGCAAGGGACTGAGGACCCGCTCCTGCGGCCGTCCGAGCGGAAACAAGTTGACCCGGGCCTTGGCAAGTTGGTTCACCAGGACGTCGTTACGCTGTTTCAGATGGCCCACCAGACGCTTTTCCACCGCGTCCACGCCGGAGCGGGCGGCGTGCTGGGTCGACTCGATCGGTTTTCTCAGGGTCGGGTCGATCGTGACGGCCGCGTCGCGCAATCGGGTGTATTCCTCGTCGAGTGCCCTCCGTATCGCCTCGAGCGCGGCAACCGCGCTCGCGGGTATCTCGTCCCGTACCAATCGCTGTTCGAGTTGCCCTTCAGCGAGGGTCAGGTCGTTCGCCGCGACGTCGTATTTCTCCAGCACCTTGGCCACCCGAGCCTCCACGACCCGCGCCGACCAGCGCGGCACCGGCACCTGCGGATGCACGCCGTGCGCCGAGTAGAGGGGCGCACACTGAGGGAAGTACGCCAATTCGCCCGGGCCGCCGACGTACGCGACCGTCGGGAGGATGGCGGCCTCGACCACCGGCCGCAGCAGGACGTTGGGCGAGAGCCGCGCGGGCGACGTGTCCGCGATCGCCCGCAGTGCCGGGAGCGTAAACTCCTCACCCGATCGCCGGGTCCGAAATCCGTCGCCGTGGCGCACGAGGCGGTCGCGACCCAACGTCGCCTCCAGCATGACCGGTGTCGCCTGGTCGTCCACGCCGACCGGCGCCGGCCGGCCTTCACGCCGCAGTTCGTCGGCCCGGGCCACGAGCGCCGGCAGGATGGCCTGCGCTTCCGCGAGCGTGCGGATCAGCCAGGGCCTCATCGCGGCCTTGGCCGCGGCATGGGTTGGTCGGAACACCGCCAGTCCATGCGGCGAAAGCCAATCCGCCATCGCCCCGGCAAAGGCACCGGCGTAGTCGGCGTCGGCCCGGTAATGCCGCCCCAGCCAGGCGAGCACCTCGTGGCGGAACTCCGACTCGGTTGTCCCCGCGGTCACCGCATCCAGGGCGTGCGTGATCCCGTCGCCGAGTCGTTCGCGATACAGCGGCGTGAGGGCCGCCTCGGGCGGCCGATCCGCGAGCGCGATCCGCTCGACCTCGTTGGCCGGCGTAAGGAGGTGGGTGTGGTTGGATTCGGCCAGGTCGTGATCGTCCCCCGCGACCCAGAAGACCGGCACGACGGGACGAGCCAGCGTCCGCTCCAACCGGCGCGCCAACGCCACCGCCGACAGGGCCTTATACAGCACCAGGAGCGGCCCGGTGAACAGACCAGGCTGTTGGCCGGTCGTGACGCACATGGCCCCGGGCGCGAACAACCGGTCGGCCGGTTGCGGCCCGGAGGCTGCGTCGACGAATGCGCCGCGGAGCGCGGGATCGATCGGCCATGCCGAGCGACGTGCCGCGAGCTGGTGCCAATCGATGCGGGGCAAATCGCCGATCGGCGTCGGGACGAAGGTCAGGTTCATCCGCGCACCGCGCAGAGCAGCACCCGGGGAGCGTCATCGGTGAGCGGCGCGCCGTCGTATCCGCCAAACCGCTCCCGCACCGACAACCCAACGGACTCGAGCAACGTCACCAGGTCGTCGGGCGAGAACAGCCGTACGCGCTCGACGAAACACCGTCCGTCCTCGAGCAGGTGCATTTCCTTGATCACGAATCGATCATCCTCGCTGATGCGCCGTTCGATCCTGACATGGTGTTCGCCGAGTTCCTGCTGCTCGCGCGGCACCAAGGTCGCCCGCACGCGGCTGGCATTCAGGAAATCGAGCATGAACGTTCCCTGGGGCTTGAGCAATGTCGCCACATCGCGCAGCACGGCCGCGTGCTGCGCGTCGTCGGCAAAGTAGCCGAAACTCGTAAACAGGTTGACCACGAGGTCGAATGAACCGGACGCAAACGGGAGCGCCCGCATGTCGCCTCTCACGAACGACGCCCGGTCTCCCACGCGCGCACGCGCGCGGGTCAGCAACGGCATCGACAAATCGCATCCGACCACCCGCGCCCCGCGTTGGGACAAGTGGGCCGCGTGGCGGCCCGGCCCGCAGGCAAGATCGAGCACGTGCCGCCCGTCGACGGTCACCATGCGGTCGATCAACGCCACCGCCTGCGCCGCCTCCTGGTCGTCGCGATGCGGATAGAGACGCACGTACTCCTCACCGAACCAGCGTTCAAACCACTCGGTCACGCGGGCGCGGAGGAATCTTTGTGATAGGGTTCGCCACGGAGAATCGTACCGCTTCGGTAGAGTTGCTCGAGGAGCACGAGCCGCGCCAGCTCATGTGGCAGGGTCAGCGGCGAGAGGCTCAGACGCACCTGACATCGCTCGAGCAGTGCCCCGTCGAGGCCGTAGGCCCCTCCGAGCAGCAACGCGACGTCACGCGCCCCATCGCGCCATCTCCCAACCTGATCGGCAAACGCCGCACTGGACAGCCGGCGTCCGGTCCGGGTAAGACCGACCGTCAGCGCCCCCGACGGGATCCGCGCGCCCAGGCGTTCGCCCTCGAGCTTGCGCGTCCCCGCGGGTGACCCACCGCGCCGGCCGGCTTCCGGTACTTCGACCACGTCGACGGTCAGCGTCCGCGACGCCCGACGGAGGAAGTCATCGCACACCGCCCGCAATCCCGCGTCGCGCACGCGACCCACGGCCACGACGCGGATTCTCATCACGCATACATGCCGCGCAACCGGTGCACCGCGGCGACCCGTTCCACGGCCAGCATGTAGGCGGCCGTCCGCAGGTTGACCCCGTGACGGATCGACACCGACAGCACGTCGTGGAACGATCGCTCGATGATCGAGTTGAGCCGTTTGACCACGGTCTTCTCCTCCCAGAAGTAGCCACCGCGGTCCTGGACCCACTCGAAGTAGCTGACGGTGACGCCACCCGCGTTCGCCAGGATGTCCGGGATGACGAACACACCGAGTTCGTCGAGAATCTCGTCCGCGCCGGGTGTGGTCGGGCCGTTGGCGCCCTCACAGATCACCTTGGCCTTGATGTTCGCGGCGTTCTTCCGGGTGATGGCATTCTCCACGGCAGCCGGCAACAACACGTCGACATCGAGTTCGAGCAACTCGTCGTTGCTCACCGGGTCGGCGTTGGGATACCCGGCAAGGTACCGGTGCTCCCGTATCCACTTGAGCGCATCGTCGATGTAGATGCCGTTGGGATTGTAGACGGCGCCGGACTTATCGCTCGCACCGACGATGGTCAGCCCTTCCTGTTCCAGGAGTTTGGCCGCCACCGACCCCACGTTGCCGAACCCCTGCACCGCGACCTTGGTCCCTCGCAACGGCAACCCCAGGTGCTTCAGCGCCCCCTTGGTGGTGATCATGCACCCGCGCCCCGTCGCCTCCCGTCGGCCATGGGATCCACCCATCTCGATCGGCTTCCCGGTGACGACCGCCGTGACGGAATGGCGTTTGTGCATCGAATACGTGTCCATCACCCAGGCCATCACGCGCTCGTTGGTGTTGACGTCCGGCGCCGGAATGTCGGAGTCGGGCCCCAGCGTCTCGATCAACGAGGCCGTATAGCGCCGCGTGATCCGTTCCAGTTCGTTGATCGACAGGACGCTCGGATCGCACACCACGCCGCCCTTGGCGCCACCGAAAGGGATGTTGACCACGGCGCATTTCCACGTCATCCACGCGGCCAACGCCTTCACTTCGTCGAGCGTCACATTGAGGTCGAACCGGATGCCGCCCTTGCCCGGTCCGCGCGACGTGTTGTGCAGCACGCGATAGCCGGTGAACACCTCGATCTCACCATTATCCCGGTGGATCGGGACGGCAACGATGATCTGCTTCTCGGGTTCGCGCAGCACGTTGTAAATGCCGGGATCGAGGTCGAGCAATTCGGCGGCGTGGTCGAACCGCGCCATCATCGCTTCGAACGGACTATCCTCCGCCAGAACCGGGTCCTTGCTGCGCCCCACCAGGTCCCGCGCCGTACGGGTACCGCTTTGGTTTGTATTAGGATTGCTCATGAGCAGAGGCGCCGGCCTCGACCGGGTGGCCCGTCACGTGGAAGTTGACTGCATTGGGATGTCGTGATGCACGGATCACCTGCTCGAGCCGTCGCTCCACCGTCGCACGACCCGATTCCCACTTGATCGTCAGTTCCGCTACCACCGGCTCCGCCGCGGAGGCCGGCCAAAGCCGACGGAGCTTCGTCGCGTCCTTCGCGGTCACTACAACGTAATCAACTTTTTCGGCGGCGCTGAGGACGCGCCGAACGTCACGCGGCGTGTACGCGTGATGATCGCCCTTCCGTACGAGCGAGACACGACCTGCCTGCCTCCCGATCTGGGCCGCGAACGCATCCGGATCGGCCACCCCGGCGACGACGAGTACATGCGCGCCGGCCAGCAGCCCCTCCCGGTATGGACACCCCGTCATCGCCCCTCGCAGCGGACCCGGCTCCAAACGCGCGACCGCGACGTCGCGACCGGACGCCGCGCGGGCCTCCTGAACGGCCTCCGCCACTACCCCGCCGCCGGCCGATTTGACAGTCACCACCACCAGGTCTGCACGCCGCAGCGATCTCCAGCCTTCCCGCCACGGGCCGGCCGGCACCCGCCACCGCGCGGCCCGGACCGACTCGGCGCTGACCAGAACCATGGCGACGTCGCAGCGAACGTCGAGCCGCTGAAACGCGTCATCCAGAACCAGCACTTCTGCCCCGCCAGCGTGCGCCCGATGCGCCCCACGCAACCGGTCCGGGTCCTCCACCACGACCGCCGCACCGACCGCCAGCCGGTGCACCTCGCCTTCGTCACCACCGTATCCACGGAGGAGGATGCCCGGCCGCACCCCTCGCTCGGCGTACCACGACGCAATCCACCCCGCCACCGGCGTCTTCCCGGCTCCTCCGACCGCAAGGCCACCCACCCCGATCGATGGCAACGGCAGGCGAGACCGATGCAGCCAGCCTGACCGATAGGCGTTCGTGCGCGCCGTGGCGGTGATCTGAAACACCAGCGCGGGCGGCAGCAGGGCCAGACGGCCCGCCTGCGCCCACAGGGACCGGGAGGTCCAGAAGCGCATCATCGTCCCCCCCTCCCCCTCCCCTCCCCCTCCGCCCGCGCCGCCGCCGCGTCGAGACGGTCAGCCAGCAGGCGCCCACCGTCGTCGGCCGGATCGTAGACCTCGAACGGGGCGCCGTACACGATGCGTACCCGGGCAAAGGGCTGGGGCACCATCAACGCATCCCACGACCGGACCAGCCACGCGCGCGAGGCCGCTGCCGCCACCGGGAGAATCGGGGCCGATACGTGGCGCGCCGCCGCAACGGTACCCGGCTTCGGGACCCGCGCCGGCCCTCGGGGACCGTCGGCCGTGACGGCGACCTCCCCACCCGACCGCAGCGTGCGCACCAATCCCCGAAGACCCGACATCCCACCCCGCGTGCTCGATCCGCGCACGACGCGATATCCCCAACGCTTCACCGCGGCCGACAGCCACTCACCATCCCGATGCTGGCTGATCAGCAGGGTCACACCCTCGCCGCGATGGTGCCAGATCAAGGGCACCATCCCCCGATGCCACGACCCGAACACAAACCCTCGACCGGTGGCGCGCATGCGCCGCAAGTGGTCCACACCATCCAGCTCGATTCGCCAGGTCAACGCGAGCAGGCCAAGCGCCGCGCGCCCCAGCAGGGCCAGGAAGGCCGTCATGCGGCCAGCCCCAGCGCGATCGCCGCCACCCGGTCGGCAGCGCCCTCCCCATCCACGTTCCGGAGCCGCTCCCGTACCTCGGCAAAGCCGGCCCGCTGGGCTCGTGCCAACCGGCTGTCGGCGTCGAGCAGCGGGATCAGATCCTGAGCAAGGCGCTCGGGGGTGGCCGCCCGCTGCAGGCGCTCCGGGGTGACGTCCCGCTGGGCGATCAGGTTGACCAATCCGATGTGGCGGACCTGAACCAGGCGTCGCGCCACCGCAAAGGTCGCCGGGTGGACTCGGTACGCCAACACGTGCGGTGTGTCGGACAGGGCGGCCTCGAGCGTGGTCGTGCCCGACTTGCAGATCGCCGCGTCGGCCGCGCCAAACACCAGTGACGGATCACCGACGTGCACGATCGCCGTCGGATCCGGATACGACGCTCCGCTCACGCCGGACACCAGCGTTTGCAGGCCCGGCACGGTGCGAGCGGCCAGCGCCGCGGCGTCGCGAAACAGCCGCCAATGTCGCTCGATTTCGGCGGGCCGGCTTCCCGGAAACAACCCGAGTACCGGGTGGGACGCGTCGAGACCGAGCCGCGCGCATGCGTCGGCGCGAGCGGGTCCGCACGGGCGGCCGACCAGCGGATGGCCCACGAACTCGGCCGGAATACCGCGAGCGCGAAAGAACGCCTCTTCGAACGGCAGGATCACCGCGAGCCGGGTCACGCAGCGACGCAACCGGCGGGCCCGCCACGCACCCCACGCCCAGAGCTGTGGTGCGATGTAGTACACCACCGGGACGCCGTGCCGGCGCGCCGCGGCCGCCACCCGCAGATGCAAACCAGGATAGTCGACGACGATCACGAGATCGTAGCGACCGCTCCGAAACGCGGTCTCGAGCGCGCGGAGCCGCCGCACGTGTTCGGGCAGTTGCCGCACCGCCTCGGCCAACCCGACCGCCGCAAGGTCATCGATCGACCCAACCAGGTGAGCACCGCTGGCGGCGAGGGCCGCGCCCCCGACCGCTTCAATGTCCAGGTCGGGGCTCAGCGCCCGAAGCGCGCGCGCCACGTCCGCCGCATGCTGGTCACCGGAGAGTTCGCCCGTCGAGATCAGAACCCGACGGCTGCTCACGGAACCGTGACCCCCCGATCCGATCCCGCCACAAACGCCGCCAAGCGGTCCACCTCGGGATACAACGGTACCATGGACTGGACTCGCTCGAGAGCGGCGGCACGGGTGAGATCCGAGTTGAACAGCACCCGGTAGGCACGCTGAAGGGCGAGCCGCACATCGGTCGCGAACCCGGCGCGCCGCAACCCGGTCACGTTGATCCCGCACAACCGCAAGGGGTTCCCCGCCGCCCGCGCGAATGGCGGGATGTCCCGGGGCACACGGGACCCACCACCCACGAACGCATGCTCCCCGACCCGCACGAACTGATGAATCGGCGTCGATCCACCGATCCACGCGTGGTGGCCGATCGTCACGTGCCCCGCGAGCTGGACCGCGTTCGCGATCACCGTATCGTCACCGATTGCACAGTCGTGCGCGACGTGCACGTAGGTCATCAAAAAACACCGCGCCCCAATGCGCGTGATTCCCTGCGGCCCCGTGCCGCGGTTGATCGTCGCGTATTCGCGGATTCGTGTGGCGTCGCCGACGTCGACCCGCGTCAGCTCCCCGCGGTACTTGAGGTCCTGCGGCGAGCCTCCGATGATCGCGCCATGACCGATGATGCAGCCGCGCCCGATCGTCGTGGCACCCTCGATGACGACATGCGCACCGATTTCGGCGCTTTCGCCGATCCGCGCTTCAGGCCCGATGACACTGTACGGACCGACGATCACGTCGGGGCCCAACTCGGCCCGCCGGTCGATCGTGGCGCTGGGATGGATGGGTGACGTCATGCCTGCGGCGTCTCAGCGATCCACGATATGCGCCATCATCTCCGCTTCCGCCACCGCCTGGCCGTCGACGTATGCGACGCCGCGCATACGGCACGTGCGGGGGCGTTGCTGCAGCATCTCCAACTCCATGCGCAGTTGGTCCCCGGGCACGACCGGCCGCCGGAACTTCACGTGGTCGAGCGACATGAAGTAGACCACCTTCGCTTCCGGATCGTCCACGGTGCCCATCATCAGCATTCCACCGACCTGGGCCATCGCCTCGACGATCAACACGCCTGGCATGATGGGATGATCGGGAAAATGTCCGACAAAGAACGGCTCGTTGATCGTCACGTTCTTGATCCCGACGATCCGGTCCCGCCCGTGCATTTCGGTGATGCGATCGACCAGGAGCATCGGATAGCGATGGGGGATCACCGCGAGGATCTTCTCGATTCCGAGGACGCCCGGCACGGGCTGCGCGGCCATACTGATGGCACGCGCCAGCGCGACGTTGCCGCTGTGGCTGGGCTTGAACGCCACGACGTCGGCATCCAACCCGCCGCCGAGCAACGCCAGGTCACCCAGCAGATCGACCGCCTTGTGCCGCACGAATTCATCCGGCCAGCGTAGCGCGCCACTTGCCAGCCCGTCGTCCGTGAGCACGACCGTATTCTCCTCGGTGGCCCCGCGCGCGAGCTGACGTGCCTGAAGCGCGTCCCGTTCCCGCAGCCACCCGAAAGTGCGCGCGTCCGCCAGCGCGCCAGCGAAGGCGTCGCCGCTGATGTCGAAACAGCCCGATTGCCGTCCGACGAGCGGATGCGGCACGTCGATCGTGACGGTGAGGCGCGGAGTGGCGCTCGGGACCACGACGTACCGGCTATCTCCCTCGGTCACCGTCATCGGGCCGCGCGGCCGCCAACGCCGGCTTTCCCCCCCGTGTTCCGTGATGCCGGCTTGGGACAGCGCCGTCACGAACGCGCGGCTGCTCCCGTCCCCGGCAGGCGGCTCCGGTCCATCGAGCTCGATGGTGACATCGTCGACGCCCAGCGCCGCCAGGCCGGCGAGCACATGCTCAACCGTATGCACCGTGTTGCCGTCGTCAACGCCGAGCATCACCTGACGATCGGTCGACCGCACGGCGTGCAACGCGGCGGGAATAGGGGGAGCGCCGTCGAGATCGAGGCGTTGAAAGACGATCCCGGTGTCCGGCGGAGCCGGTACGAACCGCAGGGACGTGGTGGCCCCCGTGTGGACGCCCGCGCCGTTGATCTGTGGGGAGGGACCGGCAAGTGTTCGTCTACGCACGATCGACCTCCCGCGCCGCGGCCCGTTCGAGCTGAGCGACCAGGGGAGCGAGTCGGCTGAGGGCGGCGGCCTGGCGCAGCACGGCACGATGATCGCGCGCCGGATAGCCCGACACCGTGGCACCGGGCGCCACGTCGCCGATCACGCCACTCTGCGCCGCGATCCGCGCACGGTCGCCGACCCGCAGTCCGTCCGCCAACCCCGCTTGACCTGCGATCATGACATCGTCACCGATCGTGGTGCTTCCTGCGACGCCGACCTGTGCCAGTAACAGGCAGCGCGCCCCGATGCGCGCGTTGTGTCCAACGTGCACGAGAGTGTCGATCTTGGTTCCTGCCCCAATCACGGTGTCGCGGATCGACCCGGCGGCAACCGTCGCATGCGCGCCGATCTCGACGTCATCGCCGAGCCGGCAACCGGCGACCGGCACAATCGGTTCGAAGGCGCCGTGATCGCCCCGCACGAACGCAAAGCCCGATACGCCGACCCGCGCGCCGCACCGCAGCACGACCCTATCGCCCAGCCGCGCGCCCTCCGCGACTTCGGCGTGCGCTTCGAGCCGGCACGCCGTGCCCAACACGGCGCCAACCCCAATCCGGGCGAAGTCCCCAATTCGGCATCCGGCACCCATCGATACGCCGGCCCCGATGACCGCGCCACGGCCGATCGACACCCGGCCCTCCCAGCGAGCCCCGCGACCGAGCGCCGCCGAGGGATCGACGGCCCAATCGAGGGGCGGCGTCGGCACCAACACATCAATCACGCGCTTCAGCGCAGATCGCGGATCATCCACTACGATGCGCGTCGCGGGCCCGGTGGACAGCTCCCGGAATCCCGGTGCGACCAGTACCGCGCCCGCGCTAGTTGCATGAAAATACGGGAGATAGGTGGCCGAGGCAAGAAAGGAAAGCTCGCCCGGGCCAGCCTCTTCCAGCGAGGCGACCCCGGCGAGTCGGGCTTCGCCGGGCCCAATCAACTCGCCCCCGACCAAGGCCGCAATCTCCGCGGCCGACAGTGCCCGTCCAGGGCGCATGCGGCCCTATTGCGACGCGTTCAGTCGCTGAATGACCACGGCGGTCAGATCGAGACGACGGTCGGCGGTGATGACATTGTTGCCCGGTGCTCCAACGTCAAAGATGAACGACAGATTCCGCTCGGCGCGTAACCCCTCGATGACCCCCTTCACCCGTTCCTCGATCGGCGCCACCAATTCCCGCTCGCGGTCCGCCGCGATGGTCTGCAGTTCGTTCACGCGCTGCTCGAGTCGCGCCTGCATTTGGCGGATCTCCTGTTGCTTCGCCTGACGATTGCTCGGCGACAACACGATTTCCTGCTGGTCGTACGCCCGCATCGAGGAGTCGAGCTGTGCCTGCAGCCGCTCGACCTCCACGCGAAATCCGGCGATCTCCGCGGTGAGCGTCGATTCGGCCTGTGCGTAGCCGGGTGTCTGCTGAATGATCTGGCGCGTGTCGACCCACGCCAACCGGCTCGGCGTCGCCGCCGGCGCGGCAGGCGGCGGATCCTGCGCAACCGCCGGGAAGGCCGCGGCCGTCACCAATGCGCCCGCGCACAGCGCGCGCGCGTAACGAGTCGTGAAGCGGGAAAATGCCATGGCTCAGAACCTGCGAAAAAGTTAGAAGAAATTGCCGAGTTTGAAGTGGAACTTCCAGCGGGGTGCCGGATCACCTTCCGCATCCGTCCGATCGAAGCCGTAGGCGTAGTCCAGGCCAAGCGGCCCGAGCGGTGACAGCACGCTCACACCGAGGCCGGCGCCGCGAAACAGCCGCGTCGGATTGAACTGGGCGGGCCTCGCCCAAACGTTCCCCGCGTCAAAGAAGGTGCTGAAGTACAGCGCCTGACTGACCCGGACACCGATTTCACCGGTGACAGCGAAGTACGAACGCCCGAACGCGTCGACCGTGTTGGCACGAAAGCCGCTGGCCGAGGCATCGAACCCATCGGGTGTGATCGAGAACTCGTCATAGCCGCGCAGCGGCACGCCGAACTGGGTTCCGCCGAGCGTAAACAGCTGTCGGAAATGCGGCCCCGGATCGCCCCAAACGAAGCCGGCTTTCCCCGTGAGCCCCAGGACGAACCGAAGCGAGCCCGACCCCAGCGCGTCGACCCCGCCGAGCGACCCCAACGGCGCGTACCATCGCCCTTCGAAGGTCGCCCGCCGGAACGATCCACTCCCACCCAGCGGCCCGCCGCCCTGCGAGAGCTGCACCTGGTGCATCGCTCCGCCGGTGGCGAACGGCAGGTCGAATCGGGTATCGCGCACGACGCTCAGCCCGAGCATCGACAGGATGCAATTCCGGCAGAAGAACTGGCTTGAGAGCGTTGGCGAATCGTAGTCACTCTCCTCGAACGTGTACGAGGTGAGCAACCGAGTGAACCGTGAGCCGAACAACGGAAAACCGAGTTGGAAGCTGCCACCGCGCGTGCGGATCCGCCCGAGATCGGCGACCGTATACCGGAGCCGCGTGTTGTGCAGCGTCAGCGAACCCGAGATCAGGCCGCCCCGGATGGCGGGATCGCCATACGTGATATTGAAATCTGAGATGTTGCGCCCGAACTGCCACTGGAATGCGACGCGTTTACCGCGCCCGAGCACGTTGGGTTCGTCCAGGCCGATGAAACCACCAAGCCCCGTCCCCTGCCCGACCGACGCGCCGAAATTCACGTTCCCGGTGCGTCGTTCCTCGACGCGAAACACGACGTCCACGTCGACCCGATTGGCGGTGGGCTGGATCTGCGGGATGGCTAACGGCTGCTGGAAGAAGCCCAGGTTGCTCACGTTCCGGTACGACTGAATCATCGCGTCCTGGCGGAACACGTCCCCGGGCACCAGCACGATCGCGCGCCGGATGACGCTTTCGTGGGTCACGGCATTGCCCACGATGTCCACCCGGTTGATCGTCGCGGGGCTCCCCTCGGTGATCTGCCAGCGGAGATCGACCACGCTGGTACCGCCCTCGCTGCTGGTGCGCGCCACCACCGGCCGGACGTCCGCGTACAAATAGCCGGCATTGCCGTACAACGATTGAACCGCCTGCGTCGCTTCGAGCCACTTGGTGTCGTCGAACGCCGCCGGTCCCTCCGGGCGGCCACCCAACCCGAAGAACCCGGTGGCCCGATCGCCAAACGGATACAGTGCCTCGATCTGTTCGGTGGAGAACTGCCGGTTTCCAATCACCTCGAACCGGCCGACCTGGTATTGGTTGCCTTCGTCGACCGTGAGCACGAGCGTGCCTTTGCCCGTTTCCTCGTGAACGATCAGCGTGTCATCCACAACATGGAAATCGATGTAGCCGCGCGACGCGTAGAGCGTGGGAAGGCGTTCCCGGACATCGCGCTCCAACTCCACGTCGTCGAATTCGCCGCGCTGAAACCACCAGAACCCCTCGGGATCGGTCTTCATGCGGCCGACGATTGCTTCGTCGGTGATGGCTTCGTTGCCTTCGATGACGACCCGCGCGATCGCCACCCGGCGTCCCTCGTCGATATCGAACACCACCCGGACCGTCCCGTCCTCTCCCGGAATCTCGCGCAGCCGGGGTGTCGCGAGGTAGTAGCCTGCCTTACGGTACAACGAGTCGATGCCGCCCAGCGACCGGTGCGCCACCGCTCGATCGTACGGCCGGCCCTCCCGCAGCCGTATTTTCCCCCGCACGGTGCGCTCGGCCACCTTCTCGGCCCCGCGCACGGTCCAGGATGCGAGGGTCGGCCGCTCGATGACCTCGATCCGGAGAATCTGCTTCCCGTCCACCACGCCCTGCGTCACGCGCACGTCATCGAATTCCCCGCTGTCAAACAGGGCCTCGATCGCACGCTGCACGTCGCGGTAGGTCACCTCCCGACCCACCGCGATGCGAGCGAGCGTGCGAATCTGGGCCTCCGGAACACGGCGCGCTCCGAGTACCGCGACGCTGTCCAACACCGTCGTGGCGTCGGGGTCCTGCGCCTCGCCAACGCCGGAGATCGCCGCCAGCGCCGCGGCGAGCAACATGACGGAACGCAACTACGCCTTCGTGCCTGAGAAGACGTTGAAGATGAGCCGCTCTCCATCGGGATTCAAATCGACCTCGATCTCGTCACCCTTGGTGATATCACCCATCAAGATCTTCTCGGAAAGCGGATCCTCGACGTAGCGTTGGATCGCCCGCTTGAGTGGCCGCGCACCGAACTGCGGATCGTACCCGTGATCCACCAGAAACTCCGTGGCCGCTGCGGTACGGCGCAACGTCAGGCCGTCGTCGGCGATGCGCGCGGCGACCTGGCGGAACATGATGTCCACGATCTCCGCGATGTGCGCCCGATCGAGCGCGTGAAACACGATGACGTCATCCAGCCGATTCAGGAACTCGGGATTGAACACCTTCTCGATCTCGTCCCGTACCTTCTCCGACATCTTCTCGAACGACGACTTGCCGTCAGGCTCGGCGAATCCGACGGCGGCACCCTTCGTGATATCCCGTGCGCCGACATTGGAGGTCATGATCACGACGGTGTTCTTGAAATCGATCACGCGCCCGTAGTTATCGGTCAGATGTCCTTCATCGAGCACCTGCAACAGGATGTTGAACACATCCGGATGCGCCTTCTCGATCTCGTCGAGCAGCACGACGGAGTACGGTTTCCGGCGGATGGCCTTGGTGAGCGCGCCGGAATCTTCGTAGCCGACGTACCCCGGCGGCGCGCCGATCAGCCGGCTGACGCTGAACTTCTCCATGTACTCCGACATGTCGACCCGGATCAACGCCTGGTCGTCGGCAAACAGGAACCGCGCCAGCGCGCGTGCCAATTCGGTCTTGCCCACGCCGGTGGGACCCGAAAACACGAAACTGCCGATGGGCCGGTTGGGATCCTTGAGCCCCGCGCGCGAACGGCGGATGGCCCGCGAGATCGCTTCGATGGCCGGCGCCTGACCGACCACCGACTTGTGCAGCTCGTCCTCCATGCGCAGCAGCCGCTGCGTCTCGGCTTCCTGCAGGCGGGTCACGGGAATCCCCGTCCAGCGCGACACGATGAACGAGACCTCCTCCTCGCCAATCGACGGCCGATGCAGTTCGCGTTCCTTCTCCCACTCTTCCTGCCGCCGGCGAATCTCGCCCTGTAGCTCGCGCTCCTGATCCCGCAGCGCCGCGGCGCGTTCGAAATTCTGGTCGCGCACCGCTTCTTCCTTGTCGTGATTGATCCCCTCAAGACGCGCTTTCAACTCCGCCACGTCACCCGGCGGCACCTGCGCCGCGAGCCGCGCCCGCGCCGACGCCTCGTCGATCACATCGATCGCCTTGTCGGGCAGGAACCGGTCGGTGATGTAACGCTCGGACAGTTTCGCCGCGATGTCCAACGTCAAGTCCGGAATCGTCACGCGGTGGTGGTCCTCGTACCGGGAACGCAGCCCCTTGAGAATCTCGACCGTTTCGGACACCGAGGGAGGGTCGACGATGACTGTCTGGAACCGGCGCTCGAGTGCCCCGTCCTTCTCGATGTACTTGCGGTACTCGTTGAGCGTCGAGGCCCCCACGCACTGGAGTTCCCCCCGCGCGAGTGCCGGTTTCAGCATGTTCGACGCGTCGATCGCGCCCTCGGCCGCGCCCGCACCGACCAGCGTGTGCAACTCGTCGATGAACAGCACGATGTTCTTGTTCTGGGCGATCTCGTTCATCACCGCCTTCAACCGCTCCTCGAACTGCCCTCGATACTTGGTCCCCGCGATGACCGCCGCCATGTCGAGCGCCAGCACACGGTGGTGGGCGAGCGACTCCGGCGCGTTCCCCGACGCGATGAGCTGAGCCAGCCCCTCGACGATCGCGGTCTTCCCCACGCCCGCCTCCCCGATCAGCACCGGGTTGTTCTTCTTGCGGCGCGACAGGACTTCGATGACGCGCTCGATCTCGCTTTGCCGCCCGATCGTCGGATCGAGCTGGCCGTCACCCGCCAGCGCGGTGAGATCACGGCAGAAATGATCGAGCGCCGGCGTCTTGGACTTCTTTTCGGCGCGCGAGGTCCCCCCGCTCGGCGGCACGCCGCTCTTCGGGGTCTGCGGCATGTCGCTGCCAAGTAGCCGGAGCGTCTCCGCGCGCGCCTGCTCGAGATTCACGCCCGCGTCGGTCAGCACCTGTGCCGCAATCCCTTTCTCCTCCCGCAACAGCCCCAGCAACAGGTGTTCCGTCCCGACGTAGGAGTGGTTCAGTTCCCGCGCCTCGCTCATGGCCAACTCCAGCACCTTCTTGGCGCGGGACGTGTAAGGAAGGTCGGGCGGTCCAGCCGCCGCGGGCGCTTTCCCCTTCTTGACCGTCTCCTCGATTTTCTGTTGGATCTCGTCGAGGTCAACGTTGAGATTGGTGAGCACCGCGGCCGCCACGCCCTCCCCCTCGCGAATCAACCCCAGGAGAATGTGTTCGGTCCCGACGTACTCGTGGTGCAGGCGTGCCGCTTCTTCCCGCGCCATCTGCAGGACCTTACGGACTCGATCGGTGAAGTTATAGCCGTTCATGACAGTGTCTGGCCGTTGATGGGTCAGCCCCCCGACCCGGTCTTCGGCGGCCGGGCGGCGTCCTCCTCCAACGTCTGTCGGACGAACGCGGCCCTCACCGCCGAGAAATCGAGATCGCCCGGAACCCGCTTCGAGCGACTCGCCAAATGCGCATGCTGCGTAAAGATCAACAGCTTGTTCAGCGTGTATACCCTGACGTCGCCAATGAGGTTCAGCCCGACGCCCAGTCGCACGCCGCTCAACAGGTTCATCGTCTCCTCAAACTCCAGCCGCCGCGCATGTCGCAGCAACCCATACGCGCGCCAGACCTTGTCCGCGATGACGATCGGCGCGTTGCGCTGCAATACCTCGCGCGCCTGATGCTCATACTCGATGACCGTTCGGACGATCTTCCCCAGGTGATCGAGCAGGTCTTCTTCGGCCTTACCCAACGTGGTCTGGTTGGAGAGTTGGAAGAAGTTGCCTACGACTTCACTCCCCTCTCCGTACAGCCCGCGAAACGTGAGCCCTACCTGGGCCAGTCCCTGAAGGACCTTGGCGATCTCTTTCGTAAGCACGAGGCCCGGCAGGTGGATCAACACCGACGCACGGAGCCCCGTTCCCGCGTTCGTCGGACATGCCGTAAGGTAACCAAACTCGGAATGGAAGGCGAACGGGAGCCGCGCCTCAAGATCGGCCGCGAACCGCGCAATCTCGCCGTACGCGTCCGTCAACGCGAAGCCCGAGCGCAGCACCTGGAGCCGCAGGTGATCCTCCTCGTTGACCATCACACCAAGTTGCCCGTTGGTCAGCAACGCCGCGGCATGCCCGCCCGCCTCCGCTCCGAGTCCCGCCAGCTCCTTCGAAACCAGGTGACGCTCATGCAGCAGTTGCCGGTCGGTCCGCTCCAGGTGGTCCAAGCGGAACACCGCCCCGTCGACCATCTGCCTGGCGGCCCGCCCCGCCTCGAGCACCGACTCCAGGATCGCCTCGCGGTCGCCGGGGCGAGCGCGAATCGTGAAACACTGCCCATCGAGGTTGCGGGCTAAACGCACCCGCGTCGAGAGCACGATGTCGCTGTCCGGGCCGCTGGCATCGAGCCAGGACACACCGCCGTCGGGTAACAGACTCAAGTCGATCACTCGATCCCCCGAATCTGATCCCGCAGCTCGGCCGCCAACTCGAAGTTCTCGGCGGCGACCGCCCGGCGCAGCCGATCGCGCAGCGCCACGAGCGTCTCCTCGATCGGGTGGGCCCCCGCCACGCCACCCGCCCACCCGGTCGTACGCTCCACATGCCCCACGTGACGACTCGACCCGTGAATGCGGCGCAGCAGCGTGCGGAGATGGGGTTCGAACGTGTCGTAGCACCGCGGACAGCCAAGCCGGCCCGTGTCACGGAAGTCCTGCAACGTGCCACCGCAGAAGGAACAGGCCTCGCCGTCCGCTCCCGCGGGCAGCGCGCTCGCGGCTCCCTTCCCCATCGAGGCCAGGAAGTCGGACAACGGGAACTTGGCGACCGTCGCTTCGGTCTCGACTCCCTTGTCGGACGCGCACGCCTCGCACAGGTGCAGCGTCTTCACCTCGTTATCAACGACCTGCGTCAGATGGATCGCCGCCGGCCTGAGACCGCACTGCTGACAGTCCATCAGGACATTGCCTCCGCCGCGTCGACCGGACGCAACTGCCCGTCCTCCAGCAACAAAACCCGGTCGGCGCGGCCGGCCAGTTCCCGATCGTGCGTCGCCACGACCAGGGCCGTCTCGAGACTACGCGCCAGTTCCCCCAGCATGTCGTGCAAGCGAGTGCTGTTCGCGTGGTCCAGGTTCCCGCTCGGTTCGTCCGCCAGAATGACTTTGGGATCGTGAACCAGCGCTCGCGCGACCGCGCACCGCTGCTGTTCGCCGCCCGACAGCTGCCCGGGTCGGTGCGTCATCCGCCCCGCAAGGCCCACCTGCGCCAACACCTCCTCCGCCCGGCCGCGTGCCAGGGGCGAAGGCACGCCGGCAATCCACAACGGCATCATGACGTTTTCGAGGGCGGTAAACTCCCGAAGCAAGTGATGGAATTGAAACACGAACCCGATCTCGCGGTTGCGGATGATGTCCGCTTCGGCCGGCTCCAACGACGTGAGCGGGATGCCGTTCAGGATGATCTCTCCGCCGGTGGGCCGGTCGAGCGCGCCCAGCAAGTGAAGCAGCGTGCTCTTGCCGGCGCCGCTGGCCCCGATGATCGCGACCATCTCGCCGCGGAAGACTTCGAGGCTGACGTCATTCAACACCTCGACGAGCGTGTCGCCGCCTCCGCGGTAGACCCGGCGCACGTGGCGCGCTTCGACCACCGCGCTCATTCGTGCCGTATCGCGTCGACCGGATCGAGCCCGGAGGCCTGCCCCGCCGGGTGCACCGTGGCCAGGACGGCGACCGCGATGCTCGCGACCATGATCAGGGCAATGTCGAACAGGTCGATACGAACCGGGAGACGGTCGATGAAATAGACGCTGGGATCCAGTCGAATGAGCCCACTCTGATCGACGATCCGGGCGATGAGCAGCCCGAACGCTGCGCCGAGCATCGTCCCCACGATCCCGATGACCGCGCCCTGGAGCACGAAGACGCGGCGAATCTTCGCGGCCCCAAGCCCCATGGCGCGCAGGATCCCGATCTCGCGGGTCTTGTCGGTCACGACCATCGTCAGCGTGCTGACGATATTGAACGCCGCCACGATGACGATCAGCAGCAGGATCAAGCCCATGGCGAGCTTCTCGAGCTGCAACGCGGAGAACAGCGACCGATTCTGACTCTGCCAATCAAGGGCGCGGTACGGATAGCCAAGCTCCGCCTCGAGGGCGCGGCCCACGTCGTCCGCCCGCTCGGGGTCGGTGAGCCGCAGTTCCAGCCCGGTCACCGCGCTATCCAATCCCGCGAACCGCTGTGCCTGCGCGCGGGACATGACGACGTACGCGTTATCGTACTCGTACATCCCCGTTTCGAAATACCCCGTGACCTCGAACTCCCAGTACCGCGGCACGAAGGCACCGAGCGCGGCGTTGAACCGGCTTCCCGCCGGCGAGATCATGGTCACCTTCGCGCCGGGAAACGCGGAAAAACGCTCCGCGATGCGCCGCCCGATCACGATGCCGCCATCCACATCGTCGCGGGTCGTGGTGAAGGTCAAATCCCCCCGGACGAACTTCGTGGCGAGCGGCGTCACGGCGACGGCCCCGGTGTCGGGGTCAATCCCGAACACGTAGGTCCCTTCGGTGTAGTTGTGACCGGCCGCGAGCAGCCCCTGGCTCAGGACAAACGGCGCGGCGGCGGCAACGTCCGGTTGCCCGCGCACCGTCGCCAGCACGTCCGCCCAACCACCCATCACGAGGTCTTCCCCGTACGTCAGGAGACGCAGGTGGGGGCTGGCCACCAGGATCTTCTCGCGCAGATCGTTCTGAAGGCCATTCATGACCCCCATGACGACGATGAGCGCCATGACCCCGACCGTGACGCCTCCCGTCGCGATCAGCGTGATCAACGAGACCATGCGCGACGAGCGGCGGCTCTTCAGATACCGGGCGGCAATCAGCCACTCGAGACGCGTCATGGCGCCGCCCGCTGCATCGGGAACAGGATCACGTCGCGAATCGACTCACACTCCGCCACGACCATCACCAGCCGATCGATCCCAAGCCCAACACCACCCGTCGGCGGCATGCCGAACTCGAGGGCGCGCACGTAGTCGTCATCCAGTTGCTGGGCTTCCTCGTCGCCCGCGGCTCGGGCCACGCCCTGGGCCTCGAACCGGGCCCGCTGGTCGTCGGGATCGTTGAGTTCGCTGAACGCGTTGGCCAGTTCACGGCCGAGCACGAACAACTCGAAGCGTTCCGCCCGCGTCGGATCGCCTCGCATCGGTTTGGCGAGCGGCGACACTTCGATCGGAAAGTCGACGACGAAGGTCGGATCGACCAGATTCGGCTCGACAAACACCTTGAAGATCTCGTCAACCAGTTTCGTGCGCGGCATGGCATCGAGCTCCTCGACCCCGCGCGTCGCAAGGTGCGCGCGCAGGGCCGCGTCCGTCGTCGCAGCGAGATCGAGGGCCGCGTGTTCCCGCACGAGATCCACGTATCCGGCGCGAGGCCACGGAGGTGTGAAATCGAGCGTGCGGCCAAACCGCTCGATCCGCGTCGCGCCGGCGCACTCATGCACGACACCGGCCACCAGCGCTTCGGTGAGTTCCATCATCCCGTGATAGTCGGCGTACGCCTGGTACGCCTCCAGCATCGTGAACTCCGGATTGTGCAACCGGTCGATACCCTCATTCCGGAAGTCCTTGCCGATTTCGTACACCCGCTCGAGCCCGCCAACCACGCAGCGTTTCAGATACAGTTCGGTCGCAATCCGCAGGTAGAGATGCCGGTCGAGTGCGTGATGATGCGTGAGAAACGGACGCGCCATCGCGCCACCGTAGAGCGGCTGCAGCACCGGCGTCTCCACCTCCAGAAAACCACGCTCGTCGAGCAGGCGTCGCAGGTGTGAGATGACGCGCGTCCGCACGCGGAACACTTCCCGAACCTCCGGGTGCACCGCGAGATCGACGTAGCGCTGCCGGTATCGCGTTTCCTGGTCGGCCAGCCCGCCGTGCTGCCCGGTCTCGTCCGTCTTCCCAAGAGGGAGTGGCCGGACCGCCTTGGTTAGCAGGGTCAACTCGGCCGCGCGAACCGTGACCTCTTCCGTACGGGTCGCGAACATCGCTCCGGCGATTCCGACGAAGTCACCCAGATCCAGCAGCTGGACGAGGTCGTAGGCCTCTTCCCCGACGTCATCGAGCCGGAAATACACCTGGACGCGCCCGGCCGCGTCCTCCAGGTGCGCGAACGTGGTCTTCCCATGGGGTCGCAGCGCAACCAGTCGCCCCGCGACCCGAACGGCAACCTCACGACCGGAGGAGAACGCGGCGATCGCCTCGGTCGACAGGTGCGTCCGGTCGTAGGCATACGCGAACGGCTCGATACCGCGGGCGCGCAAATCCCGCACCGTCGCACGCCGCGCCTCCTCGAGCCGAGATCCGTGCGGGGCACTCACGCGGCCTTCCCACCGAATCGCTTGAGGAACGCCTCGATGAACTGATCGATCTCACCGTTCATCACGGACTGCACGTCGCCCACTTTCAATTCGGTCCGATGGTCGTTGACCATCGTATAGGGCTGGAACACGTACGATCGGATCTGATTCCCCCAACTGATGTCGGTCTTGGTGGCTTCGACCGCCGCCCGCTTCTTCTCCCGCTCCTCGATCGCGAGTTGGTAGAGCGCCGCCCTCAGCATCTTGAGCGCGGTCCCCCGATTCTTGTGCTGGCTGCGTTCCTGCTGGCACGAGACCGTGATCCCCGTCTCGATATGCCGCAGTCGGACGGCGGATGAGGTCTTGTTCACATGTTGCCCCCCCGCCCCCGATGCCCGAAAGACCTCCATTTCGATGTCATCGTCACGCAGATCGATCTCGATACTGTCATCGACGACCGGATAGACGAACACGGATGCGAAGGAAGTGTGCCGCCGGGATTGGGCATCGAACGGCGAGATCCGCACCAAGCGGTGCACGCCCTTTTCGGCCTTGAGGTATCCGTAGGCGTAGTCGCCGGTGATCTCCAGCGTGACCGACTTCAGGCCCGCTTCCTCCCCTGGCACCAGATCGAGGATCTGGAGCGTGCATCCGTGCCGCTCCGCCCAGCGCGCATACATCCGCATGAGCATCTCGGCCCAATCCTGCGATTCCGTCCCGCCGGCGCCCGGATGAATGGTGAGCAACGCTGCGCGTCCGTCGTCCGGCCCTTGCAGCATGTTCCGGAGTTCGAGCGCCGCGAGACCCGCGAGCAATGCCGGGAGTTCGTCGGCCAGGCCGCGTTCGAGTTCGGGGTCGGGCCCATCGGCGATCAGGGAGGACAGTTCCACGGCATCGCCCACACGGCGTGCCAGATCGGCAAACGGATCGATCCACCGCTTGAGCTGTCGCAGTTCCTCGACCACGCCGCGGGCCGCTGCCGGATCATCCCAGAATCCCGCCGTGGCCATCAGCCCTTCCAGCGCCGTTAGACGGGCAGTCTTGGCATCGAGGTCAAAGAAAACCTCGAAGCTCGTGCAGCCTCCGGGAGAGATCCTCGAGCCGGTCCGCCAATGGGTCAGCCATGCGTCACGTCGCCTCCCTACGTCCCTGAAAGATAGGAGCCGTCGCCTCCGGACACGAAGGGACGGCTCGAACAGGTGAAACATAAGCCGCGCCCAGGGCGCACACCACCCTAGAAAATCTGTTGGCCGCCAGCGAGGATATCGTTGAGCGCCTCTTTCCAGAACTCGTTCGAGGTCGCCATCTCTTCGCCGATTTGATCGACGTATTCCTCCCAGCTCTTCTGGATTTCGTCTTCGAACTCCTCTTTCAAATTGCCCCCGGCAAGCGCTCGCTGCCGCTTCTCCGGCTGGTACACGATCATGTCCGAGATGAGCGCCCGGGCCAGCCGACGCGCCTTTTGCCTGGGATCCTGAGCCAGGAACGGGTTGATTGGTTTCTTCGGCTCGGGTACGGCCCGAACGGGCCTCGCCGCAACCGGCGGGGGCTGGGGCGGCGCCGGGGCAGTGGGGGGAGCCGGGACGAGGGGCGGCGCAACGGCGGCACGCGGCGGTTCTGGCGTGACCGGGGTCGGGGTCGGCGGGGCCGCCACCACCGGAGCCGGTGCGGCCTCGGATGGCGCTGGAGGGGGAGGCGGGGCCGACGCAGGCTGTACCGGCTGCCCCGGAGTCGGCCGGAATACCGGTGCCGACGGCCGCGATGGCGCTTCCTCGGCCCTGGCACCCGGTCGGAAGAACGGTTGCGACAGACGTGGAGCGGGCATCGGGGTAGGCGGGGCCGCCGGGGCCTCGACCACCGGTTCGTGCGGCACGGGCGCGCTGGGTTCCACCGGCGGCGGCACCGGCCGGGCAGGCGTTGGTGCGGAGAGCGCGGGCTCCGCCGCAGGGGGCATCGCCACCACCGGCGCCGCACCGTCCCGCTGGATCGGGATAACCGCCGAGCAGACGGTGCATCGGGCGCGGACCCCACCCTGAGGGACCTTGGCGGGATCGACGCGGTAGGTGGTCTCGCATGAGGTGCAGCGGACGTTCATCCTTCTTCCTCCACGCTAGACTCGCCCATCGGAATCGTGGCGTCGGTCGACGACGAACACCGAGCCCGGCAGCGTCTTTGCGTAACTCTTCATTTCGGTCGCCAGACCGCTCACCTGGGCGGGGTGCGTGAACGTCCGGCGCTCATTGGTCACGATGCCGATCGATAGCGTCATGAGCGGAACGCGATAGAGTTGCCCCCGCCGGTCCTTCCCGAAGAAGTACCCCGCCCGGCGATCCTGTTCAGTGTACTGTAACGGCACGAGCGTATCGAAGACACTGATGATTTCCGTGCAGATTTCGCTGACCTGGTCGATCGGGAGGACGACGATGAAGTCGTCTCCTCCGATATGTCCGACGAAGCCCGCGTCCGGACACATCCCCTTCACGACATCGCGGAGCATGCGCGAGAGGATGTAGATGACCCGGTCACCGTCCGCGTAGCTGTACCGGTCGTTGAACTCCTTGAAGTGATCGAGGTCGGCGTAGCACACGGCGAACGGGATCTCGCGTTCGAGCCGCTGCCGCATCTCGCGCTCAATCTCGGTGGTACCCGCCAACCGCGTGGACGGATGCACCGACACGCTCGTCTGGGTCCGCGCGAACAACACGTCGAGCCGCGAGCGTTGCTCGTCCGGTTCGAATACGGGCGTAATGACCTCATCCGCCCCGGCAGAGAACCACTGGCCGGTGTGGTCGGCATCGTGCCGCGTGGCCAACGTCGCCAGCGGGATGATCCCGGTGTAGGGGTCACCCTTCAGCGTGCGGCACAAGGCCATGCCCTCGTCGCCCGTTTCCTCCGCCACGACGATCATCCGGGGCAAGGTTCGCAACGCCGCCATCTCCACCTGGACGCGCGCGACATACGGCACCACCTCGAACCCCATCCTCGCGGCCCAGGATGTGATCAACTCGGGTGCCGGGTGCCCGGCCGGAGCGAAGTACAATACGGTCGGACGAGTCCGCACCGGTCTCCTCTTTGAGGTCACGTAATGTCAAGCCCGGGAAAAACTTAGGAGTGACCGAAACATAAGTCAAATCGGGCTGCGGGACTGTGACCTGTGTCGCTCCAGGTGGGAAAGCGCGGCAACGGGGCTAGAGCCCGATCCTGACCGCGATCCCCCAAACTGGCCAAGCCGGGCCATCGCCCGGGGCGGCGAGGTAGGTCTGGACCCGGACCGGCCGGTCGGGCCCGGCCAGCCGATGGCTGATGAACGCGTCTACGGCGCTCAGCACGTGGTTCGCGAGCAGCAACCCGAGCTGCTGGGTGGCGCTCCGGAATGCCTCGTCGCTCTGCCGGATCGTCTGGCGAAACTGGTCCTGCTCGAGGCCCGCGTTTCGCCAGGACCAGCGATAGTTCGACCCGACGGCCCGCGCGCGGTAGAACGCGAGCGCCCGCTGAAACTCCGGCGAACCCCGCGGCGGCGGTGCGTCCGGATCGGCAAAGAACGTCCGGCGGGCCAGGCCCCAAATGCTTCCGTTGAAAGTCCGTTCATCGGTCGGCGGGACGAAGTCCGCCCCGGGATCGGTGTCAAAGGGACCGCTCTCGATGAACTTCCCCATCTGCTCGTAGTACTCGAACGTGGTGTCGCGCGCAGACGGACCGAACTCGCCGCGGGCCACGACCAACGCAAGATCCTGAAACCGATCCCGTTCGCGCCGACCCTCTCGGTTGAACGCCACGAAACGGGTCAAGAGCAACGCCTCGGCGATCAGGTACAGTGCCCCCCGCTCCTGGACCCCGAGGAGCTGACCGGCACCGGGGATCGCCGCCGACGCGAGCGGCCGGACGTACGAACCCCGTTCCGGATCACTCAACGTTCGCCACAGTGCGGTCACGAACGGGACCTTGGCCGCGGACGTGTCCCTGCTGGTTTCCTGCGCGCGCGCGGCACCCGGCCATGCGACGACCGCGGCAAGCAGGCCAACCGCGAGGTCCCGCCCACTCATCAGAAGAGCACGCGCAGACTGACGTACACCGGGTCCTCGAAGGTTCCGGCCGTGAAGAAGGTGCGAGCGATGTCAACGCCGATGCGGTCGATCCGCACCCCCAACCCAATGGCCGGTCCGCCGGCATCGCCGTCGAGCCATGCGTACCCGGCCCGCGCCCGTATCAGCTGACCGTACCCCATGTCGAGCCCCACCCGTACCTCCGGGGAGCCGAGGTCCCTCCATCGTTCGTGCAGGTCCACCAGGACGCGCACATCGATCGGCTGGGGGGAACGAACCGTCTTGAATTCGATACGGTACGCGGCCCCAACTTGGAGTCGCGTGGGGAGCGGATCGGCCTGATCGCGATTCTCGAGTTGCAGCGCGAACCCCGCGTGCCGCAGGGCCACACCGAGGGTGAGAGCGTCCGGAGGACCCAGCGCCACCTGGAGCCCAACATCGATCGCATGGGTCGTTCCCACGATCGATCGCAAGACGCCGCAATCGCCTTGGCAGTCCTGTCTGAACTGGACCAGCTTGTAGGTGACACCCATGGCCACGCGGCCCGCGGGAATCGCGTACGACGCCAGCAGTGCCACGTTCTTCTGCAGCGAGCGGCCGGTGGTGGGCGGTTGGTCGAGCCCGGGCGGCACCACGTCCTGCGAGCCGTAGTCAACCAGGTATACAGCCGCGCCGAGCACGCCCAGGCGCTCGTTGACGAAGAACGCCGTGATGGCGCTGTTGTTCGACACGAACGTCTCGGAGTAGTGGATCGCGAACTCGCTTCCGGGCATACGGGCGAGTCCGGCGGGATTCCAGAACACCGCCTCACCGCTGCCTCCCGCCGTGGTGCCGGCCTGCCCCAAGGCCGTGGCCCGCCCTCCCACCGGCAGCAGCAGAAACGCGGCCCCCCCTTGTTCCGGCACGTCCTGCCCGAGCGCCGGGTGGGCACCCGCCAGGACGAGCAGGACAAACGGGATGAGACGTCTAGAACGTCTTCGCCTCATCGATGAGCATGATCGGGATATCGTCCTCGACCGCGTAGATCAACCGGCATGCGTGGCAAACGAGGGTCTCCTCCGGTTCGGTGCGGTGTTCGAGTGGCCCCTTGCATTTGGGGCAGACGAGGATTTCGAGAAGGTCCGGCGCAATACTCATTCATTCCCTCACAGTCACATGGGAAAACCCGAATCGGCGCAGTGCTTCCGCGCTATGACGCCAACGTGGGTAGGTCTTGACCCACAAATCGAGATATACCGGTGCGCCGATGAATCGCTCGATCGAGGCCCGGGCGCGCTCGCCAAGCGCCTTGATCGTCCGGCCACGCGTGCCGATGACGATGCCCTTCTGCGATTCTCGTTCCACGTATAACGTGACCCGAATATACAGCGGTTCCGAGCCCTCCCGGAACTCATCCACTTCGGTCGCAATCACATACGGCAATTCGTCACCGAGCAGATGGAACGCGGTTTCGCGCACGAACTCAGCCACGAAGAAGCGCGTCGGTTGTGTGCTCACGTCATCGACGGGAAACCGAAACGGGCCGGCGGGCACCGCACTGCGACACCAATCGAGTAACGCCGGGATCCCCTCGCCGGTCGAAGCCGAGATCGCCACCCGGTCGGAAGCGGTCATCGGCTGGGGCCCGGCGAGATCACGCTTCGTCAGCACATTGAGAATCGGCGCCCGGAGGGTCGCGCCGTCGGGCAGCAATGAGTCCAACGGCGCCGGCGGGCCATCGGTGATCGGGTGCAAGTACAAGACCGCATCGGCCCGCTGAAGCCACGCCAGGGCCTCCGCCACCATGCTCTCCTGCATCAGGTAGCGCGGATCAAGCAGGCCCGGTGGGTCCACCAACGCCAGTTGCACCAGATCCTCGCTGAGAATGCCCACGACCGCCTGTCGCGTTGTTTGGGGCTTCGGACTGATGATCGCCAGGGTCTCGCCGACCAGCCGGTTGACCAGCGTGGACTTCCCGGCGTTGGGTTTGCCGGCCAGGACCACGATACCGCAGCGGGTCTGAGCGGTGGAGTTCTCATCGCACATCGGCCGAAGGTACCCAGGAACGCCAACGGCGGCGAGCCAGCCGTCGACGTCACGCTGGTCCCGCGGGAGTGGCTCGTGATAGATTCGTGCCCATCGCTATGCCCGTCCCGCGCCAGCCACCCACCCCGCCAGCCGACCTCGTGCTGGAACCGCGCTGGGTCATTCCGGTCGAACCGCATGGGACGGTCCTGGAGGAGCACGCCGTCGTGATCGCCGGCGACCGGATCGCCGCGGTCCTGCCACGCGCCGCCGCGCGGGAGACGTTCCCCGAGACGGCGCGCGCGGCGCTCCACTCTCACGTCTTGATACCCGGATTGGTGAACTTGCATACGCATGCCGCGATGGCGCTGCTGCGCGGCTTTGCCGACGACCGCCCGCTCCGGGAGTGGCTCGCCGAGTACATCTGGCCCGCCGAGACGCGTTTCGTCTGCGACGCGTTCGTGTACGACGGGACGCTCCTCGCGGCGGCGGAGATGCTGGGCGGCGGTGTCACCTGTTTCAACGACATGTACTTCTATCCCGCCGCCGCGGGACGGGCGGTGGTCGATGCGGGGATGCGCGCCGTGCTCGGTCTGGTCGTGCTCGATGTCCCCACAAGCTACGCGTCGGATCTGCAGGCGTACCTCGACAGGGCGCGTGCAGCGGTCGCCGAATGCGGGCGGGACCGCCACCTCTCGTGCGCGGTCGCCCCCCACGCGCCCTACACGGTTGGTGACGACGGATTCATGGCGTCGCAGGCACTGGCGGCGGAATTCCACCTGCCGCTGCACGTGCACCTGCACGAGACCATCACCGAGGTCGCCGACGCGGAACGCCAGTACGGGATCCGTCCGCTGGAACGGCTGCGCCGACTTGGGTTGCTGACGGGTCGCACGATCGCCGCGCACGCGGTACACCTCACGGACGGCGAGATGGCGCTGCTGGCCGATGCCGGAGCGCACGTCGCGCATTGCCCCGCGGCCAACCTCAAGCTCGCGAGCGGCATGGCGCGGATTGACGACATGGTTGCTCGTGGTATCAATGTCGGCCTCGGGACGGACGGCGCGGCAAGCAACAACCGGCTGGATCTGCTGAGCGAAATGCGGCTTGCCGCGTTGCTGGCCAAAGCGGTGGCCGGTCGAGCGGACGCGGTGCCGGCGCACGACGCGCTTGCGATGGCGACGCTGAACGGGGCGCGCGCACTCGGCCTGGACGGCGTCATCGGGTCGATCATTCCCGGTAAAGCGGCGGATCTTGCGGCGATCGACCTGTCGGCCCCTGAACTCGACCCCTGCTACGACCCCGCATCCCACCTCGTGTATGTCGTCGGCCGAGAGCATGTGACGGACGTCTGGGTGAGTGGGCGCCACGTCGTGGCGCACGGCCGCCCCTTGTTCCTGGACGCGGCGGACCTGCGCCGACGGGCGGCGTCTTGGCGCGAGCAGATCGCTGGCACGTAGCCGACCAGCGGCGCGCTCCCTCGGTCGCGACCCCAAAAAGACGAAGCCCGCTTCCGAACGGAAGCGGGCTTCGCAGGGAAGCTGGCGACGGTCTACTCTCCCAGGAGATCTCCCTCCAAGTACCATCGACGCTGACAGGCTTAACTGCCGTGTTCGGGATGGGAACGGGTGTGGCCCTGTCGCGCTAGTCGCCAGCAAGCATGTGTTCCTGATGGGCATGGATGTGGGTATCGTGTCGACTGCGATCGAAATGTCATAAGGAAGAGATCAAGCTGCACGGGCGATTAGTACGGCTCGGCTGAGGCGTTCGCACACCTTACACCTGCCGCCTATCAACGTGGTAGTCTCCCACGGCCCTTCAGGGACCTTTACGGTCCAGGAGTGTTCATCTTGGGACGGGCTTCCCACTTAGATGCGTTCAGCGGTTATCCCTACCCGACGTCGCTAACCGGCAATGCCACTGGCGTGACAACCGGGACACGAGCGGTCGGTCCGACCCGGTCCTCTCGTACTAGGGTCGGACTCCCTCAACACTCCCACGCCCACGACGGATACAGACCGAACTGTCTCACGACGTTCTGAACCCAGCTCATGTACCACTTTAACCGGCGAACAGCCGGACCCTTGGGACCTTCTCCAGCCCCAGGATGTGATAAGCCGACATCGAGGTGCCA
>DASWIX010000019.1:0-43134 GCA_036397455.1 Gemmatimonadales bacterium | reverse complement strand
CCGCAAATATACCACATTATCACTCTAACACAAGCCTGGGATTCCTCTATTACATGGGCGCAAAATGTGGCCGCATTCTGGGCCTATCATACCTGAAGCCAACGAGTTGCGCTGGCTTCATTGGCAGGAACTTCGGTCTAGGCCGCACGGTCGCGCGGGTGCCGTCACGCGATTTCTCGGCGACCAGAGGAGATCCGCCGCCGCCATGCGCCCGGCGCGATTCGAACGCGCGACCTTTGGCTCCGGAGGCCAACGCTCTATCCAGCTGAGCTACGGGCGCAAACTGCTTGACGCTGCCGTCGAGTACACGCGGCCACCAATAGCGTAACGCACGCACCGCATCGTCCTCACCGCGGTGAAATACGGACCCGTCATTGCGAACCGATGTGACCTAGCTGTCCAATCAATAATCGGGGCGGCCGGACTTGAACCGGCGACCTCCTGCTCCCGAAGCAGGCGCGCTACCGGGCTGCGCTACGCCCCGGCGGCCGCAGATGACCCTTGCTTCCCACCGATCACCCACGGCAGCAATGCGCCCAGGAGGACTCGAACCCCCAACCTCTTGGTCCGTAGCCAAACGCTCTATCCAGTTGAGCTATGGGCGCAGATGGGCGGTACAAGACTCGAACTTGTGACCTCTACGATGTCAACGTAGCGCTCTAACCAACTGAGCTAACCGCCCAAACACGACGGATCGGCGTACGTCGTGCCGGCGGAAGATCGCTGTGCGAACCGCCGAACCGTCGAACCGCCGATCCGCCGAGAGTAGCGGGGGTGGGATTTGAACCCACGACCTCCGGGTTATGAGCCCGGCGAGCTACCAGACTGCTCCACCCCGCGCCGTTGTACATCAGGCGGCTTCACGCCGCCTCCAATCGATCGGGCCAGGGCTTTAGCAAGCCCGCCTCCGCGCGCCCAGGCGGCTTCACGCCGCCTCCAATCGATCGGGTCAGGGCTTTAGCCCTGCTTCCGAGAGCGGGAAACGGGACTCGAACCCGCGACCCCAACCTTGGCAAGGTTGTGCTCTACCAGCTGAGCTATTCCCGCAATCAAGAGACGCCCGAACGCGTCACGCCGCCCAGACGTCCGTAAGCATACTACCGACCGACTCCCCACCGCCCGCGTCTGTCGCCCCTTGCGGCCAACGGCACACGAGGAAAGTGAAGGGGAGGCTAATGGAGGCGAGGGGAATCGAACCCCTGACCTCGTGAATGCCATTCACGCGCTCTCCCAACTGAGCTACGCCCCCATTATATTTGTGGCCCCGGGGGGTACCCGCCGGGAGCAGAACAACCTACCCCGAGGACCTGTATCGTGTCAAGCGGCTAGGACTTACGTCCGAACCAAACGCTCGGGATGGGGTACGTAGGGATGTGCCGGTACGACGCAAGCAACGTCCGCCCTTGAGGGTCGGCGTTCTAAGTGATATATGGGAGTCCCATGGCCAGGCCACCAGAGCGTAAGAAGCGCCGTCGCCGAACGGCTGCGGCGATTGCGGTTAACGAGGACGATAGGGATCTCCTCGACCAGTACCTCTATGAGGTGAGCAAGACACCCCTCTTGACACCACCGGAGGAGATTGCGCTCGCCCGGAAGGTGCGGGCGGGAGACCAGGATGCGATGCAGGAGCTTGCGAAGCGCAACCTCCGTTTCGTCATCTCGGTCGCCAAGAAATACCAGAACCGCGGGTTACCGCTCACCGATCTGATCGGCGAAGGCAACGTTGGGCTGCTCACCGCCGCGCGGAAATTCGATCCCGATCAGGGGGTCAAGTTCATCTCCTATGCCGTCTGGTGGATCCGACAGGCCATCCTCGCGTCGCTTGCCCGCCACGGGCGGACCGTTCGGGTCCCTCTCAACCGAACCGCCGACCTCTCGAAGATCGTCCGGACCGCTGAGGCCCTGCGGCAGGAACTCCGCCGCGAGCCCACACCGGAGGAGATCTCCGAGGCCACGGGGTTGTCGCTCGAGGTGGTTCAGTCACTTGCCGCCCTCAACACCGGTGAGGTACGGCTCGATGCGCCACTCGATCCGGACGGCGATCGCTCGCTCATCGAACGGTTCATTGCGGAGGATCTGCCGGATACCGAAGAGCGGACGATGGAACGATTCCTCACCGACGAAATCGAGGAAGCGTTGAAGTCGTTGCCCGCGCGTGATGCCCGGGTCCTCAAACTCTACTTCGGACTCGATGGCGGACGCGAACACACGCTCGAGGAAATCGGTGGCATGCTGGGCGTCACGCGTGAGCGAGTCCGCCAGCTCCGCGATCGGGCGCTCAAACGCCTGCGCGAGGGGGATGTCGGCAAGGCGCTGGCCAGTTTCGCCGCCTAGCGCAACCGGTCACGCGAGGGCGCGGCGGGTGGCCAGCACGTCCCGCACGATGGCGACGGCCTGGTCGAACTCAGTGGCCTTGTCCAGGAAGTGGTCGGCCTTAAGCTGCATGCACCGATCGCGGTACGCCCCCGACGGGTAGTTGGTCAACACGATCGCAACCGGGCGCGGGTCCATATCCTGGATCGGTTCCAGGACGGAAAGCCCGCCCCGGTTCGGCATCCGAATGTCGATCAGGGCCACGTCCGGCCGAAGGGACCGGATGATCCGGACCGCCTCCTCACCATCCCGGGCCTCACCGACCAACTCGACCCATCCAAGTCGCGCAGCCGGTCGCCGAGCAGTCGGTTTACTCCAGCAGGCCGTGCTCGATGGCGTAGCGGACGAGCGCGGCGTTGCTCTCGACGGCGAGCTTGTCCAGCACGCGCGCGCGGTACGTGCTCACGGTCTTGCTGCTGAGTTCGAGGTCGGCCGCGATCTGCTTGACGCTCATCCCGGTGGCGAGGCGATGCATGACATCGTATTCGCGGGCGGAAAGGGATCGGTGGAGCGGCGTTTCCCCCTCCGGCGAAAGCTCCATGGCCAGTTGCTCGGCGAGCGACGCTGTCACATACCGCCGGCCTCCGTGCACCCGGCGGATCGCCTCGAGCAGCGTATCGGGCGGGTGGTCCTTGGTGAGGTAGCCAGCGGCACCAGCGCGCAACGCACGGATGGCAAAGGGCTCCTCCGGATGGACGCTCAACACCAGGACCTGAAGGCGCGGGTGTTCGGCGTGCAGCCGCTGCAGCAGGGCGGTGAACCCCGGTCCCGGCATGGACAGGTCCAGCAGCAGAACGTCGACCGCGGTTTGTCCCAGCGTGGCGAGGACCTCGTCGCCGGTGGTTGCCTCGCCAACCACGTGGAGGTCGGCTGATTCCTCCACCACCCGCTTCAACCCCTCCCGCACGATGGGGTGGTCGTCGGCCACGAGAATGCGGATCATGTCTCTCCTCCGAATACGGGGACCGTCAACGTCACGATCGTTCCCCCTTCCTCCCGCCGCCGAATGTCGAGACGTCCCCCGAGCCCGCCCGCCCGCTCGCGCATGCCGATCAGGCCGAGCGAGCGACCGCCCGCGATTTCGGCCGCGGTGATGCCCCGGCCGTCGTCCCAGATGATGAGTCGCAGTGCCGCGACATCCACGTGCAGCGCGACCTCGACCCGCCGGCATGCGGCGTGGCGCGCCACGTTCGTGAGCGATTCCTGGAAGATGCGGAAGATCGCCGTCGTCGCCTGCGGCGAGAGGCGTGGATCGACACTCGGTAGCGTGCAGTGGCACCATACCCCGGTCCGTTTCGCGAACTCGTTCGCCTCCCATTCGATCGCCGCCGTGAGCCCCAGGTAGTCCAGGACCGCTGGGCGGAGCCGGGAGGCCAGGTCTCGCACCGTGTCGATCGCGCTCATCAGCTGGGCGTCCATCGAACGGCATCGCTCGACGATCGCGGGACCGGTCCGCGTGATCCTCCCTTTGAGCCACGCCACGTCCATCTTGAGGCCGGTGAGCACCTGGCCCAACTCGTCATGGATCTCCCGGGCGATCGCCGTCCGCTCTTCTTCGCGAATGTCGTTGAGCCGGGCGGCCAGATCCCGCAGCCGCTGGCGCGACTCGCGCACGACGTGCTCGATGCGGATGCGGTCGGTGATGTCGCGATAACTCCCATACACGCCGAGCACGTGACCCTCGGATACGATGGGCGCCCCCCGAATCGAGACGTTCAGCAACGTGCCGTCCTTGGTGCGCCGGGTCGTCTCGAGGGCGGCACTTTGCGCGGTATCGACGAGCTGGCGTTGGATCGTCGCGCCCTCCTGGGCGCGTTCCTGCGGGATGAGCAGGTCGATCGTGCCCTCGACTTCGTCCGGGCGATAGCCGAACAACCGGGTATACTCGCGGTTCACTCGGCGGACCACGCCCTCGACATCCAAGACGACCACGGCGTCCGGAGAACTCTCAAACAACGCTTCGAGGTACGCCTTTTCGACCCTCAGGGCCGCCTCGGCCGTGCGGCGTTCGGTGACGTCGAGCGCGAGCCCGATCGTCCCAACGATCTCCCCCTGTTCCGAGACCAGCGGCTCGACGTAGGTGTCGTACAGATGGTCGTCCCACTGTTGTTCGTACGACGCCGATTCGCCGGCTAACGCGCGCAGGTGACCGGCCAGGGGCGTGAAGGTCGGATCGTCGTTGCCGAAATACTCCGCCAGCGACATGCCCACGACCTCGTTGGGCGTGAGTCGCAGTCCCCTGAGGCCCGCGCCCGTCGATGACGTGAACCGCAGTGCCGCGTCGGTGGTCCACAGAATGGCGGGCATTTGTTCGGTAACGATCCGGAGCCGGGCTTCCCGGTCGCGCCGTTCCTGCTCTTGCCACCGTCGCTCGGTAATGTCCGTCGCCAATCCCTCGACGATGCGTTCGGTCCCGGCCACGCGAATCTGCGTCGACCGGTCGTGCAGCCAGCGCCACTGCCCGTGCGCATCGCGGATGCGGTATTCGATCTCGTATCGCTGTCTCGGTGTTGCCTGCGAGAGGGCGGCGTCCACGCGAGCCACATCGTCAGGGTGGATGGCGTCGTGCCAAAACCTCGGGTTCTCGTACAGCATCGAAAGCGGTTGACGGAACACCGCCGATGCCCGGCTCGAATAGAACAGCCCGCCGCGACGATCCGACATCACATACACGATGTCCGGCAGGCCCTCGACCAGGCGGCGGTATCGCTCCTCGCTTTGGCGTAACCCCAGTTCGGCGCGTTTCCTGTCGCTGACGTCGAGCAACGTGACAATGACGAATTGCGGGTCACCGTTGGCATGGCGCGCGAGCGCCAGGGCGATATCCGTCCACACGAGGCTCCCGTCTTTGCGTCGCTGCCGCAACTCCGCACGGAATCCCCGGCGGTCTCCGGCCAGGAGCGCGTCGAACAGTTCCCGCACCGTCGCCCGGTCTTCCGCATGGGTGAGATCGGTCAGCGGACGGTCCTGCAGCTCCCGGCCGGCAAAGCCGAGCATCTCCTGGTAGGCCCTGTTCGTCATCAATACACGCCCATCGGTGGCCGCCAGCGTGATGCCGATCGGACCGGTCTGGAACATGGCGCGGAAGCGCTGCTCGCTCTCGACCAGTGCATCCTGCATGAGTTTCTGCTCGGAGATGTCGCGAATGACCCCCTGATACCCGACGGGCTCGCCATCCGAATTGCGACGAACCGCCGACGTGATCAGGCAGGTGCGCGCCGATCCGTCCTTGCGGGTGAGTTGAACCTCGAAGTCCTTCACAGCCCCCTCGGCATCGGCGACCGCGCGAAACCGCGCGCGATCGGCCGGGTCGGCGTACGCGTCGACGGCCTTCGTTGCCGCGAGTTCCTCCGCCGTGGAGTAGCCCAGCAACGCGAGCATGCTGGCGTTCGCGTCCACGAAAGACCCGTCGAGCGTCGTGATGTAGATCGCATCCCGCGATTCTTCAAACAGGTTGCGATACCGCGCCTCGCTCTCGCGCATCGTCCGCTCCGACTCCCGACGAGCCGTCACGTCCCGCTGCACAGACACCCAATGGGTGGGACGCCCCACCTGGTCGCGCAACGGGAAAATGCTCATCTCGACCCAAAAGGTGGTCCCATCCGCCCGGTAGTTCAGCAGCTCCGCCTGGACCGGCCGCCCCGCTCGTATCGCCTCCCCGATGCGGCGCGATTCGACGGGATCGGTTTCCGGTCCCCGCAGGAAGCGCGGCGAGCGACCCGCGGCGGCGGCGGCGTCATAGCCCGTAATCCGGCTGAACGCCGGATTGGTATAGACGATCCGTGGCCCCGGCTCGACGAGCGTCTCGGCGTCCGTCACCACCACCATGTCGTTCGCGTACTCGACCGCCGCCTCGAGCAACCGGAGCCGGTCCTCGATGGCCTTGCGCGCGCTGATGTCCCGGAAATGCGCCACGACGGTCCCCACTCGGGGGTCGTGAAGGCGGTTGATCGACACGGCCTCGATCCAGCGCCAAGACCCGTCGTGGTGCCGGGCCCGTCCCTCGATCCGCTGGCGCGCTCCGGGACCCGCGCCCGCAAGGGCTCGCGCAGCCGCCCGCAGCCGTGGTACATCGTTGGGGTGTGCCAACGATTCGATCGTCCGCCCGCAAAATTCGGCGGCACGGTACCCCAGCACGTGTTTGACGGAATCGGTGGCGAACGTCACGACACCGTGCTTGTCCAGCAGGAGGGTCACGTCCCAGGCGTCCTCGACCAGCGCGTGGAAATGGCTCTCGCGCTGGCGGAGCGCCCCGGCGGCGCGTTCCCGTTCGATCGCCCCTCCGAGCAGGCTGGCGAACGTCCGGATCGCGTCGATCTCGGGGGCCTCCCAAACGCGCTCGACGCCGCAATCATCGAACCTGACCGCACCCCACCATGTCCCATCAGCGAAGACGGGCACGACAAGCAGGGACAGTACGTCCGCCGGTTCGAGCAAACCCCGTTCGGCCGCCGTGAAAGTGTCGGCGGTCCGCACGATGGGGCGACCGGCGGCCAGTTCTTCCCGCCAGGCCTCGAGCCCGGCCCGGGCGAAGGAGAACGGTTGCAGGTCAGGGTTGCCGACCTGTGCCGCCACACCGGCCGCGACCCACTCGAACAACTGCCTCGTGAGGATCTCGCCGTCCGGGCTCGGTTCGTTCGCGAAGACGTGGACCCGGCTCACGGCGCCCGCCCGCCCCAGGCGGTCCAGCAGGTCGTCGACGACGTCATGCCAGTCCGCCGATCGCAACAGGTGGTCAGCGGCGTTGCTGATGGCCGTCAGCACCGCGCCGCGTCGCATGAGCGCTTCGTCTGCTCGCTTCCGGTCGGTGATGTCGACGGTCGTACTGCAAAGGGCCGGCTGCCCCTCGAACTCGACGCCGGTGACCAGCGCTTCCAGCCAACGTACCGCACCGTCCTTCCGGAGCACCCGATACTCCACGTGGCTCGAGACGTGGCGACCAGCCAGGCGCTCCGCCACCCGCTGCAACGTGGTCTCACGATCGGCGGGGTGCAGCATGGCGGCAACTTGTTCCCTGGTCAGTTGGGTGAGTTCCTGCTGCGTGTAGCCGAGGGAGTCCGCCGCCGCCCGATTGGCAAAGCGGATGCGACCATCCTGATAGATGACGGTACCCTGGAGCGACCCTTCGACCAGGTCCCGGTACCGTGCTTCACTCAGCTTCGCCGCCCGCTCCGCCGCCCATTGGTCCGTGATGTCCATCACGATGCCGATCACCATGATGGGCTGGTTGTCCGCGTCGCGGAGGACCGTGCTGTTGCCGATCACCCGCCGCTGCTCGCCGGACGGGCGCACGAGGCGATACTCGATCTCTTGCGGCGCTCCTCCGTTCAGCAGGTGCTCGATGATCCCCTCGACCGCCGGTCGATCCTCCGGGTGTACCAAGGGAACGTAGCTTTCCGGCGTGCCGGGGAACTCACCCTCCGCCACCCCGTGGATGCGGTACATCTCGACCGACCAGGCGACGTGGCCGCCGCGCAGATCCCACTGCCAACTTCCGATGCCCGCCGCGCGCTGGGAGAGCGCGAGAAACGAGGAGCTGTTCCGGAGTTCGCGATCCGCGCGGCGACGCTCGAGTTCCGCCCCCGCGCGTGCCGCAAAGATCTCAAGGAGCTGCCGTGCCAGGGCCTCGTGGGCGAGGGGCTTACGATCCATCAAAACCAGGATGCCCAACGGCGTGCCCTGGGAATCGAACAACGGGGTACCGACGTAGCTCTCTACGCCCCGCTCCTGGAGTAGTAGGTCCTGGGGAAAGCGAGCCTGAACGCCGATAGGGTAGGAACAGGTCGCGCGCCCGATGACGTCCGCGCACGGCGAGCCGTCCAAGGCGTATGCGAAGTCATCCGCGATCACGCCGTCCGCGGCAAACGCCAACGACCGAACCCCTCCGGGATCGTGGGGCACGCATTCGCCCACGAACGCGTACGCCACCCCGAGAGCGTCCGCCAAACGGAGCACAAGTGTGCGCAGAAACCCTTCACCGCTGACCCCGGCCGTGCCGTCCCGGATCTGGTGGAGCAATCGATCCGTCCGGACGCGATCAGTCACGTCCCGCACCGTGCACACGACGGTATGCTCCTCCCGCGTCGTATCGGAAGCCGGCCGCACGTCGTACTCGTAGTTTCGGACCTCGGTGGCGAGCGGGAAGTCGGTCTTCCCTTGTTGCGGCTGGCCCGTCTCGAACACCCGCCGGACGTGCTCCTCGAACGGCTCCATGATGTCGGATGGGAATCCGAGCTCTCGCCACGTGTGGCCGACGATGTCTTCCCGATCCAACCCCAGCGCCTTGGCGCCCGCGCGGCTGGCGTAGCGACAGACGAGATGGCGGTCGAGCAGGTAGACGTGATCCGGGGTTGCTGACAGAATCGCATCGAGCATGCCCCGTTCGCTGTCTCCCGCGCCGCCCTCCAGGTGGTCGAGTCGTTGCCGTGCCGCCTGTAACTCGGCGATCAGGTCCGCCTTCTTCTTCCGCATATCCCGCATGCTGTTCTCCCGCGTTGTACGGCTACGATGCGTCCCCGCCCGGTGCGGGACAAGCGTCGCCGGGTGGGGCTCCGGCGTCGCCGGCGCCGTGTAGGGATCGCCCTACAGGAGTGTGGGTCGAGCGGCGACATGCCGGTCGGGGAATCGTACGGAGGCGGTTCGCCGCCGCCGATGGTCCCGCTCCGCCGAGCGGCCATATCATGAAAGTCGCGTCGACCTCTCGTCGACGTCTCTCCACGAAAGACGGAGGCCGGATGGCGCGATGACCGTGGCCGTATCCGTGCTCCTGGTTGCGGACGATCCGCGTGACGTCCGCCGGATTCGTGAGGCCATCGCCGCGTCCCGGCGCGGTCCGACCGCGTTGTGCGTCGCGGGATCGTTAGCGGAGGCGGTCGCGCGGCTGCGTGGGACGGCCATCGATCTCATCCTGCTCGATCTTGGATTGGCGGACGCGACCGGCGTGGAATCGGTCCACGCCCTCGTTCGGGCGGCGCCGGACCTGCCGATCGTCGTGTTGACCGAGCCGGAAGACGACGAGGCCGCCGTCGCGCTGCTCGCGGCCGGTGCGGCGGACTACGTGCCCAAGAGCCGGCTGGATCCGGACCTGCTGTCCCGCACCATGTGCTACGCGATCGAGCGAGGACGGGCTGAACGCCGTGTGCGCGAAAGTGAGGAACGCTACCGCGGGATCTTCGAGCATTCGCTCGCGGGCTTTGCCCTGCACCGGATCGTGACCGACGAGAGCGGCCGACCGGTGGACTACACGTTCCTCAGCGTCAACAAGGCGTTCGAGGAACTGACGGGCCTCAAAGCCGACCAGGTCGTCGGCCGGAAGGTCACCGAGGTCCTCCCCGGCATCGAGCGCGATCCTTTCATCGAGACGTACGGGCGCGTGGCCCTGACAGGACAGCCTGAGCGGTTCGAGTCGTTTGCGACGCCCCTCGGGCGCTGCTATGAAGTGGCGGCGTTCTCGCCGCGTCTCGGTCAGTTCGCGACCATCTTCCACGACATCACCAGTCGTCGGGCCACCGAAGCCGCCCTGCGGGAATCCGAGGCGACGTATCGCGCGCTCGTGGAGCGGCTCCCGGCGATCGTGTACCGTCGCGAACTTGGCGGCTCCTTCCTGACCTATGTGAGCCCGCAGCTCGAGCCGATCCTCGGCTATACGCCGGAAGCGTGGATGGCAAACCCGGAACTGCTCGTCGAGAATCTCCATCCCGGGGACCGGGATCGGATCCGCCTGGCGTTGGAGCAAACCCTTTCCACCGGGGAGCCGTTCCGTGCCGAGTACCGGGTGGCGCGAACGGACGGGACGTATGTCTGGTTTTCCGACGAAGCGGTCTTGCTGCGCGACCACGGCCATCCCGTTCCGCAGATCCAGGGCGTTATGGTGGATATCACGGCCCGACGAGAAGCGGAACTGCGGATCCTCGAGCGGGAACGGTGGTTCGAAGCGCTGATTGAACACGCCATGGCCTTGATCATGGTGGTCGACCGCGACGCGAACTTGATCTTCCTGAGCCCGTCGGTCACTCGACTGCTGGGCTACCAGCCCGATGCCTTGATCGGGCGAGACGCGATGTCCCTGGCCCATCCCGACGACGTCGAGCGGGTCCGGGCCATCCTGCTTCAGGCTGTGGCGCATCCCGGTACGCCGCGAGAGGGCGAACTGCGGTTTCGGCACGCCGACGGGTCGTGGCGCCAGCACGTCGTCACGGGCAAGAGCATGGCACCCGGCTTGAGCGGAGCCGTGGTCCTCAATTCGCAGGACATCACCGAGCGTGCCGCCGCGGAGACCGCGTTGCGCGAGAGCCAGGAACGGTTCCGCGCGCTCGTGGAGAGTTCCGCCGACTGGGTGTGGGAGGTCGATGAAGCGGCGCGTTACACCTATTGCGGTCCCGCCTGCCGCGCCATCCTCGGATACGAGCCCGAGGAGTTGCTGGGCCGGACACCGTTTGACCTGATGCCGCCGGCGGAAGCCGAAGCGGTCTCCGTGATCTTTCAGGAACTCGCGGCGTCGCGTCGTCCGATTCAACAACTCGAGAACGTGAACCTGCACCGGAATGGCGAGCGGGTTGTCCTGGAAACCAGCGGCGTTCCGGTCATCGGCCCTGAGGGGTCCTTCCGGGGGTATCGTGGCATCGATCGGGATATCACCGACCGCAAGAACGCGGAGCGCACCCTCCAGCGTTTCGGCACGATGGTGCGCCAAAGCGCCGATCTCACGATGCTGACGGACGTGCGGGGCAAGATCGAATACGTCAATCCCGCGTTCGAGAAGATCACCGGGTACACCAGCGAGGAAGCCGTTGGGCAGACGCCGAGGATGCTCAAGAGCGGGATGCACGACGACGCGTTCTATCGCGATATGTGGGCCACGCTCGATCGAGGCGACGTGTTCTCGGCCCGCTTTCGCAACCGACGGAAGGACGGGTCGGTCTACCATCAGGACTCCATTATCTATCCGATCGAAGACGAGTTCGGTGGCGTGGTCAACTACGTGGGTGTGGGCCGTGACGTCACGCGCGAGGTGACACTCGAGCACCAGCTTCGCCAATCGCAGAAGATGGAGGCCGTGGGATCGCTCACGGGCGGTATCGCCCACGACTTCAATAACCTGCTCGCCGTGATCCTGGCCAACGCGGGCGTGTTGGAAGACGCCATCGCCGGGAACCCGGAGTTGACGTCCGTGGTGCGGGACATGCGGAGTGCAGCGGAAAACGGCGCGCGGATGGTGCGCCAGTTGCTTGGGTTCAGCCGCAAGGCCGAAATCGAGAAGGCGCCGACCGATATTGGTCGCGTCGTGTCGAACCTCGCCACCATGATGCAGCGCGTCATCCCGGAGAACATCCTCTTGGAGGTCACCACGGATCCGGACCTCCCCGGCGTGCACGCCGATGCCGGAGCGATCGAGCAGGCCTCGCTCAATCTCGTCACGAATGCCCGCGACGCCATGCCCCACGGTGGGCGGCTCGCGGTGGCCGTCCGGCGCGCGACGGTCGCGGCCGACGACTCCGCGTATCCGGCGTGGCTCCCGCCCCGCACGTACGTCGTCGTGTCGGTTGCCGACACGGGTGACGGTATGGGGGAGTCGGTGCGCGAACGCATTTTCGAGCCGTTCTTCACGACCAAACCCGAGGGCGTCGGTACCGGACTCGGTATGGCGATGGTCTACGGGATCGTGACGCAGCACGACGGCTTCATCGACATCGAGAGTGAGGTCGGAGCCGGGTCGACGATCTCGATCTTTCTCCCCGCCCTCGAGGCGACCGTGACCCGCACCCAACCCACGCCGCTGCTTGGCGGGCCCGACCTGCCCGGGGGAACGGAGACGGTGCTGTTCGTCGAGGATGAAGAGGCGCTCAGGCGGACCGGCGTACGCATCCTCCGGAGCCGCGGTTATACCGTGATCGAAGCGGCAACCGGCAGCGCGGGACTCGCGGCGTTTCATGAGCACCGCGACCGGGTCGATCTGATCGTCTCCGACCTGGTCATGCCGGACATGGGCGGGCTGCAGCTGCTGAACGCGGTTCGCGCAACGGGTGATGACGTGCCGTTCCTCCTGACCACCGGGTACTCTCCCGACCGAACGGGCGGCTCGCACGATCTCCATGCCGAGGTCCCCACCGTCATCAAACCGTGGACGCTCGGCGAGTTTCTCCGCGCGGTCCGCCGCACCATCGACGATCCGCGAGGCGCGCACCCGCCCGCCTCCGGCCCGGTCGGGGTCGCGTGAGTCGCCCCCGCTCCGCCGCACGATCTGTGCAGGCGCGCCGGATTCTCGTGGTCGACGATGACGCGGCCGTCCGCGCGACCGTGGAACGGCTGCTGTTGGCCGAGGGCTACGCGGTGACCACGGCGCCGGACGGGCTCACCGCGCTCGAGCGATTCCGCGACGACCCGCCGGACCTGGTGTTGCTCGACGTGATCATGCCGGGTACGCATGGGTTCGAGGTGTGCCGGCGGCTCAAGGCCGATCCGGCATCCCGGCTCGTCCCCGTCGTCCTGCTGAGCGGGCTTGGCTCCACCGAGGACCGGGTCCGGGGCATCGATGCCGGGGCGGACGAGTTCCTTTCCAAGCCGTTCGATGCGGGGGAGTTGATCGCCCGCGTGCGCGCACTCCTCCGGACGAAGGGCTACGTCGAGGAACTGGAACGTGCCGAGACCGTGCTGTTCGCGCTCGCCCGGGCGGTGGAGCGTCGCGATGCGGATACCGAAGACCATTGTGAACGGATTGCGGAGATTGGCGTCCGGCTCGGAAGACGACTTGGCCTTCCGGAGGAAGACCTGATCGCGATCCGGCGGGCCGGCTACCTGCACGATATCGGCAAGGTCGCCGTACCGGATACCATCCTGCTCAAACCGGCTCCGCTCACGACCGACGAGTGGGAGGTCATGCGGCGTCATCCGGTGACCGGCGAGGAGATCTGCAGCGGGTTACGCTCGTTCCGCGACGTGTTGCCCATCATTCGCCATCACCACGAGCGGATGGACGGCAGCGGGTACCCGGACGGCTTGCGGGGTGACGCGATCCCCTTGCCGGCCCGCATCCTTTCGATCGTCGACGTGTTCGATGCACTCACCGTGGCGCGGCCCTATCGGCGCCCGCTCGGGCGTCACCAGGCGATCGAGGCGATGCGGGTCGAGGTGCGGCGCGGGTGGTGGGACCCCCACGTGTTCGAGCAGTTCACCACCCTGCTTGCGGTCGAGGACGGTCCGCGCGGCCGGCGCACGTCGGGACCTGCCGGCCGCGGCCGTCCCGGCGGTGTGCCCAGTCCTGGTTCGCGCAAGGCGCGCGCGACCCCTCCGGGCGGACTGCGATGATCCGGCGGCACACCGGTCAGCAGTTGCGCGTCCTCCTTGCCGACGACTCGGACACGATCCGGGACAGGCTCGGTGCGGCGCTCGGCGAGTTGGCATGCGTCGCGCAGGTCCTGTACGCGAGAGACGTCGACGAAGCGGTGCGCGTCATCGGAACGGAACGGCCGGATCTCGTCGTGCTCGACCTCCGTATGCCCGGTGGTGGGGGTTTGGAAGTGATGACGCGGGTACGGGACACCGGTTGGCGTCCGGTCATCATCGTGCTGACGAACTACCCCTACGCCGCGTACCGCAAACGCTGCCTCGAGCTCGGTGCCTCGCATTTCTTCGACAAAGCGTGCGAGTTCCAGAAGGTGATGGACGTGACACGCGCACTCGCGGTGGTCACGGCGCACGCCATGTAGGGACCGTCGGCCGGCTTGAGGGGCGCGCGTCCTACCCGTCCCGCCGACCGGCCGCTAACTTCACCGCGTGCTTCGACTTCTGACGGCCCGCCTGAGCACCTGGTACGCCGGATTCGGGCGCCTGGGTCACCTCCTCGCCGACATCGCGCGCGGCCTGAAAGACCTGCCGACCTGGCCGGGGCTCACCGCCGCGCAGTTGCGGCGGATTGGGGTCGACTCGGTACCCATCGCGTTGTTCATCGCCGCGTTTACCGGCATCGTGCTGGCGCTCCAGGCGTCGTACACGTTTACCGGCGCGGTCCCGCTGTACTTTGTGGGCACCCTCGTGGGCAAGATCGTCATGCTCGAGTTGGGGCCGGTCCTCACGGGCCTGGCGCTCGCGGGACGGGTCGGTGCCAACATCGCGGCCGAACTCGGGACGATGCGCGTCACCGAGCAGGTCGATGCCCTGGAAACGCTCGCGTACGATCCGGTCTCCTACCTGGTGATCCCGCGGGTTCTGGCCGCGACCGTCATGTTCCCGGTGGTCGTGGCCCTCGCCATGGCGGTCGGCGTGGCGTCGGGGTTCGTCACCGCGGTGAACCTGCTCGACTTGTCCACCGTCGAGTTCGTGCGCGGGCTGCGGCTGTTCTACGAGTTCAAAGACATTTGGTACGGGCTCGTCAAGGCGACGTCGTTCGGCCTGGCGATCTCCCTGATCGGCTGCATGAAAGGACTCCAAGTACGCCGCGGCGCTGAAGAGGTCGGCCGCGCCACGACCCAGGCGGTCGTGGTGGGCGCCCAGATGATTCTGGTCCTGGACGCGTTCTGGGCGGTGGTGTTGCTGTGATTGTCTTCCGCGACGTGCATAAGGCGTTCGGCGACAAGCCGGTGCTCCAGGGGTTTTCGCTGGAGATCCCGGACGGGGCGACGACGGTGATCCTGGGGTACTCCGGCGGTGGCAAGAGCGTCGCGCTCAAGCATATCGTGGGTCTGTTGACGCCGGACGCAGGTCACGTCGAGGTCGACGGCCACGTCGTGGACGCGCTCGACCGCGACGGACTGACCGCCCTGCGCGCGCATATCGGATTCGTGTTCCAGTTCGCGGCGCTGCTCGACTCGATGACGATTTCCGACAACGTGAAACTCGGGTTGCGGCGGCAGGCACTTCCGGACGCGGAGGTCACCCAGCGCGCCGACGATGCCTTGGCCCTGGTGGGACTGGGAGGGACCCAGCACCGGTTTCCGGGGGAGTTGTCCGGCGGCATGCGCAAGCGGGTCGGGATTGCCCGCGCGATTGCCTTGCGGCCGAAATACATTCTGTATGATGAACCGACCACGGGCCTGGATCCGGTGACCGCTGCCGTGATGGACCAACTCATGATCCGAACCCGGGAAGCCCTGGGGGTGACCGGCGTGGTGGTCACGCATGACATGCGGAGCGCGTATGCGGTCGGCGATCGCATCGCCTTGCTGTATCGCGGCGCGGTCCGTCAGGTCGGGACCGTTGACCAAATCCGCCAGTCCCACGATGCGGTCGTGCGTCAATTCATCGAGGGTCGGCCCGAGGCGGCCGCGGACGCCGAGCGAAGCGTGGGGAGCATGCCGGTATGACGCGCCGAGATGAAGTCGTGGTCGGGGCGACCATCGTCATCGCGTTGGTGGTCATCGTCATGGGTGCCTTCTGGCTATCCGAGGCGGACCTCGGCCGCGGCGGCGACGCGTACATGGCCCGGTTCCGAACCGTCGGGGGACTCGGTGTGGGCGACCCGGTGGTACACCGCGGCGTGCGGGTGGGTCGCGTTGCCGCCATTCGGCTCGGCGAGGGTGGGTGGGTCGAGGCGGAAATGCAAGTCTACGGCGATGTCGCGCTCCCCGAACATCCGGCGATCGTCGCGGCGTCCGCCTCGCTGTTTGGCGAATGGGCGGCTGGCATCATCAGCCTCGATCAGCCGCCCGACGATCCCAATGTCCAGCGGGATCTCCAATTGGCGGCCGCCATCGGCAACGACGCGTGGCCCGGCGCGACCCTCCCCGACATCGGCCAGCTCACGGCGCAGGCCGGCCGGATCGCGACCGACATCGCCTCGTTCTCGTCCCGGGTCCAGGAGGCCTTCGACTCGACCGCCGTTTCGCAGCTCCAGGAGTCGATCCGGAACTTCGGGCGGGTCGCCGATCAGATCGCGCGGTTCACCGAGCAGCAGACCGACCTGCTGGCCGGTGTCGGGGAACGGCTCGATGAGGGCTCCGATGTGCTCGCCACCGCCGCACGCAGCCTGCAGTCGTCGTTGGCTCGAGTCGATTCCGCCACCGACCAGGGCGAGTTGTCCCGCATCCTGGAAAACACCGAAGTGGCCTCTCAGAGCATGCGCGACGCGTCGGCCGGTTTCAACGAGCTGGTGGGAGCGGCCCGCGCGAACCAGCAAAGCATCGTTCGCGTCCTGGTCGCGGCGGACTCGGTCATGTCTCGCATCGCCGAACGGCAGGGAACCCTGGGCATGCTCGTCGGCGATACGACGCTCTATGTGGAGACGGTGGCCGCGGTGACCCAGCTCCGGACGCTGCTTGCCGATATCCAGGCCAACCCGCGTCGCTATTTCAAGTTCTCGGTGTTCTAGTGACCAGCCGGCGCGCGCGGTCCGAAACCAGCGCCGGGGGGGTCGTCGTCCGGTGCACGTCCGACGGACCGCGCTACCTCCTGATCTGGGACGGACACAGGAACTGGGGATTTCCCAAAGGGCATCTCGAGAACGGCGAAGCGCCGGAGGCGGCCGCGCGCCGCGAGATCGCGGAAGAGACCGGCGTGGACGATCTCACCGAACATCACCCCCTCGGGGCCATCGACTGGCACTTCCGGCACCGCGGCCAGCTGATCCACAAGACCTGTCACTACTTCCTGTACACCTCGGTGCGCGGCGATCCGCGGCCGCAGCGCTCCGAGGGCATTCGCGCGTGTGAGTGGTGCGAATACGAGGACGCCCTCCGCAAGCTCCGGTTCGAGAACGCCCGCCAGATCCTGACGCAGGCGTCCGCGCTGCTGGCCGACACGTGCGCGGATCAGGCCGGTGCGAGCTGACGTGCCTCTCATTCCCGTCGTGCACCGCGACGCCAGAGTGCGGAACGCGCTGCGTCGCGGCATGCCGGTCCACGGAGGGCGGATGGTGACCTGCCGCACCTTGCAGCGCATCCGCGCGATCCTCCAGCGCACCCTGGTCGATGCCGTCGTGGTCGATGTGCTCGCGGTCGATCCGGCGGCGGTCTTCGCTCTGGTTACCGAGTACGCCGGCATCCCGTTCTTCGCCCTGAGCGCGTTTCGGCCGGACGATGGCGTGCTGCTCGCCGCGTGCCGCGACGCGGGGTTGCGCGGGGTATTCGTCACCGGAGTCGATCTCCCGGTTGCCGGGGAGCTGGTTGGGGGCCGCACCACCAGTCGCGCGCTCGCCGCGGCGCTGCAAGACGCCCCCCGCCTGTTACGACTGACAGAGCAGATCCAGACGCGCGCATGGTCCGAGATCCTGGCGCGGGTCGGGACGCCCACGTCCACCTCGGACGTCGCGTTGCTGCTCGGCCATTCCCGCGAGCACCTGTCGCGAGAATTCGCCGCCGGCGGGGCGCCGAACCTGAAACGCGTGATCGACCTCGTCCGGGCCGCGTGCGCCGCGCACCTGCTGAGCAGCCCCGGCTACGACATCGCGACCGCCGCCCGCGTGCTGCACTATTCGTCATCGAGTCACTTCGCGGGCGCGGCCCGGCGCATCGCCGGCGCGCGCCCGTCGGAACTCGGGCGGCTGGGCGCGCACGGCGTGCTGCTCCGCTTCCTCCGCGGGCGCACGCGCAGTAGGATTTGACCCGGCAACGCGCCGCTTGCCCGGTGGAGGGTTTGTGATATTTTTCACAAGCCTTCGCGCTCTCTTCACGCCCAACGGTACCTAGGGGTTCATGGCAACTGATTCGACGCTACGGCCAGGTGAGCTGAAGGACGTTCTGCTCAAGGAAATCGAGGCCGCCGATCTCGAGGCGTTTGACGTCCAGGAAGTGGGGACGATCCTCGAGGTGAAGGACGGAACCGCCCGCGTCTACGGCCTCGGCGCCGCGATGGCGGGCGAGATGCTGGAGTTCACCGCCTCGGAGACCGGTGACTCGGTCTCAGGACTCGCGCTCAACCTCGAAGAAGACAACATCGGGGCCGTGATCCTGGGTGACTACCTGATCCTCCGCGAAGGCGACGAGGTGCGCCGGACCGGGCGCGTCCTCGAAGTGCCCGTCGGCCGCGCGATGGTGGGACGCGTCGTCGATCCGCTGGGCCGCCCGCTCGACGGACTGGGGCCGATCAAGACCGACAAGACCCGGAAGCTCGAGACACCGGCGCCCGGAATCGTCGACCGGCAGCCGGTGAAAGAGCCGCTCCAGACCGGTATCAAGGCCATCGATTCCATGATCCCGATCGGCCGCGGGCAGCGCGAGTTGATCATCGGCGATCGCGGGACCGGCAAGACCGCCATCGCGGTCGATACGATCATCAACCAGAAGGGACAAGACGTCGTCTGCGTCTACGTCGCGATCGGGCAGAAGAGTTCCACCGTGGCGGCGGTCGTCGAACGACTGAAGGAACACGGCGCGATGGAGTACACCATCATCGTGACCGCGTCGGCGGCCGATCCGGCCCCCATGCAATACATCGCGCCGTACGCCGGCTGCGCCATGGCGGAGTACTTCATGTACGACGAGCACGGCGCGACCCTGTGTGTGTACGACGATCTGTCGAAGCAGGCCGCGGCGTACCGGCAACTCTCCCTGGTGTTGCGGCGCCCGCCGGGTCGCGAGGCGTATCCGGGTGACGTGTTCTATCTGCACTCCCGGCTGCTCGAGCGGGCCGCGAAACTGTCCGATGCCCGGGGCGGCGGGTCGCTCACCGCGCTCCCGGTGATTGAAACCCAGGCGGGCGACGTGTCCGCCTACATCCCGACGAACGTCATTTCCATTACCGACGGCCAGATCTTCCTCGAGACCGATCTGTTCTACTCGAACGTCCGCCCGGCCATCAACCCCGGCATCTCGGTTTCCCGCGTCGGCGGAGCCGCGCAGATCAAGGCGATGAAGTCCGTCGCGGGGCGACTCCGGCTGGACAACGCGCAGTATCGCGAACTCGAAGCCTTCTCCCAGTTTGCCTCCGACCTCGACGCGGCGACACAGAAACAGCTGGCCCGGGGAGAGCGCATCGTCGAGATACTGAAACAGCCGCAGTACCGACCGATGCCGGTCGAGCATCAGATTCTCATTATCTACGCCGTGACGAACGGGTTCCTGGACGACGTGACGACCGCGGGTATCCGCCAGTGGGAGGAGGATTTCCTGCGGTACATCGACGCGAACCGGTCCGAGTTGGTGAAATCGATTCGCGCCAAGCGCCAACTCGACGACGAGCTGCTTGGTCAGATCACGCAGGCGATTACCGATTTCAAGGCCATCGGCTAGATGGCACAGACCCGGGAACTCCGCCGCCGGATCAAATCGGTCGAGAACACGCGGCAGATCACCAAGACGATGGAGATGGTCGCCACGTCGAAGTTGAAGCGCGCCCAAGATCGGGTGGTGGCCGCCCGACCCTACGCCGAAGCGCTCGCCGGGGTCCTCGGCGATCTGTACAGCCCGGAACGGGCCGAGCGGTTTCCGTTGTTGCGGCAACCCCGGGGAGCTGCTGCGCGCGTGGCGCTGGTGAGCGTGACGAGCAACCGCGGCCTGTGCGGGGGCTTCAACGCCAATCTCCTCCGGGAAACCCGTGGCCGTCTTGCCGAGTGGGAAGACGCGGGCGCACAGGTCGAGCTGCACCAGATCGGGAAGAAGGGCATCGGGTTCTTCCGCTTCACCGGCCGCGCAATGGCGACGCAACGCGGTGACATCAGTGACCGGCCCACACCCGAGCAGGCCGTCGAGCTGGTTGATCCGCTGATGGCCCGGTTCGCGGCAGGCGAGCTCGATGCCGTGGAGGTCGTGTTTGCCAGGTACGTGAGCCCGTTGTCGACCCCGCCGACCCGGCTGACGGTGTTGCCGGTCCGTCCACCGGCGGGCCGGCGCGCCGACGGCGCGGCGCCGCGAACCTTGCCGAACTACATCCTGCGCCCGTCGGCCGAGCAGATCCTGGAGACGATCCTGCCGCTCTACGTCCACAACCAGATCTTTCGTGCGCTGGTCGAGAGTGCCGCGTCCGAGCAAGGCGCGCGGCGCACGGCCATGAAGAGTGCCACCGACAATGCCGGGGAAATGATCGACACGCTGCGGCGTACCTACAACCGGGCCCGCCAGGCGCAGATTACACAGGAGATCGCCGAAATCGTGGGTGGCGCGGAAGCGCAGCGCGGATAATTCAACAGGGTGGCGGTGGGCCGCCGGTCCACCGGTCACCTCCAACATGAGGCATGTCATGGCAGCCAATGTCGGAAGAGTCGTCCAGGTGATCGGCCCGGTGCTGGACGTGGAGTTCGAACCGGAGAAGCTGCCGGACCTGTATACCGCGCTCACCGTCGATGACGCCGGCGCCGGTGGCGCAGCGGTACACCTGACGGCGGAAGTCCAACAGCACGTCGGCCGCAACCAGGTGCGGGCCGTGGCCATGAGTACCACCGATGGTGTGGTGCGCGGGATGCAGGTGATCGACACCGGATCGCCGATCACCGTGCCGGTGGGCGAGCATGCGCTGGGCCGGATCCTGAACGTGCTCGGCCAGCCCGTCGACGGTGGGGTCGCTATTCCGCCCGACGTCGAGCGGTGGCCGATCCACCGGAAACCGCCGGACTTCGTCGATCTCGAGCCCAAGACCGAAGTGTTCGAGACCGGGATCAAGGTCGTCGATCTCCTCGCGCCCTTCGTGAAAGGCGGCAAGATCGGTCTGTTCGGTGGGGCGGGCGTCGGCAAGACCGTCATCATCATGGAGCTGATCAACAACGTCGCCAAGGGCCACGGCGGTCGCTCGGTGTTCTGCGGGGTTGGCGAGCGCACGCGTGAGGGGAACGATCTCTACCTCGAGATGAAAGAAAGCGGCGTGATCGACTCCACCGCGCTGATCTACGGCCAGATGAACGAGCCGCCCGGTGCGCGGTTACGGGTGGGCCTGACCGGTCTCACCGTCGCGGAGTACTTCCGCGATCGGGAAGGGCAGGACGTACTGGTCTTCATCGACAACATCTTCCGGTTCACCCAGGCCGGGTCCGAGGTCTCCGCGCTGCTCGGTCGGATGCCGAGCGCGGTCGGGTACCAGCCCACCCTGGCGACGGAGATGGGCGACCTCCAGGAGCGGATCACCTCGACCAAGAAGGGCTCGATCACGTCGGTGCAGGCCATTTACGTGCCGGCCGACGACCTGACCGATCCCGCGCCGGCCACCGCGTTCAGTCACCTGGACGCCACGGTCGTCCTGTCGCGGGCACTCACCGAGATCGGGATCTACCCGGCCGTCGACCCGCTCGACTCGTCCAGCCGCATCCTCGATGCGCAGTACCTGGGTCAGCGTCACTACAATGCGGCCCTCGAGACGCAGCGGATTCTCCAACGATACAAGGATCTCCAGGACATCATCGCGATCCTCGGCATGGATGAGTTGTCCGAAGAAGACAAACGCACCGTCGCGCGCGCCCGGCGCGTGCAGAAGTTCCTGTCCCAGCCGTTCCACGTGGCCGAAGCGTTCACCGGACACGCGGGGAAATACGTCAAGCTCGAAGACACGATCGCGAGCTTCGAGCGGGTGGTCGGCGGAGAATTCGACGACCTGCCCGAGCAGGCGTTCTACATGGTCGGCGGGATCGACGAGGCGGTGGCGAAGGCCAAGAGTATGGAGACCGCCTGATGCGGGTCACGGTGATTTCGCCCGAACGGGCCGTGTTCGACGGTGATGCCGATGCGGTCGTGCTGCCGGCATTCGACGGGGAAGTCGGTATTCTGCCGCGCCACGCGCCGTTCATGACGCTGCTTGGCGAAGGCAGCTTGACGTTGCGAACCGAAACCGGCACGCACACCATCGACGTGCGCGGTGGGTTCGCCCAAGTCGTTTCGGATGTGGTGCGGGTGGTGGCCGAGCACGCCGTCGCGGAGGGCGCGGAGTGACCAGGCCCATGGGAGTCTTCGTGGTGACGGCGTTGCTGCTGGCGCAGCCTGCCCCCGCCCAGACGACGGGCACGCCGTCGTTCAATGCGCCGTACCGGGCATTTGGACGGCATGAGTTTGGCGCAACGCTCAGTTTCCCCCGCGGCGGAGGCACCGCCGCCGAAGGGCAGTATCGGTTCGGATATCGGACGGTGGATGTCGGCCTGCGGGGAGGCGTGTTCTTTCCTTCGGGCGCGTCGGACAACCGGGTCCTCGTCGGGGCGCTCGCGCGCAACCGCGTACTGACCCACCGTCCGCAGTTCCCGCTGGATGGCGCGGTCGTCCTCGGCGGCGGGCTGTCCTTCAACGGTGGTACGGGCGTTCGCGCTATCGGGGGTCTGTCGCTGGGCCGCCGGATCGACCTGGAGAACTCTCCCGTCAGCATCATCCCCTACGCCCAACCGTCGCTGTTTCTGACCAACGTCCCGGCCGTGGTTGGCCGGGACACGAAACTCGACATCGGCGTGGGCTTCGGCGCGGATTTCCGCCTGAGCGAGTTCTTCGACGCGCGGATCAGTGTCGGGATCGGGAACGGACCCGAGGGCGTGTCCCTCAGTGCCGTCTGGCTCCGCTGAGCCGCCGTGCCGGAGCGGCGAGGTTGAACGTAACGTGATGATACGTTTAGGGTATTGACGCGAGGCCGGGCGTTCTGTAGCCTTGAGGGCCTTCAGAATCAGCGGGTTACGGGCCGGGGAAGGACCCAGGCTCGCGCAGGCTGGAAACCACGTTTCGTCCATTTCAAGGGAGATGCTTCGATGAGACTAGCTTCGATTTCCGCTGGCGTGTTGACCCTGGGGTTCGTCGCGACCTCGGCGTCGGCCCAGATCGGCGGCTTGCCGGTCGACTACGCCCCGGCGGGCACGGGTGTGAGCATCCAGGCCGATTTCGGTCGGGGTCTCAACAACAACTCCGGCAAGGTCAACTCCATCGGCGGCATGGTTACCCTCGGCCTTCCGATGTTCCAGATCAGCGCGGGCGTGTCGGACGTCGATCTGAGCGGCGCCAAGGAGATCTCGTTCGGCGGGAACGTGCTCTATCCGCTCCCGATCGGCGGAGGCGCCCCGGTTTCTGTCGCGCTCGCGGCCGGTGCCGGCGTCCTCAATAGCGACATCTTCGTTCCGGCTGGTGTGACGCTGTCCCTTGACGTGCCCAGTCCGGCCCTGTCGATAACGCCGTGGGTGTCGCCGCAGTTCCGCTACATCAAGTTCGATGCAGGCGGGAACGATTCCGGCTTCGGCGTCTCGGGTGGCATCAAGGTCGGCATGCCGATGGGCCTCGGCTTCCAGGCGGCGTTCGATTACAATCAGCCCAGCAAATCGCTGGTGCTGGGTGTTGGCGCGCACTTCAAGGTTTCCGCGCCGGGTATGGGTGGCATGTAGCAGCAGTTCCACCCGGTACATCTGAGGTCGATATCGCGACGCGGGGCGCCCGGAAACGGGCGCCCCGATTCTGTTTTGCCGAGAACGCCCTTCACCCACCCTTGCCGGGCCCGGTCCTGCGTGAAGATTCCGGTCCATTGAACACCACCCATGCGGGAGGAATGCGATGATACGTCACAGGGCTTTTAATGGGCTGAAGCGAATGCTGTCCAGTGCGCTATTCGCGGTGATGCTCGTCGGCGCATCTGGCTGTTACCACACGATCGTGGACACGGGGCTCCCCAAAGGAGATGTGCACGAGGACGGGTTCGCCTCGGCGTTTATCAGCGGCCTCGTTCCGGCCAAAATCGATGCGAGCGCGATGTGCGGCGGCAAGCGGATTGCCGCCGTCGAGAGCCAGTACAGCTTCCTGAACATATTGGTCGGATTGGTGACGATCGGGATCTTCACCCCGATGGACGTCAAGGTCACCTGCGAGCGGTAACTCACCAAGGACCAAGATGGGAACGGCCGGTGACGCTCGGACCCCGGCCGTTCTCGTCTTCGGATTCTCCGGTCAGCGCATGCGGCGGTAGTACGCCAGCCCGATGACAAGCATTAACATGGGGGCCGTCATCGAGTCCGGCCGCGGGGCTCGCCCCGCGGCAACGGTCAACGCGGTCGTGACGACGAGGCCCGTCGTCATGAGCCAGACGCCCCATCGACGCATGCGCCAGTAACCCCACAGGCTGGTCAAGGAAATTCCCACGCTCAGGACGATGATCGGAACGGCGGCGGTGCTCCGGGGAAGAGCGCCGGTCGCATCCTGTACGAGCGCCACGAGGATCGCCACCGCCGCCGCCAGCACCCCGATGACGCAAATGAGCGTAATGGGCCACGGACGGACCGGGACGCTCGAAGCCAGGTCGGGTTCGGTCATGATGCCCGCAAACTACCGATCCCGCCCCATGTCGGCCATGCGGGGTGAGGGACGGAGCACGCGCGCCAGCGCGTCCCCATCCCGGTCGGCGGCATCCCCGTTGATGCAGCGGCGCGCGTGGAGGCCGGCTGCCCGGCGTGCGGTCGGATCCGTGCTCCACCGGCGCCAGATTTCGAAAAGCGCGCTGCCCGGGTCCGTCTCGCCGAGTGCCACCGCGCCCCCAACCCGCAACAGCTCGGCGGCGTCGCGGTCCGCCCTCCACTTGGGGCCGACGATGACGGGAACACCGACGGCCGCGGGCTCTGCGACCGCGTGCAGGCCACCGCGGCGGAATCCGCCACCGACGTACGCCATGTCGGCGACAAGATAGAGATCCTGCAGCAGGCCGGTCGCGCCGACCAAGAGGACCGGCTCGTCCGCGCCCGATGATCCGTGTCCGTTCCAGACGCCTGCGCGGAGGCCCAACCGCTCGAGGTGCGCCCCCCACACCCGCAGGGTATCCGCGGACGGGGAATGCGGCACGATAATCGCCCGCCCGCGCTCACCCACCGCGCGCGCGACCCCCCGCGAGACGGCCTCCATGTCTGACGGTTCGACACTCCCCGCCACGATCAGGCATCGGTCGGCTGGCGCCCAGGCGTGCACCGGCGCGACGATCCCGGGTCGCGGTGCGCGTTCCAGGATCTGCGCGTGCCGGGGGTCTCCGGTGACGTGCATCGACTCGCCCGGGACGCCAAGGGTCGCCAGCCGCTGGGCATCGCCCTCGGACACCGCTCCGGCGTAGCACACGGACTCGTACATGCGCCGAAACAGTGCGCGCGCCGGCCACCGCAGTCGCGCGCTTCCCGGGCGAACGGTGCCGCCGGTGATCGCGACCGGCACGCCGCGGCACGACGCCGCACCGACCAGTTCCGGCCAGAGGTCACCGCGGCTGAACAGAAGCAGCGAAGGCCGCAGCGCATCCATCGCCTGCGCCACCTGTGCCCGCTCGTCCAGCGGCACAAAATCGGCGTGATCGACGTAGGGGAACTCGGGCCAGTCGGCGGCGGATGCAGACGAGTAGGTCAGCACCTGGAGGGAGTCGGGCAGCGCGCGGCGAAGTCGCCGGATGATGGGTTCGACGGCAAGCGCCTCACCCACCGAAGCCGCATGGCTCCACACGAGCGGCCCGCCCGCTCCGCGGCGTGCCGTGCGGGCCCACGCGGCCCACCGGGCCGCCGCCTGGCGCCGGCCGGCCAGGCTTCGTCCGAGCGCACCGCGGTGCCACGGCAATCCGTGGACGATGCGCGACACCGCGCGGTATCCTGGTATGGGCATACGGACTCGAATCTAGATCGGAACGGCGAGATGACGGTACACGAATATTGGAAAGCCAGTCGGGAGCCCCGCTACAGCTTGCTGTTCGCGTTCCCCCTCCTCGCGCTGTACGAGATGCTCGCCTTTGCGATGTCGCGCTCGGCCTTTGCGGGTGTTCGCAACGGCGCCGACGTGCTGCTCAAAACGGCGTTCGTGGCGACGGGTGGGCGCCACGGGCTCGCGGCCTTCACCCTCCTGCTGTTGGGAGCCGGCGCATGGTTTTTCTGGAGGGATCGGCGGTCGCATCCGGGTCCGCTCATTCCCAGGTTCTTCGGAGGCATGCTCATCGAGAGCCTGATCTACGCGGCGCTGCTTGGGGGGGTGGTTTCGAGTCTCACGGCCCTGCTGCTCGAGGGCCCGCTGGCGATCTATCAGGGAGCCACCGGCCCGGCGCGCCTGCCGGTCACGGCGCAACTGGTCGTGTCGTTGGGGGCCGGGCTGTACGAAGAACTGTTGTTCCGCGTCTTGCTGGTCTCGGCAATCGCCGGGATCGCGGCGCGGCTTCGCTGGAAGCGATCGGCCGGGGTCGGCGCCGCGGTGGTGGGCAGCGCCCTGATCTTCAGCGCCTTTCACTACATCGGTCCCCTGGGCGATACCCTGACCCTCGCCTCGTTCACCTTCCGTGCGGTCGCCGGGGTCTTGTTGAGCGGATTGTACGTGACCCGGGGATTCGGAATCGCGGCGTGGACGCACGCGCTGTATGACGTGGGTCTGGCGCTTATCGATTCGGGGTGACGACTGTTAGCCGCCAGGCGGTCGCCCTGTCGTGGCGGTCTTCGCGAGAAAGATCGAGTCGAGCAGCGGTCGCCAGGACTCGATGGGCGCGGCCCCCTGCACGAGTCCGCCTTCCACCACGAACGACGGCGTGCTGCGAACACCGGCGTTGTACGCGCCCTGTGCCTCGTGCATCAGGGGCGCGCGCATCTCGCCCGAATCGAGGCAGGTGCTGAGCGCGTCTGACACGAGCGCCGCGGAATCGGCCAGGATCCGGAAGTACGGCGCCGGATCGCCCAGCGAGGCCCACCGATCCTGGTTGGCGTACAGCAGGTCGTGAATCGGCCAGAACCGATTCTGTTGCGCGGCGCACATCGCGAACTCGTGCGCCGCTGCCGCGTTCGGATGAATCGACACCAGCGGAAAGTTGACGAACACGATCCGGAGTTTGCCCGTGCGGACATATTCCCGCTCGATGGTGGGGAGCGTCTCGACGAAGAAGACCCTGCACGCCGGACACTGGAAATCCGCGACCTCGTACATCGTCATCGGGGCGTCTTCGGACCCCCGGACCCGCGCCGCGAACATCTGGTCCTGACCGCCCGCAGTGGCTGGGGTGGCCGCCGGTTGGATCGGGACGGTCGCGGCGCCTTGTCCGGATTGGCGCGCCCCGAATGCCCACCCGACCCCAACCGCGGCGACGATCATCGCGCCGATGATGATGGCCATCGAGGCCCGCTTCATCGGCCCGGCTCCACCGGAATGCGTCGCAGCGTCCCGCCCGTGCGGTCGAGCAGGTAGACCGACTCGCCGTCCGACTCGACGGCGGCCACGAACCCGGCTTCGCGGGCGAGCCCGATTGGGACGAACCGGTCGCCGTCGAGCCGCGTGACGTAGAGCCCCTCGGGGCCCGCCGCCACGTAGACCCGCCCAGCGGCCGTCGCGACGTCGTACGCGAAGCGCACGCCACTCCAATTGGCCAGCTGGACCAGCGCCGTGTGATCCGAAATATCGATGGCGTATACTCCGCCTGACCCGGCGGCGACATACGCCGTATCCCCGCCGAGCGCCATCCGCCGCCCAACGGCCGGGAGGGCGAACTCCCCCGACAAGGTCGACACGCCGTCGCGGACTTCGTACGACGCGAGGCGATCCTCGGTGAGCACCCACAGGGTCCGGTTCCCCTGCCAGACCAGATCCACTACCCGGCTGATCTCCGCGATGGGATCGCCGATCGCCTCCAACGAATCGCCGTGACGTGCCAGCAGGAAATCCGGTCCGAGTCCGATCGCGGTGATCGAGCCGTCCGCCGAAATCGCGGAGATGTCCCCCGGGTAGGCGAGTGAGCCTGGCGCGTCATTCCGCAGCGGGAACTGGTAGAGTCCGACGCCGGTGCCCACCAGGATGATGTTGGTGACGCTGTCCGCCGTGACCGCCCCGATCCCGCGCAACCCCCGCGCGCGCATCCCGAGCCTCTCGAGACTCGGCCCCGCCCGGACCAACTCCACGCCTTCGTCCCCCGACACGAATACGGTGCGCGCGCCCAGACTGAGATCGGTTGGCACGACGGTCAGCGGCAGTTCGACCCCGCGCAGGGTCCACGGAGGGGCGTGGGCATAACGCAGGTTGTAGAGCTTGTCGGATTCGCTGCCGATCATGAATCCCACCATCGCGCCGGCGAACAGGGTGATCGGCGCCACGCACTGCACGGACGAACACCCCCCGATGTCACCCTCGAAATTGGCGGCGTAGATGGCGACCGCCGAACCCGCGACGAGCGTGCCGACACCGGCAATGAGCCAGCGGCGAGGGAACCGGTGCCCGCCATCCTGGGCCAGCACGGGGGACGTCACGAGAATCACGGCGAGTGCGACGACGAAGGCGCGGCGCATTACGGCTCCGGTTCCGAAACGGTGAAGGTGCGGCGCCGGACGAATGTCTGGCCACTTGCCATGTCGGTGATCAGCAACTCGAGGATATACGTCCCGTTGGGTGCGTCGGCCAGATCGAGCGCCACCCAGCCAGGCAGGCGATCGCGGGACCCGAGAACATCGCTCACCTCATACCGCAACGTGAGTTGATCGTCGCCCTTGGCGGTCACGCCAACGGCGTCCAGCACGCCGCCGACGACATTGGCGGCGAAGCCGCGGCGTTCGAGGGTCTGGACCCGGAGGGTGACCTCCGCCTCGTACCGCACCACGCCCGCCGAATCCGCCTGCAGGTTGTAGATCTCCCAGTACAGGTGGACCTCGTCGCCGGGCGCGTACCGCATGGCGGGGTTCGGATCGAGGAAGAACTCGGTGCGATCCGCCGGCGCGTCGGTGCGGGGGGCCACCCGGTCCGCCAGCACGACATCACTCAGCATCAGGGCCGGGCGATCGAAGGCATCAACCGCCAACAACCCGCTGCCCCGCGCGGCGCGGCGCGTGGCGGGCTGGAGCGCTTCGACGCGGTACCGGTATTGGCCGGGCGCAATGAAGCTCATGAACGTGCGCTGCTCGAACTGCCGCTCGGCGTGGAACACCACGGTCTCGCGGCGGCGTGTCTCGACGACCGACCGCTCGAGCGCATCGGTGACGAACAGGCCAGTCTCCAACGGCCCTTCGGCGATGTCCACTGCGCCGGCCATGCGGCGCAACGGGACACCCGCGAAGATGACCAATTCGGTTCCAAGCGTGTCCGCCTTGGGCCGGAACAGGGCGGTCTGGATGGCAATCGAGTCCAGCGCTTCGTTGACCGGGACGTTGTCGTACTTGACCGGCATCGCGTAGCGGGCGTCTTCGGCGTACGCGCGAAACTCTCCCGCGAAGCGGGCGAAATTGTACCCGGGTGGCCCGTAGAACACGAAGCGGAGATTGCGCTCGGGGTAGTACCACACCGTCGTGATGCGCCCGGTCATCATCGGGTCGCCGGACAAGGTCGTCCGATCGCTTGCGTCGATCGGATCCGAGAACTCCCCAAGCTGATTGGTTCCCGGCGGGAACGTGGCCACGACCGGCGGCGGACCGTACCGGATGTAGATCACGCCACGATCGGTTTCCCAGCCGCGCAGATGCAGGTCGGGTGCCGAGTACCGGATGTCCGTGTAGGCGACCCGGGCAAGATGCTCGAGGAGATGTTCGTTCTCGATCGTCAGTTTCAAGGGATCGTTGGCGGACCAGTAGATCCGGTTGAATTCGCCCCGCTCGGCACCGGTCAATCGCTCGTACGACTCGGCATCCGCCTTCCGCATGATCATCGAAAGGTGGGTCAACTGGCCGCGCTCCGACGGCGTCATGAGGCTCAAGGCCCGGTCGAAGGCCCGCGTCGCCTCGCGGCCCCGGTTCATCCGCCAAAGCCCAAGTCCATAAAACAGATGCGCGCGGGAGTTGTCGGGCGCCGCCCGGACAAACCCACGGGCCGCTTCGAGGAATTCCTCGAACCGCCGGGCGTCAAAGAGGATCCCCAGCAGGCCGGCGGCGGCCTTGTCGTGAGCCGGCGCCACCGCCGCTCCGGTTCGGTAGTGCTCCTCCGCCTGCCGGAGGTCGAGTTCACCGGCGTCCTCGATTTCCGTCGAGCGCTCCGTCAGGAATTCCCGCGCGTAGTTCGGGTTTCCCAGCGCCTCCTGGGGATTGAATTGCCACGCATCTCCCGTGATCAACCGCCGGTGACCGACCGCCTGGTACCGCCGGTGGTAGATGTCCCCGAGTTCCGCCTCCACCTCTGCCACGGCCGTGGGGTCTCCCCGCTCCTGCGCCGCACGCAGGGCCCGCTTGAACAGGCGTTGGGCGTCGAGCCGCATGAATCCCTGTTTAAGGCGTAGTCGACCTAACTCCAGAAAATACAGAGGGTTACCCGCATCGATCCGGATCGCCTGCTCCAGTTCCGCCCCTGCGGCCCGCCGTTTGAACATGTCGGCAAGACCGGACCCGGCTTGCCGGGCGAGGAGCATGCCGCGCCGGTAGTGAGCCTCGGCCAGCGTCGGCGCGAGCCGAGTAGCCCGTTCCAGCCGTTCGAGGGCGGCCGCGGTGTCTCCGCGACTGGCGAACAACACGGCATCCCGGACCAGGGCGTTTGCCTGGGCGATGGGCGAATCGGCGGTGCCTTGGCCTCGAGCGGGACTCGCAGCGACCAGGCTTGCGATCAGGATGCCGGCCAGGGGTCGGTAGTGCATGTGGGGACTCCGTATGCGACGGGGCCTCCGCCCGGAGGCCGGGCGGGGCCACGCCATCCTTATAGAATCAGAGAATACGGGTAAGCCACCGGACGCGCCAGTAAGTTCCATCGTGCCGGCCGGGCTTGCGGGGGCTCGCGGGGGTCCTTACCTTGCCAAAACCACCGGGGGCGTACATCTTAGCCGTCCTTGTGGCTCACCAGTTTTGCCTGACGCAGGCCTTGCTCCGGGAGAATCCGTTGAGCGTGGCGTGTCGACATAGGCGGCCGGAGCTGGTCCGGTCGAATTCAAACTGATCGTTCGCAATGCTCCGTGGCGGCCGGCCCCGGATTTCCGGGGACCCCTTGACCGCCGCCAGAAAAAGTGTAGTTCACACCGTCGCAGGGTGCTGCGACCCGCGGGTAATCGGGGCGCCATGCGCTGCGTAGACGTTCACGAGCTGGTCCGTGTCATCGGGCCACTCGGCGCCCAATCCGGGCAGAGAGGAGGAGTCGCGCATTTCGCTTTTTCGTCCGAACGTTCGTTCTTTCCCCACAGAAGGAGAACAACCGTGAAACACGCATGGTCTCGCTTTGCGACCGGCCTTGCGGTATTTGCGTTGCTCGCGTTCGCCGCGGGGACCGCAGATGCCCAAACCGGTAAACTGACAGGCGTCGTCACCGACGCCGAATCAGGCGCGCCCTTGGAAGGTGCCCAGGTGATTTTGCAGGGTACCGGTCTGACGGCGCTCACCGGCTCAAACGGTCGCTACTTCCTCGTCAACGTCCCACCCAGCACCTACATCGTGCTGGTTCGCCGCATCGGGTACGCGTCGGCGGAGGTGCGGAACGTGGTGGTGCAGATCGACGTCACCCGTACCGTCGACGTGACGTTGTCGCCGGCCGGCGCGGTGGGCGTGGCCGACATCGTCGTGTCAGCTGAGGCCGCACCCCTCATCGAGGCAGGTGTCACCGGCTCCAGCAGCAACATCGGCGCCGAGGAGATTGCGGCGTTGCCGGTCACCAACATCATGGGCGTCCTGTCGCTGCAGCAGGGCTTCATGGAAGTGCCGTCGAACACCGATATCGTGTCGTTTACCGACACGCGGCGGAATCCGTTATCACCGGTCCGCATCCGCGGCGGTCGTGGCGGTGAGACGCTGACGCTGATCGACGGTATTCCGATCAACAACTTCGTGTTCGGCGGCCCCGCGTTCGATATCACCAACGAGGCGGTCGAGCAGGTCGATTTCCAGCGTGGCGGGTTCGAGCCGCAGTACGGCAACGCGCTCTCGGGCATCATCAACATCGCGACCCGCGAGGGCGGCACGAACCTGGCCGGCGCGTTCAGCTTCCAGACCTCCGCGGTCGGCGGCGCGCTGGGCAACACGCAGGATGAATTGTCGAATTTCGACCTCTACCAGGGCTACATCTCCGGGCCGGTCCCCGGGACGAACAACGCGCTGCGTTTCATGATCGCGGGACGCAATCAGGCCGGTGCCGACCGGGTCCTGGAGTTCGATGACGATATCAATGACTTCACCGATCCGCGGGGAGGCTTCAACCTGCCCCATTCGCTGGATCTGTTCCCCGGCTGGCGCGCGTTCGGCTACGACCAGCAGAACGACCTGACCGGGAAGCTGACCTACTACTTCCAGCCGACCATGAAGCTGAATGTGACGGCCATCACCTACCAGCGTGAGCGCCTGCCGTTCGACTTCGACTACGTGCTCACACAGTTCGACCCGCTTTCGGCGCCGGCCGTCACGAATCTGGAAGATTCGCTGCGCGTGTCGGGCGGGAGCGTGGGTAACCCGCAGGGCCTCGCCCGGTATGCCGACATCGTGCAGGGATCGCTCCGTGTGAAGCGGAACGTCCTCTCCGCGAAGTGGGATCACACCATCGGGCGGTGGGCGTACAAGATCTCGGCCGGCCGGTTCTCGCAGGAGCGGGAGACCTGCAATTTCTTCCAGGGCGTCTGCATGGGAGACCGGTTCTCCGACATCAACTTCAGCGGCCGGTTCGTGGCGCCGGGCATCAGTACCACGCACCCCGCCGGCGGCACCGACGAGTTCTACGGTGGCGAGGATCTCACGACCACCGTCGGGCGGATCGACATTCAGGGTCAGGCGACCGACCACCATGCCGTCCAGTTCGGCGGCTTCTATCAGTCGCACGACCTGACCTTCCAGGAGTTCCGGAACCAGGGTGTGAACGACGTGTTCGCGGTGCCGCAGTTCTATGCGGCGACTCCGTGGGACGCGGCGGTGTATTTGCAGGACAAGATCGAATACGACTTTCTCACGGTGAAACTCGGCGCGCGGTTCGACTTCGGTCGCGCCGGTGGCCGGGCGTTTGCCAACCCGCGCGACCCGACCAACGGGACGACCGCGCGTGAGGTCTGTGGAGGCGATTTCGGTGGCGTGGCGGCATTTACCACCGTTGATCCGAAGGACCCAACCAAAACGCTCACCGGCTTCGCCGCGTGCGCGGCCAACAACGCCCTGCTCGATAGCGCCGCGGTGCTGAGCCAGGCCGATGACTTCGTGGATTCCAAGACGCGGACGCAGTTCAGCCCGCGCATCGGCGTGAGCTTCCCGTTGTCGGAGCGCTCGCAGGTGTTCTTCAACTTCGGGCGTTACAGCCAGAACCCGCTCTACAACAACATCTTCCAAAACACCGGTATCGGGACGGTGGCGGGAGCTGACGGCGGCGACATCTGTGACGAGGGTGATATCGTCCCGGGTTCGATCACCGCGGACAACCCCACGGGGACCTGTTACCCGATCATCTTCAGCGACACCTACACCGTGTCGTTCCTGGGGAACCCCAACCTGTTGATCGAGAAGACGACGGCGTACGAGGTCGGCTTTGCGACCGAGATCTCCGACAACTTCGCGTTACAGGTGCTGGCGTTCTCGAAGGACCAGTTCGGGCTCTCCGGCGTGCGTCAAGGCGGCGTGACCGAGGATGGGACGCCGATCTTCGACGTCGGGACGACCTACGGCAGCGCGGCGTACAACTATCTCGTCATCGTGAACCAGGACTTCCAAACGGTTCGCGGCTTCGAGATTTCCCTGCGGCGCCGGCTGTTCGATTACTGGGGGTTCAGTTTCAACTACTCGTTCTCCGAAGCGACCACGAACGCGGCCGCGCCGGACGTGCAGTTCCAGCGGACGCAGGAAGAGGGCGATCCGGTCAACTTCCAGGAGATTCGTTCGGAAGTCGATCAGCCGCACGTGTTCAACGCGTCGGTGTCGGTCCGGGTTGGTAACGAGGAGCCTTTTGGGAACGGGATTCTCGACGCCCTGGTCCGGAACTCGAACGTCACGTTCACGTTCCAGGCCTCGAGCGGCTTCCCGTACACGCCGACCCTGGACTTCGCCGGGTTTGGTGCGTCGCAGCTCGAGCAAAACAGTGGTCGTGGTCCCTCCCGGTTCCAGATCAATCTGCTGGCCGGGAAGGATTTCAATATCGCGAACCTGCGCTACGGTGCGTTCGTGCGGGTCAACAACCTGCTCGACACGCAGAATTGCATCCAGGTGTTCGCGACGACGGGCCGGTGCGATGCCGGTGCGGTCGACCAGAGTCGGAGTCGGCAAGGGAACCCGGTCGGCGAGAACGCGCCATCGACGTTCTTCGACCGGCCGCAGTTCTTCGGTCCCCGCCGGTCGATCAATGCCGGCCTGCGGGTGAACTTCTAGCTTCGGACGTGAAACGCGCGGGGTCGGCCCACTCCGGGTCCGGCCCCGCCGCGGATCCGCCAAACGTGCTACGAGGAGATGTCATGAAGACTCGATTTGGTACGCTGATGCGGCACGCGACGGCCGGTACGGTCGCGCTGTGCGCCGTAGCGGCCGCGCGATCGGTGAGCGCTCAGGCGCCCCAGACCGATCAGCGCGGGGATATACTCGTCGCGGCGGAAGGTGCAGAGGGCGTAGCGGACTTCAACGTCACGGCGGCGCGCCGGGCGCGGGGCTTCCAGCTCTTCGCCCAACGCGACGCTGGGGGCGTCGGGCTGCACTCGTCGGGCAATTTCAGCTTCGCGCTGGACAACTACAGCCCGTGCGACTCGCCGCTCTCCGGTTTCTGCGCCTGGAATCTCCATCCGAGCCGCAACCTCGCGGTCGCGACGTTCCAGTTTTTTGAGGTGCTGTACTTCGCCGGCGCTCCGCCGTCGCAGTGGATCAAGATCCGTAACGTGGCGCCCGACGTCGGTAACGCGAAGGGCGGCGGGTACACCGCCCTGATGAACTTCGGGCTGTTCTCCGGGCGCGCCGAGTGGGGCCCGCGGGACAACTCGCTGGGGGCGCTGTTCTCCGGCGTAACAAGCACGAACGATGGCAGTTGCCGCGACAACACGGGCTTCTCGAACGGGTTCTATCCCACGGGACTGCCGCTCCTGGCCGCCAGCAACTGCCCCGACACGTGGGCCGACGGCGTATGGGGCGGGGACCGCAGCATCGCCGGCGAGGCATGGAAGACGAAGTTCGACGCCGACGGCGGCGCGTTCGAGTGGAATTTCTGGCAGGTGCCCGATGACCAGAAGCGCGACTCGCCGTTTCTCGGCACCAACTTCAGTACCTACGGTGAATCCTCGGACCACTACGCCGAGATTCTGGCCGGTTACGGCGCCGCCATCCCGGGCGGCACGGGTGACCCGGCGTTCCAGGGATACCCGCTCGGCCTCGTATGGCATTTCGAGTCGTTCAACTTCGGCGTTCCCTCGCTTTCGGGCGTGGTGTTCTACCGGGCGTTGCTGATCAACCGCTCGGAAGACGTATACGGCACCGGCGTCGACTACGATTCGCTGTACGCGGGGCTGGCCCCGGGCACCGGTGGAGCCCTTGGGCAGCAGTTCTCCAACTATTATCTGCCGGACATCTCCACCGCGCTCTATCACCAGAGCGCCGTGCAGGGGAACGGCGGGCCGTGTGGCGATGCGTCGCGCGGGGCCGGCGGCGGGATCGTCGGGTGTCATACAAACACGGCCGGACAGGGCTACCTGAACGGCGGGAACGCCATCATGGTGCTGAAGAGCCCCATCGGCGACCTGCGCAACAAGCTGTTCACGCGCACCACGGCCGGCGCCCCCTGCGGCGCGGCCGATCCGTTCTGTAATCCCGGGCATCCGCTGGCGGGTGACACGATCACGTTCAACCACGGCCACATGTGCGGCTTCGGCGGTTGCTGGGCCGACACGCACAACGTGAACGACCGGCGCAGCTTTGGTGTGCTGTCGTCGACCGCCGCGAACGCCCTTGACGGTCGCGGCACTGGCGAATTGGCCGGGACCGCGGCCGGCTGGCGGACGTACCGCAACTTCGGTTGGCCCGCGGTCATCGGTGAGTTCAACCACTACACGCCGGGTGTCGATGACGGCGCGGCCACATGGGATTACGACCATGACGGCACGCCGAATACGCTGTACTACGACACCTGTCACATTTTCGGTTGCGTCGTCACGGACTGGGATACGCTGCCGGGTGGCCACTGGAACGCCTACGGTAACGTCGGCGGGGTGCTGGCTGCCGGGCCGTTCTCATTGGGCGCGGGAGACACCACGGCGTTCACCTTCGCGTTCGTGGGTGACGCCGATTCCACGCTGACGTGGGCCGGCATCGGCGCGGCGCTCGACCTCTACCTGAACTTCTACCTGGCGCCGGAGTCACCTCCGGCCGTGACGATCGCGTCGTCGCAGATCACCACCGGTACCGCCGCAGGCGGTGGCAACCAGGCCGAGTCGGTTCGGCTGTTCTTCACCGAAACCGCCGAGACCTGGGTGGATCCGTTCCTGCTGAAACTGGCCGACGATGTCGAGGCGTCACCGCCGACCGCACCGCTCGGCGATCTCTTGACGCGGAATCCCGCGCTGCCGGCCATGCTGCGCGCGCGGGCGGCGGACAACCTGGAACAGATCGAGATCTACAAGTCGTGCAACGGCGGGAATTCATTCACGTCCGACGCCGACTGCGATGGCGATCCGGCCTCCGACGTCAGCGGCAACTCAAGCGGATTCGGCTGGGAGGCCTACGCGATCTTGAACGTGGATGCTGTGGGCGGTGATATCCCCAACGCATTCACAGATAACAACGTGCAGGGCGGGCGCACCTACCTCTACGTGATTGTCGCGAAGAGCCGTGGCGCGACGTTCCTGCTGGACACGCCTACCGGACCGGACACGGTTGGATTTGCGCCGAGCATCCGGAACGTGTTGAGTCGTTCGTCTTCAGACCCGAACGTAATCTCGGTCTACGTCCCGGCGAGTAACCAGGCCGGGTTCGTGCCCGCGACGGTGACTTTCAATGAATCCGGCGGGGAGGTGACGGTTCCGTTCACGATCGGGTTCGCCGAAGAGGTCATCCCGGGCAACTACAAGATCCAGTTCGGTAACCAGTTCATCGTCGAGCGCGACAGTAACACCACGGATGAAGTCGCGCTGGAATCGCGCGTCATTGCGCAACGCGTGGAGACAGTCGGCGGTGTCAGCGGGACCGTGGTGCGCACGAGCACGACGACGCTCGCCGGCACCGAGGTGGTTCCGGTGGCAGGCTCACCCGCGTCCACCGCATCGGCGACCGTCGGTTCGACTGTGACGAGTTCGGCGACGTACAGCGGATTGGGGTTCGTGGTGACCAGCGGTACCGCACCCGTTTTCGTGAGTCAGACGCTGACGGGTGACGCCGCGACTCCGACGGCGGTCTTCGCGTTGAGTGCTTTCCCAGGCTTTACCGTGAGCGCCAACAACGGGGTGGCTGGTTCCTTCAATGGTGGCGCCGAAGTCGCCCTGCGAGGCGATGCCTCAAAGGCGCGGTTCGGGACGGAGGCCGATACGGTCAGCACGGCGACCGTCACCGCGCTGATGGCGCAGTTCCGGGAGCAGAATTCGGACCCGGGTGCGTACGCGAGCGGCCGCTATCGGCTGTCGTGGACGGACGAGGCGTACGGCCTCCCGAACGGCATCGTGTTGAACTTCAACAACCCGGCGGCGAGCGGTCGCGAACTGCAGGCCGCGCTGGCAGCCAGGACGGTTGGAGATACGGGCCGGACGGACGCCGAGACCGCGGCGCTGTTGGGCGTGGCCCAGGCCGACCTCGTGCCGCTGAAGCTCCCCTTCAGCATCCGCAACGTGTCGTTCGACCGCGACGTGGAAGTCGCGATGGAACGTCGCGCGGCCGATACCTATCGGCTCGGCTCGGGTAACGATACGATCCGCGTCGAGATCCCGGCGGATCAGTGGATTCCGGGTGACGTGCTCCATTTCATGGAAAGCGTCACCGAGGATTCGCTCGATGCGGCCGGTGATGTGGTGCTGGACGGCAGCGGCAACCCGGTTCAATGGACACGCCGGGTCGAATCGTACGCCGCGGCGGTGATCGGTTGCGACAATCCGTCGCCGCCGTTCTGCAACCCGACGTCGGCGCAAGCGCAGGGCCAGTCGGGGTACCTGCCGGTCGCGGCAGGTGACGCGGCCGAGTGGGAGTACTACGTCGGATTCGACGCGACCACGTTGTATGACTTCGACCTGATCGCGCCGATTCGTGGCGAGGACATCACGGTGCTGACGGATTCCGCGATGAACGAGATTCGCGTGGTCCCGAACCCGTTCGTGGTGTTCTCCCAGTATCAGGCCAATGTCGCGGAATCACGTATTCTGTTCACGAACGTGCCCCCCACGGGCACACTTCGCATCTACACGGTTTCAGGCCAGTTCCTGCAGCAGGTGACCTGGACGCCGGCCGATCTATCCGGTGCCGGGGACTTGTTCTATGATCTGAAATCGCGCGAGAACATTGACATTGCCAGCGGACTGTACATCTGGGTGCTCACGGCCCCGTCGGATCCCACGAACGGGAACAGCACGCCGATTACCGCACGCGGCAAGTTCGTCATTATCCGCGGCCAGCCGCGGTAAGGGGGGCATACTCATGTTACGCCAGACAACTTTCGTCGCGTTGGCGCTCGTGGTGGGGGCGGGGGAATTGACCGCCCAGCGCCAGGGTACCTTCTTGACGCCAGGTAACGAGCCGACCACCCGTGTGGGGGCTCGCGGAGCGAATTTCTTGGAAATCGGGGTTGGTGCGCGGGCACAGGCTCTTGGTGGTGCGTTCACCGGCCTCGCGTCGGGCGCCACCGCGATGTACTGGAACCCGGCCGGCATCGGCTCGATGGATGGGCTGACCGCCGCGTTCAGCCGGTCGGCGCTGTATGACGATCTCGATATCACGCACAACTTCGCGGCGGTTGGTATTCCGTTCGCGGGGGGTGGGATCGGGGTCTCGTACATTCGGCTCGACTCGGGCGACATTCCGCGGACCAACGAGGACTTCCCGGCGGGGGATGATCCGGCCTTCGGGAGTACCTTCGACTGGGCCGGGACGGCGTTCGGGTTGCACTACGGCCGCCGGCTGACCGACCGTTTGCAGGTCGGTTTCAGTGGGAAGCTCGTCACCGAGGGGTTGGACAACGCGAGCGCGACGTGGTGGGGTATCGACGTCGGCACGATGTTCAACACGGGTCTGTACGGCATCACGCTCGGGGCGGCGCTGGCCAACATCGGTTCGTCGGCGGCGTACGAGGGCGGGTTGATCAAGCAGCGTGTCAATACCGCCGAGGCGTTCCCGGTGGCGTTGCCGGTGCGGTTCTCGACCGTCAGTTACCAGCTCCCGACGACGTTCCGGTTCTCGTTCCTGTCGAACTGGGTCGGTGGCGCGGACGCGTTGTTCTCGCCGAGCGGGACGCACAGCTTCAAGGTGGCGTTGGATCTCAACGATGCCGTGGACACCGACTTGCAGGCATCGGCCGGTGCGGAGTATTCTTTCCGGGAGTTCATCTTCCTCCGCGGTGGGAAGCGGTTCGTCAACGAAGCGAACGACGATTTCCGGTCGTTCAGCGATTTCCTTTCGTTCGGTGGCGGCATCCGGCTTCCGGTGCTCGGGCGCAGGTTCGCATTCGACTACGCCTACACCAACATGGGTGAGTTACAGAACGTGCAGATGTTCTCGTTCGAGTTGGGTGGCAACTAATCTGAATGGTCCGGGCGGGGGCTTCGCGCCCCCGCCCCCCACTCACTGCATCGGGAGAGTGCGGATGCTTCGAAAACTGGTACTCGGTGTGGCCTTTGCGGCGCTCGCCGCCGCCCCCGCCGTCGCGCAGAACGGGTCGTTCCGCGTCGGTCCGCGTCTAGGCTACGTCAAGTACGCCGAAAAGACCGGCATCGAGGCGGGGGCTATGGTCGGCCTCGACGGCTTGTACTACATCAGCTCGAACCTCGGCATCGGGTTCACGCTCGATGTGTCACGGCCGCAGACCGACAGCAGCTTCTTCCCGGCGGAGATGAGCTTTGGCGACACCACGTTCATCTTCGGCGTGTCACAGCCCCTGACCATCGCGCAGTTCGGACTCCAGGCGGAGTTCTCCGCCGGCGGGTCGATCGCTCCGTTCATCATGGGCGGGGTCAACGGCTACCGCGTGTCGCTCGACCCGCAGGTCGCGGCGGGTCCGGCCAATTTCGTCGAGCTTGGGTTCAGCGTCGGCGGCGGTGTGGCGTTCCGCACCAGCGCCGGCACGCAGATCCGGCTCGAAGCCCGCGACTTCGTGTTCACCGACTTCGACCGCAGCCGGCTCAACGTGGTGCGGGCGGCGTTCCAACCCACACGGTTCCCCGACGTGTTGCCGGTGCCTGATCCGTTCTCAGGGTCGGCGCACAACATACACGTCGCCCTGTCGTTTTCCTTTACACCGGGAGGATCGCAGTGATGAGGACCTATCGCTCATTTTCCGCGATCGCCGTCCTGGTGCTCGCGGCGGCGGCGTGTGACGACAACCGGGCATCGGTGTTCGGGCCAATCGGGGATCCGTCATACGATTTCAACATCGCACCGGTGGGCGCGATCCCCGGTGGTGCCGTGAGCTTGAACGGTGCCGGTGATTCCGCGACGCTTACGCTGACCGGGTTGCGTGATCTGGCGGGTAGCGCCAGCTATCAGTTGTGGGCCGTGAGTCGCGACGTGGATGGTCGCGACGTCATCATGCCGCTCACGGGGTCCATCGTGGAGTTCTTCAGCCGGGCCGACATCGACCCGGTTACGGGGGACACGGTCCGGGATGCGGTCACGGGCGATCCGTTGTTCGTTGGGGACAGTAATGTCGTCTCCGCGACCGCGACGGGGTCATACGGGGGACCGGTGACCAGGGCGGTGAACCCGATCACGTCCGTGCGAATCATCGCCGAATCGGGCGATACGCTCGCGCCTGTTGGTGGGGCCAACGCGGTCGTGATGTCGATCGAGTCCACCGGAGGCGCCGCCGCACCGAGCGCGGCGCAGTTCCTGTGGCGGAGGGTCGGGCCCGGCGGCTCAGGCGCCCTGACCTTCGGCACGTTTGGCGGCACGGACGTGATCTCGACGTCCTCACCTGACGACTACGTCTATCCGATCATTGGCGCGGGTCGTGCCGGCGTCCGGGGCGACGAATTCTCGGCGGACATGCAGCGCATGGGCCGCCCGCCGGTGGGCTTCATGTATCGTGGCTATCTGGTCGATGTGGACGGTGTCGGGACCGAGGTTGACATACTCCGGTCAGGCCATAGCGGGGTCACCGAGGAGAGTCGGGTCGACCTCACGGATGCGGACATCAACATTCTACTTCCAGGGGTCAGCGACGTCGCGATCTTTAGCGGGCAGGTTCGCAATTGCCTCCAGGGGTCAGGCGTGGCCAACTGCGCCAACACCTTGGTGGCGCCCACGGTGGCAGACACGACGGTCAACGAGGACAAGCCATTCGGGGTGTTCCGGCAGTTTGTGCTCGCGCTGGAGCCGAAGACCGGTGCGAGCGGCTTCGCGCCGGCTACCGTGCGGTACACCGGCGATATCGCCGAAGTCGTGTGGAAGTGATCTGATTCCTGAGGCCTCACGGTGGGGCCGGTGGAAGCGCCGGCCCCACCCTCGGGCTCAACTCGATGATAGGAGCGCGCTCACATGCTGAAGCTTTTCCGTCGGACAGCCGCGGTGGCGATGGCCCTGGCCGTCGGCGCTTCGTGTGGTGACGAGGACCTGGTGTTCCCAGGCGGACCTCCGGGCCCCGCGGCCGATATTGCCCTCACGAGTAGCGACCTCACGGTGGTGGTCGGGGTGGCCGCCGAGTTTGGCGCGTCGGCGATCGACGAAGCCGGCAATCGCACGACGACGGCGCCCACGGTGGCATCGTGCGACAACTCCGTCGTCTCCGTTTCGAGCGGCACCGCCACCGATAAGTGGGCCACGGTGTCCAACATTACGGGAGCCGGGCTCGGCGAGACCTGCCTCACGGTATCGGCGGGCGGCCTGGTCGATACGGTCGAGGTGATCACCGGACCGGCCGGTCTGGTGGTCAGCGGGCCCGACACGGTCGGGTCGGGCGAGCAGGTGCAGTACAGCCTGACCGCGGTGGACGCGAGCGGTGGCGCCCTGACCGGCTCGACGACCTATGACTGGGTGTCGAGCAGTACTGCCCGGTTCGGCGTTGACGAGACCGGCCTGGTCTCGGGCCGTGGCACCGGCACAGCGACGATTCGGGTACGAGCGCCGGGTGGTGCCGACGCCACCAAATCGATCGTCATTGCGCCCGGCGTGTTTGCCGGGACGCTGTCGCTGACGACGGCGTCGGGTGGTGCGGTCGTGACCGCGTCGCCTGGGGCAGGTGATCCCGCCTACGACAACGACATGACGGTCAGCCTGGGAACGACGGCCGCATGGATCGAGAGCATCAGTGCTGATGCGATCATGTTTGCTGTGCCAGCCACCGGAACGGCCGGTGCACAGACATTGTCGATCTTCAACATCGGGCCAGATCAGTGGGCCCAGACGGCGACGTTCACCAACCCGAGCGCAACCGGCGATGCCTATCAGCCGGCGAATCTGAGCACGTGCGGTGGGTGTACGCTTCCAGCCGCACCCTCAGTGACGGCGATCATGACCGCCAATAACAACGTGTACTTCGCGCACGGCGGTTATGGCACAGGCTCCGCGTCCCGTGGTGCCTGGAACGGTGGCGGTCTCCCAGCACCGGACCATTACTTCCGAGTCGTGACGGGAGCTGCGGCGGCCGCTGTGACGATGACGTTGCAGTGGACCAATGGATCGGACGTCGACATCTTCGTGATTGATGCTGGCGGCACCGAGGTGGCCAACGGGTTCAGCGGTAGCTCCACGAACGAGATCGTGACGTTTACGTTCCCGGCCAATACAACCCACTACGTGGGTGCGTCCATGTGGGATGCCGGTAGCGACATTACCAACTTCCGATTCAACTTCGGGGGTCTCTAGCAGGTTGCTGAAAAAGTGAACGGGAAGCCGGGGCTGTTCCCTCTGAGCTTCGTTTTCAGTTGGGGGACCTGCGAATGGGTCTCCGGGGACCTCGGATGCGGCAGACGAACGCCTGGCGCGCATGAGCTACATTGGCT
>DASWIX010000018.1:0-1799 GCA_036397455.1 Gemmatimonadales bacterium | reverse complement strand
CGTCCGACCCTCTCGCTTGAGCGGCAGCACGCTGTGCTTGATCGCCACTTCACCCGGAATGAGCTTGATGATCTTCTCTTCCACCGAGAACCGGCCGAGGTCCACCGCCGGCACCCGGTACTGCTTTGCCAGCATCTTCGTGATCTCGATCTCGGGAATCAGACCGAGCTTCACCAATACATACCCCAGGCGCGCTCCAGAACTGCGCTGCTCGTGGAGCGCTTGCTGCAGCTGCTCGCGGGTGATCAATCCCTCGCGGACGAGGAGATCGCCAAGTCGTTCCGAACTCGCGGCCGCTGTTGCCATACCTGCCCGTGTGGGGGAGGAAGTAGATCACACAACTCGTTAACACACAAGGAGCTAACGTACGGGTAAAGTACCGGCGGTCAAAGGGGTGTCAAGAGATTCCGACCAGTGCACGCAGCTTCTCGAGCGTTGCCGGTCCGATCCCCGGAACTTCCAGCAGCTCCTCGATCGCGCGGAATCGTCCGATGCGGGCGCGTAACTCGAGAATAGCGGCCGCCTTTGCCGGACCGATGCCCGGGAGCGCCTGAAGTTGCTCCTCGCTGGCGGCATTGAGGTTGAGTGGCCGGCGTTCCGCTTTCCTCGGGCGCGCACCGGCGACAGGAAGCCTCACGTGCGGCTGAATAGCGTCCAGCACCGCCTGACCGATTCCCGGCACCGCGCCGATCTCGTCCAGAGTCCTGAACGGGCCGCGCGTCTCGCGATGCGTGACAATCCTCGCAGCCAACCCGGCCCCGACGCGGGGAAGTCGCATGAGCTCGGACGCGGACGCGGTGTTCGGGTCAATCACCTCGGCCGGACCGAGTGGTCGGCTGGCTGCCTCGGCTCGTGCGGCAACCGAGTCCAGTGGAGTGCGCACTCCGACGTCCGACCGGTATCCCACCGCGCCCGGTGCCCCCGGAACGGCGACAACCCACCGGACCACGACGCCCAGCGCCGCGAGCGTGACGAGCAGCGCGGCGGCTCGATGATCACTGCGGTCCATGAACTGAGGGTGAGGCCGGTGCCGCCAAACCGCCGCACCCGCTCAACGCCGCATGTACCGTTCGAACGCGCTATCGCAGGAGGGCGACAGCTACGTCTCCCACGAGCTGCAGGCTCTCCACCGAGATCTTGTCGATCGTGTCGTCGGGCGTGTGCCAATACGGGTAATCCAGGTCGATGACGTCGATCGCCCGGATGCCGCTCCGCAAGAGGGGTACATGGTCATCTTCGATCGCGGTTCCCACGGTTGGACGAAACACGCGTTCGTACCCGAGTTCACGCGCCTTCGCCCAGACCCGTTCCACCACTTCCGGCGCACCGGCGAGGGAGTGGCCTTCGCGAAGGAATCGCAAATCGCGATCTCCCACCATGTCCCACACGACGGCAAAGAGCGGCGGGGCGAGCCCCACGGGGTGGGCCGCGTAATATCGAGATCCCAACAGCACGTCCGCTCGCACCGACCAGTCCCCATAATCCTCCCCATCCACCAACACGAGGTCCACTCCGACGCCCGGGGGCGCGCGTTTCAGCACGTCCGCGACCCCGAGCAGGACCGCAACCCCCGAGGCCCCATCGTTCGCCCCCGGGACGGGTCGGTTGCGATCGGCCATGTTTGCGCTTTGGTCGGACATTGGACGGGTGTCCCAGTGAGCGACGTACAGAATCCGGTCGGGCCGTTCCGGCTGGAACGATCCAATGAAGTTACGGAGGGCCAGGGTGTCTCCCTCGACGGTGACGTGAGTGAACGCCTGCACAACCACGCTGTCTGCCCGCTCGCGCAACCGCGCCAA
>DASWIX010000017.1:0-40116 GCA_036397455.1 Gemmatimonadales bacterium | reverse complement strand
CGTCCGCGCCGCCTGCGCCTCCACCATCCCGTGCATCGTTGCCCCGTCCGCCTCCAACCGCTCCGTCTCGTTCCACTCCACCACCACCTGGCGCCGTTCCCGCTCCGTCAACAACGGCAAATGCGCCACCGCCCGATCCGGCGTCCTGCCGATCGCCTCGGCGAACGTGCGGAATGTCGCAAGCCAACGCTCGATGGTCTCGTCCCGGAACAGATCCGTGTTGAACGTGCATTCCAACCGGATATCGCCGCCCAGATCAACCGCGTTGACGAAGAGATCGAAATTCTCGAACCGTTTTGGAATAGCGCGGACGGTGACAGCGAGCTCGTCGAAGGCGAGGCGCGGCGGCGTCGGGTCGACGTTGAAGATCATGGACAACAACGGCAGCCGGCTCGCGTCGCGCCGGACGTCGAGGTCACGAAGCAAGGCACCCAACGTGTACTGTTGGTTCTCGAACGCGTCGAGGACACGGCCCCTGGTCGCGCGCAGCAGCGCATCGAAGGGCTCATCTCCCCGCACCGTCGCGCGCATGGGCAACAGATTGGCGCAGTGGCCGACGACGCTCGTCATCCCCGACGCCGGCTGGCCCGCCGCAAGCACGCCCGTCACGAGATCGTCCTGCCCCGTCAGCCGGTGGAGGAACGCGTGCACGGCCGCGAGCAGTGTCGCGAACAGCGTGCACCCCTGCCGCGCGCCCGCGCGCTTCAACCCCGTCGCGACGTCGGGCCCGAGCGTCACGCCGACTCGTCGCGCCCGGTACGACTTGCGAGACGGCCGCGGCACGTCGGTCGGAAGCTCGAGTGCCGGCGGGACCGTAGCAAACTGCGCGCGCCAGTACGCGGCCGCCCGCTCGCGCGCCGCCCGCGCCTCGGCACCCGCCGCCGCGACCACGAACGCCTGGAACGATGTCGCCGGCGCCAATGCCGGTCCGCCCCGCACCGCGCGTTGATACAGCTCCGCGAGATCGCGCAGCAAGACGCCACACGACCAACCGTCGCACACCACGTGATGCACCGTGACGATCAGATGCGCGCCCTCGTCCCCGCGGACCAGCAGCCGGAAGCGCACGAGCGGGCCGTCGATCAAGTCGAACGCCGTCTCTGCTTCCTGCCGTTCGACCTCCGCGAGCCGGGCCTGCTGCGCGATGGGGTCGAGTGCGCCGGTGTCCTCAATCCTCAGGGAGACGTCCATCGAATGCGCGACCCGCTGGACGCTCCCATCAGGCGCGATCGTGGTGCGCAACGCTTCATGACGCTCGACCAGCCCGTGCACCGCCGCGCGGATGGCCGGCTGGTCAATGCGCCCGTTCACGTCCAGGGCAAACGCCAGGTTGAATGCGCACGACGCGTCCTCCCCCATCTGCGTCGCGAGCCACACCTCGGTTTGCGCATCGGTCAGCGGCCTCTCCGCGATCGCCGCACTTGGCGGTGTCACGACCTCCATGCCACCCGCAAGGAACCCGCCGCGCTGCATCTCGATGATGCTGTCCTCGAACGCTTCCGCGAACTGATCCAGATCCGCATCGGAATGGGCGGTCGAAAAAAACACGCACCGATTCTCCAACGCGTGGATCCGCCGATCCCTGAGGTGCGCGAAGAGCAGGCCGGCGTATTCGCGCTGGTGTTCGAGCGCGATCAGCATGAACGAGCTGAAGTGATGCAGCGTGACCGGTGCCCGGTGCTCGCGGCAAAACGCGTTCAGCCGCGCCGCGACGGCCGTCGTACGCGCGTTAAGGTCCTGTTGCAGCTGCGGGCCGCGTTCGATGAGATGCGTCAGCGACGCCCGCGCGGCCGCCAGGGCCAGCGGATGCCGCACGAACGTGCCGGCAAACCACGTGATGCCAGCCTCCGGAACCGAGTCGTCTCCATACTGCCAGTGCCCTCCGTCGAGCGCGTCCATGTACCTCGCGCGGCCCGCTACGACCCCGATCGGCATGCCCCCACCGATGACTTTGCCATAGGTCGCGAGGTCGGCGCGCACGTCGAACCAGCCCTGCGCACCGCGGGGATGGGCTCGGAACCCGGTGATCATCTCGTCGAACACGAGTGGGATGTCGTGTCGGCTGGTGACTTCACGCAGCGCCCGGAGGAACTCGGCAGGCTGGAGTTCCGGTCGGCGGCTCTGCACGGGCTCGACCAGCACCGCGGCGATGGACTCCGCCTCCCGCTCGATCGTCACGAGCGAGGCGGGGTCGTCGTAATCGAGCACCAGCACGTGGCCCACCTTCGAGGCGGGGATACCCGGTGCAATCGGCAGCGCCCTGCGCGCGGCGCCGCTACCCATACCCCGCACGAGTACTTCATCGAAGATGCCGTGATAGGCGCCGGAGAAGGTGACGATCCGGTCCCGGCCGGTCACCGTGCGGGCCATGCGGATCGCGGCGAGCACCGCTTCGGATCCGGTATTGCAGAAGGCCGCCCGCTCCATCCCGGTCAACTCGCAGATCGCACGGGCCACCTCACCGGCGATGGGCGATTGCGGCCCGATCTCGAACCCTTTCTCCAACTGCACGCGTAGCGCGTCGCGCACGAACGCCGGCGCGTGACCGAACAAGTTGACCCCGAACCCCATGACCACATCGATGTACTCGTTTCCGTCCACATCCCACACTCTCGAACCTTCCGACCGCTCCACCACGATCGGATACACGAGGTCCTTCCAGGCGAGCCGGAATCCGGCGACGCTCCGGGGATCGGCGAGATGCGACCGATGCCGCTGTGCGAACGCCTTCGACGCCGCCGTCTTCGCGTTGTATCGCTCGGTCAGCATCCGCACGTGCGTGTCCTGCCGTTCACTGAGCGTGGAAGCGGGATCGCCGCCCAGCGGACGCCACGGTCCGAACGACGCGACGGGGGCGTCGACGGGAAGCGGTGCCGCTGACGGTGTCTGGTCGGCCAGGGGGGCCGGCTCGGGCCGCGCGACCCCTGTCACCTCCGCTGACGCCAACCGGGCGTCGGCGGGGAGCACCTCGTCCAGATGGGCCGCCAGCATCCGCGGCGACGACCACCGTTCGATGAGTTGCCGAAACGACACTGTAACCCCGAAACGACGGCCGATGGCCGCCGATGCCTGGGTGAGCGACAGGGACTCGAATCCCAGTTCGAGAAACGTCGCCGCCGGGTCGATGGCGTCGAGCGGCAGACCGCTGATCTCGGCCATCGTGCGACAGATCTCGTTGGTCAGGCGCGCCGATCGGGACGCCGTCGGGGTTGCTGCGGCTTCCCGAAGCGCAGGGGCGGCCAGGGCCGTGACCGCATCCAGCCGCACCGCAGGTCCCGCGGGCCGGGCGGGCGTCGGTGTCGCGGGATCGATCCAGTGGCGCGCGCGCGCGAACGGATAGCTCGGTAACGGCACGCGTCGCGCCGTCTCGACCGGATCCACCGCCCCCCAATCGATCGCGACGCCGTGCAGCCACAATCGTCCGATGGCGCTCCGACATGCCGTGGCATCGGACACCGTTTCCTTTGGGTGCGGTAGCGACGCGACCGCGACGCACTCCGCCGGCCGCGCCGGATGCTGGCGCGCGAACGTGGTGAGCGTTTGCCCCGGGCCGACCTCGAGCAGGACGCGCGTGGAATCGGCGAACAACTGCTCCAGACCGTCTGAGAACAACACCGTGTGCCGCAGGTGATCGACCCAGTAGTCGGCCGTCGGTGCCGCGTCCATCGGCACCCACGTACCCGTGAGGTTGGAGAGGTACGGAACGGTCGGCACGGAGAACGCGATGCCGGACGCGAACGCCCTGAACTCGTCCAACAGCGGATCGAGTTGCGCCGAGTGCGCCGCCACCTCGATGTGCAATGGCGCGGTATCCACGCCTTCGGCGGCCAGGGTTCGCTCGGCGTGGTGGATCGCGACGCTGGTCCCCGCGATCACCGACAACGCCGGCCGGTTGACCGCGGCAACGGACACCGAGTCGCCGAGCAGCCGGCGAATGGCGTCGGGCCCAAGTGGCACGCTGAGCATGGCGCCGCGCTCCGCCTTCGCGAGCAACTCCGCGCGTTTGGCAACCAACGCCATCGCATCGTCGAGGCGCATCACCCCCGCCAGGCACGCGGCGACGTACTCGCCCATACTGTGCCCGATCATGGCGCTGGGAGCCACGCCCCACTCCATCCACTGTCTCGCGAGCGCGTACTCGGTGGCGAAGAGCGCTGGTAATGCGAACCTGGCGTCGCTCAGGGCGCGCGCGGCGTCGTCATCTCCCGGCCGGCGAATGAGCCGGCGGACGTCCTGCGCGACATGCGGTACCATGCCGAGACACTGCTCCAGATGGTGCCGAAACACCGGCTGCGTTTCATACAGGTCGTGCACCATCCCGGGATGCTGCGCCCCGCCGCCCGGGAACATGAACGCGACCGTTCGGTCCACGTCGCCCGACGTGCCGCGCATCGATGTTTGCGCGTCTCGCAGGCACGCCACCGCATCCGTGTTGGACCGAACAACCAGCGCGAGCCGATGCGCCATCCGCCGACGGCCAACTTGAAGCGTATGGGCGGTATGGGCGAGTGATTCGTCGGGATGCGCCTCGATATGTGCGACGAGGTTGGTGACCGATCGAGCGAGCGCGGCCTCGTCGCGGGCGGAGAGTATCACCAGCCGCTCCGACTCCTCCCGCTCGATCGCCGGGACCGACGGCGCTTCCTCGAGCACGATATGGGCGTTGGTACCGCCAAGACCGAACGACGACACGCCGGCGCGCCGCACGCCCGCCGGCCCTTCAGGCCACGGCGAGAGCCGATCATTCACGAAGAACGGGCTCGAGGCGAAGTCGATCTCCGGATTGGGTACCGTGAAATGAAGGCTCGCGGGGATTTCCCGGTGCCGTAGCGCCAGCGCGGTCTTGATGATGCCCGCCAGGCCCGCCGCAGCATCCAGATGGCCGATGTTGCTCTTCACCGATCCGATGGAACAGAATCCGACCCGATCGGTCGCGCGACGGAACGCGCGTGTCAGGGCAAGCACCTCGATCGGATCGCCGACTGCGGTGGCGGTACCGTGCGCTTCGACGTAGCCGATGGAGTCCGGCGACACACCGGCGACCGCGAGCGCGTCCGCCACGACCTCGGATTGCCCTCGCACGCTCGGCGCGGTGAAGCTCACCTTCGAGGCGCCGTCGTTGTTAATGGCGGTCCCGAGAATCACCGCATGCACGGTGTCCCCATCGCGTAACGCGTCCTCGAGCGGCTTGACCAACAGCGCCGCCGCACCACTGGCGATCACCGTGCCGGCCGCCTTCGCGTCGAACGGACGACAATGGCCGTCCGGCGACGCGATCCCCCCCTCTTCGTAGTAGTAGCCCGCTTCCACGGGCACCTTGACCCGCGCCCCGGCCACCAACGCCATGTCACATTCACCGGTGAGCAAGCTCTGACACGCGAGGTGCACCGCCACGCCTGATGTCGAGCAGGCATTGACAACGTTCACCGCGGGCCCGCGCAGATTGAGCTTGTACGCCACGCGCGTCGCCGGGTAATCCTTCTCCGTGAGAATGGCGGTCTGATAGGCGCCGAGTTGGTCCAGTAGTTCGCGGTGCGCGAACACGTTGTTGAGGAAGTAGGTGTTCCTCCCCACGCCCCCGTAGACACCGATTCGCCCTTCGTACCGTTCGGGATCGTACCCCGCGTGATCCAACGCGTTCGAGGCGCACTCGAGCAGGAGCCGATGCTGAGGGTCCATGACCGCGGCTTCCCGCGGTGTGTAGCCAAAGAACCCGGCGTCGAACATCGCCACGCCGTCGGGCGCGCCCCCCGCATTGACATACGCTGGATCCGCGAGCACCGCCGGATCGACACCAGCCGCCTGCAGTTCATCCGGATTGAACGAGCGAATGGACTCGATGCCCTCGCGCAAATTCCGCCAGAACGCATCCAACGTGGTGGCGCCCGGGAACCGTACCGCCATCCCGACGATCGCAATCCGATCGCGCAGACCGCCGTCAGACACGGTCGCTCCCCTCCCCACCGCGCCGCCGGCTCCGCTGCGCGCGCGCGCGCGCGTGACGGTCACTCGCCGGCGTGCCCGGTCGCGCCGCCCGCTCGTAGCCGAGCCGCGCAGCAAGCTCCCACGTCACCTCGCCAAGATCGTCGTGTTGGGAGACCCGCCGCCACGCGGTACCGCGAGCCGGCTCGATGCGATCGAACTGACGGAACATCGGGTCACCCATCGGAACCGACTCGGCGTAGATGCCGTCCGTCAGCTTACTGCCCACGTCGGTGTACGGGTCGAGGAGATTGTCGTGAAACGGGATGTCGAGTCGGGCACAGAGGCCGTGCATCGCCGTCGCAGGATCGCCGGTGAGGTCTTCGAATCGCAACCGCGCCCAGCGTTGAGACGGAATCGCGTCGAGAAACGACACCACGTTGGCGTTGCTCAACGTCCAGACCAACTCGGCGAGGCGCCGCGGCGTATGCCCATGGGGTCCAAGATACATGACCTGGTCCATTCGCTGGCGCTCGAACGACGCGACCATCGCCGACGGGTGGCGGACCAGGTGGATGTACTTGACGCCGGCGAAGTACCGCTCGGCGCGCACGAGCGCGTCCGGATCGAGCGCATAGGCCGGCGTCTTGTCCACCAGGGTCTTCCCGTCGCCGCCGCTCTGCAGTTCGGCGTAGACGGCCTTCGTGTCCAGGTCGGCGGACTCGAAGGCGGCAATGCGCTGTTTCGCGGTTTCCACGTCACAACCGTCGTGGGCCATGAACGCCCGCACCAGCCCGTCGCGCCACACCGCAAATCGACCCGCCAGCGCGTCACGCCGCTGCCTCATCGTCGCGAAGTTGAGCAGCTGTAATTCGTCGACCGCGAAGAGACGCGGGTGGCCGGCGAGCATCACGCGCAGCAACGTGGTTCCCGAACGCGGCGGCGCCAGCACGAGCACCGCCGGCGGGTTGCGTGCGCCTGCTGCGACGGCAGGCGTAGGGGCGCGCGGCACAATCGACTGGAAACGCACGACGTCATCGTGTGCAATCCGGGGAGGCATCGCGAGCGTGCGCCCCGTCCCGCCTGTCCGTCCGCCGAACCGGCGCGCGACCGCGTCAGGATACTCCCGTTCCAGGTAGCTTGCGAGCTCACAGATCGTCGGCGCGTCAAAGACGGCGACGACGAACATCGGGACATCGAGTTCCTGCTGCAGCCGGCTCACAAGAACCGCCGCCCCGAGCGAGTCACCTCCGAGTTCGAAAAACCGGTCGTGTATCCCGATCCGATCCACATCGAGCACGTCCTGCCATCGATCGGTCAGGTACCGTTCAATCGGAGTCCGGGCCGGCACGAAGGGCTGGTCCAGGTCCGGCCGCGCGGGAGTGCGCGCCTGCAGCGAGAGCCGGTCGAGCTTGCCATTGGGCAGCGTGGCAAGGTCGTCGACGACGCAAATGAGTCCCGGAATCATGAACTCGGGGAGCCGGTCCTTCAGGAGCTTCCTGAGTTCCACCACCGAGAATCCGACCGGATCTCTCGGCGCGACGAATGCGACGAGCCGCGACGCGCCCGCGCTTCCCACTCGCGCAACCACTGCGGCCCTGCGAACGTCCGCGTGACTTTCGATCGCCGCCTCGATCTCTCCCGGCTCAATCCGGAACCCGCGAATCTTGACCTGGTCGTCGGTGCGGCCGAGATACTCGAGCAGGCCGTCGGGGCGTTCCCGCACCAAGTCACCGGAGCGGTACAACCGGCCTCCCGCCTGCGTAAACCGGTTGGCGACGAATCGCTCCGCCGTGAGGTCCGGACGCCCGACATAGCCGCGAGCCACGCCCACACCACCGATGTACAGTTCGCCAGGATCGCCCGGCGGCACCGGGTTGCCCGCCCGGTCGAGCACGTAGACCCGCACGTTGTCGATCGGCCTGCCGATCGGGACGATGGCGCTCCCGTCGCCCACGACATCGCAATTGTAGTACGTCGCGCCGACCGCTGTTTCGGTCGGCCCGTAGTGATTGCTGAGCAACGCGTCCGACACGGCCAGAAACCGATCGCGCAGCGTGCCGCGCAACGCCTCGCCCGCCGAAATGACGAGACGTAGCTGACCGCATTGCGCGAATCCGGGTTGATCCAGCAGCGCGGCAAGGAGTGACGGTACCAGCAGCAGGACCGTCACCCCCTGCCCCGCCATCAGGTCAACGAGATATCCAGGATCCCGATGCCCGCCGGGGCGCGCGAGGATCAACGCGGCTCCCACCATAAGGGGCGTGTAGAACTCGATCAGCGATGAGTCGAAGCTGAATGGCGTCTTCTGCAGGACGCGATCAGCCGCGCCGAGCGCAAATGTCCGATTCAACCACTGCATGTGGTTGACCAGCGACGCATGGGACACCATCACGCCCTTGGGTTGGCCGGTCGAACCCGAGGTGTAGATGACGTACGCCAGATCGTCGGGGGAAACATCGACGTCGGGCGGGGAGACTGCCGCGGCGCCACCACCCGCCACATCGATCCTGACCGGGCGCTCGGGGACGGCCTGCGCCGCCGCGCCACCGGTCAGCACCACGTCGAGTGCGGCATCATCCGCCATGAACTGGAGGCGCTCGCGTGGGTAACTCGGGTCGAGCGGAACGTACGCCGCGCCAGCTTTCCACACGGCGAGCATCCCAACGATCAGTTCCGGCGACCGGTCGAGGCAGATCCCCACGAGGTCCTGCGGCCTGACGCCTCGGGCAACAAGATCGTGGGCCATGCCATTCGCCCGACGGTCGAGTTGGCCGTACGTCCACGCCTCCCCCTCGAACACCACCGCCGTGGCATCCGGAGTCGCCCGGACCTGGATCTCGATCAAGCGATGCATGCAGGCGCGATAGGCCGTCTTCGTCGCGTCGTCCGCCAATGACGCCGCTGCATCGGCGCGCATAGACCGCGCAGTCCCGGGCTCGGTCGCGGCTGATCTGGCTGTGGGCATGGTTTTCTCGGTTGGCTGCAAGAGCTGGGCTTTGCTGATCGGACCACGGGTTGCACTCTTAAGTATAAGCTAGAATTGATCTTATGGCACCATCGATCCCTGTCGCAAGGTCGACAGAACAGCGGTGTGATGCGTAGCCGCAACAGCGTCGGACACCCCGGAGACACGCGGAAGGCGTCGCGGCGGGACCTCACCAGCGGCCATTGGCGCCGGCGATGATGGCGGCGGGGCCTCGCGGGACCTATGCTGTGGCGCGTCAAATACTTGGACAATCGCCTTTCCTCGATGTGGAGGCTTGTTGAGGCCAACCAGTTGGCGTTCCGACGTCGCCGTGTCCCTGGCGCTGTTCGCGGTCGCCGCCACGGCGTTTCGCGATATCCTCGCGCTCCCGTGGACCGGGATCGACGCGTTCCCGACCATACTCGCGGCGTCCGCCGATTCCTTCGGCGACCTGATCGGCGTGTTTGGCCGGGAGCTTCGCGGCGGTGCCGAAGAAGTTATCGGCTACTATCGTCCGCTCACGCTCCTCACGTACACCATCGACCACGCACTGTGGGGCTGGGCGCCGCGGGGCTACCACCTCACTGACCTTCTCGTGCACGCCCTCGCGACCGTGAGCGTGTTCTGGCTCGCCCGGGTCGCGTTCGGTCGCGCCCGGTGGGCCGCCGCGTCCGTGGCACTGCTCTTTGCGCTGCACCCGACCACCATCGAGTTGGTTCCGGCCATCACGCGTCGCCAGGAGCCGTTGCTGGTCATCGGCATCTGCGTGGCGATCCTTGGAGCTCGATCGATCGACCGGCGCTCCGGCTGGCTCACGATGGTGATCGGCAGCGTCATCGCCGCGATGTCCGTCGAACGGGGACTCGCGATTCCCGGCATCGTGTTCGCATACCTCCTCGTGCGGGCCGATCCGATCACGCCCCTGCTTCTGCGGGCTCGGTCCGCGCTTCGGGAAACCGCGCCGGTCCTCGCGGTGGCGCTGATCGTGTACGGCATGCGCGCCCTGGTGGTGACCGGCAGCGGCGTGACGTTCACACCGGGCACGGCGTTGCGGATCCCGTTCCGGGTGGGACTCGCCTTGGTCTACCCGCAACAATTGTTCGACCTGCGCGCGCCGAGTGCCCCGCTGGGTATTGTGCTGTTTCTCGCGATCGCCATCGCGATCGGCGCGGGAGCGGTCTGGCTACTGGCACGATCACGGGAGCGCTGGATCTACTGGTTCGCGTTGATGTCGATCGCCGCCTATTTCGGGCTGTTCTCGATCGCGGGCCAGGGCAATCCGTGGTATGCCTATACCGCCGTTCCCGCGTACGCGCTCGCGTTGGTCGCGCTGGCGCAGGAGGGAGTACGCGCGGCCCGCGAGCGACGACGGATGGTCGCCGGTGGCACCCTCGTGACCGCCGCCATCTTGGTCGCGGCGGTTACGATCCCGTCCCCGGCGTTCCATCGCTATGGGGCATGGCGCGAGGCCGGCCGGCTTGGTCGGGCCGTACTCCAGGACCTCCAGGCGGCGGCCGATACGCTCTCCGATGACGTCTCCATCGTCGCGATCAACGTGCCCAGTTACTTCCGTGAGTCGGATTCCGACTACCTGGTGACCAACACGGCGTCGATATTGCTCACGCACGCGATCGATGCGTGGCGCACCGTGCGCGACGTCAAGAACCCGGTCGTGATGCTCGGCGCGTCACGACAAGTCGCGTCGTTCGCCATGCCGCACATCGAATTCACCGGTACCGACAGCGTGCGCATCTTCTTCGACACCGGCCACGCGAGCTACGACGATCCCGCTCCGATCGCGGGAACGCCTCTGCCGCCACGGCTCGGGCGCGGCCACACGTTCGCCTGGCCGCCGGCCCCGGCACCGCTCGCCGTGTTCGTCTTTGACGGACAGCGGTTGCGCGGGCTGCGCGTTGCCGTTCCGGAGGGATTACCCTGACCGGCGTGCCCGCGGCACGGCGGCCGCGCCTCTATGTCGATCTCGATGGAACGCTCATCCGGACCGACCTGCTCGCGGAAGGCTTCGCCGCGCTCGCCGCGCGCGCGCCGCACCGCCTCCTGGCGATCCCCGCTTGGCTGCTCCGCGGGAAAGCGTACCTTAAGACCCGGCTCGCCGACCAGGTGACGATCAACGCGGCGCGCCTACCGTACCACGAGGAGCTGCTCGCGTATCTTCGCGCCGAGCGTGCGGCCGGACGCCGCTTGGTGCTCGCCTCGGGTTCGCCGCGCGCATTCGTGGAGCACGTCGCCGCGCACGTCGGCATCTTCGATGCGGTGATGGCCACCGAGCCGGCTCGCAATCTGACGGGAAAGGTGAAGCGCGATGCGATTGTCGCTGCGGAGGACGGCGCGCCGTTTGACTACGTGGGGAACGGACCTGACGACTTGCCGGTGTGGGAGGCGGCGGCAGGGGCGATCTGTGTCGGGGCGAGTGCGCGCACCGTTCGCCTGGCCCGCGCGCGCGCCGAGGTCGTGAGGGTGTTCGGCAGCCGGGGATCTCGCCTCGTCGCGGCCATCAAGGCGCTTCGCGTGCACCAGTGGCTCAAGAACATGCTGCTCTTCGTGCCACTGGCGACCTCGCACAAGATCGGTAACGCCGGTCTCGCACTGCACGCCACCATCGCGTTTCTCGCCTTCAGCTGCACGGCATCCGCCGTGTACGTCGTGAACGACGTGCTCGATCTGGAGGCGGACCGGAACCACCCGCGTAAACGGGATCGGCCGTTCGCGTCGGGCGCCCTGCCGCTGTCCGCCGCGGGCTTGCTCGTCCCGACGCTGCTCGCGGCGGCGGTCGCGCTGTCGTGGATCCTGCCGGCCGCGTTCCTGGGGATGCTCGGATTGTACGGCGGGATGGCGCTCGCCTACTCCCTGCTGCTCAAGCGGGTGGTCTTGCTCGATGCCCTCACGTTGGCCGGCCTGTACACGATGCGCGTGATGGCCGGCGCGGAAGCGGTGAACGTGGCGCCCTCGTTCTGGCTGCTGGCGTTCTCGATGTTCGTGTTCCTGAGCCTGGCGCTGGTGAAACGAGCGTCCGAGGTGATCGATCGGAGCGCCGATGCGACGGCCTCCGGGCGGGACTACGGCGGCGCGGACCTTCCGACGATCACCATGCTGGGCACCAGCAGCGGGTATCTCGCGGTCCTCGTCCTCGCCCTGTACATCAATAGCGACGACGTCAGCGCGCTCTACGCCCACCCTCAATTGCTCTGGTTCCTCTGTCCCATTCTGCTGTACTGGATCGGTCGGACGTGGATCGTGACGACACGGGGACAGATGCACCACGATCCGGTGGTGTTTGCGCTGCGGGATCCCGTCAGCTGGGCGATCGCCGTGGTGGGCGCCTCGATCGTGCTGCTGGCGTCCTGACCTACCACGCGAGCCGGCGGCAGACGACCGACAAGTCCCTGGCCTCCACCGTGACGGCGCCCACATAGCCCGGCAACGGTTCCAGGTGCCAGAACGTCCAGCGAGAGGCCCCCCCGTCGTCATCCCGCATGCGCAACATGACGGCCGGCTCCCCGGGCAGCAGTGACACCTCGAAGCAGTCGAGCGGACAAGTCAGACCATCCCCGATGGCCTTCACGAACGCTTCCTTGCGCGTCCAGCAGTTGAAGAACGCGTCGGGCTGCTTCGCGGTCGGCACCGACTGGAACACCGCGTACTCGGCAGCGGAGAAAAACCGTTCGGCGATGTCCGACGCGTCGGGCATCGCCCGGACGCCCTCGATATCCACGCCGAGTTCCCGGTCCAGCGTGAACGCGTAGAGCGCGAGATCGTCCGCGTCCGACAGGTTGAAACGCAGGCGCGCGCCCGACGCCGGCGTCGCGATAGACGGTTTGCCGTGCGCACCATACGCGAATCGGATCGTGCGCGGCGGCGTGTCGAGGAAGGTACCGAGCAACATCCGGAGCGTGGCGCGGCGCACGGTGTAGCGCCGGCGTTCGCGCTGGAACCGAAACCGCGCGATCCGCGCTTGCTCCTCAGCCGACAGCGTCGACGCGATCTGCGCAATCCGATCGGCCGGGGCTTCCAGCGAGCCGAGCCAGACGTGGATTTCGCCCTCATCCGGCGCGGAAACCGGCTCGGCAAGCGCCCAGTCCGGCTCGCTCATGGCGTGACCACCCCGATGCGTAACACGTTGTCGTCACCGTCGGCCGGCCCCCCCCGACCGTCGCGATTGCTCGTCGTGAAGTCGATCGATCCGTCGGGGTGGCCTCGCACCGCACGCACCTGCCCGAACGCCCCGGGAAACAACGCGTCCCCGCACCCGACGGTGATCGCTTCCGGCAAGTCTGCCAGCACGTCCACCTCGATGCGCCTCAGCTGTCGCCCCCGCAGCGCACCGATGTAAAGTGTGTCGCCCGACGCGGCGATCCCTGCCGGAGCGATGGCGCTGATCCAGACCGCGAGGGGGGCGTTGAAGCGCGGCTCGCTCCCATGACCCGCCAGGTGGGGCCACCCATCGTTCACACCCACGCGCACCACGTTCGGCTCGTCGAGGCCGAAGCGCCCGGCCTCGTTCGGAAGGGCGGTCGGTCCGTGCTCGGTGGCCAGCAACGCGCCGCTGGCGTGCCAGGCCAAGCCCTGGACGTTACGGAATCCATACGCGTACACCGCGGACCCCGGATACGGACGCGCCGTCGGGGCCGTCGCGCAATCCCATCAAGCCAGCCTCGCCGACGGCCCCGGCAGCGAAGGTGTACCATGGTGCCGCTTCCAACCGTCCGTCGACGACCACGCGGACGTTGCCCGATCGCTCGGACGACGCCCAGACGGCGCCACGCGGCCTTTGTCACCGCCATCACGTCAGGGCACCGATCTGACGATGCGTGGACCCATGAGATTGGCCAGGGGAACCGGCAGGTAGCGCCACAAGCGCGGTCCCCACGAGAACGCCGCGTCGTCGGGCGAGGGCGTCGCGCGCTTCCCAGCCCCTTTCGTTTGCGAGTGCTGATACCACCACAACGGCTCGTCGCGCGATCCCCACTGCCGCTTGAAGCGATGCGTGCCACCGCCGGGGGTACAGCGTCCGAAATTGAATGCGGCCACCTGCTGGTCGACACAGCGTTCCATGAACGCCCAGTAGAGCAGCATGTTCGGCGCGATGCGGTTGTGTTCCCGGAGCGACGAGGCCCACGTCATCTCGAATTCGCGATCCCATCGGAAGCCGCAGCCGCAGGCGATCGGACGGTCGTCGAGGTACGCGCAACCGACCCACATGCTGTCGGCAAATGTCTCCGCGAGCGTCTCGAAGAATCGCCGCGACTGGACCGGTGTGCCAAGATCTCGCATATGCCGGGCATACACGTGATAGAACGACTCGACCTGATCGAGCCCGAATACCACGCGCACACCTTCCTTCTGAGGACGACGAACCTGGCTGCGCACCTTGGCAGAGAGCGCCTTCCACAACGGCTCGGGATTGCCGGACGGCAGGTCGAGCATGACCGTGATCTTGCGATGCGAGACCGGGAGGCCCAACGGGAGGTCGACGCGACTGCGGAGTTCGAGCAGATCGACCCCGTCCGCCGTCGCCCGCTCCGCCGCCCGCGTCGCGAGCGCACGCACCGCGTCCGACGTTCCCAGCGGCCCGCCATAATTCACAAACGGCATCGACACCAGATAATGCCCGAAGATGCGACTGCGAACCCTCACGAGCGGCAGCACGCCGACCAGGTCGCCCGCGCCGGTCCGACAGGCCAGATAGAGGCACTCGTGCCCGAAGACCCGCTCGATGACCGACTTCCAGTCGTACAGGTGGAAGTGCGTCCACCCCCCCGATCCGCGAACACAGGCATCCCATTCGGCCCCGTCGCCGGTGAACCGATCCACGACGATCGTCATGGCGTGTGCGACGGCTCCACGGCAAACCGGTCGCCGATGGCGGTGAAGCGGAACGCGCGGAGGAGTCTCTCCAACCGGGCGCGCGTGCGGTGCAGGCCCGTGTAGTGCCGGAAGCGAGCGGAAGCGCCCACCGCCATCCGCGGCTGGTCGGGATCGATCTCCCACGGGTGCAGATAGAACGTCGCCGGAACGCCGCGGCGATCGAAGTCCGCGATGGCGCGATGCACCAGTCCGTAGGGGAAGATGCGGAAGTACCCACCGCCTGCCGCCGGAATGTTCCAACCAAATCGACGTAGCGTCGCCGGCGGCAACTCGGCGAGCCGGCCGGCAGGTAGGTCCAACCAATGCGGATCCCGTCCCCCGCGGGCGTAGCCGTACCCGGGGCGCCGGATCGGGAAGAGACTCGAGTCGTAGCGATATCCTTCCTCCACGAGGATATCGAGCGCCCACTCCCGACCGGGCACGATCGAGAAGCTCGGCGCGCGGAATCCGACCGCCGGATGCCCGGAAAGACCCTCGAGGATCTGCTTCGAGCGGCGCACGCTGTCGCGGAATTCTTCCGGAGTCAGATCGGTCACCTTGCGGTGATCCCACCCGTGCGACGCAACCTCGTGTCCGGCCTGAGCGATCGACCGAACGACATCGGGATGACGCTCGGCAATCCATCCGAGCGTGAAGAACGTGCCACGCGCGTCATAGCGGTCCAGCAACTCGAGCAGCACATCGACGTTGCGCGCTACGCGGCTTTCCAGCGTCTCCCACGCCGCGCGGGAGACATGGGCCTCGAACGCGGAGACCTGGAAGTGTTCCTCGACATCGACCGTGAAATAGTGTTCAGTCATCGGTTTCCTCGTTCCGCCCCACCAGCCGTCTCACTATCTGCACCGCCGCTCCGCTCGCGAAGCCGCGCCGTGCGAGATAACCGACTGTGCGCCGGACGATCACCTGGTCGGGCAGGCCGCTCAACTGCCCGATCCTCCGCCGCGCCAGTGTTTCGGCGCGCGACGCCCCGCTCCCCACTTCGTCTTGCTCCACCCGTTCCACGGCCCGCTCGGCGACGCGTCGCTCGACCCCGCGTCTCTGAAGATCGGCCACGATTCGCCGTCCGGAATACCCCTTGGCCATTCGCTGCCGCGCGAAATGCCCGGCGAAGGCCGAGTCGTCCAGCAATCCGCTCGATGCGAGGCGCCCGACGGCCTCCGCCGCGGCCGCCGGCGGGTGTTGTTTGGCGCGGAGCCGGCGGATCAACTCGTGCGTCGAGCGCGGCCGCGCAGCCAGCATCCGCACCGCCGCCGCGTACGCCCGCGCGGCTTGCAGTGCCACGTCGAGCTGACCGCGACGCTCGCGGTCGAGCACGACGCCTACCTCGATTCCCAGCGCGTACGCGCGTTCGGCGGGCAATACCCCGGCCCGTTCGCCGTCGACATATACCGCGACCATCTCCGCGCGCCGACCGCTCGCGGCCAGCTTGGTGATCCGGCCACTCACCGCCGCTCCCCGGGCGATAATCCCATCACGCTGGTCCATGCCGAACGCATCGCGCCCAGCGACACGCCATGCGCCATGACCTTCCATCCCACGGTATCATGGTCCCCGCCCAGGTCGATCCGGGCCAGATCGAACGGATCGGTTGCGCCGCGGTTCTCCCCGCCGTGATTCGAGAAGCACGCCGCATACCCACTCCCGCGGATCACTGCCATGGCTGCCGGCGTGATGTCTTCCGGTCCGCCGAAGGGATAAGACATCGGAATGTCCTTCGCACCCAGTTCCCGCGCCAGCGCGTGGAGCGGCGCATCGATCTCCTGCGCGACGACGTCCGGCGCGCACGTCGAGAGCCGGGGGTGATTCGTCGTATGTCCGCCGAACGACCATCCGGCGTTCCGGAGCGTACGGAGCTCGTCCCAGTTCATCACGTCAAGAAACGCGCGGGCGGGATTCTCGTCGTCGTGCGCGAACCGTCTGTCGGTTCCTACCAGACCCGTCGTCACGAAACAGCACGCCGGGAGGCCGGCTGCCGCGAGCACGGGATACGCTCGTTCCAGCACCGATCGATACGCATCGTCGAACGTGATCACGGCCACCGGCCGCCTGAGCGCGGGCCGCGCCAGCGCGAGGCGAAGACCCTCGTCCATGCCGACGACACGATGGTGCCTGGCGATGTATCGGATCTGCCGCCGGAACACCACTTCGGGCACCGTCATGCCGTCACGCGATAACTCCGAAACGCGATGAAACGTGAACACACGAACCGGGTGCCGTGCACGCGCGCTGCGCGCCAAGTCGCGCAGCGGCCTGGCGAGGAACAGCGCGAGGAGGTTCACGACTGTCTTGACCAGGTACCGGGGACTCCCCATCCGCCGGACCAACAGGCGCCCGAACAGTCGCAGGCCAAGGCGCCGTTGCTGCACGAGCGTTGGCTGACGAAACGTCCGGCCACCCTGAGGCTGCGGGAAACGCGGGTCTGCGCCGCGGGCCAGCGCTGACAACGCGTTCCGCAACACGCGCACACCCAGCTCCGCGACCCGCCGCTGGACGCGCTCCAGCGTGTCATGGGGGTAGATCGACGCTTCGCCCGTCGCGAGCAACGGACCGGTATCGAGCCCTTCGTCAACCCAGTGAACCGTGGCACCGACCGACGTCGCGCCGACATGCAGCTCCCAGAACCCCGGCGGGGCACCGCGGAATTCGGGGACCTTGCCCAGATGCATGTTGATCGTGCCGCGGCGAGGTAGCGTGAAGAGCTCCGGACGCAGAATGGGGGCGCCCAACGACACGCCGAGATCCGCGCCCCACGATCCGACGAATGCCAGCGTCGCGGGCGCGTGGATGTTCGGCGTCACATGTTCCTCGACCTCGACCGCGCCCGGAGCCGGCGTGACCTGAGTGCTAGCGCGGACGAAGAGCCGTCTGATGACGGAACCCGCCAGCAGCGTCGCTCGATAGGGAACGAAGAGGAGACCGTGCTTCTTCACATTGCGCCGGAATCGCTTCCAGACCGCGCCCGGTCCTCGCGGCAGCACGCGACGGCACACCAGAACGTGCGTCACACCGGGCATCTCGAGCACGACACGCCACCATGGCTGCGTCTCGAGTGCGGCATCACCGGTGAATACCACGAGTCTCACGTGCCTGTTCACTCCCTCGGCTGTCGGAGTCGCACTGTGCGGTAGCAAGATCAGCGCCACCACGGCACCGCTCCGACGCGCCTGCGGAGGACCGCAATGGGCTGAGGCACTGGCACAACATAACAGGGCCCCGGAGCGGCCGGCCTGCGTCGCCCCGGGGCCCTGGAGCGTTGAACCGCTAATCCTCGTCGGCGGAGGCTTCTGCCGTCCCAAGACCCAGGAACGCCTTCACCTGCGCCTCCACCTGCGCCGCAAGTTCAGGGTTGTCTTGCAGATACAGCTTCGCGTTCTCGCGGCCCTGCCCGATGCGCTCCGCGCCGCAGGAGTACCACGCCCCGCTCTTCTCGATGGCGCCCGCCTCGACGCCGATATCGACGAGCAGCCCCGGCCGGCTGATGCCCTCACTGAACATCACGTCAAACTCGGCCTGGCGGAACGGGGGGGCGACCTTGTTCTTCACGACCTTGACCCGAACCCGACTGCCGGTGATGGCATCACGTTCCTTGACGGCGCCAATGCGGCGGACGTCGAGCCGAACCGACGCGTAGAACTTCAGCGCGCGGCCGCCCGTGGTCGTTTCGGGATTGCCGAACATCACGCCGATCTTCTCACGCAACTGGTTGATGAAGATGACCGACGTCCTGGAGCGATTGATACTCCCGGCCAGCTTGCGCAACGCCTGGGACATGAGACGTGCCTGCAGTCCGACGTGCGCGTCTCCCATGTCCCCCTCGATCTCCGCCTTCGGCACCAGGGCCGCCACGGAGTCGATGATGATGACGTCAACCGCGCCCGATCGCACCAGGATCTCAGCGATCTCGAGCGCCTCTTCGCCGGTATCGGGCTGCGAGACCAACAGGTTCTCGACGTCAACCCCGATTTTCTTGGCGTATTCGACGTCGAGCGTGTGCTCGGCATCGATGAAGGCGGCGACGCCACCGCTGGCCTGCGCCCCGGCGGCCACATGCAGCGCAAGGGTCGTTTTGCCGCTCGACTCCGGACCGTAGATCTCGGTGATGCGGCCTCGGGGAATGCCACCGATCCCGATGGCGGCGTCGAGGTTCACCGCGCCCGTAGGAATGGCATCGACGACCCTGACCCAGGAGTCCTGCCCGATGCGCATGATCGATCCCTTCCCGATGTTCTTCTCGATCTGCGCGATAGCCAGGTTGAGTGCCTTGCGGCGATCGTCGGTCAGTCTAACACCAAGCTGGTCCACGGTCTGCTCAGTCTGCTCCGCCATGGGACTCCTCGGGGTAATGGGCTGTGGAGTTGATACCGAATATATACCGAAGTCAGAATTATCGCCAGCCGGGCCGAAAGGCGTCTTCCACATGCTCGAGTTCCGGCGTGCCCGCCGTCAGCCGGATCCCAATGACGTCAAACCGATAGACGTCCGACGGCTGGCCGTACCGGTCCATCCAGGCACGCGCGACGCGGACGATCTCGCGTCGCTTGGTCCAGGTCACCGCCTCCAGCGGGCTCCCGAATCCGGCCGATCCGCGCGTCTTCACCTCGATGAACGCCACCACCCGACCGCGGCGCGCGATCACATCCACTTCCAGCCTCCCCATGCGGAACCGATGCCCCAGTACCTCCCATCCGCGGGATTCGAGGTAACCGATGGCGGTCCGTTCCCCGCTCACGCCCCGCTTGTGGCGGGGATCGGTCCAGTTGGAAGGATCTGATTTGAGTGACACGGTTCATGATGGCACTACCGAGGTGGCCTGCGATCACCAAACGAGCCCGCCTCGTATCGTTTTCCCACGGAAACGACGCCCCCACTCACTCCGCGTATTCGTCCAGCTGCTCGGACCCGATCAGAACCTCGCGCGGTTTCGACCCATCCGGCGGCCCGAGAATCCCGGCTTCGTGGAGCTGATCGATGATACGGGCCGCGCGACCATAGCCAATGCGTAACTTGCGCTGCAAGAGCGAGGTGGAGCCAAGTTGATGCTGCAGGCACGTTTCCGCGGCTTCGCGGAACAATGCGTCCCTGTCGCCGCTGTCACCGGGGACGCCGTCCGCTCGGTCTTCAGCCGCTTCCAGCGCCTGAACGACGGCGAGAATGTCCTCCTCGGAGCGCTCCGGCGCGACGAGACCACGCTCCGCCAACGCCGCATCCCGCCGGGCACGCTGCTCTGTGTACCAGTCGGTTAACGCTTCGGTTTCCTCGGTGGAAATGAACGCCCCCTGGAGGCGGATCGGTTCGCTTTTGCCGGGCGGCAGGAAGAGCATGTCACCATTGCCGAGCAGCGCCTCGGCGCCGTTCTGGTCGATGATGGTCCTGCTGTCGACCTTCGATGCGACCCGAAAGGCGATACGGCTCGGGAAGTTGGCCTTGATGAGCCCCGTGATCACGTTGACGCTCGGCCGTTGCGTGGCGAGAATCAGGTGAATGCCCGTGGCTCGAGCCTTCTGGGCCAGCATGGCCAGGGGCTTCTCGACCTCCGATTGGACCGTCATCATCAAGTCGGCGAGTTCGTCGACCACCAAGACGATGTACGGTAGCGCCCCCTCGCTATAGGACAACGGCAGTTCCTCCTGCTCGTCCTCCCCCGTGCCGGTCGCTCGCCGGCCGGACGCCGGCAGCACCAGCGGTTTCCCTTCGGCGGCCTTGCGGTTGAAATCGCCGATATTGCGCGCCCCGTTGGCCGAGAAGAGCCCGTAGCGGCGTTCCATCTCATGCACGGCCCATTTCAGCGTCTGAGCGGCCTGCTTGTTGTTGGTCACGACCGGATGCCGCAGGTGGGGCAACGCGTTGTATCCCGACAGCTCCACCATCTTGGGATCGATCATCAGCAGGCGCAGTTCGCGGGGCGTGTACTCGTACACCAGGCTGGTGACGATCGTGTTGATGCACACCGATTTCCCCGATCCCGTTGCCCCCGCAATGAGGAGGTGCGGCATCTTGGCCAGATCCGCGATGATCGGCTGGCCCTCGAGGTTGGTTCCGAGCGCGATAGGGAGACCGGCCCGATTCCGGTCCCAATCCGCCGACTCGAGCAGCTCGCGCAACCGGACGATACGGGCGGTGGGGTTCGGCACTTCGACCCCGACGGCGGCCTTTCCCGGGATCGGAGCGACGATTCGAATCGATTGGGCGCGCATCGCCAGAGCCAGATCGTCAGCCAGCGCGGCAATGCGCCCGACCTTTACCCCGGGCGCCGGTGCGATTTCGTACTGCGTCACGACCGGGCCGGTCGTGCGACCGACGATCCGACCCTCGACGCGAAACGTGCCGAGCGTGTCGATCAACACCTCGCCCAGGCGATGCAGTTCGGCTTCGCCGGCGTCGACCGATTCCATTTGCGCCGCCTGCAACAGCTCAAGCGGTGGTAACTCATCGAGCGCGTCGAGGGATGGGCTCACCTCGCTGGGGGAAAGTGGGCGCCGTTTCTTCTTCGGTGGCTTGGGCCGCCTGACCTCGGGTCCGTTCCCCCACGGTTCATCCGCCGACGCGCCGGCCACCATGCGGGACGGCGCCGCCGTTGCCGGCTCGAAAGACATGGGATCGGGCCGGCCCTCCCCAGCGCGCAGGCGCCGGAACGGGTGCCAGTCGAACGCCACGATCGTGAGACCCGACAGAGCCAGCAGCCACATGATGACCGACCCAGCCGTCCCGATGACCGCGGTCACACCAACGGCCACGACCCCAGGAAACAGGCCGACGAGCCGCTGCGGAACACTCCAACTGGCCCAGTCGGGCCCGAAGTCGGCCGTGGAGGTGATGCCCGCGCCCAGCGCGATGCCGAAGGGGAGCAACAGCGTCATGCCACCGCAAAACAAGGCCAAGCGACGGAGGTCGACCGACTTCCACCACCCAAACCCCACCAGCGCGGCGGCGAACCCGAAGAGTGGCAGAAAGACCGATCCCGCCCCGAGCCCGGTCCGGAGCAACCTGCCGAGCACTCGTCCGAAGGGACCGGTCACGCTCACCGGAAGGAGCGACAATCCGATGAAGGTGCCGACAAGCAATGCGACGATGGCGGCCAGTTCGTGTCGGTGCCGGTCGGAGAGCGTCACCGCTAGCTCCGCGGGAGGAGGGTGACGTGCTTGTCCGCGCGCAGAGGCGCGCCGCATCCGGAACAGAACGCGGGTGACGCTGGTGCGTTCTCCGGTTGACCCCCTTGGTCACGTCGGGCCATAGCTGTCTAACGGCCCGCAAACCAGCTGCGGGCGAGCGACTCGCCAGCAGCTGGATGCCGAACGTAAAGTGGTCTCACCAAGCGCACGACCTCATGACTTCCTTTGAAACGTACGCGCCCGAGAGCAGCATTTGCTCGTTAGACGGCGGCCTGGGCTCACAAATCCTCAGGTTTCAGACCGGTCCGCTTCGCGATCCGCGCCAACATGCGTGGCCCGATCTCATCAGAGTCATGGAACGAGAACACGTAGTCCGGCCAGCCGGAACGTGCCAGCGTCTTGTGTGAACCTGATGATCGCTTGAGAACCCACCCGATGCGCAGCAAAGCGGCCAGCACCCGGCGAGCGGGGGTGGCCGGCCAGGCCGTCACGCCGCCTGGAACGTGAGCTGGAGGAGGCTGGGGGCCTCTTCGCCATGCTCAAGCCGCTCGGCGATGACGCGTAACGCGAGCGCCTGGACCTTGGCCAGCGCCTCGTCGCGCGTCTGCCCGTAGATGAGGACGCCGGCCAGATTCGGAACCTCCGCTATCCACCGGCCATCCTCTTCCCGCTCTAGCTCGATGCGAAGCTTCATACTTGAATCTAGCCTCTTGGTGTGCCGCCGTCTAACGGAGCGCGTTTCTGCTGCGGGCGACGCGCGCGCGGGCGAGTCGAGCGCCAGTACGTAGTGCGTGCGCCCGGTGGCGCACAACCTCAAGTTCCTTCAAAACGTGCACGCCCGCCAGCAGCAAACGCATGATACTCATGAAGGCCTCCTGGAGAGCTTACCAAGGGGGTCGGAGAGCGTCACCGCTAGCTCCGCGGGAGGAGGGTGACATGCTTGTCCGCGTAGATCGGCACCAGGTCGTGCCGATCACTGTCGGTTGCGGCTACGACGTCGTCCTTGAACCCGAGGCGCACCAACTCACGCGCCGCCGCGCTGGCCGACACGGCACGTTTCCACCGGTCACCGTACCGCCGCGTGATTTCGAGCGAAGCGACCGCCGCGTCGTTCAGTTCGACCTGCCGCCGTTGGCCGGTCGGAATGACCGCGCGTGCGAACCGTCCGGCCGCGTAGGCGTCCTCCAGCGCGAACATCCGCGCACGACCGGCGCACAGGATCACGAGTTCGTCCGCATCCCGGACCACCTCGCGGAGTTTCTCCGCGACGGCGGAGAAGTTCGTCGCCGCCCCGACCAGCACGGGATTGCCCGCCTCCGCCGCGGTGAGCGCGCGGGTGCCGTTGGTGGTCGACATCACCAGCGTGCGGTCGCCCACGACATCCCGAACCATCTCGCTGGGGGAATTGCCGAGCGCGAACCCACTGATGCGTTCACCCTTGCGCTCGCCGACGAGGAGAACGTCGTCGCGTTCGAGGGCCTGTGCCAGTTTGATTGCCTCATCGGTCTCGTTCACCGGCACGATGTCGCGCGCGCCATTCGCCAGCGCCTCGACGATGGTCGTCGTCGCGCGGAGGATGTCGAGCACCAATACCGGGCGCCCGCCGACGTCGCTCGGAGTCAGGCCAAGCGGCGTAAAGAAGACACTGATCTTCATGGGGGCGTTGCCAGCAGGTCGGGATGCCGCTCGAGGAACTTGGTGTCGATCCGGCCGGCTTCGAAGTCGGGATCGTGGATCACCCGCCGCAGGAACGGGATGGTCGTGGTCACGCCCTCGATGATGAACGAATCGAGGGCCTGGCTCATCCGGGCAAGCGCCTCCTCGCGCGTATTGCCGTGGACGATCACTTTCGCGAGCAGCGAATCGTAGTACGGCGGTACCGTGTAGCCGGCGTAGATATGCGTATCCACCCGCACGCCGGGACCACCCGGGGGATGATAGGCGGTAATCGTCCCGGGGGACGGCTGGAAGTTCCGCGCGGGGTCCTCGGCGTTGACCCGGCATTCCATCGCGTGCCCGCGAAGGCTCGTACCTTTCAGCTGCAACGTCACGCGTTCCCCGGCCGCCACCCGGATCTGTTCCTTGACGAGGTCGAAATTCGTGACCATCTCCGTGACGGGATGCTCGACCTGGATGCGCGTGTTCATCTCCATGAAGTAGAACCGCCCGTCCGTGTCGAGGAGGAACTCGACCGTCCCGGCCCCCACGTATCCGATGTGTGCCGCGGCGCGTACCGCCGCGTCACCAATCTGCTGTCGCAGAGCCGGATCCAGACCGGGGCTCGGTGACTCCTCGATCAGCTTCTGATGACGTCGCTGCACCGAGCAGTCGCGCTCCCCGAGGTGCATCACGCGTCCGTGTTGATCGCCGATCACCTGGATCTCCACGTGCCGCGGCTGCTCGAGATACTTCTCGACGTACACCTCCGCGCTCCCAAACGCGGCGAGCGCCTCGTTGCGGGCCAACTGGAACGCCTGGGCGAACGTATCGGCATCGCGGGCCACGCGCATGCCTTTCCCGCCGCCACCTGCCGCCGCCTTGATGATGACGGGATATCCGATCGCGGAGGCGATGCTCGCCGCCTGTTCCGAATCCTCGATCGCTCCCGGCGAGCCCGGTACGACCGGGATGTTCAGTTCGACGGCGAGCTTGCGGGCGGCGGCCTTGTCACCCATCAGCCGGATCTGCTCGGCGGTCGGGCCGATGAAGGTCACGTTGGAGGCCGCGCAGGTCTCCGCGAATTCCGCGCTCTCCGCCAGGAACCCGTAGCCCGGATGGATCGCGTCGGCGCCGGTGATTTCGGCGGCGGCGATGATGGCGGGAATCCGCAGGTAGGAAAGCCGGCTTGGTGCCGGCCCGATGCACACGTCGTCATCCGCGAAGCGCACGTGGAGGCACTCGCGGTCCGCTTCACTGTATACCGCGACCGTCTCGACCCCCAGCTCACGGCACGCGCGGATCACCCGCAAGGCGATCTCGCCGCGGTTTGCAATCAACACTTTCTTGAACATCGGCTACGCCGTAAAGCCGTCCGGCAGCTCGTCGTCGGCCGGGCCCACTGCACCACCACCCGATTCCTCGATCTCATCCGCGAAGGTCCGGTCCGACGTGCCCTCGATCCCACTCACCCGCAACGCGAACTCACTCGGATTCGTGGAGAAGAATAGCGCACTCTCGTAGCTGATCGCCCCGTCCTTGAACCACTGCATCAGAGACTGGTCAAACGACTGCATACCGTACTGGATCGTCCCCTCGCGGATCAGGTCGGGAATGTCGAGCGCCTTCTCCGAATCCCGGATGTTGTCCTTGACCGCCGCCGTGTTGATCAGCACCTCGCAGGCCGGTACCCGGCCTGCCCCGTCCTTGGTTGGCACGAGACGCAACGAGACCACCGCTTCGAGCGCGGTCGATAGCAGGTTGCGCACCCCGTCATGTTCGTGTGGCGGGAAGAACGAAATGACCCGGTTGATCGTCTGGGTCGCGTCGGTCGTATGCAGTGTCGAAAACACCAGGTGACCGGTATCAGCGGCCTTCATGGCGGTATCGAGCGTCACGCGGTCACGGATTTCGCCGATCAGAATGACGTCCGGGTCCTGGCGCAGCACGTGCCGCAACGCCGTCTCGAATGACAGCGTATCCGTTCCCACCTCACGCTGCGAGATATTCGCGGCCCCGTCGCGGTGGAGGAACTCGATCGGGTCTTCAATGGTGATGATATTACAGCGACGGCTCTGGTTGATGTGATGAATCATCGCGGCCAGGGCCGTGGACTTGCCCGACCCCGTCACGCCGGTCACCAGGATCAGACCGCGCGGTTTCATGCAGATCGCGCCGAGGACTTTCGGGAGCCGCAACTCTTCGATCGACTTCAGTTCGTATGGGATGGCGCGGAAGACGAACGAGAGCGTGCCGCGTTGCTGGAACACATTGGTGCGGAATCGTCCGACACCGGGCACCCCGATCGCGAAATCGGCTTCCTTGTGCTCCGCGAATTCCTTGACCTGGCGCGGCGTCATCAGTTGCTCGGCCAGCGCCTTGAGGTCTTCGGGCTTGAGCGGCTGCTGCTCCAGCTGTACGAGATCCCCGGCAACCCGCACCGTCGGCGGTCGGCCAACCTTGAGGTGAAGATCCGATCCACCGCGTTGTACCAGGTCGGTGATCGCGCGTTTGAAATTGAACGGCTGGGCCTCAGGCATTGGGATCCACCCGGAAAAGGACCTGTCCGAATTCCACGGGCGCGGCGTCGTCAGCGAGGACCTCGACGATCGTGCCCGCAACCTCCGAATCGAGGGGATTCATGATCTTCATGGCCTCGATGATACACAATGTATCGCCCGGTTTCACCCGAGTGCCATTCCGGACGTACGGATCGGCGCCGGGTTCCGGCTGGGCGTAGAACGTACCCACCATCGGTGACTTGATCTCCAACAGGTTGGTCGCCTTCGCCATCGGCTCGGGCGCCGGTCCCGCCACCTCGCGCACCGGCACCGATGCCAGCGGGGCCGGCGCGGCATTGACGTGGTACGTGGCCGGGGCGCCAGCATTGGTCCCGCCCTTGGAGATACGAATCGACGTCGACCACTTCCTGATCTCGATCGTCTGCGCGTTCGACTCGTTCAGCAGATCGAGCAGCTGGCGGAGAAACCCCAGGTCTATCATACGCGCTCGAGGTACTTGTCTTCCCGTCGGTCGACGCGAACGACCTCGCCCTGTTCGACAAAGAGCGGCACCTGTACCACGGCGCCCGTCTCCAGTGTTGCGGGCTTCGTACCGCCGGACGCGGTATCCCCGCGGACGCCGGGATCAGTTCGGATGATGGCCAGCTCGATGAAAAACGGCAACTCAACCAGGATCACCGTCTCCCCGTACACCAATCCAGAGCACTCCATGCCCTCCTTGAGGTACTTCAACTGATCGGCCCCGACCACGTCACCATCCAAGGGAATGTCCTCGTACGACTCCTGGTCGATGAAGTGGTAGTGATGGCCGTCGTGATAGGAGTATTGCATGGTGCGTCGTTCCAACCGCACGTCGTTGACCTTCTCGCCCGCCGTCCACGTGCGATCCAGCACGGCGCCTGAACGAACGTTTTTCAACTTGCTGCGCACAAACGCGCCGCCCTTGCCGGGTTTGACGTGTTGGAAGTACACGATCTGGAACAGTTGCCCGTCGATCTCGAGCACCATGCCGTTGCGAAAATCAGCCGTTGATCCCATATGATGTCGGTTAGCCCAGTTCGCGTAGTTCCGTCAGTCCGTCCGAGAGCAGCAGTGCCCCGTCCGGTCGCAGGCATACGTTGTCCTCGATCCGCACCCCGCCCCAACCCGGAAGGTATATCCCCGGTTCGATCGTCACCACCGCGTCGTCCGGGAGTGCGTTGGTGTTGCTGCGGCTCACGCGGGGAGCCTCGTGCACCTCCAACCCAATCCCGTGTCCCAACGAATGGCCAAACGCCTCGCCGAACCCGCGGGCCGCGATCCGTGAGCGCGCCAGGTCGTCCGCCTCGCGCCCCGTCATCCCGCTCCGCATGGCGGTTCGGGCATGACGTTGAGCCTCGCACACCAGATCGTAGACCGCGCGCTGGCGTTCGTCCGCCCGCCCCAGGACGAATGTCCGGCTCAAGTCGGCGCAGTATCCATTCACCTGGGCGCCGAAGTCAAGCAGCACGAGATCACCGCGCACCAACGTGCGCCCAGTCGTTCGGGCATGCGGCAACGCACTGCGGGGGCCGGACGCCACGATCGTGGGGAACGGATGCCACTCGCTCCCGCGTCGGCGCAGTTCGTGCTCCAGCGACGCCGCAACCCCCAATTCAGTCGCTCCGGGGGTGATCGCATCGACGGTTGCGGCCAGCGCGTCCAACGCCAACGCCGCAGCCTCGCGGATCGCGGCGACCTCACTCGGGTGTTTCCGGGCCCGCAACTGTTCAACCAGGCCGCCCGCCGCCTCAAGCCGCCACGATCCGCCTGCCGCCATGAGGCGCTCGGACGTCGCCACCGTGACCGTGTCTCGCTCGTATCCCAGGACGGCGACCCCGGAATACTCTCCGATGACGCTCCAGAGCCGTTGCCAGACGTCCGTGGCGGCCGTCTCCACCCGCGTGCCGGCGCCGACCTCGTCATGGACTTGCGTGGCGTAGCGAAAATCCGTCACCACCGCCGTGACCGTTGGCAGCACCACCGCGACCGCGGCCGATCCTCGGAATCCCGTCAGGTACTGGATGTTCGCGAGATGGGTGACGATCAGTCCATCGAGCCCCTGCGCTCCAAGCAGCGCACGCAGGCTGGCGCAGCGGGCCTCACACAGGTCCGGGAGGTCGGTCATGGAGCACATCAATCAGCGCTTCCAGCGCCAGGACATAGCTCGTCGCCCCGAAACCCGCGACGACGCCGACAGCGAGATCCGCCAGCAGCGACTGACGTCGCGGTTCCTCGCGCGCGAAGATATTGGACAGATGGACTTCCACAAACGGCGTACCGACCGCCAGAAACGCATCCCGCACGGCAAGTGAGGTGTGGGTCAATGCGGCCGCGTTGACCAGCGCGCCGTCTACCCCATGCAACCCCTGGACCAACTCCACGAACTCGCCTTCGTGGTTGGTCTGCCGCCACGTCACGGTCGCCCCCAATTCGGCCGCCCGCGCGACCACGCGCGCTTCGATCTCTTCGAGGGAAACCCGACCGTACAAGTCGGGCTCGCGCGTGCCGAGGAGATTCAAGTTGGGTCCGTTCAGAACAGCGACGTGCACCTAGCTCTTGAGACCCTTGAGCCAATCCCGAAAGGCATCATCGCCTTCATCATCGGCGAGGGTGTCCCGCCGTGGCCGCGATGGGTTCGCCTGGTCCGGCTTCTCACCTCCGAAGAACTCGTCAAACGAGAAGCCGGCGGCCGCGCCGGAATCCTTGGCTTTGTCGCTGCCGGTAACGGCGGGCGGCTTGGGCGCGGGAGCCTCGCCAAACACGGAGGCGAGCGACATCTCGTCTTGAGCCGGCATGGTGGGTGCCCCTCGAGGCTCCACCGGTTCGTCGGCGAACGCCACGTCCATCGGCGTCTCAGCGGACTCGGCGGGCGCCCGCGGCGCGATCTGCTCGGTCGATGAGCCGCTATTCCGCGGCATCCCCCCACCGGCCGGGCGTGCCGCAAGCACGCCGAGCAGCATGGCCCGGGCGGTTGGCGCTCCTGTTACCGCACCCGACACAGCCACCGCCGCCTCTGCGGTCGGTCCGGCCAGCGTTTGCTCCAACTCCGCCAGGCGACCAGCCAACCGCTCGTCCATCGGGTTGGCAGCCAACAGCGTCCGATACACCTCCGCGGCCTCTGCCATGAGCCCCTGGCTGACGTAGACCTCCGCCATAGTCTCCGTGACGACAGGCTGCGGTCCGGACGGATCCACGCCAGCAGAACCGTCCGCCGGTACCTGCTCGTCGGGCAGGAACACGGGGAGTCCTTCGAGGGTCGCATCGTCCTCTTCATCCACCCATCCCTCTCCCTCCTCCGGGACCTGCGCGGAAACCACAGGCTCCTCTAGTCGCTCCGGCGTGCGGTCAGGCGGGCTGCGCTCGAGCCACGCGTCTTCTGACCCTTCCGGTGACTCTGCCGGGACCGGCTCGTGCGGGCTCGGCTCAATCCACTCTGCCTCGGGCGGGGCCACGTCGACCTCAGGCAGTTCGTACGTGGTGTCGGAGGCCTCAGGTAGCGAGATCGCGGGCATCTGGGTGGTCACTTCGTCATCGATCGTGATCGGACCGCTGGCGACCGCGTCCTCTCCCATCGGCTCGGCCGGTTCGAGCTCGGCGACGAAGTCGGGCCCAAGATCGACATCGAGCCCGCCATCCGGGATCGGGACGTCGGCGAAGTCATCGACCTCACCCGATGGCTCCGGCGTGAGCGTTGCCTCGCCCTCCCACTCACCCGGGGCATCCTCCAGCGCGAGCAGATCATCAGCCGCGTCCTCGGCTTCCGGCAGGTCGCTCAAAGTGGCATCCGCCGCCGCACCAGATTCAAACTCGTGACCGACCAGGGGCACCTCGGCGTTCTCGAGGCCTGGTAGCTCGTGCGCGGGCGGTTCGACGTTTGCGTCATGGGCTCGTTCCGCTGCATCCAGATCGGCAGCGGAGATCTGTCGCGATATCCGCTCGCCGGTCCCCCACCCGAGATCCGTGTCGAACGGCTGGATACCGAGGTCGGAGCCGGTCTCGTCACCATCGTCGGCAGGCGATTCGTCGCCCGTCCCGGCAGCGATCGGAGACATTTCCACCGTATCCGCGATCTCGATTGCCGGGACTTCGACGGTGGGCGGAATCTCCGGTGTCTCCGGTGTCGAGACCGCGAGTTCGGCTTCCTCGGATCGAACCAATTCGATTTCGCCGATATCGGATGCCTCGAGCGCCTCGTAGGCCTCGGAGGCGCGCTCGATTACGATGTCGTCGACCGATGGCGTGGCACCCGCGCCACCGGCCTCGGGTACGGCCTCCGCAACCGGGGCCAGATCCAGCTCGGCGACGGTGGGTTCAAATCCGGTAATGCGATCGGCTTCCGCGGCCTCAGCGGGCGCCTCCACTGCTTCCGACGCCTCGAGGGCGATCGGATCGGCGTCGGCCGGTTCGAGAGCGACCGCACCGGCGGCGGCCGGCTCAGCACCTTCAGTCGGCGGCATGGCGGCGATGCGCTCGAGCGCCGCCTGCGCTTCCTCGTTCATCGGGTCGACCTCGAGGAGGCGATCGAGCCACCCTCGGGCGCCAGTGGGATTCCCACCCCGTTCCGCGAGCTCCGCGAGCGCCTTGAGCGCGATAATGTGCTCGGCGTCGACGGTCAGCACCCGCTCGAATACCTCGAACGCCTCCCCATCGACCCCGGTGTCGAGAAGGCACCGGCCAAGCACGATGAGGCCGCTGACATAGTCAGGACGCTCCTCCAGGTGTGGACGGAGCGTTTGCAGCGCGTCTTCGAAGCGGCCCTGTCTGCGGTAGGCTTCGGCTAGCTGCGCGAAGAACCGCGATGGGTCCGCATCGTAGCGCTGTTCGAGCTTTTCAATCTCGGGTTGGTAGGCCATTACACGGCTCGAACTTAGTGATCCCCGGGGAACGCTGTCAACCGGTGCGTGGTACTATCCAGGTTGAGATTCCGCATTGTCGTACTTAGACTTAGCGGCTTCACGGCTTCATTTCAACAAGGGTGTTTTGGCGATATGATGCGGACCCTGCGCGGCAGCGCGAAGTGGATCATGGGTGTGGTCGCCTTCTTCTTCGTCGGCTGGATGATCTACGGCTACGGGATGGACATCACCGGACGCGGGTCGACCGCTCCGGACGTCATCGCCCGGGTCAACGGGGAGAAGATTTCGGCCACGGCGTTCTACGCAGCGGTCCGGAACGAGCAGGAGCGCATTCGGCAGGAATACGGTTCTGCCCCGGTCACGCTGGCCGATCAACGGGCACTGGAAGACCAGGTGCTCGAGCAGCTCGTGCAGGCAGCGCTTATGCGTCAGGAATACCGGCGGCGTGGAATCCGTGTCTCCGACGAGGAGATTGTCGCGGCGGCGAGGACCTCGCCTCTGCCCGAACTGGTGAACGCCACCCAGTTCCAAACGGACGGCCAATTCGACATGGAGAAATACCAGCGGTTCGTCTCGTCGAGCGTCGATCCCGAGTTCCTGCGGGCGATCGAGGCTCGGTACCGCGAGGAACTCCCCCGCATCAAGCTCTATGAACAGATCACGGCAGGGACGTTCGTATCAGACGCGAAGTTGTGGCAGCAGTACCGGGACGAACGCGATTCGGTCACCGCCACCGTCCTCGCGCTCTTCCCCGGGTCCCTGGTGCCCGATTCGGCCGTCACGCTCGGCGACCGGGACGTGGAGCAGTACTTCCGTGCCCACCGAGACGATTTCGAACGCCCGGCGACGGCGTTCCTCAGTTATGTCACCGTGTCACGGGTGGCGGTCGCCAGTGACACCGCGGCCGCCCTCCAGCGCGCGCTCGGGGCCCGCGCGGAGATCGTGGCGGGTGCCGAATTCGCCGATGTCGCCGCCCGGGAATCGTCCGACACGGTTTCCGCCGCCACCGGTGGTGATCTCGGCGACGTGCCGCGCGGGCGTTTCATCCCGGTGTTCGAGGAAGCAGCCCTCGCGCTACGTCCCGGTGAGATTTCGCAGCCGGTGCAGAGCCAGTTTGGATTCCACGTCATCAAGCTGGAAAGCAAGAGCGACAGTTCGATCCACCCTCATCACATCCTGATACCGATCGAGCTTGCCGGCGACCACCTCAACGAGGTGGAATCGCGCGCGGATACCTTGGATCTGTTCGCCGCCGAACAGGACGACCCCGCTGCGCTGGACGACGTGGCCGAGCAGTTGGCGATCCCCGTCGAGACCGCCACGCCGCTGTTCGCGGGCAATCGCCTGCTCATCGGATCCGACTTCGTCGCCGACGCGGCGGTCTGGGCGTTCGGCTCGGTTACCCTGGGACAACTGTCCCCGGTCATCGAAACGGATATGGCATACTACGTCTTCCGCCTCGACAGCCTCACCCCGGCCGGCGTGCCACCGCTCGAGGACGTGAGGGTCCAGGTGCGTCGGACCGCGCTGCGGGCGGCAAAGCTCGACCGAACGAGGCAACTCGCGCGCGAGATCTCGCAGGAGGTCACCTCGGGAATCTCCCTCGAGGATGCGGCGGCCCGCCGTGGCCTCACCACGAGCATGATCGGCCCGTTTACTCGGTACGCGCCACCTCCGGAATTCCAGGGGGCGCCGCGCGCCGCGGGGGCGGCGTTTGCGCTGGGCGTCGGCGAGGTGAGCAGCCCGGTATACACTGACATCGCCACGTTTTTCGTCCGGCCCATCCGCAAGGTGCTGGCGGACAGCGCCACGTTCACGACGGAGGCGGATGCCAGGAGGGTACCGGCGATGCAAACGGCGCAGCAGCAGCGCTGGCGCCTCGCGCTCGAATCGCTACGGCGTGACGCGAATGTCGTCGATCTCAGGGATGAGTTGGAGCGGCTCCAGCAGAAGCTGGCGAACGCGGGTCCCCAGGGGCCACTCGGGTACTAGCCGCTCAGCTCAATCCGCCAGTGGTCGGTAGGAGGGCGCTACGTCGGTCACTGGCTGAGCTTCTTCGGTTCCCGATCGCTGGTAACGGCCGCATCGATGCTCCGAGAAGGCGGCGGGTTGTCATCGCCGGCCTCGACGCTCTCCTGCACCTCCCGAATGCTCTTCTTGAACTCGCGAATGCCCTTCCCCATCGCGGCGCCCATCTCCGGCAGCCGCTTGGCTCCGAAGACCAGGAGCACGATGAGCAGGATCACGAGGACTTCCGGCATCCCAATCTGGCTGAACATGACCGCCTCGCTCTAGAAGAGGGACCGCGCGACCAGATAGGCGAGGATCACTCCGACCAGCGCGAGGAGCGATACCTGGAGGCCGATGGGGCCGAGCGTCATCTGCAGTATAATCAGATTCACGTGTAACGGACCAATCGACGGCGTCACGGTCCAGGTGAAAAACTCTTTTGCAGGGCCTGCCGGGAGAAATCGGCGCAACAGCGCAGAGAGGAAGCCGCCCAGGACAAACCCCCCGGCAAGCACGGTCACATAGAAGAGCGGCCGCCGCGGCCCAATCGCCACGGTTAGCTCCGCCGTTCGATCGCGTAGGTAATGCAGAGCTCCAGCGCATCACGGGCGGGCCCGTCCGGAAGCACGGCCAGCTCGTCGCCGGCGCGCTCCGCGAACGCCGCCGCGCGCGCGCGCGCTCCGGACACGCCCTCACACCGATCCACAATGCCCACCACACCGGCGATCTGGTCGTCCGACGGCGCGGGCTCGTGCATCAATTGCCGCACCACGGTCCGCTCCCCCTCCGTCATCTGGGGCAGTGCGAGAATCAGCGGGAGCGTGATCTTGTGCTCGCGCAGGTCCAGCCCCGAGGGCTTGCCGGTGACCGCTTCCGATTCGGTGTAGTCGAGCACGTCGTCCGTAATCTGAAACGCCATCCCGAGATGCATGCCGAAGCGTTGCAACGCGTCGCGCTGCCGTGGGACGGCGTCGATGGCGCCCACCTCGCACGCACCGGACATCAGCGAGGCGGTCTTCGCTTTGATCAGCGCGTCGTATGACCCCTCGGAGTAGTCGAGCGCGTCGTGCGCCTCCAGCTCTCGCATCTCTCCAACCGTCATCTGGTTGGTGACGCGGCTGACGACGCGGAGCGCATCGAGGTTGGCAAGCCGTACCAACTCGATGATGGCCCGGGAATACAGGTAGTCGCCCATGATGACGGCAACCTGGTGACTGAACATTGCGTTGATGGTCGGTTGGCCCCGCCGCAAGACCGAATGGTCCACCGAATCGTCGTGCACCAGCGTCGCGAGGTGGATCAGCTCGATGGTCGCCGCGAGCGCGACCTTGGTCCGGGTCATGCGATCAGCCGATCGGGCAGCGAGCAGCAGCAGCGTCGGCCGAAACAGCTTCCCGCGCATCTGGAGCAGGTGGGCGTTGACGTCACCAATCAGCGGGAAGTCCGCCCGGACGACCCGGGCGAGTTCCTCGTGTACCCCGTCCAATTCATCGCGCACGGGCTGCTGAATGGACACCAACTTCACCGGGGCAAGCTGTGATCGCACAGGCTACCCGCCGGCTTTGGCGAGCTGTTTGACGCGGTCGCCGACATCGGCGAAGTTGATGTCGAGCGCGAACACGCGATTGTAATACACCAGCGCGTCCGGAATCCGCTCTTGCTCCTCCTCGCAACGGGCAAGCCAGTACAGCAAACCGATCTTGGCTTCGTCTCCACCCGGATCGGCCTCCACCGCGCGACGCATCACCGTGGCAGCAACCGAGTATTGTCCCTTTTCGTAGAAGCAGGCGCCGAGGGCCTCCGCGGTTCGCAATCGGCCGGCCGCCGAACGGAGGGCCTTCTGGAACTCCGCAATCGCCTCGTCGAGCAGGCCCATTTCCTTGAACGCCACGCCGAGATCGTAGTGAGCCTGCCAGTCGTCCTCATCGAGGTTGGCCTCGATCCCCCTCTTGAACTGGGCGAGCATGTCCGCGAAGTCGCGATCCTCGTCGCCCGTCGGCTCTTCATCGTCTACCCGCATCCGCGTATCGCGCTGCGGCTCGTCGTCCATGATCAGTGCGCCGAGATCGATGAAATCCCCGCCGCCGGCGGGCACCGGCACGGGTGCGGGTGCCGGCGCGGGCGCCGCCTCGTCGGGCTTCAACGTCTGTAACGCCTCGAGCGCACGGGCGTTGTCCTCGTCGTGTTCGAGCACGCGCTCGTAGACCGCCCGCGACCGGTCGACCTGACCGTCACGGAATAACGCGTCCGCGAGGCTCAGGTACGACTCGACGAGTCGATTGCGGTCGCCGAGCCGGAACGTGAGTTCCACGCGCTTTTGATGGAAGCGGACACTATTTGGGTCGACACGCAGGATCTCATCGACCAGGCCGGCGCCCCGCTGCCACTCCTCCGCCGCCTCGAACATCCCGACCGCCGTCGCCAGCTCCTCGATGCCACGCGCGCGGTCGCCCTGCTCGATGAGGGCCTCCCCATACGCCACCCGTGACGCGGGATCATCTGGATCGGCCGCCACCGCCGCCTCGAGCGTGGCAAGGTCAGGGGGACCCGCCACCGCTTCAGCAGGCGCGAACTCGATCACATCGGCCGCCACGTCGGCCTCGACGAGGACCAGCCCCTCGTCTTCAATCTCCTCGAACTCGGGTGTGACCGCCTGGGGGGCCTCGACGTCGAGCTCCGCTTCAACCTCAATCAGGGGCAAGTCGGGTACGGAAGCCCGGTCCTCTCCGACAATTTCGAACTCCGCCGATACCTCAGGGATCTCCAACTCGGCTTCGTCAAGTTCGAGCCCTTCGTCGTCCAGATCCAGATCCGGAACCTGGATCGCCATGTCCGGTTCGCTGGCAGCCTCCAGGCCGGGGACGTCTTCATACTCCAACTCCATCGGTTCGGCAACGTCTTCAACGGGAGCGGGCTGGACCGCCACAGGCTCTGGTTCTGGTGCCGGTTCCGGTTCCGGTTCCAGCTCGGGTTCGGCGAGCGCCGCGGGTTCCAGTTCGAGCAATTCGGGCTCGGGCTCGGCTTCCGAGAGCGACGTCGGCTCGAGATCGAGCGGTGCGAACTCGGGCGCCTCCGCCGTTTCGGGCTCCGCCTCGACCAGCGAGGTCGGTTCCAGTTCGAGCGCCTCGGCTTCCTCGACCCCGGCTGCGAATTCAAGTCCCGAATCCAGCCCTGCAATGGCGTCAACCTCCGACACCCCCACATCCGCCGATCCCGCCACGGTCGCATCTTCAATCTCGAGCGGGGCCAGCACGTCCTCTTCGATGACCTCCGGCTCGGCCATGGCCGTCGGCTCGATCTCGATCGGGGCGACGGGCACCGTCGGCGCCGCAGTGGCCGCATCGGTGTCGTACTCGATGTCGAGGAAGACCAGTTCTGAAGACTTTTGCCCCCGTTGGGGTGAGGCCTTCGGCTTGGGCGCCTTTTCTTCGTCAAAGTTGGGATCGATCGCCTTGATGTTGTCGAGGGTTGCCCGGGACCGTCGCTGATCACCGGAGCCCTGCGATTCGGCGTACAGTTTCTCGAGTTGCTCACGGGCTTCCCCGTCCCGTGCCGCCGCCTTCAGTTGTTCGGCCAACAACAGCCGGATTTCCTCGTTGTCCGGCGAGAGATCGGCAAAATCCTTGAGTGCGCGGAACGCTTCGTCGGTCTTCCCGGCCTTTTGCATCCGCTCCGCGTACTCGAGCAGGTTTTGCTTGGCCTCGGCGACGAACCCGCGCTCGACCATGAGTTGCGCGAGCTTCAAGTAGATCGGCGTCCGGCCGGGCGCGTTGCGGAGGATCTTGTTGCACAACGCGATGGCGTTGTTCGGAAAGCCCTGCTCGGCGTACAGGCTCACGGCGCGTTCGTACATCTCGACCGCGTCCTGGACCTTGGAGACCTTGAGGTAGAGATCACCAACCTTGTTGAACAACGCGAGTTCCGAGGTCAGTTCCGGCTTGCCGTCGAGCCCGTCGAGGATCTCAACGTACGACTCGATGGCCTTCGCCACCTGTCCCTTTTCCTCGAACCTTCGGGCTTTCTTCTTGACTTTCTCGACGTTCAGGGCTGGCCTCGATGCCGGTCAGGGCTGTGGAAATCCATCAAACTACAAAATTTACGGGTCCCTCACGCGGGTGACAAGCCAAGCCGCCGACCCACACTTGCCTCACGAGATTGACCCCGTACCAGTATACCAGTTCCCGCCATTCGCGTATCGCCACTTCCACCAGGTCGGCTCGGTATCCGACCGCGATCTGTCCTCGTGTGGCTGCTTCGCCGACCGCGGCCGCCGCATTGGTGGTAATGGCGTGGACCGCCTCCGCCGGCGTCATGCCAAGCTGCGACACGCCAAGCGTCGCCATGAGTGGCAGGCTCATTCCCGGCGAACTCCCGGGGTTGAAGTCGGTCGCCAACGCCACCGCGGCTCCCGCCTCGATCAGACGGCGGGCCGGTGCCCGATCCGACCTGCCGAGAAACAGCATGGTCCCCGGCAGCAGCACCGCCACGGTACGCCCGCGAGCGAGCGCCGCTACGCCTGCGTCCGATACCCGTGCCAAGTGGTCCGCGCTCACGGCTCCGAGTTCCACGGCGAGTTCCGCACCGCCGGAGCCATCGAGCTCGTCGGCGTGCACCTTCAGCCCGAGGCCCAAGCCGGCCGCGCGCTGAAGTATCGCTCGCGATTCCGCCACGGTGAACACACCCGGTTCGCAGAACACGTCGCAGAACCTCGCGACACCGTGCTCAGCGACCTTCGGGAGCATCTCGTCCAACACCAGGGCCACATAGGCCTCACGGCGGGCTCGATAGTCCGTAGGGACCTCGTGGGCCCCGAGGAATGTCGGCACGACGGCGGGCAATCCGCCCATCTCGAGTGAGGCGATCACGTCCAGTTGACGCAGTTCGACCGCGGTATCCAGACCGTAACCGGACTTGACCTCGACGGTGGTCGTTCCCTGGGCCAAGAGGTGATTCAGGCGACGGGCCGTGACATCGCGCAGGTCGTCGACGGACCACATGTGCAGGTCACGCACCGACGACAGGATCCCGCCGCCCCCCGCCGCGATCGTCTTGTAGTCCATGCCGAGCGCGCGTCGCTCGTGATCGGCCAGGCGCGCCGCGCCGAACACCGCATGCGTGTGGCAGTCGATGAAACCCGGAAAGATCACGCCGGAGGTTTCCACGGTTGTCGCAGCCCCCGCGGACGCCCGGACGTCTCGATAGCGACCAACCGCGTCGATCCGCCCGTCATCGCCGATCAAGATGGCGCCGTCGTCCAGGACATTCAACGCCCGCATCGCATCGCCCCGTCGCGCGGCCGCCACCCCACGGCACGTCACGATCTGCCGGGCGCCGGCGACCAGCGTGCTCAGTCGGCCCCCGGACCCATCGGCAGGCGGATGCCGTGAGTCGCCGCCGTCTCCAGGGCGCGCGCGTATCCCGCATCCGCGTGGCGCGCCACCCCGATCCCGGGATCGTTGGTCAGGACGCGTTCGAGGCGGCGTGCGGCCCCGTCGGTACCGTCCGCCACGATAACCTGTCCCGCGTGGAGACTGTTCCCGATGCCGACTCCCCCCCCATGATGGAACGACACCCACGACGCACCGGACGCCGTGTTGAGCATGGCGTTGAGCAGAGGCCAATCGGCGATGGCGTCGGAGCCGTCGCGCATGGCCTCCGTCTCGCGAAACGGCGACGCCACCGACCCCGTGTCGAGGTGGTCCCGGCCGATCACGATCGGGGCACTGATCTCCCCGGAGGCCACCAGCGCATTCAACGCCAGACCGAAGCGGGCGCGCGCGCCCTGGCCCAGCCAGCAGATCCGCGCCGGCAATCCCTGAAAGGCCACGCGCTCCCGAGCAAGCTGTATCCAATTCACCAGATGGTCGTCCTCCGGAAACATCTCCAGCACGAGGTCGTCCGTTCGGGACAGATCGGCGGGGTCCCCGGACAACGCCACCCAGCGGAACGGGCCTTTCCCCTCACAGAACAACGGTCGCACGTAGTGCGGGACGAATCCCGGGATGTCGAACGCGTCCGACAGACCGGCGTCAAGCGCTTCGGTGCGGATATTGTTGCCATAGTCGAACGTCACGGCGCCCGCGCGCTGCAAGGCGAGCATGGCGCCAACGTGCTCCACGATCGACGCGCGAGCCCGCCGCACGTACTCGTCCGGGGCAGCGGTACGCAATGCCTCCGCCTCGGCCAGCGAGCATCCCGCCGGGATGTAGCCATGGAGCGGGTCGTGCGCCGATGTCTGATCGGTGACCACATCAGCCGTCCAACCGCGCCGAACGATTTCGGGCAGGACTTCGGCGCAGTTCCCGACCAGGCCGACCGATAATGGTTCACCCGCGTCGCGCGCCGCCGTGACGCGGTCCAGCGCTTCGTCGAGCGATCCGGCCAACACATCCAGATAGCGGGTTTCGAGCCGCCGGCGTATGCGCGCTTCGTCGACCTCGATGCCGAGAAACGCCGCGCCGCACATCGTGGCCGCGAGCGGTTGCGCACCTCCCATTCCACCGAGCCCACCGCTCAGCACGGTGCGACCGCGAAGCGACCCACCAAAATGCGTGCGGCCGACGGCGCCAAATGTCTCGTACGTCCCCTGCAGAATCCCCTGCGTGCCGATGTAGATCCAACTCCCCGCCGTCATTTGACCGTACATCGTCAAGCCGGCACGTTCCAGCTTCCGGAAGATATCCCAGGTCGCCCAGCGGCCGACCAGGTTGGCGTTCGCGATCAGGACCCGTGGCGCGTCCTCGTGGGTCCGAAACACTCCGACGGGCTTGCCGGACTGCACCAGTAGCGTTTCGTCGTTCTCGAGGACCCGCAGCGCCCCGCAGATCGCATCAAACGCGTCCCAGGTCCGGGCCGCTTTCCCCGTACCCCCGTAGACCACGAGGTCATCGGGTCGCTCGGCCACCTCGGGATCGAGGTTGTTCATGAGCATGCGCAGGGCCGCTTCTTGCTGCCACCCCTTGCAGGTGATGACGTCGCCCCGGGGGGCGCGGACGGCCGCCCTCTTGGACGCGATGGCGTTCATGTTGCGTCTCCTCTCGTGGAATGCGTCTCCCACCACGCCGCGGCCCGGGCCGCGAGGTCGGCGCCGTCCCCGGCTTCGGTGACGGGCAGGGGCAGGGCGCCCGCGAAGCGCCGGCCGTACCCCTTGGTCACGAGCCGCGGAT
>DASWIX010000016.1:0-3812 GCA_036397455.1 Gemmatimonadales bacterium | reverse complement strand
GGCGCGCTGCGCGCGACGTGCGCTGAAGCGCAATGCGGAAGTCGACGTCCTTCAGGACGTGTCGCCGGCGAAGCCGGCGCCGAGCGCCGGGTTTACCCGGCGAATCCCGGGGCGGCGGGTCTGCCGGTCGGAAGCGCATGCCGCTGATGATCGGCGGCGTGAAGCCGCCACTCGGGATGCCTTGGGTGCTAGGACCTCGCCAACCTGATCCCCGAGAACTGCCACCGCGCGTCCGGATAGAAGAAGTTCCGATAGGGGCCGCGGATGTGCGACCGTGCGGTGGCGCACGAGCCCCCGCGCAACACAATCTGGCCCGACATGAACTTGCCGTTGTATTCGCCGAGCGCCCCGTCGGGCGGATCGTAGCCGGGGTACGGCAGGTAGGCGCTCTGGGTCCACTCCCAGACATCGCCGTACGCCTGCCGCAGGCCCTCACCCTCCCCGCGCAACGGCACGGGGTGAAAGGCGGCGTCATCGACGAAGTTGCCCTCGATGGGGAGCGCGGCGGTGGCGACTTCCCATTCCGCTTCGGTCGGCAGCCGCGCGCCGGCCCAACGCGCGTAGGCGTCCGCTTCGAAGTGACTGATGTGCGTGACCGGCTCGGCCGGATCGATCCGGCGATAGCCGCTCAGCGTGTAGCTCCACCAGCCGTCTGCTTCGCGCGCCCAATAGAGCGGCGCGTTCCACCCGCGCTCGCGCACCGCCGTCCAGCCGTCGGCCAGCCAGAGTTCCGGCCGATCGTAACCACGGTCTTCCATGAACGCGAGGTATTCGCCCGCCGTGATCAACCGGCCGGCGATCTCACACGGTTCGAGGAACACCCGATGTCGCGGGGTTTCGTTGTCGTAGCAGAACCCGGTGCCGCCAAAGCCGATCTCATGCACCCCCTCGGGAACATCCACCCACCCCATCGGCGGTACCGATCCCCCACCCCACCGATCCGCCGCCCCTTCCCGATACACGGGGTACAGCGGGTTGAACGACCAGAGATGCTTCAGATCGGTCACCATCAGTTCCTGGTGCTGCTGCTCGTGGTGTAATCCCAGCGCGACCACGGCAGGCGGCACCGGTTCCTTCGATGGCACCTCCCCCGCGAGCAGCACCAGCATGTGGCGATCGACGTATCGCCGGTATTCGCTGACTTCACCGACCGTGGGACGCGTGACGTGACCGCGGTTGGGTCGCGCGTACTGGTCGCCGACGGCGTTGTAATACGAATTGAACAGGTAGATGTACCGCTCGTTGAGCGGCTGATATTCGGGGTACAACGGACGCAACAGGAACGTCTCGAAAAACCACGTGGTGTGTGCCCGATGCCATTTGATGGGGCTGCACTCGACCGCGGACTGCGGTACCTGATCTTCCGGCACCAACGGTTCGCAGAGCCAGTCGGTTCGATCGCGTACCGTCCGGTATTGGGCCGCCAGAGCGGATTGCGTGGTCGGTTCAGTCGTCGAAGTACCCATCCTGGTTTCCTTTCCGCAGCAGCAGCACGGCAAACAAGCCTTCGTCGTCGGTGGCCGTATGCTCGAGATCAAGTCCGAAACAGCGCAGGTAGCTCTCGAGACTCGGCAGGACGAATTTGCGGCTGATCTCGGTCATCACCTGTTCGCCGGCCTCGATCACGAATTGGCGATGGAGCGGTCGCACGTGCACCGTTTGGGTCCGGGTGAAACACGCCGAGATCTCGACGCGCTGCCACGCGTCGTTCCAGCGCGCGACGTGCTCGACGGCATCCACATCGATCGTGCTGCCCAGCTCACGATTCATGCGGACGAACAGGTTCTTGGTGAAGCGCGCCGTCACGCCGGCCGCATCGTTGTACGCGGCCTCGAGCACCGCGGGGTGCTTGACGAGATCCACCCCCAGGAGCACGTAGCTCCCGTGCGGCATGGCAGCCGACACGCGACGCCAGAACGACAGCGATTCGGAGTGGCTCATGTTCCCGATGGTACTGCCGAGGAACAGCAGCATGGTCGGCGCGAACTCCGCCAGCAGCGGAAACGCCTGTTCATACTGCCCGTGCACGCCCGCGACGTTTACCGACGGGAAGGTTTCCTCGATGCGCTCCGCCGCGATCTCGAGAATGGACGCTGAGACGTCGACCGGTACGTAGCGCACCGGGCGATCGCCGTCCGCGTAGGCCGCGAGCAGATGGTCGGTCTTCAGTGAACTGCCGGACCCCAACTCGATGAGCGTCACCGGCCCGGTGCAGCTCCGGATGTCGCCCGCGGCCCGCTCCAGAATGCCGGACTCGGCGCGGGTCAGGTAGTATTCCGGCAGCTCACAGATCCGCTCGAACAGCGCGCTTCCGGCCGCATCGTAGAGGAACCGCGCGGGCAGCCAGCGCGGCGTATCGCTCAGTCCGAGCGCCACCGCGTTGGCGAAATCGGTGGTCGTTTCCGCTGTGGTCCCATGCGCCGCCATGATAAAACCTTATCCCATGTGCGCGGACCCGCAACCGCGTCAGCGCGCGACGCGCGTGTTCGGCTGAAAGACACCCCACGCAAACCAGAAATGGTTGCCGTGCTGGATCGGATCGAGTTGCCTGCCCGCCAGCGGGCCGCTCACCGCGCGACCGAGAATGTCCCAGGTCGTTCGCGTCTCGCGATCGCGGAATCGCCCGCCGGCGTCCGCCGCGAAGGTGAGGGACGTGCCGTCGATCCGGCGATCGAACACGCCGGTCGATCCGACGTCCCGCCCCTGCGCGATCTCCGCGCGGTCGAGCGCGCTGGCGGTGCCGGCCCTCCACAACACGACGATCGGCCGGCCGGCCACCGCGTCGTTGACGACGCGCCGGTCGGAGAGAAGCGTGAACGGATACGCCACGGTCTCGTCGCCGAGCCGGACCGCCGCCACCCGCTCCATCGCCGGCAGACGGTCGTCCGCGCTCCGCCGGGCGAAACCCGGGATCGGGCCGGCCCCCTCGGCGTCGTATCCGCGATACGGATTGCGGCCGTATGGTCGATCGTGACCGGTGTCCCGTGACAACACCTGTCCATCGGGATAGGCCCCTTTGAACGTCTCCCAACTGACCACCGGCGCGGGCACGAACGACAGCCGGTCGCCGGCGAACGCGCCGACGATCCCCTCACCGGTGGCCTGCTGCCACCAGCTCTCGGTCTGGCGGTCGTACATGACGAGGTCCGAGTGCCGCAGCCGGCCGGTCGTCCCGAAATCCAGCAGCCGCTCGCGATGCCGCCGATCGAAGGCCAGCGCCGTATTGCACAGTGGGCAGAAGGTCACGACCACGGGCACGCCGCCCACCGCGTCGTTGACGATCTCGTGCCAGATCAGGATCTGCAGCGGGTACGCCTTGGTCTCCCCACCGATCGACACCGCTACCACCGGTTCCCGATTGACCAGCCAGCGATCGGCCTGGCGTACCGTGACGAATCGCGGCCGGTCCACCGCCGGAATGCCGTCCTTGGGCGGCCCGCCCGAGACGATCTCCGCGAGCGGCACGCTGTGCCGGGAAAAATCGGTGCGCCACCCGTCGGCGTCCTGGGCGCGCGCCGCGAATGGGACCAGGGCCAGGACAAGCGTCGGGACGACGGAGCGGGACATACGCCCGTAACCACATTGGGGCGTTCGCTGTTCCCCGTGCAGGTCTTCGGTTGTGTTGGTCCCGGGCTGAGAGCCCGGGCTCGGCCAAACACCCCACCCTGAAGGGTGGACCGGAGTCGTCTCGCGCTTCAGCGCGCGGTTCTCGGCCGAGCCCGCCCTTCAGGGCGGGACTGACGACCGAACGGCCAACGCACTCCAGTCACCGCGCTCCCGTCACGCGAGAGTGCGAACGCGCGGTGTTGGTC
>DASWIX010000015.1:0-2256 GCA_036397455.1 Gemmatimonadales bacterium | reverse complement strand
GCGCTACGAGGACTTCGCGGGGTTCCGCGTGAAGTTCGAGCCCACCGTGCGCTCGCGCTTCGACGGCATCGAGCTGCACGCCTGCGGGCCGTGGTCGCAGGGCCCGGTGCTGCCGATGGCGCTGAACATCCTCAAGGGCTTTGACCTGAAGGCAATGGGGCACAACTCGCCGGAGTACATCCACGTCGTGACCGAGGCGCTGAAGCTCGCCTATGCCGACCGCCACCACTACTTCGGCGATCCGCGCTTCGTCGGGGTGCCGATCAAGGGGCTGATGTCGGAGCGCTACGCGGAGCACCGGCGGTCCATGGTGAGCCTGGAGAAGGCGTGGCCGGAGATGCCGCCAGCGGGCGATCCGGATACGCTCGCGCAGCTGAAGCACCGGTGTGTTCCCGCGCCTGAGCCCGACGACGCGCCGGGCCCGGGAGACACTTCCTATCTGTGCGTGATCGACCGGCACGGCAACGCTTTCTCGTGCACGCCGAGTGACGGCTCGGACAAGACGCCTATCATCCCCGGCGTGGGAATCTTGTGCTCCGGCCGCGGCACACAGTCCTGGTCGGATCCGGCGCATGCGAGCTCGGTCGCGCCCGGCAAGCGGCCGCGGTTGACGCCTAATCCCGCGCTGGCGTTCAAGAACGGGCGCGTCTACATGCCGTTCGGCACACCGGGCGGCGACGTGCAATGCCAGGCGATGCTGCAGGTCTTTCTCAACGTCAACGTGTTCGGCATGGCGCCCCAGGCCGCGGTCGAGGCGCCGCGCTTCGCCGGCTACAGCTTCCCCGGCTCGTTCGAGCCCCATCCATACTATCCGGGACGGCTGCACCTCGAGTCGAGTCTCGCCGTGGCGGCGGGCGGCGACCTCAGGGAACGGGGCCACAAGGTCTACGAGTGGGACGACATGACGTGGCTTGCGGGGGCGGTGTGCACCATCGTCGCCGACCATGAAAACGGAGTGCTGCACGGCGGCGCCGATCCGCGGCGGCCGGCCTATGTGCTCGGGTGGTAGGACATTGGTCAACGGATTAGAGGCAAGCCAATGATGTTCCGTCGCTCCGTGCCTGTTGCTGAACTCCGGGACATGCTTTTTAGGATCCTGCCGATGTCTGCAACGTTGGCCGGCTTCTGCGTGGCGGGCATCGGCCTGCTTCACGCGCAATCCAAGGCCGAAGCCTACGAAGGGCTGGGCGACGACATCCTCGGTCTTACCGCCACCATTTTCCTGATTTGCGCCTATCTTTCGTTTTGGGCACTGCGTACCGACACCGAGGCGCGGTTGGTCGCACTCTCCCGAATTGTCGATGTACTGTTCCTTGCCGGGCTTACTCTGGTCGTGGTCAGCGGTGTGGGGATCGTCTACGCCATCTTCTAGGTGTGCTGAAGACGGTGCATAGCCGGCGCGACTTTCCTCTGGTAGCACGATGCGGCGCATGCTCGGGGAACTGCTGATACCGCTCGCCATCGCCTACGGCGCGGTACTGGTGCTGGTGTTCCTGTTCCAGTCCCACCTCGTGTTCTTCCCCGGGACGGGGCGCGAGGCCGTGCTCACCCCCCAGTCCTACGGGTTGCGGTTCGAGTCGGTGCAAATCCGTACCGCCGACGGCGAGACCCTGGACGCGTGGTGGGTGCCCGCCGAAAATGCGCGCGGGGTCGTGCTGTTCTTCCACGGCAACGCCGGCAACATCTCGCATCGCCTCGATTACCTCCAGATGTTCCACCGCCTGCGCTACACGACGCTCATCGTCGATTACCGCGGCTATGGCAAGAGCACTGGCACGCCATCCGAGGCGGGAACCTATCGCGACGCGGAGGCCGCGTGGGAGTACCTGCGCCACGCGCGGATGGCGCGGCCGCAGAACGTCGTGATCGCGGGTGAGTCGCTGGGCGCGGCGGTCGCGACCTGGCTCGCGGCCTCCCTCACCCCCGCCCCTCTCCCGAGCGGAGAGGGGAGGCTCGAGATCCCCTTCCCTCGAACGGGGGAAGGGCATGGGATGGGGACGGGTCCGCGCGCCGTCCTGCTGTTTTCGACGTTCACGTCGGTCAACGATCTCGGCGCGCAGGTCTACTGGTTCCTGCCGGTGCGCCTGCTGAGCCGCATCGGCTACGACAACCAGGCGAACCTGAAGCGGATTCGCGTGCCGGTATTCATCGCGCACAGCCGGGATGACGATATCGTGCCCTACGCGCACGGCAAAAAACTGTTCGAGGCGGCGAGCGAGCCCAAGACGTTCCTGGAAATGCGCGGCGGGCACAACG
>DASWIX010000014.1:0-1527 GCA_036397455.1 Gemmatimonadales bacterium | reverse complement strand
GTCGAGCTGTAGATGAAATTGTCGGTCGGCGTCACGTTCGGCGTGCTGGTGGCCGAGGACGCGGCCGCGCCGACGGTGGTCTTGATCGCGGAGAGCGCCGAGGTGAGCCCGCTTTGCAGCGAGTTGGGGTCCTTGGCGCTGAAATACGTGCCGCGTCCGTTCACCGCCGCATGCCACAGGTCGTCGAGCGCCGTGGGCGAGTCCGAGACCGGCTGCGGCCAGTTGCAGATGGAGGTGGTGCCGCCCGGCGAGAACGAGCAGCCGGTGACGCCGGTGCGGATCTTGTCGAAATCTGAGGTTGGATCGGTCGATGTCTTGTAATCGGGGCGGTAATTCATGAGGCCGTCCAGGCCAAGCCCGAGGGTGAAGGTCACCATGTGCTGGTGCGCCGCCTCGTCGACGCCCTGCGTCGTCGGGACATTGTTCTTGGTGATGCCGATCGCCCCCGTGGTGCGGAGGTCCGTCTTGTAGTAGTACATCGCCACGTCGGCGAGCGTGTTGGCGAAGCCGCCCGGGGTCGCGCTGGAGGACGTCGTGCCGGGTTGCACGGTGGGGTTGGGGTTGATGGTGAGGTCCGCCGACGTGATCGTCGAACCCGTGGAGTTGACGACGGGGGCGCCGATGGGCGTGATGGTCGTCGCTCCGGCGGTCAACCCGCTGGTGGTACAGGCGGTTACGTCCTGGAAGGTTGCCGTTCCGGGGTTGGTGTAGGTGGGCGTAGCCGGCACGCCGTCGTAGCTCACGACGGTCTCATCCCAGTCGCGCGAGCGCTGCTTGATGCGGCGCTGCGTGGGGCTGCCGGTGGGACAGCCGCAGTTGGTTTCCGGGGTGCCGGGGAAGCTCGTCGTGTTGTTGCGCGTGCATACGACCTGCTCCGCGATCGTAACCCGCGTTACCGTTGTTTCCTGCAATGCATCGCAGGCTGTGATGTCCTGGAAGGTGGTAACGGTGTTGGTCGTGGGCGTGCCCGGCACGCCGTCAACGATGGGTGTGCTGGTGATGGTGTCAAGAGTGCGCTGCTTGACCCGCTTCAGGTTGACGGCGCAGCCGCAGCTCGTATCCGGGCTCCCGGAGAAATTCGCCGTCGTATTGGACGCGCAGACGACCTGTTCCAGCGTTTGCGTGCTCGCGGTATCCGTGACCGTCGATCCCGCCCCGTCGAGCGTGCCGGTGGGGCGGTTGACGAACGTCTCGATGTTGCCGTCCTGGTTGTCCATGGTGGTCGTGCCGTTCAACTTGACCCCGCTCGAGCTGTTCCAGTAGCCGTCGGTGGTGAGCAGCGCGAAGTTCTGCTGGCAGCTGTACTGGAGCGGCTCGTCCGGCATGAAGCTGTTGATGCCGTCGGTCATGCCGCCGTAATGGCGCCCGACGCGGGACAGCGCCTGCCGCAGCGGCGTCGAGCCGGATGGAGTCTGGGCATAGAACTTGGCGTACCAGTCCAACTTGTGCGTGACGTCGAATTTGTCGATCTTCAGGTACTTGGCGCTGCTCGATGCGTTGATCGTGACGAAGCCGATGCGATAGCGG
>DASWIX010000013.1:0-2310 GCA_036397455.1 Gemmatimonadales bacterium | reverse complement strand
GGGCTCGCAGCCGCGGTGTTGAACCAGGACGCACCGGCTGCGGGCATCGAGGTCGGCCCATCCGACTCCGCTCAACCCGAACCAAACGCCTCACCGGCCGCGATCGTACGCCCCAGCCCAACGCCGACTGCCACGGCGGCGCCGAGCCCCACCCCGACGCCCACACCGACGCCCACACCCCCGACTCCGACGCCGCCTCTAGGGATTCCGCAGGACGCCACGCTAGACGCCGCTCTCGCGCGCTGTCCCACGTCAGACGAGATCGCACTCGTGGACTCGGCATTGACGATGACCTTCGAAGAGGATCTGACGGCACCCGCCCTTGTCTGTACCGCTGCAGAAGGATCTGCCGATTTGACGTATTTCCAGGAGCGCGCCTACCAGGCAGTTCTCTCCATGCGGCGCATACCATTCGATGCCCCATTGCCGTGGACGGATCTTCCGCTGTTCAACTGGTTCGCCGAAGAGGTCAATGGAATCGTCTTCCGCGGGACGTCCGCCTACTGCTGTGAGGATCAAGGTGTCCTGGTCATCCCCAGTCAAGGCATCCTGGCCGAGCATTGGGCACAGCTCTGGGTCGGTAGGGACCCGAACGCCGCGATAGGTCTCGTGCACGTCGTCCAGCTGTTCCTGCACGAGGCCCGTCACGTCGATGGATATTTCCACACGTGCCCGGACGGAAATGACGCCTCCTCGGAGGAGGGCGGGGCATGGGCAGTCGTGTATTGGTACTACACCTGGCTCGCCGAACACGCCAACGATCCGTACATGACCCCCTTCGACGCTGAGGGCGACCTGTACACGCGGGTAGCTGCGAGCGACGCCGCCGCGACCCTCGCGACGCACATTGGCACCTGCGATCCATAATCCCTCGCTCGCAGACCCCTATTCCACAGTTCGCCCCGGGCCTAACTCCCGGCGATTCGACCCCTCGGGACCCGCGGTAGCCGAGGTGGGCGTCGGGAGCTGGCCGCCGAATCGCCGGCGCAGTAGTGCATAGACTGGTGGAAATGCGCGTACTCGTCGCGATGGTCGTCCTGCTCGCGGCCTGCGCGAGCCCGGCCGCTGTCGAGCCAACCGGCACGCCTCGGCCCTCGACCGCGGCGAGTGAGATATCGCGGCCGACGCCCGGAGCGACGGGCCCGTGTGATTCACCGACCATCGAACCATGCCTAGCGGCCTCGTTCGGAGAGGAAGGTGCGCTCGAATTCGCCAACGCTGTTGTGGCGTGGAACGGACGCTTCGTCGCCGTGGGCCACCACTTCGACAGCCCGTACACAGCCCCGTCCGCGTCCGGTTCGCCTCGCGTATGGAGCTCATCGGATGGCCGGCGTTGGGTGGAGCAACCCCTGGATCTGGGTACTCAGGATGTATCGTTGGTGGGGCTCGCCCCGGTCAGTGATGGACAACTCCTTCTGGTTGGCGTCGTCGGCGTGAACGCGGCCTACTCAGAACTTGGGGCGCCTCCGGCACGCAGCGCCGCCTGGACTGCGGACGATGCCCTGACCTGGCGGGAGGTCGACCTTGGGCTGCCGAATGGCGTCGTTGCTAACTCATTCGCATTCGGGCCGATGGGATATGCGCTCTCCACCGGAACCCAGCTCTGGTTTTCCGCCGATGGGCTGGGCTGGTCGTTGGCGCATGACGCTCCAGAGGAGGGCGGCTTCCACGATATCGTCGCCGGAGACGAAGGCTTCGTAGCACGGGGTTACGTATCACCCAGCGGCGGGGCACTCGTGCTTGCGTCGGGCGATGGTCAAATGTGGTACGAGGCTCGGAGCTTGCCTGGAGGCGGCCCGCTCGACGTGACGTCACTGGATGGCGACTGGCTCGCGCTCGCGTTCGACGCGGATTTTTCGACCATATCGGTCTGGTGGTCGGCGAACGGTCTCGATTGGACGAGGACGATCGATGTCAACGACTTGACCGGACCGGATGGACCGAAGGCCGGCCGAGGAATGGAGAGCGGCATAACGGGCGGGACCCTCGCCAGTGCCGGCCGACGGGCATATCTGACTCTCACCTGGAATCACTGTTGCGCACAGATGCCGGTCAACGTCGGCCTGTGGACCTCAGTTGACGGCGCTGCATGGTCGCCCGCGGCGTTGGAGGGTGGCTTGATTCAGTCCGTTGCCCTCCGCAATAACGTTGCCGTCTTGGCCGGTCACATCGGGCGTGGCGCGAGAGCAGCTTTCTGGATCGCCGAACCCTGAACCACAGGTCACGAGTACAAGTCCATAGCTGGCCCGAATTGCTGGACTGAGTACGTAGAGCCCGCCCGACCGCGACGACGTAAGGCGGCGGTAATCG
>DASWIX010000012.1:0-64848 GCA_036397455.1 Gemmatimonadales bacterium | reverse complement strand
TCGTGCTCGGTCATGGCAAGCCATATTTCGCCGGACCCCGGCCGCCGCTCCGCCTTATGACTCATGATCGGATTGGCGAGGATGTGATCAGGTTGACCTACGTTCCTGCTTAATCTCGCGACTCGCTTATCCAGCGTGGCGAAGGAACGGCTATCTCTTCCCCGGGGCCCGAACGGAGGGGCTCGATGGATCCGGCAATCAGCCGTGGCTCGGGCGACACGCCCTGGCAGAAGGACGAACTCATGGCAGGGTTCCAGTATGCTGTGGAGCTGCGGAACACGCCTCGCGACGATTGGGATCGAGCGCCGCGCCGGTTCTCGGCATGAAGCCGACGACGCGGCCGTTGCTCCGGATGCTGTTGCGCTCCGAGCAGGCGCGTCGCGGCTTATGCCCAATGCGTTAGAATGCACCGAGAGGTGCGGTATTGCTGTTGTTAGGAGAAATCCGGACGCCTTCCTCGTGGAATGGAGATTCACCTTGGCGATGAGAATCATAGGACCAACGCTGCTTGCATGCCTGCTCTGCACAGCGGCGGCACCGCTCGGGGCGCAGGAAATTGGCTGGGAGGCGAACGGGCGGGACGTATACGGCACCCGCTATTCTCCCGCTGCGGTCATCACCCGTGGAAACGTCGGGCGGCTCGAGATAGCATGGACGTATCGTACCGGTGAGACGGAACCGCGGTTCGCGACGGCGAAGGCCGCATCGTTCGAGACGACACCGCTGGTCAGCGGAGGCACCATGTACGTCGGCACGCCGCTGGGCCGCGTCATCGCGCTGGACGCGGAAACGGGCGCAGAGGTGTGGGTGTTCGATCCCGAGATCCGGCGGGACGTGACCTACGGCGACTTCGTGAGCCGCGGTGTCTCGCTATGGGTGGACGAACGAGCATTGCCGGGCGACCCGTGCCATCGCACCATCTTCGTCGCGAACGCCCAGTCCCAGCTCATCGCGCTGGATGCCGGTGACGGGCGGCCCTGTCCCGCGTTCGGAGACGACGGAAGGGTCGACCTCAAGAAGGGTCTGCGCATCGCGCCGTTCGAACCTGCGGCCTACACCGTAACGTCGCCGCCCGTGGTCGTGAATGACCTGGTGATCACGGGGTCGTCGGTTGGCGACAACACACAACCGGATCTGCCCAGTGGCGAAGTGCGAGCATACGATGCCCGCACGGGGGATCTGGTGTGGAGCTGGGACCCGATCCCGCAGGATCCGGGCGACCCCGCCTACGGCGACTGGCGCGGCGCGGTCGCCCATGGGACCGGCGGCGCGAACGCGTGGTCGATCCTTGCCGCAGACCCCGAGCGCGACCTGGTGTTTGTCCCGACCGGCAGCGCCGCGCCCGACTACTACGGCGTGCTGCGCTTGGGCGACAACCGGTACGCGAACTCGATCGTGGCTCTTCGGGCGTTGACGGGGGCGCTCGCCTGGGTGTTCCAGACCGTGCACCACGACCTTTGGGACTACGACAATGCCGCCCCACCCGCCCTCGTCACGATCCTTCGTGACGGCGTCGAGGTTCCTGCCGTGCTCCAGGCGACGAAGACGGGCATGCTATTCGTGCTGGACCGCGAGACGGGCGAGCCGCTCTTCCCCGTCGAAGAGCGATTCGCGCCGGCGAGCAGAATCCCGGGCGAGGAGGCGTCGCCGACGCAGCCGTTCACCCGCGCCATCGCTCTCCTGAGTCCGCATCGCCTGGCGCTCGAAGACGTCTGGGGCGTGAGCGAGGAGGATCGGGCGGCGTGCCGTGCGATGATCGAGCCGCTGCGCAACGAGGGGATCTTCACGCCACCGGACACGGGTGGCACGCTGGTCCTGCCGTCCAACATCGGCGGTGCGCACTGGGGTGGCCTCGCTTGGGATCCCGAACGGCGCATCGCCGTGATCCCGGTGAACCGAGTCGCGGCCGAGGTTCAGCTCATCGCACGAGATTCCGTGGACTTCGAGGAGGCCAGCGCAGAGAACGAGCGGCGAGACCTCGGCTACGAATACAACATCATGCGCAGGACGCCCTACATTATGCGCCGACGTATCCTGTTGTCGCCGTCCGGGCTGCCGTGTACGCCACCGCCCTTCGGCACACTCGTGGCCGTGGATCTTGATTCCCGCGAACGCCTCTGGGAAGTCCCGCTCGGCTCCTTCGAAGGTACAGCGCCGCCCGGCACCGACCTCCCGCCGGAGTGGGGCTCGATCAACCTCGGCGGGCCGATCGCCACCGCGGGCGGCGTGGTCTTCATCGCGGCCGCCCTCGACCGGTCGCTCAAGGCATACGATATCGAGACCGGCCGTGAACTCTGGCGCGGTCCACTGCCGGAGAGCGGCAAGGCGACCCCGATGACCTACCGTCTCGCATCCGGCGAACAGTTCGTTGCGATAGCGGTCGGCGGCGGCGGACCATTCGGCGAAGGCGACTACGTAGTGGCGTTTCGCCTGCCGCGGTGACTCCTTGGTTGAACGAGGGAGGATATGGACTCACCCCGGCGCGACCCGGCTTGGAGCTGGTGAGGTTCGTGAAGTTTCGAAGGATGTGGGGCTAGTGAGATCTCGGCGCGTCGGGTCGTAAGCCTGGAAACGGTCGGCGCCACCGGCGGTGTTGGGCCGAGTCTCGATAGGTGTTTGGTGCAGAACAGCGCACCGATCCCGAAATGAAGTCAGAGCACAGGGGGCCGAGACACACGTTCAAACGGGACCACCCCACCCCGTGTTGTAGAGCTACGTCGACTTGGACAGCGGAGGCCTTATAGGTGTTAGGCCGCCAGTAGCGGAATCGTCTTAGCGCAGGTAGATGGCGGCAAGGTCAAAGGCGTCCTCCGGTGTCCCGTGGAAGTCGCCGGTGGGGAATACCGCGGCTTCGTACCGTTCATGGCTGTAGGTATAGAACGCGACGGTCCATCGCTGCCGCCCGGCGAAGTAGCGTAACCGGCAGAGATGAATCGGACTCTCCCGAAGGCGTTGATAGTATTGCCGCTCGGTCTCGCCACGCGCGCGGAGCAAGGCTTTGGTTGGACGATCCGGCTCACAATATGCGTCGATGTAACAGAAAGCGCCCCGAAAGCGCACGGTGATGCGCGAAAAGCGCCCTGCGTAGTTTGCATCTGCATGCGCGAGGATGCGGCGGCGCGTCTCCTCTCGCAGGGGAGGTGGTATTAGCGTGCCGCCCGTATGAGGCGAGAACATCCACACTTTCCGTGGAGTCATGCTTGGGTCATGATGATCATGAGGGCATGGATGCCGCGCGGTCAACGCTCAGCATCAGCGGCCGCGCGGAGCGCCGTCCGCTGGATGCCGAGCCTGTGTGAAAACCCGCGGCGATCACGCGCTTTCAGAAAATCGGCGCTCGTATTTCGCTCAGGAGCCACGATCGCGACTCGGCGAGCCATCGGAGGACCCCCTCTTTCTCCACATCGAGGAGTTTTCACACAGGCTCTGCTGTTGTTGGGCAGCTCTGTCTCGGAGACGCTCCAGGAAGGGATCCTTGAGTTCCTGGGATGCCAGCCAGGCCAGTTCTTCCTCAAGCGTCATGCCTTCGATCTGGGCAGAGACCCTGTCTCGAATCGACCGCATCATGGCAACGGCGTCGAACGTCTTCCGGGTTCTATTCATCCGGCAGTACCTCCCGTGGCGCCGGATCTCAAGCGTCGGATAGCCCCTGCGCAGATTCACGGAGTTGTCTCCGTGGATCCGGTACAAATTGACGATGTGCTTGAAGTTCCAACTCACCAGGACATCGACGCGGGCCACGGTTCCCATGGCGATGTGCTGGGCATCGGCCCGCATCTTGGCCGAGATCACTCCCTCCGCAATGTAGGCTTCGGCAAGTTTCCTTGCCTCAGCGCCAAGCTGGAGCGTCGCGATGTGCGCCTCGGGCACCGCGGCGAGGTGCTTGCGCACCTCGCTCGGCACGGAATGCTCCGAGAACTCGTCGTCCTCACAGCCTCCGACCACTGACGCATCGACGTAGATTCGAGGCTTCATGACCTCATCGTACACTGTTCCGGAGCGTCGGTGTCACGTCTGCCTGCGGATGCCGGCAAGGGTCGTGGCGCATCGGCGATTGTGCCGCAGGCGACGCCGGCCTACCGCACCCACACCAGGCTCACCGCCAAGCCCTCCGGTCCGTCAAGTATCCCCACGCTGACACGAAGGTCGAGCGCGTTTCCCACCCGGAAGTCGGCGCCGAATCCGATGCCGAAGCTCACATCGGTATCCCCGGTGCCCGTCGTAATGAAGATTCCGGGCTGCCCGTAGGCAATGAAGCTGAAATCCTCCACATCGACGCGCCGCCCGAATGTGACGGTGCCGGGGAAGGTCCAGGCATCGAACTCGCTCGTCCCCGCCCCAATCACCACGGCGGCGTCAAGCGGGAAGCTTGCCGAATGCTCGAGGATGCGCTGGCGACCCTCCACGCCGGCGATCCAACTGTTCGAACTGCCTGCTCCCGCGTCGGTCCGCACAATGCCGCCACGGACCCCGATGTCCCACTTGCCCTGTCCAAACCGAAACTGGCCCTCAACCGCCACATCCGCCGGCCCACTGGGCAGGCTGAGTGTCCCGCCGAACTCGTACCGGGCAAATGCCCGATACGGCGCATTGAACGACGGAGTGCCTGTCGCCTGGGCATGAGCGGACGCCGCACAGATCGCCATCCCCAACCCAGCCAACCAGTATCCGCGGAATCGCATGTACTCCTCCTCGCAAGCAGTTTGCCCACCATGGGTTGCCAATCGTGATAAAGCTACACAGCGGAATAGCGAGCGCGAGGCGGCGCGCGCCCCGGCGCTCCTGGCCCCCGCGGGAATGCCGCGCATATTTCCACACGCTTTCTCAAACGCCGGTGGTGAGGCAACCATGTTTCAAACCGCCGAGGTCGGTCGCCGGGTTGCGGATGAAGACTACCGGGCGCGCCTACCCGAGTTGCGCGAACAGCTCCTCGACGTGCAAGCCCGCCTTCGTGACGCGCCGTTTCCGGTGATACTCCTCCTCGCGGGCGTTGACGGTGCGGGCAAAGGAGACGTCGCCAACATGCTCCACGAGTGGATGGATCCGCATTGGATCGTCACGCGCGCCTTCTCGGAACCGACCGTCGAAGAATCCGAACGGCCGAGATTCTGGCGCTTCTGGCGCGATCTCCCCCCCAACGGTCACATCGGGGTTTTCCTCAGCGCGTGGTACTCCCTGCCGCTGGTGCAGCGCGCACTCGGGAAGATCTCGGCGCAGGCGTTCGATGACCGGCTCGATGAAGTCGCCGGGTTCGAGCGCACGCTGGCCAACGACGGCGCCCTGGTGCTCAAGTTCTGGATGCACCTCGGCCGCCTGCAGCAAAAGGAACGCCTCGATGCCTTGAGTGCCGATCCAAACCAGTCCTGGCGCGTAACGGACCGTGACTGGAAGCACTTGAAGAAGTACACGGGCTTCGCCGCGGCCGGCGAGCGCATCATCCAGCGGACGAGTAGCGGCGAGGCACCGTGGGACATCGTCGAGGGAACCGATGGCAACTTCCGGCGGCTGGAGGTTGCGACCGTGCTGCGCGACGCGATCGCTGGGCGCCTCAACGAGGCGCCGGCGACCCGCGCGCGGCCTTCACGCCCGGTGCGCCTCGGACTGGACGCCGAGAACCCGACGATCCTGTCCACGCTGGACCTCGACAGCAAGCTGTCCAAGAGCGAGTACGAGGCCGAGCTGGAACGGTTGCAGGCCAAACTGGCGCGACTGCACCGCGAGGCGCATGCCCGTGGCGTGTCGACCATCTGCGTGTTCGAGGGATGGGACGCCGCGGGCAAAGGGGGCGCCATTCGGCGACTGACCGGCGCCATCGAGGCGCGACACTATCACGTCATCATGATTGCCGCGCCCACGGAAGAGGAGCGGTCGCATCACTACCTGTGGCGATTCTGGCGCCACCTTCCCCGCGCCGGCCGCGTCACGATCTTCGATCGCAGCTGGTACGGGCGCGTGCTGGTCGAGCGAATCGAAGGATTCGCCCACGAGGACGATTGGCGCCGGGCGTACGGCGAGATCAACGACTTCGAGCAACAACTCACCGAATACGGCATCGTGCTGGTCAAGTTCTGGCTGCACATCAGCAAGGCCGAACAGAAGAAACGCTTCAAGGCCCGGGCGAAGATCCCGTTCAAGCGCTGGAAGCTTACCGAAGAGGACAAGCGCAATCGCGCCAAGTGGGACCTGTACGAGTTGGCGGTGCACGACATGGTCGAGCGAACCAGCACCGGATCGGCCCCGTGGACGCTGGTCGAGGGCAACGACAAGCGGTACGCGCGGATCAAGGTCCTCACGACCGTGACCGACCGACTCGAAACGGCGTTGGGCTAGTTCGGTTTCATCCAGTCACCCTGGAGGCAACTCATGTCGCTGAACATCAAGGCCCTGGCCATCACGACGGGCGTACTCACCGCTGCGTGCGTCTTTCTCGTCGGCGTGGGGAACCTGATCTGGGAATCGTACGGCGCTGCATTCCTGCAGCTCGTGGCTTCGCTTTATCCCGGTTACGACGGCCCGGCAGGGTTCGGGTCGGTGCTCGTGGTGACGCTGTACGCCCTGGTGGACGGCGCGGTGTGCGGCGCGGTCTTCGGATGGTGCTACAACATGGTCGCGGGTCGAAGCGCCATAACCACCTGAGCGCCCCAATCCCGGGAACGGGAGGACCACCGGATCCACTCAGCGTGGATCCGGCGTTTGCCAGCGATCACGATTCCCCTCGCGGCGGTCGTGTAGCGAGCCCATTGATTGCGCGGCTCGCCACCACGCGCTGGCCGGCGCCATGGAGCGCCGCCTCGATCATCGCCCGTCCGACCGTCTCGGTCGTCGTGACGTAGCCTGGAAGCGCCCATTGCAGGATCGGATAGAACGGCGACAACACGGCATAGAACGCGCGGTAGAGCGTCGTGCCTGATCGCGCACCTTTCACCGGCTGGATGTACCCGGGCCGGAACAGATACACCGCCTTGAAGGGGAGCCGTGCCAGCGCATTCTCGGTGGCGCCTTTGACGCGCGCCCACATCTGCCGGCTACGCTCCGCGCTGTCCGTGCCGGCGCCCGAGACGTAGCAGAACGTCATGGTCGGGTTGAGTCGCGCGAGCGTCTGCGCGGCGGCGAGGGTGAGGTCGTAGGTGACGTGGCGGTACTCGGCTTCGCTCTTGCCCGCGGACGAGACTCCAAGGCAAAACAGACACGCGTCGTATCCGACCAGCCGCTGCTCGACCGCGGCGTAATCGAAGAAGTCGTCGACGATCAGCTCGTCGAGCTTCTCGTGCTGTACCCCCAGCGGCCGGCGGCCAACCGCGAGTGCGCGAGCGACGCGTGCGTCGGCAAGGCATTCGAGCAGTGCACCCGTGCCGACCATGCCGCTGGCGCCAAACAGAATCACGTTCATCGGCTTCGCCGCCTGTTGAGGGTCCAGCCCGCAGGGGTCGAGCCCGCCGCGTCAGCAAGGGCCCGACCCCAGGCGGGGCCATGCCAAACGGCGCGGCTTCGCCGCCTGTTGAGGGCCCAGCCCGCAGGGGTCGAGCCCGCAGCGTCAGCAAGGGCCCGACCCCAGGCGGGGCAACGCCAAACGGCGCGGCTTCGCCGCGCCGTTGGCATTGCCCCGCCTGGGGTCGAACCAGGACTCTTCTGATCCAGAGTCAGACGTGTTGCCAGTTACACCACGGGGCAGTGGAGCTGAGGGGACTCGAACCCCTGGCCTCCTGGGTGCGATCCAGGCGCTCTCCCAACTGAGCTACAGCCCCAAGTACAGATGCAGAACCCCGCCCAAATACCGCGGCGGGGTCGTGCCGCCCTCAAACCTAGACAGCACCCGAAAAGGGGTCAAGCCCGGCAGCGCGCCCGTAGGGAACCTTCGCGCTGACAAGGCGTTACCATGAAAGACCCCACACCGGAGCCCTTTGTCATGCCCCTGCACCGTCTCACGATCCTCGGCCTTGCCACCGCGCTCCTGGCTTGCGGCGACACGCAAGGCCCACCGGACACCAACGACCCCGACCCGACCGGGCCCACCGTCACCACCAGCGTGAGCGTCGTCGACAACAAGTTCAACCCAGCCGGCAACCAGGTGAATGCCGGTCAGACGGTGACGTGGACCTGGCAAGGACTGAACCAGCACAACGTCACCTTCGACAACGCCGCGATCGGCAACTCGTCGACCAAGAGCTCGGGGGCGTTCACGCGCATGTTCGACTCGGCAGGCGAGTTCACCTACTACTGCACCGTCCATGGGCGAGGGATGTCGGGGAAAGTGACGGTGACGGCACCCTCCGATTAAGTGGTACCTGGCCGGGAGCGTGACCTGGTACCGTTACTCGGCGTAAGGCACGTCGAGCACCAGCCCATCTTTCGCCACGATCGTCTCGGCGAACACGGCGCGCGCCTCATCGAGCAGCACGTTGCTGCCGGCCGAGAAGCGCGCGCTGAGGTGGGTGAGTGCCAACTTCTTCGCGCGCGCGGCCAACGCGACCTGTGCCGCCTCGACGGCGGTGGCATGATGGGTCTCGACCGCGCGGTCCTTTTCCTCCGCGCTGAACGTCGCCTCGTGTACCAGCAGATCCGCGCCGGTGGCGGCCGCCACCACTTGCTCGCACGGACGGGTATCACCGGAGATCACCACCAGCCTGCCGGGCCGCGGGGGTCCCACGAGATCTTCGGGACCGATCCGCCGGCCGTCCGCCAGCCCGACGGTCTCGCCCTTGTGCAACCGGCCCCACAACGGTCCTTCGGGGACGCCCAACTCGGCGGCCTTGTCCGGATCGAACCGGCCCAGCCGCTCGTGCTCCCGAATCGCGTAGCCGAGTGCCACGCCACCGTGTTCGACACCGATCGCTTCGATGTCGTACTCGTCGCGCGACAGCACGGCGCCCGCCGCCAGATCCCGTATCTCGATCGGGAATGGGGTGCGTTCCCGGCCGACCTCCGCTAACCCGCCGAGAATGCGCCGCGCCCCGCGCGGACCATAGAGGGTCAGCGGCTCTTCCCGACCCTGGAGACCGAGGGTCCGGATCAGGCCGGTGATGCCGAGGAAGTGATCGGCGTGGAAATGGGTGAAGAAGATCTCGGACAGCGTGAACCCCACGCCGAAGCGCATCATCTGGCGCTGGGTGCCCTCGCCGCAGTCGAACAACAACGTCTCGCCTTCGCGCTGGACCGCGATGGACGAGACGCCGCGCTCGACCGTCGGACGCGCGGCGGAAGTGCCGAGAAACGTGAGGCTCAACATGAGGAGAATATATCCTTCTCCTCCCGTCCTCGACCGATTGCGACCGTCTGCTAAAACACCTTCAGACTGAAATACCGTCCCGGGCGTTCCCGCATGTCATCGAGCAACAGCCGCATGGACGTGGTGAGACGGATCATCTCGTTATACATGGTCGTGTCGTTCACCAGCCGGCCGAGCGTCCCGGAATCGGCGTCCACCTTCTCGATCACGGCCGCAAGCGCGTTGGTGGCGTTGCCCAACCCGACGACCATCTCGTTCAGGCTCTCGGCGATTTCGTCGAGTTGCGCCAGGGACCGCGCCAGGTCCGGGCTCCCGAGTATGGAGTCGAGTTTGGCGGCGACGCTCGAGAGCTTCTCCAACGTGGCGGTCGCCTCTCGTACCATCGGTCCGCTGCCCAGTTGCGCGATGACGTTCATCGCGCGGCGTGTGGCGCCGAGCGTCTCGTGGATATCGTCGGCGGTGCGTGGGCTGAGCACCGCCCCCGCGCCCGCCAGTACGTCACTCGCCTGCGTCGCAACGTCGGCGGCGGTTTCCATCAGCCCCACGTCCCGGGACCCTGTGATGACCTGGCCTTCGCGCAGGAACTCGTCCGACCGTCCGGGGACGTAATCCACGAACATGGCACCAAAGGCATCGATCGCACGCACGGCGGCGCGCGCATCCACGTGTGGCCGCACGGCGTCGGATACCTCCAGGTATACGACGACGTCATTGACGGCCTGCAAATCGATATCGCCCACGCGGCCGACGCGGACACCGGACACGTGGATCGGATCGCCCACGCCAAGACCGGCAATGTTCTCGAACCGCGCGGCAAAGGTGGTGTGGCCCGCGCCGCCGAATGACCGTCCGGTGAGGAACGTGAGACCGCCAAATACCATGACGATCGCGACGATCACGAGCAGGCCGACGGTCACTTCCTGTTTGTAATGGAGGTCCATTCCGCTAGCCGTCCCCGTCCAAGAAGGTCTCGAAGTCCCGCTCGATGAATTCCCGCACCGCGTCGTCGCGGCTCGCCTTGATGTCGTCCGGCGTGCCCATCGCCCGGATCGACCCTTCCCTCAACAACGCGATCCGGTCCGACACGAAGAACGCACCCTTGACGTCGTGTGTCACCACGACGCTGGTAACGCCGATGGTATCGCGCAACTTGACCACCAGCTTGTCGATGATATCCGCGTTCACCGGATCCAGACCGGAGGTCGGCTCGTCATAGAGGAGATAGGTCGGCTGGCCCGCGATGGCCCGAGCGATGCCCACCCGTTTGCGCATCCCACCCGAGAGATCCGACGGGTACTTCAGCGCCGTTTCCACCGGCAAATTGACAAGCTCGAGGCACTCGGTGACGCGGCTACGGCAGTACGCCTGGTCTGACGAACATACTTCGTCGGTGATCCCCAGTTGCACGTTCTCTCCCACGGTCATCGAGTCGAACAGCGCGCCGAACTGGAACACGTATCCGATGGTCGATCGCAAGGTCGACAGCGCCTTCCGCTTGAGGTGCGGCACGCTCAGGCCGTCGACGAACACTTCGCCGACGTCCGGATGGATCAAGCCGTTGATATGCTTGAGCAGCACGCTCTTCCCCACGCCGGACGGCCCCAACAACGACACCGTTTCCCCCTGATCGACGTCGAAATCGACCCCATCGAGCACCACGAGTTCGCCGAATCGCTTGTGGACGTTGCGAAGCTTGATCATGCGCCGCCCCGCGTTGCTCTCCCCGCCGTCGCGCCGCACCGGTACCTTGCGTCCCGATGCGCCGGCCCCCGAACGCTCTCCGTTTCACCCGCCGCCTGCTGGCATGGTATCGCCGGCAGGCGCGGGACCTGCCATGGCGCGCGACCCGCGATCCGTACCGGGTGCTCGTGTCCGAGTTCATGCTCCAGCAGACGCCGGTGTCGCGGGTGATCGATTTCTATCCGCGCTTTCTCACCCGCTTTCCAACCGTCGGCGCCCTCGCGCGCGCGCGTCCGAGCGCGGTGCGTGAGGCGTGGGAAGGCCTCGGCTACTATCGTCGTGCCGCCAACCTCCACCGGCTCGCGCGCACCGTCGTGCACGATCACGACAGCGTCATCCCGGACGATCCCACCACGCTGCGCACCCTTCCCGGCGTGGGACGGTACACGGCGGGCGCGGTCGCGACGTTCGCGTACGAGCGGCGCGAGCCCGCCATCGACACCAACGTCAACCGCGTGTTGCGCCGCGTGTTCCGCCCGCGTTGGGCACAGGATGCGCGCGCCGCGCGGGCGCTGTGGACGCTCGCCCGCGCACTGCTTCCGACACGGCGCAAGACAGCCTGGGAATTCAACCAGGCGTTGATGGAGTTGGGTGCCCGCATCTGCGTTGCGCGCAACCCCCGCTGCCCGATCTGTCCGGTCCGCCCCGCCTGCCGTACCGGCGGGCCGTGAGGTGCCCAGGGTCCGGTCGATCCGCCGTCGCACTCTACGCATTGGGCAACAAGATCTGCGCGAGCACCGCATCGAGAAAGAGGATCAACACCGAGGCGCTGACCACCGCCGCCGTCGTCGCCCGTCCCACGCCCTCGGCCCCCTGTTTGGTGGTGAACCCCACATAGCAGGGCACGAGCGAGATCGCGAGCCCGAAGAATATCGACTTGATGATCGAGTACCACAGATCCCACGGACGGAAGAAGAAGCGCGCGCCGTAGATAAAATCGGCGTTGGTGAGCTCGAGCACACCGGTCGACGCGAACCACCAGCCTGACAGCACCCCGACCATGTCCGCAAAGATGACGAGCACCGGCAGCATGACCGTCCCCGCGATGACCCGTGGGAGAATCAGATGGGACGTCGGAGACCTGCCGAGGCTTTCGAGCGCGTCGATCTGCTCGGTCACCCGCATCGTCCCGAGTTCCGCGGCGTAGCGGGCGCCGATCCGTCCCGCGAGCAGCAACGCCGTCAACACCGGGCCCAGCTCGAGGATGATCGTTTGCACCACCAGGCCGCCGACGATGTACACCGGGATATTGCCGGTGAACTGGTACCCGGCCTGGAGCGCCGTCACGGCGCCGGCGAACGCGGCCGTCAGCAGTACGATGAACAGGGAGCCGTAGCCGACATGCTGGGCCTGCTGGAAAGTACGCGGCACCCAGATGCGCCACTCCCCCAGCGACCGCACCATGTCGAGGCTGAACAGCGAGACGCGCCCCATGTGACTGGCGGATTGCAGCGCGAACCGGCCGGCGAGGCGTCTCAGGTCGAGGGAGATGGCGGGCACGGTAATGGCCGGGGGCGGGAGGCGTCGCGGCGCGCGGGCTAACTCACCACGCCGAGGTACAGCGCCACGAGCAGGAACAGCAGCGCGGCACTCGTCACCCCAATCACGCGTCGGCGCAGCATATCGAGCGCGACGGCCGGCGCACCGGCGTCGGCCAGCCGGGCCAGGCGTTGCGACATCGGGAACGACACGAACAACTCAATGAGTCCCGCCAGAAAACCGGTCGCCTGCATCGCGGCCACGCCCGGCTCGCCAAGCCGCTCACCACCGCCGGCACTCGCGACCATCATCGCGAGGGCAAGGCCCGATCCTACCGCGAGCATCGCGCCGGGCGCGACGAGCCAGGCGTACAGGCGACCGAACAGTCGGTGCACCTGTGCCCGCGCGGCCTCCGGCTCGGATGCCACCGTACCACCGAGAAGCACCGCGGCGACCGCGCCGCCGAGCCATAGGCCTATCCCGACCATGTGAAGGAATACGGTGAACCTCACAGCTCGGCCTCCCCGCCGGTTACCAACACCCGCACCGGCTGCCGGCCCGTGAAACCGGCGTCGACCTCGTGCCAGAACTCGATGCGGTCTTCACCAAGCCGCCAGCACAGACAGACGTCCCTCCCGTTCTGGGCGCTGTAGAAATCCACCAGGCCGTCGTCGAAGCCCTTGAGCACACAGCCGATCTGTTTCAGTTCTTCGATGAACTCGTTGATCCGCGCCGCGATCGCATCGACCTCCGACCGCACGTCTTCGGTTTCGCCCGACTCGCCGTGGTCCGGCCGATCCTCCGACGCGACGATCTCATAGCGGCGGAGCGCGTTTTTCCATTCGGTATACTCGTCGACGATATCCTGAACGATCCGTTTGACCAGCGGAATCGTCCGGTTGGCTTCATCCAGCGTAAAGCGCTTGGTCGTCATGATCACCCGATTCGGGGCCGTTCGAGGACGGGGTCGGCCCCACCGTGTTTGTGGCTCGCCGGGCAGACTCAGAACAGTAATAGACGATGGACGCTCGCCACAATCGTTCGAAACGCCGCTGCCGTAGCCCCGTCAGCGGTCCCGACTGTGGTCCACCAGAGCCCGGACGGCGGCCCGATATCCGTCGCCGACATATTGGCCGACACTCTCGAGCGCGAAAGTGGCCTCCGCCTCCGTCACGGGCTGTACCAACACCACGTCCGACCGGCCGCGCCAGCGTTCGATCTCCAGTTCAGTCTGGGCGGCCATCATGACGCGCAGCACCTCCCCATGGTGCCGAACCAGGGGCGGTAAGGCTGCCGCGCGGCCGCTCGTTTCGTCATGCAGCGACGGACCCACGTTCACCGCCACGATCAGATCCGGATCGAACGACCCGGCCACATCGATCGGGAGGACGGCGCGCAACCCCCCGTCCACGTAGGTCCGTCCCCCGATGCGCGCCGCCGGATAGTAGACCGGCAGTGCGCAGGAGGCGTACAGCGCGTCGACCAGCGGGACCTCGTCTCGCCCATCGGCACCGAACAAGGTGAGTTGACCGTTCTGGATATCGACCGCGGTGACCGTCAGCGGGTAGTGGAGTTCGCGGAACCGACGGACCGGGAGGAGGTGCGCAATGGTGTCGCGCAATCGGTCACCACGCAGAAAGCTCCGACTGAAGTACCCGAGCAGCGCTCCCGGCGAAATCGCCGCCACGTCATGACGCCGTATGGCGGCCATGCGAACGAGCGTCTCTTCGTACCCGAGCCCGGCGGCGAGGCACGCACCCACAACCGCACCCATCGAGGTTCCAACGTACCGCGACGGGATCAGCTCCCAATGTTCCAGCGCCTTGTAGACCCCGAGGTGCGCGGCGGCCTTCGCCCCACCCCCACTCAACACCAGGGCGATGCCGCTCACGATTCCGACTTCGTCTCCTCGAGGCGGCGGCGCCGACGCGCCTCCGCGCGGCCATGCCGCCGGCGGTCATCCTCGGTTTCCAGCACCAGACGACGCACCGGCACCGGCTTCCCCTTTTCGTCAATAGCGACGAACGTGACGTGGCAGCTGTTGGTGTGACGGCGTGTTCCGGTCACGAGGTTTTCGGCCTCGATCCTCACCCCCACTTCCATCGACGTCCGCCCCACGAAGTTGACCGCGGCTTGGGCCACCACGAGCTCGCCGAGGTAGATCGGCTCGTGAAAGTCCACCCGATCGACCGAGACCGTCACACAGGGTCTCCGCGCGTGGCGCGTGGCGGCGACCGCCGCCACCCGATCGATGAGCGACAGCACCACACCGCCGAATACATGCCCGAGATTGTTCGCCATGTTGGGCATCATCAGCTCCGACATGGTGGCGCTGGATGCGGACGCCGGAGCGGGCGGGAGGTCGGCGGGCATGGCGGGATGAAGGACTAGTAGTCGACCGGGCGAAGATAACTCTCGCCGATGGCTGTGCGACTGAGCATGGCCACCGTCGGCAAGCGCCGTTTCCAATGCGTCGAATCAAGCCGGCGTTTGACGAGTCCGACTTCGTCCGGACTGAACCCGTACTCGACAATCTCGCATTCCGCGCGCCCCGACAGCGTCCAGTGCAGAATCAGGTCCGCGCGCGCGTAGGCGATACCCAGATCGCCTTCATCGGTCTGACCCTGAACCAGATCGGCGGTGGCGGGCTTCTCCACGATCGCGTCCGGGATCCCCAGGTGCCGTGCCAACGCCAATACCTGCGTCTTGAACAGGTCGCCTATCGGATTCACCGGCGGCGCGTCATCGGCATGCCACGTGAAGTAGCCCAGCAATCGTTCGGTCTTGTTGGCGGTACCGAGCGGCAGCGCCCGGTACTTGGCGGAGAGGTCGAACAGCGCGATCATCCGCAGGCGCGCCATGACGTTGCCACGGCTCGTGGAGTCACCACCGTTGGCGGCGGCGGCGTGATACCCGTCGACCGCCTGACTGATATCGATGGTCAGCAGATCGAGGCCGAGCGCGTCCGCCACGACCTGCGCGTGTGCGCCGCTTTCGGTGGCGGACGTGCAGTAGGGCAATCGTACCGCCATCACGTTGTCGGCCCCGAACGCACGCACGGCCAGCGCCGCGGTCGTCGCGCTGTCCACGCCTCCCGACAGGCCAATGACGACCTTGTCGAATCCGCGGCGCCGCGTCACCTCCTCCCGCAGAAACGCGACCAACCACCGTTCGACGAGTGGCGCGTTGATCGCCAGGGGGTCGACCGCGGCCGCCGGCGTCACCACCGGATGCGCGGCTGGTGTCGATGGCTCGACCCGCGGTATCGCGCCGCTCGGCCCGTCGATCGCGACCGCGGGACGCGCGGTATCCGACGAGGCCCGCAACAAGTGTGGCAGTGCCACTTCAAGATCCGACAACAATGGCTGGTCGGCCCGCGCCTGCATCAGGCGTCGCCTATCGAAGCGGCCGGTCACGATGGCTTCGTCGAGCACCGGCGCTTCGGCCAACACCACGCCGTCCGGCCCAACCAGGGCGGACCCACCCTGGAACCCCTTCCCCCCCTCGAATCCCACGATCTGGACCAGCGCGAGGTATACGCCGTGCTCTTCTGCCACGCGCCGGACGATGCGTTCCCACGCGTCCTTGCTGTTGATCGATCCGGAGGCCGTTGGCTCGATTCCGCGGGCGGGGGATGCGCTCGGCACGATCAGGAAATCGGCACCGTCAAGCGCCGCGATCGTCGCGGCGGCCGAGTGCCACACGTCCTCGCAGATCAGGATCGCGGCGCGACCCCAACGGGTGTCGAACGCCTGCACGGTCGTGCCGGCGTCGACGAACCGTTCCTCATCGAACATGCCGTAGGTGGGAAGGAACACCTTCCGGTGCACGTGGCGGATGCCGGGATTGTCGCCTCCCATCTCAGCGTACAATGCCGAATTGAAGATCCGCCCGCGGCGCGCCTCGTAGAACCCGAGACACAGGTCCATCGGCGCCACGCCGGCCGCCTCGTGCACCGCCTGGAGATCGCGAAACAGGGTCCCCGCCGTGACGACCGCGTCGCGCACGCCGCCCTCGAGGAAGTACCCCGACATCACCGTTTCGCCGAAGATCACCAACCCCGGTGGACGCGGCCACCCGCCCACCTGCGCCATCACCGCGCCGATACGCTTCAGGTTCTCGGCGTAGTCGGCCTTGGCGGGCCGTATCTGTGCGAGCGCAATCTCCATCACGATGAATCTAGAGCGGACCGGAGTGGAAGAAAGGTCTTATTGTGCGGTCCATTGCCAGAGCGTCGCGGACCAGAGGTCAGGCCGGATCGTCACGTTGTGGAAGCGCACGGCCACGGCGGCGACCAGTGTCGGCGTAAACAGCCACATCGCCGGCGCGTCTTCGTTGATGATCCCGATGGCCTCCTCCCATCGCCGCTGCGCCGCCGTGGGGTCGCCCTCGTTGACCGCGCGTTGTAGCGCCGCATCGAACGCGGCACTCGCGTAGCGGCCGTAGTTGGATCCCGGGATGCCGGCCGAACTCCACAGCTGTCGTATGGCCCCCGGCGGCGGGTCCACCTGCCACGCACCAACCATCGCATCGAACCGACCCTGGTTGGCGCGATCGACCATCGCGTTCGGTTCGAGCACGCGGAGCTGCACATCGACGCCCACCCGGCGGAGCTGCTCCTGCATGATGACCGCTGCCTGCGCCCGCACCTGACTCGAAGACGGATACATCAAGTCGAACCGCAGCGGCGTTCCGTGACGATCGCGCACGCCGTCGGCGTCTGAATCGCGCCACCCGACGCTATCGAGCAGCCGGCCGGCTCGGGTGCTGTCGAACGGGAGCTGGCGCATGTCGTCGCGCCAAATGCGGACCATCGGGGTCGTCGGACCGCCGGGCACCTGCCCAAGACCGCCGAGGACGGATTGCAGGATGGATTGACGGTCAGTGGCCAGGACCACCGCGCGCCGGACGTTCCGGTCGCCCAACACGGGGTGCGGCCGATCCGGGTCTCCCGCCGCCGTAACATTGAATGCGACGTACACGTACACGCCGGAAGGGTACTCCACCACCCGCAGATGCTCCGCGCCTCGTGCCCGGGTAACGTTCTCTTCGCCCAGCACGGCCTCGAGAATGTCCGCCTCGCCGGTCACGACCTGCGTCAGCGACGTGGCGAAATCGGGAGTCACCCGCCAGATGAGCCTCCCGATGCCCGGCGCCCCAAGGAAGAACGTCGAATCGGCCGCCAGTTCGATCGACTCACCCGCCCGCCACTCGACGAACCGGTACGGGCCGCTGCCGATCGGCGCACGGACCAGCGGATGCGACCCCATCCGATCCCGCGGAATCGTATCCAGCAGGTGTTTGGGCAGAATCAGCATGTGGTGTGTGGCATCGTAGAGCTGTTCCGCATGCCACCGCGAGAACGTGAACGACACAGTCCGCTCGTCGCGGGCAGTGACGGACACGATCGACTCGAGCAAGGGGCCGGCCGGAGCGTTGACGAGCGGATCGAGGTACACGTCGAACGTGAATTCGACGTCGCCCGCCGAGACGGGCACGCCGTCATGCCACCGCGCGGCAGGGTGCAACCGGAACACCAGCGTAAGGGAGTCCTCGTAGGTCCATGACTCGGCGAGCTTCGGAACGAACCCTGAATCGCCGACCGTGTTCATCCCCAGCCCTATATCCGCGAGCTTCAGAAAAAGCTGTGCGGCAACGGCTTGGGAGACGTTGCCCTGGGACAGCGGCGGGAACAGCACGTCGGCATCGGCGCCAACCGTGATCACGGCCGTGGCGCATGTCCCGACGCAGGGGTCGCGCGTCTCGCACCCGGAGAGGGCGAGCGCAGCCATCAAGAAGGAGATCTTCGAGGACGTGGTCATAGGCCCAATGTAAAGCACTTGCCTCGTATCGATGCAACTGCGACGAAACGAACCTTCCGCACCAGGCACTGCATCGATGGAGGATAGCATTTAAACCGTTTCGGTACAATGCCTTACGTGCCTCGGCACACACCGCGCCCCAGCGGCATTCCAGTTGCCTCACTACTGGTCGTGGCGGCCCACCAGGCTGCCGCTCAATACAACGAGCACATGCAACCAGAGGAGAGGATCATGAGAAACCGCATACTCACATTGTCCATCATGGCGGGAGCCGTGGCCGCTTGTTCGGACACCACGGCCCCCGGCATCGTCGACCAACCCCACGTCGCGCTCTCGTTCACGACGCTCGCGTCGGGTGTCGGTACCGCGAGCACATCGGCGCCCTGGTTCAGCGTCGCCGCCGGCGACACGGTGGTGTCCGGCAGCGACAGCCTGGTTATCTCGCGCGTACAGTTGGTGCTCCGCGAGATCGAGCTCAAACGGGCGAACCACGACGCATGCGACAGCATCATGGGTGACGACGACGACTGCGAAGAGTTCGCTGTGGGACCGCTGCTGCTCGACCTGCCGTTGAACGGCGGGGTGACGACCAGCCTGACGGTCGCCATCGATACGGGGTCGTACGATGAGATCGAGTTCGAGATCCACAAGCCGGACGATGACTCTCAGGCCGACTCGGCGTTCCTCGCCCAGCACCCCGATTTCGCCCGTACGAGCATTCGGGTCGAGGGGACGTACAACGGCGAGCCATTCACCTACGAAACTGATCTGAACGCCGAACAGGAGATTGAATTCGTCACCCCGCTGGTGATTACCGACGCCACCGCCGAGACGAACGTCACGCTGCGCGTCGTGCTTGATAGCTGGTTCAAGACCTCGGCCGGCTCGCTCGTCGATCCGCGGAGCGCCAACCATGGTGGTGCGAACGAAGGGCTCGTGAAGGACAACATCAGGCAATCGTTCGACGCGTTCCAGGACCAGGATCGTGACGGTGACGACCGGGATGAAGATTCAGACGATTCCTGAGACTAACTTTGGGGCGGGCGTGGCACCGCACCCGCCCCGCAGACCCGATTGGAGCTGATGGCCATGAAACGATTATTCGCAATTCCCATGTTCTTGTTCGCGGTCGCCTGTGGCGACACAGGCGGTCCGAACAGCCTTGCCAACGTCCAGGTCTCGTTTGCCACGCAGCGGCCGAGCGGCGTGGTTGCGCAGGCGGTCGGTCTGCTTGTCGACACGTTGTTCGAGGGAACCGACACCCTCGTCCTGACCAAAGCGGAGATCGTGTTGCGCGAGGTGGAGCTCAAGCGGCTCGACGTCGCCGACTGTGACACCGCCGGAGATCCCTGCGAGAAATTCGAGGCAGGGCCGGTACTCGTCAGTCTGCCGCTTGGCGCCGGTGCGCAACAGCAGTTCGCACTCGATATTCCGGCGGGCACGTACAGCGAGATCGAATTCGATATCCACAAGCCTGACGACGGCGACCCCGACGATCAGGCGTTCGTGGCGGCGCACCCCGCGTTCGCCGACATCAGTATTCGCGTCGAGGGGACCTACAACGGTGCGCCGTTTGTGTTCACGACCGACCTGAATGTCGAACAGGAGTTGGGCTTGAACCCCTCACTGGTCATCACCGATGGCGGCGGGACCACCAACGTAACGATCCTCGTCGACGTGGGAACGTGGTTCCGGACCGGTGCCGGCGCCCTGGTCAACCCGGCCACGGCCAACAAGGACGGGGCCAACGACGGGATCGTGAAGGAGAACATCAAGAATTCCGTCGAGGCCTATGAGGACGACGACAAGGACGGAGGCAGGGACTAGCGACATGCCGTTGCGCCCCGCTCTCGCCGTGATCAAGCTCTCGGATTCCTTTGAGTCCGTGTGGCAGGACATCGCGGACGAGAGCGGGGGCGCGGTCGTTTGGGTGACGGAGGACGCCGAGCCGCCGGCGACCGCGGTGGCGCTGGTGCTGGCCGCCGGTGGAGAAGAAGAGCGCGGGATGGATGCCCTCTCACCACTCGCGGCACGTACGTCCCTCCCGTTATTCCTGGTCGGTGCGCGCGCATCGCACCGGTTCGCGGTCGAGGCGCTTCGTCGCGGGGCCGCCGACTATTTCGCACTGCCCGACGATTTCGATCTGCTGCGACGGACGCTCGCGGCCCGGCTCGACGCCGGGCAACAGCGGGCTCGCCGCTCAGGGGAGCAGCATGCTGTCGTCGATCCGTTTGGCACCATCATCGGGTCCAGTGCCGCACTCCAGGAGACGCTTGGCAAGGCGCGACGAGTGCTGCCCCACGGTGACGTCACCGTCCTGATCGGTGGCGAGACCGGCACCGGCAAGGAGCTGTTGGCGCGGGCGCTGCATGAGGGCGGTCCTCGCGCGGACGGCCCGTTCGTCGCCGTCAACTGCGCGGCGATTCCGGCGCAGTTGCTGGAAAGCGAGTTGTTCGGGCACGAGCGGGGCGCCTTCACGGATGCCCGGCAGGCCAAACCCGGCCTGTTCGAGGAAGCAGACGGCGGCACGCTCTTTCTGGACGAGGTGGGGCATCTGCCGCTGCCGCTGCAGGGCAAGCTGCTCCGCGCTCTGGACGGTCGTACGATTCGGCGCGTGGGGGCCACGCGCGAGCGCACGATTGACGTTCGGATCATTGCGGCCACACACGTCGACCTCGCGGAGGCGGTGGCGGCCCACGCATTTCGCGAGGACCTCTTCTACAGACTGAACGTCGTCGCGCTGACGCTTCCCCCGCTGCGCGGCCGGGGAGACGACATCGCGCAACTCGCCGGACATTTCCTCACGGTATTGACGGCGCGGTATGGCCTCCCCGCGCCGCCGCTCACGGCAGCGGTTCGCGATGCGCTGAAGGGCCAGCGGTGGTCGGGCAATATCCGGGAACTACGGCACGCCCTCGAGCGCGCCCTCCTGCTGTCCGACCCCGGTACGCTGGATGTCGCCGAACTGGCGCCGTCCGCCAGCCGCCGCCCGGATGGCCCGGGGCTGCCGTTCCCGGCGACCCTCGATGCCATCGAGGAAGCGGCAGCCAAGGCGGCGCTGGAACTGCACGACGGCAACAAGAGTGCGGCAGCCCGGCAACTCGGCATTTCGCGTTCGCGTCTGCAACGCCTGCTGCGAGAGGAAGATGTGCGCGATGCATGACCCCCTGCGGGGGGCCCGACACGCCGTGACGGCCGGGCGGTTCCGCGACGCGCTGGCGGTGCTGTCCGACCTTCCCGAGGTCGCGCGACGTTCCGCGGAAGCGCTCCTGCTGCGCGCCATGGCGGAGTGGCGCTTGGGCGACTTCGCGCGAAGCCGCACCGATGCGGCACGGGCACGTGAGCGGTTCCGGGCCGTGGGCGATGCCGATGGGGCGATGCGGGCGGAGAATGTCACCGCGGCCGGCGCCTTCGCGCTGGGCGATCTGGACGAGGCGGAGACGGGGTTCAGCCGGGCGCTGGATACGGCGCGTCTCCTGCGGGACGAGTTGATGGTCGCGCGGTGTTCCAACAACCTCGGCAACGTGGCGTTTTATCTGGCCCGGCACGACGCGGCGCACGGATTCTATCGACTGGCCCGCGCGTCCTTCGAACGGGTCGCGTTCGACCAGGGCATTGCCGAGACATGGCTCAACTCGGGATTCGTGTGGCGCGACCGCGACCAGATGGATCGCGCGCTGGTCGCGGCCAATGCCGCGCTCGAGGCGGCCGAGCGGGCGGACTCCCCGCGCGTGGTCGCCCAGGCGTTCGTGAGTCGCGGTGAGGCGATCGCCGCCCTGGGCGACACCGCCCTCGGGCGCGCTCAGGCCGATCGCGGATTGCGCCTGGCTGGCAAGCAGAACGATCGTTTGGCCGAAGCGGAAGCCCTGCGCATTCTGGGCGGGATCGCGCGGGGCGAAGGTTCGACCGCCGACGCGGAGCAATTGGTGCGCGACGCCCTCGGCATCGCGACGGAACTGCACCACCCCTTCGCGACCGCAGAACTGCACCGGGACCTGGCGGCGTTGTCCCTCGATGCCGGCCGTCGCCGGGACGCGGCCTTCCACTTCGGATTGGCCGAGGAATCGTTCCTGAAGCTCGGTTCCGTACCGAGGGCCGAGGCCATGCGCCGGCGGGCGGACGCCGTCCGGGACTAACGCGAAGCGGGGAGAAGCGCGTCCGGTACGAAGAGCGGCCGGCCGTGCTCCGGAGCGCCGAACTCCCCAATCATCTGTTGGGTGGATTCGGCAACGAGGTAGTCGGCAAGCGCGAGTGCCGCCTCCGCACGCACATGGGGAAACATCACGGGATTGGACCGAATCACGTGGTATGAATTCCGTAGCAGGATGTCGCCTTCGACCATGATCGCGAGATCCAGCGGCGCCCGGTAGGCAAGAAACGTCCCGATATCGGTCAGTGTGTAGGCTCGAAGCTCGTCGGCGATGATGAGCGTGGCGCCCATTCCCTGGCCCGTTTCGCGATACCATGAGGGGGCAGGTGCTCGACCGGCCGCCTGCCAGAGTGCCATCTCCCGCGCGTGCGTTCCGGACCGATCGCCGCGCGAGACAAAGGTGGCGCCGGCGCCGCCAATGGCTCGGAGCGCCTCGACGGCACCGGTGCCCCGCGCGTGCGCGGGGTCATCGGACGGACCAACGAGCACGAACTGGTTGTGCATCAGGGGCCGTCGGTCGATGCCATACCCCGCCTCGACGAACGCCGCCTCGCCCGCCGGTTCGTGCAGGATCAGGATGTCCGCCTCTCCCCGTTTTCCCATTTCCATCGCCTGTCCGCTGCCGACCGCGACCACCCGGACTTGATGGCCGGTCGCGCGCTCGAATGGCGGCAGGATCTCATCGAGCAGCCCGGCGTCACGCACCGAGGTTGTGGTCGCGAGGATGATGTCGTCCGGGCGCTCCGTCGGAGCGAACAGCGGGAAGAACCCAACGAGCGCGGTAACGAACCACACCTGCTCCCGTGCGCGGAGGCGGCTCGCGCGAGACGGTCGACGCATGCGCTAGGGGATGCCGGAATCGAGCGGGGTGATCGGCACCGGGATCGGTGCAACCGGCCGATCCGCGCGGTCGGCGCCGATCACCGCGCCGATGCCCACGGCCACCGCGACGAGTACGGCGAACAACGCGATGCGGATCAAGAGCCGCATCAGGTTCGGAGCGAGCCGCGCCCGCAGTTCCACGACCTCGCGCTCCAGGTCGGCCTTCTCGGCGGCCTTCTCCACCGTGGCGGCCAGGTGCGACATGTCGATGGGTTTTTGCAGGAAACTCTCCGCGCCGAGCCGCATCGCCTCGACGGCGGTTTCGATCTCCCCGTATCCGGTGAGCATGAGCACGACGCCGCGCTTGCCCCGAAGGTGCTCGAGGACCTCGATGCCCGTCATACCCGGCATCATCAGATCGACCACGGAAACGTGCGGCTGCACCTGCGCGTGCAACCCCAGTCCCTCGCGGCCCGACGTCGCAGTGAACACGTCGTGGCCGAGCGCCCGGAAGTACTTGGCCATGCTCGACAACACCGCTGCGTCATCATCAATGAAGAGCAGGCGATAGGTAGCCACGGGACCCCTCGTTCATCCGCGCCGACACGCTTCCGTTCGCGGTAATTAGAAGAATTCCACCTGTTCCCGCAACGCTGCCGGCTCGACCGGCGTCTGGCCCAATCGGCGTTGCAACCCGCGCGCGGTCTGTGGACTGTGCCCTTGATAGTGATTGTTGCAGTAGCCGAACACCGTCCGCACGCGGGCTGCCAACGCGGTTAATCCGCGCGCCCATTCGTCCAGTTCGGCGTCGCGCTCCACCTGAACGTGCGAGTAGTCGCTGATGTGGCGGTCAGGCCCCATCCACCGCACGTAGGCGAAATCCGCGGTCGGGTGGTTCGTCATCTCGAGCATCCAGTCGCGCTTCACCCAGCGGCCATCCGCCAGCACCAACGCCACGTTTCGTTCCCGCAGCACGTCCAGGGTCTCTACCGCGAACCAGCCGGGATCACGGAACTCGATCGCCCAGCGATAGGCGGCCGGGAGCATCTCGCAGAATTCCCGCAACGCGACGCGCGTTTCCACGTTGGGGGCCCAGTCGGGCGCCATCTGCAGCAGCAGGACCCCGAGGTGCGGGCCGAGCAGCGACAGCCGTTGGAGGAAGCGCTCCAGGGTCGGCTGCGCATCGATCAGCCGGCGCTCGTGGGTGATTTCTTGCGGGACCTTGAGCGAGAAGACGAAGTGCTCGGGCACCCGCTCCCGCCAGCCACGCACGACCGGCTCGGCGGGAATCGCGTAAAAGGTCGAATCAATCTCGACGGTGTCGAAGGCCTCGGCATACTTGCGGAGCATCCCGGGCGTCCGTGTTCCGACCGGATAGAAGGGGCCCACCCACGCCGAGTAGTTCCAGCCCTGGGTGCCGATGAGGATGGCGCCCGGCATGAACGCTACCGGCTCACCGCGCGATGCCAGTACATGCGCATTTCGCTGAACTTGTCGCCGATCGTTTCGCAGAACAACGCGCCCTTCAGATCGACGGGTTCACCGGTACGGCGGCGGCGGAAGGTGCAGCGGAACTCCACCGAGAACCACGGGCCGGCCACGAATACCTCGCCGAACCGAAACGCGATTTCCGCCTGCTCCTTCGGAATGTCCTTCCAGTACGCCCGGATGGCCTCGTGTCCGCTTGCCGGGGGATCGAAGGGCGTCGGGTAGAACGCCGCGTTCTCGGTGTACAGATCCACCATCGCGGCGGTATCGCCTTTTTCCCAACCCTTGCCGAATTGCTGGATCAACTCGGCGAATCGTAGGGCGTCTTCAGTGGGCATGGCGAGAACGTTAGCATGAGCATCGAAGCCACCGCCACCCTCTGTGAAGGAGGCCGTGACCCCTGGAGCGCTGGCTTTCGCCTCCGGAACGCTCAAGATTGGTACCGGCGATCAGTTGGATCGGGGCCGAGTCCGCGAGGGCTCGGATGGTTGGGACGTCTATCGGAGGGGCGCATGTCTGGAGGCCAAGTGAGCGTCGCCGTGGTCGGTGCCGGCGATATCGGGAGAGGCTGGGCGGCGCTGTGCGTCGCGGCGGGGTGGCCCGTCGCCGTGTACGATCACGATTCGAACGTCCTCGAAGAAGGCATGGAAGCGGTGAAGCAACGAGCCACCGCCCTCCTGTCGCTCTCGGGGGCGGATGCCGGCCTGGTCGATCAAGGTGTCGCGTCACTGCGCACCGGGCGCAGCTTGTTTCACGCCTGCGGCGACGCGGAATGGGTAATCGAGGCAATCCCCGAAGACCTGATCCACAAACAGAAGCTCTTCAAGGCGCTCGAGCCCGCCGCTCCCAAGGCACGCATCATCACCAGTTCCTCGAGCACCCTCGAGCCGTCCGACATCGCCGCCCAGTGTCGCAACCAGCATCGGATCCTCATCGCCCACCCGCTGAATCCGCCGGAACTCATTCCCCTGGTGGAGCTCCTGCCGTCCGGCCACACCGATCGGGCGCTGATCGAAGTACTCAAGGGGTGGCTACGTGCACTCAACAGGATCCCCGTGACCCTGAACAAGCCCGTCCGCGGTCACATCGCCAACCGCATCTCGGCGGCGGTGTGGCGAGAGTCCATTGCGCTGTTTCTCGACGGAGCAATCGGGATCGACGACCTCGACCGAGCCGTCTCCCTGGGACCGGGGCTGGCATGGGCCGGGGCGGGGCCGCACTTGACCTATCATCTCGCGGCCGGAAACCGCGGTGTGTCCGGATTTCTCCAGCACCTGCTTCAGAGCTTCGAGGGGATCTGGGAAGACCTGGCCGATTGGAACAAGCTGGAGCCGGAGCAGGAACACAAACTCGTGGTCGCGATCGAGCGGGCGTACGAGGGACAGATCGATCAGATTCGGACCGCGCGCGACCGCCGACTCGCGTCGATCCTCCAGGCACTCGACACCTCCAAGCGCGGCTAGCGGCTAGGGGTCAGGCGACGAGCAGTCCGGTCCCGTACATCACCAGCAGACCCGCGAACAAGCCGCCGGCGGTCAGCGGCGCCCACATCGGGCGGCCGGCGGTTTCCCGAGCCACGACGCCGTACAGCACCATCACCACCTGCGCGATCGCGCCCGCTCCGACGCTCAGGAACAGCGTGGCGAGAACCGGTGAATAGGCCGCGCCACCGATCCACGCCCCGAGGATCGTCGGCGCGCCCGCGAGGAACCCGAGTCCCAACAGCGTCCTGATGGCCGGGCGATCGTGCGCGATCGGCGCCACGATCCCCAGTCCCTCCGTCGAGTTGTGGATCATGAACCCGACGATCAGGAACGTGCCGAGCGCCGCTTCCCCCAAGGCGTAGGCGGCACCGATGGCGAGGCCCTCGCCGAGGTTGTGCAGCCCGATCCCCAGCGCGACCAGCCAGGCGAGCGTGCGGCGCCCCTCGGCGCCTGCCACTCGCGCCCGTGCGCCGGTCACCGCTTGCAACGCAAGGATGGCCCCGAGCATTCCGACCAGCACGATCAATGGACCTTGGTACGGGCCCGCGACCGTTGCTCCGGTTTCGAGCGCCTCGTGCAGCGCGTCGAAACCCAGGAAAATCAGCAGGCCCGCGGTGAGAGCCAGCACGAAGTGGAGCCAGCGCTGCCCGATGCGGCGCAGGAACGGATACCAGAGCAAGCCGATGGCCACCGGGATGACGCCGACATAGAGGCCGATCAGCCCGAACAGCCCGAAGAAGTCGGCGCCGAGCGTCGGCGACGCGCGTGCGACGGCGATCTCGTGCTCGAAAGTCACACCAGTCGACGTGAGCAGCGCGATCTGATGGGATTCGTCCTCGACCCACGGATAGGGGATGTCAAGCCTCGCCCTTCCGAGCCGTCCGAGGGTCGCGTCCGGCGTGATGGTGAACGCCCAGTACGCCTCGTCGACCGTTACCTGCGCGATCGTCACCGGATCGGGCCCGCCGTTAACCAGCTCCACGGTGATCGTCCCGGGGGCGAGCGTCACGCGATCGAACGTGATGTCCTCGACGGGCGGCGCGCCCCCGCGCAGGAAGTCGAGGAATCCCGTCCCGGCCACCAGCGCAACGAGCACCGCGAGCATCACGAGCGGGACCGCACCGAGGAGCCACGACCGCCGCGCGCTCACGCGATGACCGCGCCGTCGATCACGTTGAACACGCCCATCCAGCCCAACTCCGTGAATTCGGACTGGTGCGCGTGGAACATGAAGCGCCCCGTGTGCTCGAACGTGAATTCGAGGACATGGCGCTCGCCCTGGCAAAGCATGAGCGTATCGGTGAACTCGTGCGGCGTCGTCGTCGTGCCCGTGCGGAACACGTGGAACAGGTTGCCGTGCAGATGTATCGAGTTCACAAGGTCGAATTCGAGCATATTTACCATATAGAGCCGCTGGAGCTCGCCCTTGCGTACGGGGATGGGATCGTGGTGATACGCGAACGGGACGGTATTGGCCGCGTACACTTCATTCGAGCCGTCGAAGTTGGTGTCGAAGCCGTTGAGGACCATGACCATCTCGCGCGCGGGTGGCCGCGGCGTGCGGGGATCGACGATGAACGTCCCGTAGAGCCCCTTGGCGATGTGCTTCTTCAGCGGCACGGCATGACAGTGGTACAGGTGCAGCCCGAACGGGTTGGCCTCGAACTCGTACACGTACTCGGCGCCCGGCGCGACGACCTCGAATACCCCGTCCATGTTGGCGCCGTGGATGCCGTGGAAGTGAATCGTGTGGGCGTGCGTTCCCCCGTTCCGGAACCGGACACGCACGACGTCGCCTTCGGTCGCACGGAGCGTCGGGCCGGGCACCTGCCCGTTGTATGTCCAGGCCGGGTAGAACACGCCGGGCGCGACCTCGATTTCACGGTCGACCGCGGTGACGGCGAACTCCCGCAACACCCTGCCATCGGGGAGCTCGGATACGACGCCCCCGTCGAAATGCTCCAGAAAGACGGCTGGATCGATCGAGCCGTCGACAACCCGGCCACGCGTCGTGGCATTCATCGGATCGTGCAGACTCATCATCGCCGCGTGCGACGCCGGATCGTGACCGAACCGTCGCTCCGCGGCGCGCACGGTGCCGCTCGCGGCGGCGATTCCGGCCACGCCAACGGCACCACGCCTGAGCAGGTCGCGGCGCGTGATCGGCAGGTTGTCTGACATCGTCATGCCTCTTTCGCGGTTGCGCACCTGAGTGACTGCGCCAGTTCGTTGCCGATGATACGTGGCTCCCCGCGGTCGACCCGCACGGTCACGGGCCCGCGGAATGGTTGCCGGTCGATGACCTCGAGCACGGCACCGGGCCGCATCCCGAGCGACTGGATGTACCGCAGCCGGTCGGGGTCCTTGTCACTCACCATTCTGAACTCCACCAACGCTCCGACGGGAACGTCCGACAGCGGGACGTGGTCGAAGTGCTCAACCTCCCCGCTGCGACTCGGGATGGGTGCACCATGAGGATCGTACGCCGGATTTCCGAGAGCCTGCGCCATCCGCTCGATTAGCTCGTCCGAAACGGCGTGTTCCAGCCGCTCGGCCTCGTCGTGCACGGAATCCCAATCGTATCCGAGCAGCGCCATCAGGTACGATTCCAGGATCCGATGCCGCCGCACCATTCGCAGCGCCGCCGACCGACCTGATGGCGTAAGCTCGACCCCCTTGTACGGTTCGTGCTCCAGCAGGCCGGCCTCGGCCAGGCGTCGTAGCATCCCGCTGACCGATGCGGGGGCCACGTCGAGCGCGGTGGCAATCGCGCTCGTCTGCACCGGCTCCGTGCCGGTGGCGAGCGAGTAGATCGCCTTGAGATAGTCCTCGGTTGAACGCGAGAGCTGCGCGGATCGAGCTTCGGCGGCGACCATTTGAGCCCCTCCTCCAACAAGAATTGCTGTCGCCTAAATTTTATCTAGTGATCGTCCGAAAACAAGGGGGGTGGCTTCCTCCATTTCAAGCTCCGGGAATACCGGAGTCTCCTCGGTTGGCACCGGCTTAGTCGAGCCCGATCCGCTCGAGGAATCCTGCAAGGATTCGCTCGGTCATGCCCCACACGAAGTGGGTTCCGAGTCGGAAGCCCGCAACCTGCCGCTCCCGGTCACGGATGCGGACGGTGCTGGTGGTTCGCTTGTTGGTGAGCGTGTCGAGCGGAGTCCAAATGTGTAGCGTCGCCTCCTGACTCAGCTTCACCTCGGGCCGATCGGACAACCCGAACACCCACGGGCGGACCAGGAGGCGCGGCAGGTGCGGGCTGACGGGGCCGAGGTCATCGAGACGGCCCAGGACGGCGTCCCGGGTGAGCGGGACACCGGTCTCTTCGTGGGTCTCGCGGATCGCGGTGCGCAGCAGGTCCGGATCGTCCGCGTCGCGGCGCCCCCCTGGCAGAGCCATCTGGCCCGACCAGGGATCCTCCGCGTGTTCCGCGCGTTTAATAAGGAGGAGGTAAGCACCATCGTGACCGGCGAGGACGACCGAAACGGCGGCCTCCCGCATATCGCTAGTGATTGCCAGCCGGTGCGGTGTGGCCGACGCCAGGCGATTCCGGACCTCGTCAAACGTGATATGCGTCACACCGGAACCTCAAGGGCATGCCTCTTGCGCGGGTTCTTATCTTAGAGGCGGTTGATCCGCGCACTAACTCTAACTGGAGGTTGTCATTAGGACTCTTGGAGTCGGACTACTTGCCCTGGCGGCTTTTACGGCCGCGGGGTACCTGCTGCGCCGCCGCCGACCGGCTATTGCGGCAGCAGGATTCAAATCGCAGGCGAAGGTCGAAGACCTTTACGCCGCTGGCCTCTAGGTCTATCCTCCGCCGGGTCGGGGATGCCGAGGAAGAGAAACATCCTCCGCACAGTCCTGCCCCGGCGGTTGACCATCCGCCCCCATCTCAAAACAGATACCGCACGAACCAGTTGACCGTGGCCTCCATCGCCCGGTCGAGTTCCATCGTCGTCCCCGCCCAAGGGTGTTTGGCCCCGTAGGTATGGGATCCGTGCGCAATTGGCATGAAGGTCGCCCGGCGTTCTGTCTGTTCCCACAACATCCGTCCTTCCGAGACCGGCACCGCTTCGTCGGCTTCGCCATGCACCATCAGCCAGGGCACCCGGACACGAGATGCGGCGGCGGGAAGGTCGAACCGCCCTTCCCAATCGCCTTCGACTTCATCCAGCAGGTCGGTGTAGAGTGGCAGGACCTCGCCGGTCCTCATGTTCGTGATATCGAGCTTGCCGGTCTCCCGCCACTGGCGGATGGTCTCCGGACCCCAGCGAAACGCTTTGCCGATCGCCGACCAGGTAACCATCGCGTTCACCGCCTCATCGGTCCGGCCACCAGCCCGGAGTACGACGGCACCACCACCCCGGCTGTGCCCGAAGAGGCCGAGGGACGCGGGCGACGACATGCCCGTGACGAGGGTGCCGCCGTGGATGGCGTCGATCACCGTCGCCAGATCCTTGAGATCGCTCGCATACGTGGCGTGTCCGAAGCGATCCGGCTCGGTAAAGTGCTCGCCGTCCGGCCCCACGCCGCTACCGGAGAAGTTGAACGACACGGCGGCGAATCCGGCGCGGGCCAGCCGGTCGGCGAGCTTGGGGAAGAAGCCCCAGTCCTTGAACCCCTTGAAGCCGTGGCAGATGACGACCGCCGGACCCGCCACGCTCCGCGGGGCCCGACGTACGTCCCCACGAAGCGGCCCCCCGTCTGCGCCGATCAGCTCGAAGTGTGTAACTTGCGGCGTCGCCATTTACGTCTTTGACCTCAGTTTGAACCCCCGATAGATTTCCGAACCCTCACCAGGGAGATCTACCATCGGACTGACCCTTCGTCCCTCGCACCCGACTCTCATCGCGGTCAACCGCGCCCTCGCGGTCGACCGGGACGAGATCGTGCATGCGTGGACGCGGTGGACACTCAACCGGGTCGGCGCTGTCCCCACCCTGCGAGCCGCGACCGTCGAACGTGAATTTGCGTTGCTGGTGGACCTGTTGATCGAGCTGGCAGGTCCGTTGCGGCGACGAGCCATGAGCCTGTGGCTGAGCGCCTGCGAAGGGTACGGGCGAACCGCCGCGGAGCGAGGGCTGGCGGCCGGCGAAGTAGTCGAGGAGATCCAACATCTGCGCGACCTCCTCATCCGGCACCTTTCTGAGGTCATCGCGGCGTTGCCCGCCCGCGCGTCGATGGCCACCGTGCTGCGGTTCAATCGGATCGTCGATAAGGGTACGTCACACGCCGTGGTGGGATACACCGACGCCCTCGTCGAAACGTTATTCAATCAACGAGGCGTGCCCGTTGCGGCTACCGGGCCCACCGAGGCCACGACGTCGGATCGCCTGGGGCAACTCGAAGCGGAGCTCAAGCGACTGCGCGGCTGAACGCCCGCTATCCGGCAACTTCCTCGCCGCCATCCACGTTGATCACGTTCCCGGTGAGCCAATCGGTCCCGGGCTTGCACAGCGCCGCAATCGCCTGCGCCACGTCTTTGGGTACCGTGAGCCGCCGGTGTGGGTTGCGATGCACCGCCGCGACGAACAACTGGTCGCTGTCAGGAATGCGCTCCGACGCGGGCGTACGGGTTACTCCTCCGCGAATGGCGTTGACCGTAATGCCGTGCGCCGCGAGTTCGACAGCGAGTTGGCGCGTGTGCGACTCGAGGGCGCACTTCGCCGCCGACACGGCGCCGTATTGGGGAATGACGCGGTTCGACCCGGATGACGTCATCGAGATCACCCGGCCACCACGACCCATCAGTCCCCGCGCCATAATGTCCTGCATCCAGAAGACCAGCGAGTGCGCCATCACCTCCAACGTCATGTTCATGTTTCGGTGTGAGACGACGTCGGATCCGATGAACGGCTTGAGCGTGCCGAACGCGAGCGAGTGCATCAACACCGCGACGGTACCTCCATTGTCACCAACGTCTTTGGCCAACGCGTCGAGTACCTCCGCACGCTTCTTCTCGTCGGCGGCGTTCGCGTTGAAGAACATCGCCCGACGACCGCGTGCCTTGATTCCGGCGATCAGCTTGCGGACCTGCACGAGCCCGGCGGCGCGATCCAGATGCACACCCGCGATGTCGTATCCCGCCTTCGACAACGCCGTGGCAGTGGCTCCCCCGAAGCCACTCGATGCGCCCAGGATCAGGGCCCAGCGCGGAGTCGTTCGCTGCGCGTGTTTCACACCACTCTCCCTATACGGGGCCAGTGAAGTTATCGACTCCCGACGATCCACGCCAACAGCGCCGGCGCGCCGCCCCGCACAATCCGCCTCTGGCGTTTCGGGCGTTACGCGGTTTTGATTGCCTGGCCGCGTTTACAGGGGCGCCTTTGACCAAGAACACCGCAATCTCACTCGGCCTCGTCGCGGGGCTGGCGCTGGGCTTGATCGCCTCCGCCACCAACGCGCCGTTGTTGAACGCCCTCGCGCACGGCGTGCGGCCGATCGGCGACGCGTTCCTGAACCTGATCCGGGTCATCGTCGTTCCCCTGGTCGCGACGACGCTGTTCAGCGGCGTCGCCGCGCTGGGCGGACCGAAACAACTCGGGCGCCTCGGCGGGTTGACCCTGGCGTTCTACTGGGGCACGACGTTCATCGCGATCGTGATGGGAATGCTCATCACCGCCGCCGCACTGCCGCTCGCCGGGGCGCCGATGGTCCCGACGACCGCGGAGGCGCTCGTGACGCCGGAGCTGCCGGGCCTGGTTGACTTCCTCGTGGGTCTCGTTCCGTCAAACGTCATTGCCACCGCCGCCGCGGGTGACCTGTTACCGTTGATGGTCTTTACCGTGTTGTTCGGCGCGGCGGCGGCCGTCCTTCCGCCAGCGGAAAAACGGCGTCTGCTCGATTTCGCCGACACGCTCACCAACACGTTCATCACGCTGGTGCATTGGATTCTGTGGACCGCTCCGCTCGGGGTATTCGCTCTGGCGGCGCCCGTCGCCGCGGACACCGGACTCGACATGATCCGAGGCCTCGCGGTGTTCGTGGCGGCCGTGGCGGTCGGGTTGGTGCTATTCGTCGCGACCGTGTATCTGCCCGCCGCCCGGTTTCTTGGCGGCGTCCGTGCGGCGGACTTCCTCAAGGCAAACCTCGAGGTCGCGCCGATCGCGTTCTCGACGACCAGTTCCGCCGCGACCCTCCCGGCCCTGTATGACGCGGCAGCGAATACGCTCCGGACGTCGCCGGCAATCAACAGCTTCGTCCTGCCGCTCGGCGCCGTGCTGAACCGGTCGGGCAGCGCGCTGTTTCAGGGATCGGCGATCGTGTTCCTTGCCCATCTGTACGGCGTGAGCCTCGCGCCCACCGCGCTTCTCGGCGCGGTGTTCGCGACGTTTCTCGTGGCGCTCACGGTCGTTGGCGTGCCCAGCTCGAGTATCATGACCCTTCCGCCGGCGCTCGCGGCGACCGGCCTGCCGCTCGACGGCATGGCCATCCTGCTGGGCGTCGATCGCATTCCTGACATGCTGCGTACCGCGGTCAATGTCAGCGGAGACCTGGTTGCCGCAGCCATCATGGATACCCGGCTTTCCTCACCGACAGACGCCCGCGTCGAACCGGCGCCACCCGCGTCGTGAGCCGATGAACCATCGCCCACACGGTGGCGCCGTCATGCAATTCGTCAGTATCAACATCTGGGACCTCCCGGTTCGGATACCGGGCCTGAGCCGTTCGCACCGCCGGCGCGACATCATCGCGCAGCTTCCGATGCTGAAGGCGGATATCGTGCTGATTCAGGAAGCGTTCCGACTCGACTTCCGCCGCCGCTTGGCAGGTGCCTTTCCGGGATCGCATTCTGCGCCCCTTCGCCACGTCGCCCGCCGGTCATGGATGCTCGAGATGGACGAGACGGGCGGATTGCTCACGATCGCCCGGTGGCCCATCACGTCCATGACATTCGTGCCGTCGCCCCTGCACCCCGGCATGCGTCTCGACGAGCGAATCGGACGCAAGGGCTGCCTGTGGACCGATATCGCCACCCCGTGGGGTGAACTGCGAATCGGGAACGTGCATCTGTATGCCGGCAACGCGCCACGCGACGCCCGCGTGCGACGCGCTCAGATTCGCCGCCTGGTGCGACGGGCGAACACGCGGCGCGGACCGACAGTCATGGCGGGTGACTTCAACATGGCACGTGAGTTCGAGCAACCCGACCGGGGTCCGAACGGGTTCGAGGTATTGCACGCCGAGCGTTTCGACGAGATCGGCGGCGGACGCACCGGAGACCTCGCCACGATGTCGCCGAGGCGGAACCGCTTCGCCGCACGGATTCAACGAGCGCGGCACGACCGGCGGCTGACGCAGGCCTTCTTCCGCGGTGACGAGATCGCCCTCGGACCGGAGCCGGCCCGGCTCTGCCTGACCGACCCGCCGGTGTCCGACCATTTCGGCTTGGCGTTCTCACTCGTTTTCGGCTGACGACCCCACGTTTGCCCCGAACGTATCTTTCCCGCATGACTTCACCTGCATCCGCAAACGGTCGATCCGCCGGCCTGCCGGACCTGATCCCGCGAGAGACGTTGTTCGGCAACCCCGAACGGGCCGGCCCGCAGATCTCGCCTGACGGAACACGTCTCGCGTACCTCGCGCCGGTCGAAGGGGTGCTCAACGTGTGGGTGGGTGCCGTCGGCGGCGACGCGTTCACGCCGGTCACGCACGACACGGATCGCGGCGTTCGCGTGTTCTTCTGGAGCCATGACAATCGCCACCTGATGTACCTGCAGGACAAAGGTGGTGACGAGAACTGGTGGCTGTACAAGGTCGATCTGGAGGACGGTCGCGAGTTCGACCTGACGCCGTACGACCGCGTGCAGGTGCAGGTCGTGGCGCACCGCAAGCATCATCCGAACGACGTCCTGATCGGCATGAACAAGGACGACGAGCATCTCCACGATGTCTACCATCTCGACCTCGCCACCAACGCGCTGACATTGATCGAGAAGAACCCCGGCGACGTCGTGACCTGGATTGCCGACTTCGACCTTTCGGTTCGCGCCGCGAACGCCATGACGGAAGACGGTGCCTCGGAATTGCGGGTACGAGACACCGCGCAGGGCGACTGGCGTACGGTCCTGCGATGGGAACCGGAAGACGCGTTGAACAGCGCGCCCGTGGCGTTTTCGCGTGATGGCGGGACGATGTACCTGCTCGACTCCCGCAACGCCAATACGACCCGGTTGGTCGCGCTCGATCTGGCGTCGGAAGCCATCGCGGTGCTGGCGGAGGATCCCCGCTACGACGTGGGCGGCATCGAGGTCCATCCGGATACGCGTGCCGTGCAGATGGTGGCGTTCACCGGGGCGCGGCAGGAATGGACCGTGCTGGACGAGACGATCGCGCCGGACATCCAGGCGATCAGCGCGCTCACCGCCGGCGATTTCGCCATCGCCGACCGGACCCACGCCGATGATCGCTGGGTCGTGGCGTTCACGCGCGATCGGGAGTCCGTGTCCTACTACCTCTATCATCGCCCGACACGCGCCGGGCAGTTGCTGTTTCACACGCGACCGGACCTGGCCCACTTTGATCTCGCCGCGATGCAGCCGATCGACTTCACGGCGCGGGACGGCCTGCACGTGGAAGGGTACCTGACCTTGCCGGTCGGCCTGGGCGACCAACGCCTTCCGACGGTCCTGCTGGTGCACGGCGGACCGTGGCATCGCGACGTGTGGGGATACGACCCGGAAGCGCAGTGGCTGGCCAATCGTGGCTACGCGACACTCCAGGTGAATTTCCGCGGATCCACGGGATACGGTAAGGACTTCGTGAACGCCGGGAACCGGGAGTGGGGCGCGAAGATGCATGACGACCTGGTCGATGCGGTGACGTGGGCCGTTGCCAGCGGGGTGGCCGATCCCGATCGGATCGGGATCTACGGCGGATCGTACGGCGGCTACGCGGCGCTGGTCGGGGCGACCATGACACCCGACCTCTTCGCCTGCGCGGTCGACATCGTCGGGCCGAGTAATCTCATCACCTTCATCAACACCATCCCGCCCTATTGGTCCACGTTTCTGGGCATGTTGCACGACCGCGTGGGGCATCCGGAAACGGACGAGGCGTTGCTCCGCTCGCGGTCGCCGATCAACTACGTCGACCGCATCCGCATTCCGATGCTGATCGCGCAGGGCGCCAACGATCCGCGCGTGAAGCAGTCGGAGTCCGAGCAGATCGTCGCCGCGATGCGCGACAAGGGCATCCCGCACGAGTACCTGCTCTTCCCCGACGAGGGACACGGGTTCGCCAAGCCCGAGAACCGCCTGCGGTTCTACGCGGCCGCCGAACGATTTCTGGCGGAACACCTCGGTGGTCGGTTCGAGGAATAGGATCGCCCCGCACCGATGAACGACGCGGTCCGCATCCACTACCACCGTCCCGGCAAAGGCACGACGGTCTATCACGAGCACCTCGTCCTCGATCGTGCCGACGTCAAAGTGACGCTCCTGACGGAGTACGACGGTGAGGAGGTCCGCGTCGACCATACGACCATTCTGCCGGCGGGGGCGCCGATCGTGTGGTACCTCTTTCCAAGCGAGTGGCGCGACGTCGGCCGGTTTCACCTGGCGGACGGCACGCTCACCGGCTGGTATACCAACTTTCGTCTGCCCATCCGGCTCGAAGGGCGTGACTGGTCGTGCACCGATCTGTTTCTCGACCATTGGCTTCCGGTTACCGGCGTTCCCGCCTGGCTGGATGAGGATGAGTACGATGCAGCGCGACGCGACGGCACGATCGATCGCATGACCGCCGCACGCATGGCCACGGAGCGCCACGAGATCGATCGCCTGGTGGATGGTGGGCAGTGGCCGCCCGATATTTGCCGCACACTCGACCTCATCACCGTTCGCCAGGTCGCCGGCGCCTGATCCCGGGGCAGCGTTACGACCACCGGCGCACAATTCGGATGAAAGAAACCCCGGCGCGCCACGCTAGCGTGACGGCGTGCTACGGGAACTCCTGTCTTCGACTCGGACCGCGGCCGATTGCTCGCCGCTCTTCGCACACCTCGGGTACACCGCGGAGCAGCGCTCGCTGGGGAACGGATGGAGCGTGGTCGCGCGGTGGCGCGGATTCCGCGTCATTGCGGCCGATGCGCCCGATCCCCGCGCAGCCGCCCGGCACCAGGCGGGCAGGCTCGCCGCGTCGGCGCAACCGAGTCTGGTTGTCGCCGTGGGTGGAGAGGATGAACTGGTACTCGCGGCGCCCCGGTTGGGTCAGGCGGGAGCAGGCCGTCTGCTCGTTGTCTCCCGCCACCACCCATCGGCGTTCGCGCTGCAGCAACTCACCTCTCTCTCGCCGAACGGCGCCCGGAACGCCCTGGCACACGCCCTTCGTGTGGGCGATCTCATGGCCAGCGAACAGGTTGGGGAGCGGTTCTTCGTGGCGTTTCGTGCCCTGCTCGATCGCATGGCCGCCTCGTTGGACGGAAGCGTCCCCGCCGACGACCGGATGCTGGCCGCGTTGCTTGCCCTCACACGGGTGTTGTTTCTGTACTTCGTGCAGGCCAAAGGCTGGCTCGACGGGCGGCCGGACTACCTCCGAACTTTGCTGGACGACGCCCTGGCCAAGGGACGCCATTTTCATCGCAGCGCCCTTCATCGGTTGTTCTTTGGCACGCTCAACCGGCCGGTCGCACAACGCGCGCCCGCGGCCCTCGGCGCCATCCCGTATCTGAACGGCGGCCTCTTCGAACCCCATGCGGTGGAACGTCGGCTGGGACCGGTGCTCTTCTCCAACGAATTGTGGCGCGACGCATTCGACGACCTGTTCGAGCGGTTTCGTTTCTGCGTGCGCGAGGCGGACGAAGTCGACGCGATCGCACCGGACATGCTTGGACGCGTTTTCGAGCGGGTGATGAGCGCGGATCAACGGCAGGACAGCGGCACGTTCTATACGCCCGAGTCGGTCGTGCGGCACATCGTCGCGCGCACCATCGAGGTGGCCATCGCGGGCGCACCCGGCCTGAATCGTCAGGCGGCGCGGCGCGTCCTGTTGGGCGAGCCGGTTGGTCCGGAGACCGCCCGCGCCGCCCGGCGGGCACTTGCCCGACTCCGCGTGCTCGATCCCGCGGTCGGTTCGGGCGCGTTCCTCCTCGGCGCGCTCGATTGCCTGGCGAGCGCCCGCCAGGCCCTGCTGCGTCGCCCGAGCCGGACGTCACTCTGCCGACTGCGTCGCCGGATTCTGCGCGATAACCTGTTCGGAGTCGACGTCAGCCCGGTCGCGGTCCGCCTCGCCGAACTTCGCCTATGGCTCGCCATCGTGGCGGACGCGCCGGCCGGCGATCCCGCCTCGGTCGCGCCCCTGCCGAATCTCGATGGGATCGTGCGGCAGGGTGACACGCTGAACGATCCGGTCAGCGCCGCACGTGCGCTGGGCGTATGCGCCGGCGTCCCCACGCACGGCGACACGGTTCGCAAAGAACGAGACACGCTCTTCGCGGTGGGCGGAGCACGCAAGCGGGACGCGGCACGCGCCCTGCGGGCGGCCGAGGAGCAGTTGGCCACGCGGCTCGTGCACGAGGCCGATACCCGCGCGGCCGCGGCATTGGCCGACCTCGACGCACTGGCCACCGGTCGCGATCTGTTCGGACGCCGCACCGGGCTCACCGAACCGCAACGGCGTCTGCGCAGGGCGCTTGCGGGCACGCGGCGACAACTGCACAGCGCGCGGGCGGCTATCGAGCGCGGGACCGTCCCGTTCTTCGCATTCGAGGTACACCGACCGGACGTCGCCGACGGGGGCGGCTTCGACGTCGTGGTGGGTAACCCGCCCTGGGTCCGCGCGGAACGCCTCGACGCCTCGCAACGCGACGCACTCAAGCAGCGCTTTTCGTGGTGGCGTCGCGGGCCCGGCCGCGGGTTCGCGCACCTGCCCGATCTCTCGGTCGCGTTCCTGCAACGGGCGCTCGAACTCACCGCGCCCGGTGGCGTCGTCGGGTTTCTCGTCCCCAGCAAGATCACGACCGCGGGATACGGTGCCGCGGCACGCGCGGGGCTGGTACGCGAAACGACCGTCGAGTACCTGCACCGCGTGTCCGACCGCGACGCGGCGCGATTCGGTGCGACCACATATCCTCTGGCGGTGGTCGTGACCAAGCGTCCACCCAGAGGCGCGCATCAGGTGCAGATCGACTTCGACGGGCCGGCCAACGTCGCGCAGCGACGACTGACCGCGCCCGGGCCGTGGATTCTGGTGCCCGACCGGGCGCGAGACGCGCTCGATCGGTTGCTCGGCGCCGGCATGCCGCTCGGCGCGGTCGCCAGAGCGTCGCTCGGCGTCAAGACCGGCGCGGATCGGCTCTTCATCGGGACCGCGATCCGGGACGGCGCCACCACGAGTACCGTCCGCTTCGCCTCGGGCGAGGTGGAACTCGAGTCCAGAATGCTGCGACCGGTCCTGCGCGGCCGCGACATCGGCCGATTCAGCGTTACCCCGCGACATGTCATCATCTGGGCATACGACTCGGCCATGCAGACGCTGGAAGATCTTCCGGCGCTGGCACGCGCGTACATGCGTAGCGTAGCGCGACCACTGCGCGCCCGCGCCGACTACCGCGCGGGCCCTCTCTGGACGCTTTTTCGTCTGACCGGTGCGGGCGAACCGTGGCGGGTGCTGTGGCCGGACATCGCCAGAACACCCCGCGCGGTCGTACTCGACGCGACAGCCGCCTCGCACGCGATCCCGTTGAACACCTGCTACGTGGCCTCGACGCCGTCGCGCGAAGCGGCGCACGTGGTCGCGACGGTGATGAACAGCACGTGGGCACGAGCCATCGTGCGCGCCACCGCCGACGAGGCGCGCGGCGGATATCGCCGGCACAACGCGCACGTCATTGCCCGCATTCCGATTCCCCAATCCAGTCGTGCCCAGCACCGCCTCGCGGCGCTCGGCATGGACGCCCACGAACACGGTGACTACCCGCAGGATCAGCTCGACCACGCGGTCGCGGACGCACTCCAACTCCCGCCGGATGTACGCGCCGCCCTCGTCGACCTGGCCCACTATCCCGGCTGAATCACTCGAGGTCGTCCGCGAGCCGGCCGCCGACGCGTTCCCACTCGGGCCACGCTGCTCGCTTGCCGACATCGTGCCGACGCTCCGGAACGCCCTCGTCGGCTGTTACGACCGTGGATGGGACCCGCCGGATTGGCTGATGCCGCATCAACGCGACGCGGCGCGGCGCGTGTCGGCGGCGCTCACGGTGTTCCGCGGAGCGGTCCTCGCGGACGCCGTCGGACTCGGCAAGAGCTACGTGGCGTTGGCGGTCGCGCAGCGGCATCCGTCCTGCACGGTCGTCGCGCCCGCCACGCTCGTGCCGCAGTGGCGGCGGCTCGCCCACGATCGCGGTGTGGCGGTCACCGTTCTCTCCCATGAGGCGCTGAGCCGGGGCACGGCGGTGCCTCAATGTTCGCTCGTCGTGGTCGACGAAGCCCATCGGTTCCGCAACCCGGCCACCAATCGGTACGACCGGCTCGCTCGGGATCTACGGCGCGCGGCGGTCTTGCTCGTCAGTGCCACCCCCGTGGTCAATCGCGTGCAGGATCTCGTGCACCTGTTGCGCCTGTTCCTGCCGGACAGCGGCTTGGCCGCCTTCGGCGTCCCGTCACTCGAGGCGCACCTGGCGCACCCCGACCCCGCGTGCTTGTTGCGCGCCGTCGGGCCGGTCGTTATCGCCCGGGCGGCGGCGAGCGTCGCGGAACTCGGACCGATCCCGACACCCGTTGACGCACCCGTCTGCGAGACGGGCACCGTCCCACCCCGCCCGCTCGCGCGCATCGTCGCCGAATTCGACCGGCTGCGCTTCCCTTCGTTCGGGCCGGACGCGTCGGCGCTGTTGCGTCAGCACGTACTCTACCGACTCGCCTCATCCGTGGCGGCCTGTCGCGTCACGCTGCGACGTCACCTCCGCTACGTGGATCGCGCCATCGCCGCCGCCACGCGAGGCGAAGCGCTCCCGCGAGGCACCGCGGCCGCCCTCTTCGATGCCGAGGATGCCGCACAGCTCGAGTTGGGGCTCGCATGGTACGCGGCCCGGCCGGCCCTCGACGCGCGGTATCTCCAGCGCGAACGCACGGCGCTCGAACGCGTGCTCCGTGTCCTCCCGGCCGACGGGTGCGATCCCAAGGCCGATGAGCTCGTCCAACTCGTCGGACGGCGCCGACGACGCAAGACGCTCGTCTTCACCGCGGCCGAAGCCACCGCGTTCGGTCTGGCACGTCGGCTGGGATGGGAGCAGGTCGCCGTGGTGGCCGCGGGCCGGTCGCGGGTCGCGTCGGGGCCCATTGCGGCCGAGGAGGCGTTCTCGCTGTTCGCGCCGCGCGCCCGCGGTCGGGAGGCACCGTCCCGCGCGCTTACCGTGAGCGTGCTCATCGCGACCGACCTGGCGAGCGAGGGACTCGACCTGCAGGACGCGGACGCGGTCGTGCACTACGATCTCCCGTGGACCCCCGTCCGCCTCGAGCAGCGCCTGGGTCGAATCGCTCGACTCGGCTCGCACCATGCACGTGTCGACGTGTTGTGGTTCGCACCGCCCCCCATCATCGAGGAACGGCTGCGGCTGCGAGAGCGAATTGCTGCCAAGGTGGACACCCAACTTCGGGTGGCGGTAACGCGGTCGAGTCTCGTTGGTCGCACGCGCGTGTTGAGCAGGGTCTTGCTGGCGCGCGAGCGGCTGGCCCACGTCTCCGCGCAACGAGTCCATGGGTATGCGGTCGTGCACGGCCCGCCCGAACTGTTGTGCGCCCTGCGGTGGCGCGTGGGAAACGCGACCGTGCGCGAGTTGGTCCAGTCCGCCCCCGATCCCTGCCGCGATCGGTTGTTGGCCGGGCGGGAACGGCATGACGGCGTTCCCTTCGCGTCGCGGGCGCGCCTCGTCGAATTGCTGCGGGAGCGGGTGATCAACACGTGCACCGGTCCCGCCGGCCCGACGCATCGCCGGCTCACCGCGGGCATCCTCGCGCGCGGTCGGCGCGCCGCCAGGGAGCGGGACCGGTCGATGATCGACCTGCTCGACCGGACACTGCGCCGTCTGGAGCGCGGGGTCGCGGTCGGAAGGGAGCGCCGGTTGAGTGACGTACTCGCGGCGGGTGTCGCGGCAACGGCACTCAAAGTGTGGTTGCGGGAGACGCCCAGCCAACCGGTATGGCACGGTCCCCATCTGGAGGCCGCGTTGCTGGGAACGGGTGGAGTGGCGCTGGACGATCACTGAGGCCTCCTTGGCGCGGCAGGATCTTCGGGTTATATTCGGTTCATGCCACCGGCGCCGCCCGCATATGCCGCAGAGTTGTTTCCTTTTAAGACGTTGTATGACAACGATTTATGTCCTGAATGCCGAGCGGCCACCGTCGCCGCGTGCGGGTGCAATCACTGCCCGGTTTGCGGGTGGGGGAAATGCGGGTGAAGCTCCAGGTTCTGGACCGCCGCGCGCGAGGCACGCGTTTCGTCGAGCTGGGCGCCAAGAGCATCCTGAACTCACCCGAGTCCACCGGCATGCCCTTCTGGTCGCTCAACCCGTACGTGGGCTGCGAGTTCGGATGCCGCTACTGTTTCGCACGGTTCGCGCACCGCTACGTGGTCGATCGCGCACTGCGAGCCGGTCAGATCGATCAGGGGGCGTACGATGAGGACTGGAGTGGCAAGCACGCCTGGGAGGCGTTTGAACGGGAGATCTTCGTCAAGCAGCGCAACGCCATGTTGGATGCGCTCGGGAGGGACTTGCAGCGGGTTCGCCGCCGCAATCAGGACACCATGCAATCGATCGTGGTGGGGACGGCCACCGATCCATACCAACCGGCCGAACGCCGGTTCACCATCACTCGTGCCGCGTTGGGCCGACTGCGTTTGGAACGCGGGTTTCGGGTCGGCGTGATCACCAAGAGCCCGCTGGTGTGTCGCGACATCGATCTGCTGTTGGCGCTACAGAAGAACCATCATCTCACCTTGCACATGTCGCTCATCAGCATGGATGACGAGATCATTCGCGCATTCGAGCCGCGCACACCGCTGCCCCACGCCCGATTGCGCGCGCTGAGCAAGCTTGTGGCCGCCGGTGTCAATGCCGGCGTGATCGTCGCGCCTATCCTTCCCGGCATCACCGACGGCAAGCCTGTGTTGCGCGCCCTGCTCACCGCGGCCCACGCCGCCGGCGCCAAGTTCGCTCATCCCAGCCCGCTCCGGTTGTATCCGGGCGTCCGTGCGCCGTTTCTGCCGGCGCTCGACGCGCATTTCCCGGCGCTGGCGCCCAAATACCGCAAGGCGTACGCTCAAGCGGCCGACGCACCGGCGGCCTACCGGAAGGCGCTCTCCTCCCGGTTCGCCGCCATCGCGGAGGCAATCGGGATTCCCATCGAGAACACGCCTGGCCCCGACGATCGCCGGCCACCTGCGCAGTTGGCGTTGTGGCCGTCGTAGGACGACGATGCCGGCCGCTACGGTTCACGCCGCCACAGCACATACGACTGAACCACCGGCACCACCGCGATGAAGGCGACCGCGAGCACCACCACCGCCATGGTGGTCACCCGAGGGACGAAGGCCGTCGACAGCAGGATGATGCCGGCGAGGCCGCACAGCCGGCCCGCGGTTCGATTGGTTGCGCGCCACACGGATTCACTCGCCAGGGTCCACGGCGTTCGCACGCCGATCGCACCATTGGGCGCGACGCGCCCGAGCACGTTGCCAGCCACGAGGAACCCCAGACCCAACCCGAGCGGGAAGAGATCGGGCACGCTCAGGGGAGCCCCTGCCCCGTTGCCCACGATCGCCAGGTGCAACATGCCCGCAAACAGGATGATCGCGTTGACAATGAGCCAGCAGGACTCGGTAAACCGTGCGGCGTCACCGCCGCGATCGGTCCGAGGCAGGATCTGCAGCACGCCGGTCAGCAAAACCATGACGGCGGGAATGAAACTCACCGCGAGCCATCGGGGCGAGAACCCGTTTGGCTCCCCGCGAACGTTCCAGTGTGTCGCCACGGTGGCGGGGAGACGTGGATAGGCCCACACCGATCCCGCGATCACGAGCGCCGTGATGACAACGCCCAACCAGCGACTGCGCATCGCGTTCCTCCGAGCATGTCGTCCCGACAGATCGCATATTGGTATATCCATTGCCGACGTGAGGCCAGTATCGTGCGATTCGTCGTAGCATGCTTGCTCGTGTGGACAGCGCCGGCGATCGGACAGGAATACACCGCGCTCGAAGCCGGTATCCTCGACGAGATGAACCTCGCGCGAACCGATCCCGCCGCGTACGCGCGCTTCCTCGCGGAACTACTCCCGTTGTTCGACGGGTCGATCCTGCGGAGACCGGGCGAGATCGGCATTCAGACCGGCGAAGGTCCGAACGCGGTGCGCGAGGCGATCGAGTACCTGCGCACCGCGATGCCGCTCGATCCACTCGAGCGCGCGGCGGGTTTGGCGCGGGCCGCGCGCGACCACGCGCGCGATCAGGGTCCGATTGGTGGACTGGGCCATACCGGCCGGGACGGCAGCACGATGGCCGACCGCATCGCGCGATACGTACGGTGGCAGGGCGCCATCAGCGAGAACATCGACTACGGATCGGCCACGGCACGGCACGTCGTGATCAGTCTCATCGTGGACGATGGCGTTGCGAGTCGGGGGCACAGGACCAACGTTTTCAATGCGTCGTCCCGATATGCGGGGGTGGGGTGCGGTCCCCACAAGACGTATCGGGTGATGTGCGTGGTCGATTATGCGGTTGGGGTGGCGGCACGGTAGGGAACCCGCATCGCCCGCCACCGGCACGGGTTGGCGTTGATATACCAGCGGATGCGGTCCCATTCCGATTGGTCACGGATCACCCGATCCCAATACCCGCGTTGCCACACCGGGCGGCCCCGGGTCCCGCGCATCGTGTTGACGCGGGTTGTGACCGATGATTTGAATCCGGCCACGAACGACCCCAATGATTGGGGTGGGCGTACGGGCGGGGTGGGGACGCCCGGAACCGCCATCGTGCGGGCGTCCGGCCGTATGGGGGCACCCGAAACCGGCATCGGCGGGGCGGCGGGCCGTATCGGGGCACCCGAAACCGGCGGCGGCGGCGGGGCGGCGGGCCGGGTAGGGGCGCACGGCCGTGCGCCCCTACCACACGGCGGGGCGCCCCGACGGCAATCCCCCGGGCCCCCGGGATGGGTGTCGGACCGTACGATGGCACCCGGAACCGGCATCGGCGGGGCGGCGGGTCGTATCGGGGCACCCGGAACCGTCATCGGCGGGGCATCGGACCGCAGGCCCCAGGGATGGATGATGACAATCCCGTGGACATGGTCGGGCATCACCACGAATTCGTCCAACGTGATTTCCGGACGTATTCCCGCAGACCGGAACCATTCATCCGACACGATCTGGCCGTACCGATTCAACCGCATCCGGCCGGAAACGACGTCCCCGAACAGCCGATCGCGGTTGCGCGTGCAGATCGTGATGAAATACGCCCCGGGCGCCGTGTAGTCGTATCCACGCAGGCGTATCGATCGGCGGTGATGCCGGGTACGGTCGTTCCGCATCGATGAACGGTAGGTGGCCCACCGTATTGGTCGTGATCGATTGCATGCCGACAGGTTCGATTTGGCGCACGGCCATGTAGGGGCGCACGGCCGTGTGGGGGCGCACGTCGTGCGCCCCTACATGGCACCACCGATCCCGACCGATCCCAACGTATCCGCGAACGCGACCATCAGCTCCGGTGGGACCTCCGCATCCTCCCCGTACATCTTCCTCAACATCGACGCGTTGGCCGGCGCCTGACCCACATAATGGTTGTTGGTGATCACGTAGGTCTCCTGCGCGTGCCTCGCCACCTCGTGAATCCGATCGAGCCAGCCCCGCAATTCATCCTTCGTATACAGGTAGTCGTACCGCTCGTGCGACTCGGCGTCGTCGCGAAACCAGTTCTCGTAGTTGCGTCCATGTAACCGGACGTAGCCGACACCCGAGGTGACCTTCGCATCGGGGGTGATCGATTTGGCGAACACCGGTTGATCGATGTTCACCGCGCCCACGCCGCGTTCGGCAAGCGCCGCATAGAACTCCGGGGCGTTCCACGACGCGTGCCGGACCTCGAGTGCGAGTGGAAAGTCGCGGAACGCCCGCGTGAGATCATCGAGCCACTCGCGGGACCGAACATCGCGTTTGTACGACCAGGGAAACTGCATCAGCAGGCAACCGAGTTTCCCCGCCTCGTGCAGTGGAGCGAAGCCGTCCCGCACCGTGTCAACGTCGGTTTGGCTCCACGCTTCGCCGCGATCGTGGGTGAACCGGCGCCACAACTTGGCGGTGAACGAGAACCGCGGATTGTGCCCCACGCGCCTGGCCCACGATTCGGCCGACCGTGCGGACGGCGGACGGTAGAAGGTGGAGTTGATCTCGATCGTGTCGTAGAAGCGAGCCAAATAGGACAGCGGATCGAACCCCTTCGACTTCGGGATTGGATAAACCGGCCCCCACCAATCCTTGTAGTCCCAACCAGCCACTCCAAACCTAATCATATCATGTACTTACACTCATTTTACCATGTCCTTGCCATGTACCGATATTCGGGATATATTCGGTGTCCCTATGACGGCAAGTTTCGGGATTCATTCGGAAGATAGCGAGCACGACCTGCGGGCGCACGGCCATGTGGGGGCGCACGGCTGTGTGCCCCCACGGCCGTCCGCCAATGCCGCGTGCCTGTGGATTCCCTTGTACGCCCTCCACTGCGAGGAACGGCGTCGGCCCGAACTCGCCGATCGCCCCACCGCATTGCTCACCCCGGAAGACAGCCGGCGTATCTGGCTGGCCGCGCCACAGGCTCGTCGCGAAGGCGTGAGGAGCGGCATGACGGTGAGCCAAGCCATCGGGCTCTGTCCATCGCTCACCTTGCTCGAGCCCGATCCCGTGCATTACGACGAGCAGTTCGCCCACCTCCTCACGGAACTCGAGAACATCAGCCCAGTGATCGAGCCCGCGGAATTGGGTCGCGTGTTCATCGGCGTCGATGGACTCGAGGGATTGATTGGGGGACCGGCGGAACAATTGGCGGCAATCCAGGCGGTGGCGGACGGCCCCGGTAGGCCGGCCGGCCGCCTGGGATGGGGTAAAGGCAAATTCGTTGCCTGGGTCGCCGCCGCCCGCGCCAAGCCGGGAAGGCCCGTCATCGTGCCCCCTGCGGACCGGAGCGCGTTCCTCCAGTCGCAACCCATCGCCGTGTTGCCGCTCCATCCCGATAATCACCGCCGGCTCACCCAACTCGGCCTGCACACGCTCGCCGATCTCGTCGCGCTCCCGGAGGCCGCGGTCGTCGCGCAATTCGGTCGTGAGGGACGCGCGGCGTGGCGGCTCGCGGCGGGCACGGTCGACGAACCCGTCACCGGACGCGTCCGGCCGCAACCCATTTCGGCCTCGCTCGATTTCCCCGCTCCCGTCGCCGATCGCGGCCTGCTGACCCACACCATCGCTGTCCTGATCGAACACGCCTTGCGCGATCCACGCCGCACCGGTTGGCGGGTGCAGACGGTGCGCGTGCGCGCCGCGCTCGAGCAGGAGGGCTCCTGGATGATCGAAGCCATCCTCAAGGACCCGTCGGCCCTACGCGATCGCATCGCCGCGCCGCTCCACGCGCGGCTCGATCAAACACCCCCCACCGGCGCGATCGAGCATCTCGCGGTCGAGTTCACCTCGTTCGTTCGCGGAACCGACGAACTGCAACTGTTCGCCCGTGACGCCGTGGCCGCCGCCCGCGCGGGTCGCCGCCGCGCGCTCCGTGCCGCCGCGCTCGAGATCCAGACCCGACTCCGTCGTCAATCGCTCTATCGCGTCATCGAGGTACAACCATGGTCCCGCCTGCCCGAACGCCGCTACGCCCTGATCGCCTTCGAACATTGAACCTGCCAAAGCGGGTGCTCGTCGAGGTCGATGCGTGTGGAGATCCCGAAACGGTGAGGAGCGTCGCGTCGGGCGACGATGCCAGGAACGCGAAGCAAGCGATCGTCGCCGAGGTCTTCGAGACCTGGCGTGTGAACGACGAGTGGTGGCGCATCCCTATCAGACGGCAATACGCCGAGGTCCTCCTCGAGGGCGGGAAGCACGTGATGCTGTTCGAAGACCTCGAAACCGGCGAATGGTTCATGCAACGGGTGTAACCCCGGGGCACGCGGAATCCTGCCTTGTACGTGGAACTCCACTGCCACTCCGCCTTTTCCTTTCTGGACGGCGCCACGCCTCCGGAGGCGTTGGTGCATCAAGCCAAGGCGCTCGGCTATCGCGCACTCGCACTCACCGACCACAACGGTTTGTACGGATCGATGGCATTCGCGCAGGCCGCCAGACAGCAGGACCTCCAGGCCATCACCGGCAGTGAACTGACGTTGCTCGACGACACGCACGTCACCGTACTCGCCGAAACACCGACCGGCTATGCCAACCTGTGCCGTCTGATCACGGACGCGCATCTCGGACAGGATGATCGCCGCGATCCCCGGCTGCCGTTCGCATCGCTCGTCAAGCGGCGTGAGGGCCTGATCGTCCTGTCGGGCTGCCGTCACGGGTTGTTGCCCATCGTGCTCGAGCGCGACGGCCTGACCGCGGCGCGACGGCTGGCGGCGCGCTGCCGCACCCTGTTCGGCCGCGATCATTTCTTCCTGGAGTTGCAACGCAACTTCGTCCGTGGTGATCGCGAACGCACGCGGGCGCTGTGCGACATCGCCGACGCCGAACACCTCGACGTCGTGGCCACCGGTGACGTGCATTACGATCTCCGCACCCGGCATCGCCTGCACGATACGCTCACCGCCATCCGGCATCGCACCACACTCGACGGCTCGCATGACGTACGCCGCGCCAACTGCGAGTTCTACCTCCAGACGCCCGAGGACATGGTCCACCGGTTCGCCGACCGGCCCGACGCCGTCGCTCACACGCTCACGATTGCCGAACGCTGCGCGTCATTCGACCTCACCCGCGACCTGGGATATACCTTCCCGGACTTCCGCGGGGCGGACCGGCAACCCGCGCCACAGGCGCTCGCCGAGTTGTGTCGCGCCCGGCTGGACGAGCGGTATCCTCGTTCCGCGCCCCTGCGTGACGAGGCCGAACGACGGCTCGCCGAAGAGTTACGGCTGGTGGAGCACCACAAGCTGTCGGGATTCTTCCTGGTCTATCACGATCTGTTCGAGCTGGCGCGCGAGGTGGCACACGACGTCCGGCAGGGAAGCCGGCGCGCCACCGGAACGCTGCTGCCCGGCCGCGGCCGTGGCTCGTCGGTCTCATCCATCATCTGCTACTTTCTCGGTCTGTCCCACATCGACCCGATCGCGAACCGGTTGTTCATCGGGCGGTTCCTCAACGAGACGCTCGCGTCCGTTCCGGACATCGATCTCGATTTTCCACGCGAGATCCGCGAAGAACTGATCCGGCGTGTATACACGCGCTACGGCAGTGAACATGTCGGATTGGTCTGCACCTTTCCGACGTACCGGCTCCGCTCGGCGGTGCGGGAGATCGGGAAGGCGCTCGATCTCCCGATCGGCGCCATCGAGCAGATCGCCAAACTCGCTTCGTCGTTCAGCTCCGCCGCCGATATCCGCGAAGAGATGGAGCGACTACCGGGCCTCAAGGACAAGGTCGATACGCCGTTGTGGCGCGATCTCTGCGAACTCGCCGAGGACATTGCCGGACTCCCGCGCCACATCTCCCAGCACCCCGGCGGCATGATCATCTCCAGCCGACCGCTGGTGGAGATCGTGCCGCTCGAGCAGTCAGCCATGCCCGACCGCGTCATCTGTCAGTGGGACAAGGACTCGTGCGACGATGCGCGCTTCATCAAGATCGACTTTCTCGCGCTGGGCATGCTCTCACTGGTGGAAGAGTGCGTGGAGCTCGTGGCGCGGAAGGAGGGCGCGGCGCCCGATCTCAGCCGTATCGACTACGACGACCGGGCGATCTACGACCGGATCTGCAAGGGCGACACGGTGGGCCTGTTCCAGATCGAAAGTCGCGCGCAGATCCAGATGATCCGCCGCGTCAGACCACGCAACCTCGCCGATCTCGCCGTGCAGGTCGCCATCGTGCGGCCCGGCCCCATCGTCGGCGGCGCGGTGAACCCCTACGTACGGCGGCGCGAGGCGCAACGCCGCGCTCACCAGCAGGGGCAGCCCTACGATCCGCCCGTCGATCACCCGCTACTGGCCGAACCGCTTGCCGAAACGCTGGGCGTCATCATCTTCCAGGATCAGGTGCTCCAGGTGTGCCAGGCCTTCGCGGGATTCTCGCCAGGTCAGGCCGAAGCGTTGCGGCGTGCCATGAGCCGCCGCCGATCGCGTGCGTTGCTCGAGGGATTCTGGGAGGAATTCCGCGAGGGTGCCGCACAACGCGGCGCACCTGAGGAAACGGCCAAACGCGTCTTCGAGCACGTGGTCGCGTTTTCGGAGTTCGGATTTCCCAAATCACACGCCGCCGCGTTCGGGCTGCTCGCCTATCAATCGGCGTGGCTGTTTCACTACCATCCGGTGGAATACTACGCCGCGCTGTTCAACAACCAACCGATGGGATTCTATTCGCTCGACGCGCTGGGCCGCGACGCGGCCCGCCACGGCGTCGGCATCCGGCTGCCCGACGTGAACGTCAGCGATGTCTGGTGCGCCGTGGAGAGCGGCGACGTGCGTATCGGGCTTGGGTTCATCCGCGAGTGGAACGAGGAACGCGCGCAGGCCGTCGTGGAAGACCGCGACCGCAACGGCCCGTTTCGCAGCCTCGGTGATTTCATCCGGCGGGCCCCCGCCGATCTGTCACGCAACGCGGTGGAGCATCTCGTCTGGGTCGGTGGCTGTGACGCATTCGGCCTGACCCGTCGCGAACTGCTTTGGCAGGTCGGCCTGTGGCTCCCGCCCAAACACGACCGCGCTGCCGGCCGTGTCCGCCGGCAGCTCGAGCTGCCGCTCAACCATCCGCACGAACACATCAGATTCGCCGGGATCGACGCGAGCGAGAAACTCCTCGCCGAATACGCCACGCTCGGTTTCGCGGCGAGCGGCCACCCGATCGCCTTGCTGAACGGAGCGCTCCCACCCGACGCGGTCCGTAGCGATCGGCTCCACACGTTGGAACACGGTACGCACATCGAGGTCATCGGATTGGTCGTAGCCCGTCAACGGCCACAAACCGCCAAGGGGTTCGTGTTCATCCTGATGGAAGACGAAGGCGGCATGATGAACGCCATCGTCCGGCCCGACGTGTACGATCGCGACCGCCTCGCGATCCGCGGCGAACCGTTCCTCTGGATCAGCGGCACGTTGGCCAGGGACGACGGGACGCTGAACATCATCGCGGAAGAGGTCCGGCCGCTGAACGTTCGTCGGGAAAAGGAGGGGTGGCGCAAACGGGGAGTGGCCCAACCGGCGACGGCGGGCTCCCATGCTTCCCCGTACAAGTTTCTCCGCGCGATGCGGCAGGTGGCGCCGGGATCGAAGGACTGGGGATAACGCGTGAACGATCTCGCGGGTTCGATCGAATTCGCGCGAAGGCGTGGGTCTTGCGTTCATCACCGGACGCGGCGGCTTTGCGTCGTGGTCCGGCGGACGACGCTGCCTGACGAGCCCGTACACCAGCCTTCACGCTTCCTTCATGGCTCCCCGGGAATCATGATTCCCTGGCTCCATCGACGAGGCTTGCATGCGCCGCACCAGGATCGCCGGCATCGGACACTACGTCCCGGATCGGGTCGTCACGAATCACGACCTCGAGCAGATGATGGACACGACCGACGAGTGGATCCAGGAACGCACCGGCATCGTCGAACGTCGGTTTGCCGCACCCGATGAAACCAACACCGACCTCGCCGCGCACGCCGCCCGTGCCGCCATGAACGATGCCGGGTGGCAACCGGCCGACGTGCAGTTCATCATCTTCGCCACGCTCTCACCCGACATGTACTTCCCGGGCAACGGCGTCCTGCTCCAGCACGCGCTCGGCGTTGCTGAAATCGGCGCGCTCGACATCCGCAATCAGTGTACCGGCTTTGTCTACGGCCTCTCGGCGGCCGACGCCTACATCCGCATGGGGATGTACGACCGCGTGTTGCTGGTCGGATCGGAACTGCAGTCGGCCGGTCTCATCATGGAAACCCGTGGCCGGGACACCGCGGTGTTGTTCGGGGATGGGGCGGGCGCGGCATGCCTGGAGCTGACCGACCAGAACAGCGCCAGCCAGCTGATCTGGCATCACCTCCACAGCGACGGCCAGTATGCCGAAGCCCTCTGTATCAAGCACCCGGGCTCGGCCAACCGTCCGTGGATCACCCCGGAGATGATCGAGGCGGGCACGACCAACGCGCACATGAACGGGCGGGAGGTCTTCAAGCACGCGGTCACCAGGTTTCCGGAGGTGATTCAGGAGGCGCTCGCCGCGCAAGGACTGTCCGCGGACGCGCTCGACCTCGTGATCCCACACCAGGCAAACCTCCGCATTACCGAAGCGGTCCGCAAACGACTCGACTTCCCGGCGGAGAAGGTCCTCAGCAACATCCACCGCTACGGCAATACGACCGCGGCGAGCATCCCCATCGCGCTGAGTGAGGCGGTGCAGGAAGGAACCGTGTCCCGCGGAGACCTGTTGTGCCTGGCCGCGTTCGGATCGGGCTTCACCTGGGCATCGACGTTAGTGCGCTATTAGACCGGTACGGCGAGGCCTTTCGTTTCAAGCACCCGTGCGATCGCCTCGCCGATCTTGTTGTTCGGCGTGGACGCGCCGGCGGTGATGCCGATACAGTGCACGCCGTCGTCCAGCCAGCCGTCCGTGGCACCTTCTTCGCGCGAGCCGACCGGCTTGTGGCGGATACGCCCGGCATCGGTTTCGATGCAGGAAGCGTCGCTGATGTGGTAGGTCGTAATGGCGCGGGCACAGATCTGCGCGAGGTTGTTCGTGTTGCTCGAGTTGTAGCCACCGATCACGATCATCACGTCCAGCGGCTCCTTCATCAGCTCGATCACCGCGTCCTGCCTGTCCTGCGTGGCCGAGCAGATCGTATCGAAGCTCTGGAAGTGCTGGTCCACCGCCGTTCCATAGCGGTTTCGTAACGCCTGGCCCACACGGTGGGCGATGGCGAGTGACTCGCCGGCCAGCATGGTCGTCTGATTCGCCACCCCGACGCGTGCGAGATCCCGCGTGAAGTCGAACCCCGGCGACGTGCAACGGGCGAACCGTTCCCGCAGCTCCGCGAGGTTGTCACCGTGCTCGATGAACCGGCAGACGAGCAGCGCTTCGTCCATGTTGCGCACGATGAGATATTTCCCGTTCTCGTACTTGGTGACCTGACTGACCGTGGCCTTCGTTTCCTCGTGGTAGTACTTGCCGTGCACGAGCGCCGTGAAACCGCTGTTGGCGTAGCGCTCGACTCGTTTCCACACGTTCAACACGGATCCGCAGGTCGTGTCGACCACGACACATTCGATCTGGCGCAGGCGCTCGAAGTCACGCACGCTCACCCCGAACGCCGGCATCAACACGGCGTCATCGGCGGTAATGCCGGAAAAATCGAACTCACCGTCGTCGTCGTACCCGAGGAGATTGATACCCATCTCCTCGAGTTTCTGGTTGACATGGGGATTATGAATGATCTCCCCGACGAGGAAGATGCGCTTGTCGGGAAACTTGCGGCGTGTCTCGTACGCGTACTCGACGGCTCGATCGACGCCGTAGCAAAACCCGAACTCCTTGGCGAGCCGAAACGTCAGGTCACCCACCACCAGGCTGTGGCCCTGCTCGCGGACCCGACTCACCAGGTCGCTGTGATAGTCGGATGTCAGGTCTTCGGCGATCTCGCGCTTGAGGCCGAAGCCCTTCCGGTAGTACGTGGAATCCATGGTCGAATCTACCCGCCCGTACTGTCGCGCTCCAACCCGGTTGTATCGACCTCGCCCGCCAGCAGGCACGCTCCGGGGGCAAGCGGCTCGAGCACGAGTCTGCTGAAGGCTCCCGCGACCAGCGCGATGCCATTCGAGCCCGGTGCCTGGAACGTCGCCGCGAAGCGGCCGCTCAACCGGGTGCCCGCGTCGTGGACCCGCACCGTTCCGGCGACGGCGCGATACGCAAGGGCGCGCTGGTCCTCGAACAGCTGAACGCCGAGTCGCGCCCGCCCGGCGGCGAACGATGCGGTATCCGCGGAGTCCACGACGAACGTCCCTCCGTCACCCCCCGACCCGGGAAGCGCGAGCAACAGCGACATCCCACTTTCGCGGGTGTCGGCCATGACCAGCAGCCGCGTCGAGTCGGAGCAGCGACCGGCGGTGGGATGCCACGACAGGCCGAAATCGGCCACCCCGGCGGCGCGCGCTGCAAACACGTTGTCCTCTGGAACGGGGAAGTCGGGCATCTCAGGCGGCGTCGTATCGACCGACAGGTCGTCCTCGGTCGCCGGCATGGTATCGATCGCGGCCGCGGAGGCGTCGGCGGGCTCGTCTCGCGCGCCACAGGCCTGAACGGCTCCCAGCAGCGCCCACACGGCGAGCCGCTTCATGTCGCCGACCGCACGGTGACACCGAGCCTCGCGCGGGCCGCGCCCGCATCGAGCGCAAACCGATCCAGGGACTCGCGCAGGCCGGCCGGGATCGGGCGAGGCCGCATGGCGGTTCGATCGGTGCACACCAACACCTCGTGCCCGCTCGCCGCGAGTTGCCCGGTTGCGAGGTGCACGACGTCAAACGCCAGCGTAATCGAACTGTTCCCGAACCGGGTCACGTACGTCGCCACCCGAAGCGCATCGTCGAGCCGCGCCGGGTACCGGAAGTCGCATTCCAGATGGGCGCGAGGAAGCCAGATGTCGAACCGGTCGAACACCGCGCCATATGGCTGGCCCGCCGCACGGAACAGTTCGGTCTCGGCCATCTCGAAGAAGCGCACATACGCGCCGTAAAAGATGATGCCGGCATAGTCGACGTCGGACCATCGCACATACTCGTCGATGGTAAACAACTCCGGTTGCATCCTGTGCAACGTAGAGCGGAAACGGGACCCGGGCTACCGGGGTGCCCGGAACATGATGTCGACCCTGAGCGGCTCGGGCGAGAGCAGCGACTTCGCGAAATCGAGTCGGAACCACCCCTTCACCGCCGACAGCCCTACGCCGACGCCGACGAGCGGGTCGCCGTCGAACAGCCCGGCGGCGTCCGCGAACACCACCGGCGCGACCCACTGGTTGCTACTGAGCGCACTCTCGAGCTGGACCGACCAGAACGCCTCGCCTCGCCGCACGCCGTAGGTGTAGCCGCGTACCGTTGCCGGCCCGCCCAGCCTGAAATCGAACTGCGGCGTTCGATCGCCTATCAGTGACCCCGCACGAAGCCCGAGCTGGGCGCGACGGCCTCCGACCTCGAATGGCACGATCGCCGCAAGCCACCCGCGGCCGCTCAGCAGTCCCTCACCCATGAGTGCGCCCCCGCCGAGCCGGAGGACCGAGGAGCCCAACGGGACGTATCGCTCCGCGCGTACGCGCACGAAGTCCCCCTCCACGATCTCCGGATTCGATTGGAACGTTCCATCGCCGAAGAACACGTCGTGCAGGGCCGATCCGGATGCGGTCGGCAGACTCCGTTGCCGCTCCACCTGGAATCCGAAACGCCAGTCGCGTGTCCGGCCACGGTACCCATGGAAGGTCACGCCACCGCCGGTTGCCAGGTAGTAGTCGGCGTCGTCGTGGCCGAGCACCAACGCCTTCACCGTGTTACCGACCCCGTCCCCCTGGGTCCACGGCTCCACATCCAGTACGCGCCGGTATCCGGCGACCTCGATGAGTCCGCGCGGTGCGGCGCGGCGCCATGCGACCGAGCCGGTCAGTTGTGCCGTCGCCGCGCTGTACCGCCCGTTCACACCGATCGACACGAAGGCGAAACCGGGACGTATTTCCGTGCCGAGCGCCAGCGAGACGCCCTGAACGCGATTGAACCCCACGAACCTGAGCGCTTCGTTCCAATCCAGGTTGAGCAGGCGGCGACCTGCCCACTCGTTCGGAAGCGCTTCCGACTGCGCGGCGAGATCGGTCAATCGCTGCGCCAGCAGTTCCTCGTTGAGGAGATCCTCGTGCAACTGGAAGTCGGTCCCGAAATCGTAGGCCAGGAGACTGTCGAGCGAAGGGAGATGGACCTCCCACCGTCCATCCTCCGAGCGATCCGCGAGCGTCTTCCCCCGCTCGCCGCAGCCGTGTCCGCGCGGGCCGTCGCAGTCCCAATCGACCCAATAACGCCTCCCGCCGGTTCGGCCCGTAAACACCACTGGATCGGCCGGATCGATCTCGAACTTGGAAAAGGTTGTGATCGCCGTAGAACGGAGCTTGGCCCCCGGCATGTACCGATACGTCCATGCGCCGGTCAGGATCTGCCGTAGCGGGAGCCAGAACGCCCCCTCGTGCAGCGCGTACTCGAGATCGGCCTCGAGCTGCACGAGCCGCGGTGATTCGGGATCGTCGTCTTCCCACAGCCCATCGCCAACGAACGCCACGGCCAAGCGGACCACGTCGAGACTATCGGCATCGAGCCACATGTTGCCGGACACGAGCATCGGCCTGCCAAACGCCTTTGGCTGTACCTGGACCGCAATGGCTCGCACCAGGCGGCCCGGCAACGCCAACATGATCGAGTCCACGATCGCATACGTGTAGAGTTGCTGGGCGTCGCGCGCCAGCGGATGCACCGCCGCCTCGTCCGGGATACCGAGCATCTGGATCTCCTCATCCAGCGCGCGGGGCACAAACCACGGTTCGGAGGAGAAGGTCTCGGCCCAGAAGGCCGCGAGCGAGCGGGCCGAAACACCCGGAATGGAAAACGCGCGCTGGCGCATGCCGACAAGGTCGACCCGCAGGTCGTTCGGCCGCTGCCACTGGACCTTGGCGATGCTCTCGTAGGCTATCAGGTTCAACCCGCGCGCGAATCGGCCGGGCCCCACACCTCCCTCCATACGGGTGTAAACCTCGGCGCGATACCTCACGAGACGCGCTTCCTGCGCGCGAAACCGCGTGGTCGCACGCTCGATCAGCGCCTGGGTGGTTGCGTCGGCGTATGTCTCGTCTTGGGCGTAGGCGGGAACCGCACCCGCCACACCCATCACGGCGAGCAGCAGCCGGCCGCAGCGACGGGTCACCGTGGCGCGCCGAACTGCAAGTCGAACCGGAGGCTGGTGGCGGGGTTGAGCCCCTTGGCGACGTTCGCCCGCACCCATCCGTTCAAGAGGGACACGCCGGCACCGATGCCAACCAGCGGTTGCTGGAGCGAGAACGGCTTGGTGGCGTCGAAACCCTTCCCGACGTCGGCGAAGACGACCGGTGCCCACGCCGCACTCGGTCGCAACCCGATATCGAGTTGGGCCGCCCAAAACCCGCGGTCGGTGTTGACGCCGTAATCGTAGCCCCTGACCGTGTGGGGCCCACCCACCCGAAACAGCAGTTGGGGTAGGGGGTCTCCCGCGCCATGACCGGCCTTGAGCGAGAGCGCCCCCGTGTATCCCGCAAGCCCGAACGGGATCTTGGCTGCCGCCCACGCCCGTCCGCCCTGCGCCGTCTCGCCAAGCAGCGCCTCGGCGCCGGCGGTAAAACTGGACCGACCGACGTGGACGCGGGGCGCGATCAGGGCGCGCACATAGTCCCCTTCCGCCACCGCGGGGTTCGGTTGAAACACGCCGCTGCCGCCGAACGCGTCGTTGATCCCCGACGTCGTCCGCGTTCGCATCGAGCGGTGGCGCTCGAACCACAGCCCGAGCTCGACGTCGTGCAGGAAGCCGGTGTAGGGGTAATACGTCATCCCGCCACCCGTGGCGAGATAGTAATCGGCGTCGTCGTGGCCGGCGAAGACGGCATTGAGCGAGTTGCCGAGACTCTGGCCGCGCGTCCACGGTTCCACCTCGGCGACCTGGCGGAATCCCCTGATGTCCCACGCGCCTGCCGGACTCTCGCGCCGCCAATCGACCGAGCCGGCGAAGCGTCGGTCAGCCGTTCCGAAACGCGCGTTGAGCCGCACGCTCGTGAACGCCGGACCGGGCAGGAATCCGTATCCGAGGCCGAACGACGCACCCTGTACGCGGTTGAACCGCATCACGTCGGCCAAACGGTCGAACGCTATACCGTACCGTCGCCGGCCGGTCAACTCGTCCGGCAGGTCCTCGGTAACGTGAGCGAGGTTGGCGATCGCCTGGCGAATCCGCTCCGCGTCCGCTTCGTCCAAGTCGAGTTTGAGCGGCTCGCGCCATTGATAGGCCATCAGCGAGTCGCGCGCCGGCACGGTTACTTCCCAGCGCCCGTTTTCCCAACGGCCGCCGCGATCGTATCCGTATTCCTTACGCCGTTGTTCCCGACCCATGCCCTCCGGGCAGGTCGGCCCGTCGCCTGAAACCCTGACCTGCACGAGCGCCTCACAGCGAGCCACCTCGCGCGAGTTAACGCTGTCAACGAGTTCCACGTTGAACGCCAACACGGGATCGACATTGATTTCGTAATCGTGGAATGTCGTGATGGCGCGGATCGGCATGGCGCCCCGCACGATGATGTCCAGCTCGATCGTGATCGCGAGCAGCTGCCGGTACGGCATCCAGTAACGATTCTCGAGCAGCGAATACTCCAGATCGGCCTGCACCGAGACAATACGCGATGCCCAACGGTTCCCCTTGCGAACGTCGGCGCTGTCCTTCGCGGTGGCACCGGCCTTGGGAACATCCCACAGGTATTCACCGATAAACGCGACCGTGAGGCGGACGACGTCCGCCGTCCCGGCGTCGAGCCACACGTCCCCCGCCACCAGCGAGGGTCCGGACGTCTTGGGTTCCACGCGGACGTTGATGACCCGGATGGTGCGCCCGAGCCACGAGACAATCACCGAATCGACAATCGCGTAGCGGTACACCGACTCCGCGCCCGGCGCCAAGGGATGCAGCGCCGCCGTTTCGGGGACACCCATCAGGCGGATACTGTCACCCAGCGCACGGGGAACGAACCATGGCCGATCATGCGTGACGTCCGCCTCGGCACCGGGGAAAATCGACTTGTTGCGAATTCCCAGGATCTCGAGGCGCATGTCGTTCGGTCGCCTCCAGGTAATCCGGCCCGCCGTCTCGTGCGCCAACAACGGCAGCATGCGCGCGAACCGACTCCGGCCAGCCGCGGCATCCATGCGGGTCGTGATCTGGGCCCGGTAGTCCCGAACCAGGGAGTCCTGGTGGACGTGTCGCGCACGCGCGCGACCTACCAACTCCTCAGTGGACCGGTCGGCGAAGGTCTGATCGCGCGCGCCCTGCCCCCACGCCTGCACGGAACTCGCGCAGGCCATGACGGCAATGGTCGCCGCGGTCAGCGTTCTCGTGGAACCTCGGCTGACTGCGGCTGAACGCCGTATTCCCGTAACCGTCGCCATAACGTCGTTCTCGAGATGCCCAGGCGTCGGGCGGTCTCCGTAAGCTTCCCGCCTGTCGACTGGAGCGTCTCGACAATGGCGCGGCGCTCCTGTTCCGCCAGGGTGTCGGCTGGCGCGGAACCAGGCAGATACACCGCATGGCCGAGCACAACCGACCCGACGGCAAGCCGTTCGATACGGCCGCCGCCGCGACCGAGCTTCTGCAGCAGGCTTGCGGAGTTGAGCCCGTTTTCTCCGGCCAGGTCGTTGAGCACATCCCTACCGCCACGATTCGCATAGAGGACCCGGCCATCGGGATCGAACAAAACCAGTCCCTCCGCGAACCGGTCCATGACGGAACGGGCAAGCGGCGAGAAGACGGTGACCCCACTCGGTGCAACGTTCTCCTTCATAACGACAGATTACGACTGAGCCCCTGCGTGAGTTTCACAATGGAAGGAGACAGCCCATGCAGGCGGTGCGGTACGAATAAGCCCTCACGCCCCTCCGGGCGCACGCATTCGTTCTCTTGCCCGATCTCTGGCCTCCTTCCGCGCCGGCGAGCACTGGCCAGCCGGACTCGAGCATTGACAGGAAGACCTATTATAGTTAGGATTTATAACTATTATAGTTTGATATAACGACTATGATCACAGACAAGTCAGCGGCTGAAGCCCTGCTGATGGCTATCTCCGACCGCCTCGCGCGCGCCGGGGCGACCGTGCACATCGTCGTGTTGGGCGGGGCCGCCATGAACCTGCACGGTTTCGTCCAGCGTCCCACTCGCGACCTGGACGTTCTGGCCCGGGTGGACGGAGCGGCGGGCGCCCTTCGCCATCCCGAGCCGTTGCCCGCGACACTGCGGGAGGCCATCGCCGAGGTCGCCGTGGACTTCAACCAGCCGCCCAACTGGATGAACACCGTCGTGGCGCACCAGTGGGTGACCGGACTGCCGCCGGGCCTGGAACAGCGCCTGGTCTGGCGCGACTACGGCGCGCTCAAGGTGGGCCTCGTCGGTCGCAAGGACCTGATCGCGTTCAAGCTCTACGCCTCGGCGGATCAAGTGGGGCCGGCGTCGGTGCACGTAACGGACCTTTTGGCATTGCACCCCACCGCCGAAGAGCTGGCGGAGGCCGCGGCGTGGATCCGCACGCAGGACGCGTCCGTGGAGTTCCACGCCATCGTCGAAAAGGTGATCGCGTATGTCAGGGAGCACGTTGGTTAACGCCATCGAGCGGTGCCGCGAGGCCGCAATTCATGTGGCGTGGAGCCAGTGGTCCATGCTGGGCGGCCAGGTGGGCGGGCGCGTCACCACACCGTCGGCCATCGTCGACCCGGAAGCGCTCGTTCTCTTTTCCTGCGCGCTGAGAGACGACGAGCCCAGGCTCTGGGACCTGGTTGGAGGATTCCTGGCCGAGGGGTCCTCCCTGTTGAGCGTGCAGCGGACCCGGAACCTGGCGGCGGCGTTCCCCGTGCGCGTGCGGGAGACCATGCGGGAAGTGGCCGCAATCGCCGTCGCGGATGGCAAGGACGCGCGCTGGCGGCCCCTGGCCACCGGCAAACCCCGGCCGTACCGTCCCGGCAAGGTCTACAAGCCGGCGGGCCACATCGCGGCACCATCGGCGTTGGTGCTGCGGCTCAGGCTCGCTCTGGGCGTTCACGCGCGGACGGACGCGTTGGCCTACCTCCTGGCCATCGCTCCGGCCGGCGCGACCGCCAGGGAGGTCGCGGACGCCACCGGCTACGGGCCCATCCCCGTGCGGCGGGCGCTCGACGCGATGGCGACTTCACGCCTCGTCCTGGCCGAAGGGACGCGCCCCGAGCGGTACCACGTCTCCCTGGACCAGTGGGGTCCCCTGCTGGGTGGGGGCGCACCGCTGCCGCGATGGCGACACTGGCACCAGTTGTTCGCGTTCCTGGCGGAGGTTCTGCCCTCGCGCACTGCGAAGCGCGTCAGCGAGCGGTCGGCGTATCTCGAGAGCAGCGACCTCCGGCGCGTGGTGCTCGCCCACCGGCAGGCCCTGACCAGGAACAGGATCCTGGTTCCGGAGCCGTCGGACTACCCAGGCGAGGCGTTCCTGGACGGGTTCGAGCGGACCTTGACGGCCGTCGCGACGTGGCTGGGAGCGAACGTGTAGCATGGCCTCAAACCGGGTCACCTACACCGAGCAGGCCGGGCTCATGCGTCCTCGCCCACGTCAACGATCGGCTTCAGCCCACGTCGTTCGCCGACCTGCCGGTAGGAGCACCTGGCCCTTATTGGGAATGTGGCTCACCACCCGTGCCAGGAACTCCAGCGCGTCCACCGTCTCCGCGCCCGCCGTGGGGCCGCTCGCCTTTCAGGCGGACCGCGCGGCGGGTACCTCGCTCGGCGGCTCGATGACGTCGCGCCCGCCGCGCGCCGCAGCGCTCGCGCGCACGGCGACGAGCCCCGCGATCCGATCGGCGTCGCGCCCGACGCCGCGGATCATCTCGGATGAGAGCGAATAGAGGAAGTGGAGTCCGACGAAGTAGAGTCCCGGCGCCTCCGCCACGACCCCGCCGAGGTGGCGCGGTCCGCCATGCGCATCGAGGATCGGCAGGCGGACCCGTCACCTGCGCCGAGAACGCGATCACGCACGATCACTCGGCCACTTGCCCGCAGTGTGGCATTTGCGCATCTTCCATGTGCCATATTGCACGAGGCGTCCATGACGGCGACTGGCGTGGCTGAACGGCTCGGCGGACGGAAGGTTCTGAAGCGGGATGTCCGGTCGGACCTCGACTTGATAGACGCAATCCAGCGCGGGCTCCCGATACGGGCGCTCGAGACGGTCGTTCAGTCGGGACTGTTCGAGCCCGGTGAGCTGTATGCGCTCGTCGTGGCCCGCCGTACCTTGGCGCATCGCCGGGAGAAACGGCAGCCGCTCACGGCCGAGCAGTCGGACCGGCTCGCCCGGCTGGTGCGCGCGGCCGAGCGCGCGGAGGAGGCGCTCGGCGACCGTGAGAAAGCGGCGCGCTGGCTTCGGAGGCCGAACCGTGCATTGCAGGGTAGGCGGCCGCTCGACCTGCTGGAGAGCGATCTGGGGGCGCGTATGGTCGAGCGCGCACTGGGCAGGGTCGAACACGGCGTCTACAGCTAGCGCTGGGCGCCTGTGCTGACGTGGCGGATCTGCCGCAGGGAGCACCAGGCGCTGGACGGCGAGGGAGCGCGCCTCAGCGGCGGACGCTGGAACTCCGAGGGTATCCCGGCCGTGTACAGCTCATCCAGCCTCGCGCTCGCCGCCCTGGAGTACCTCGTTCACGTGGACATCCAGGATGTGCCCGATGACCTCGTGGCTTTGTCCATCGCGGTTCCAGACGACGCCGAGGTGCAGACCGTACAGCTGAGGGACTTGCCCGCGGACTGGAACCGGATCCCGGATCATCCGGCGTGCGTGGCGCTCGGTGACGCATGGGCGACGGAGGGCGCCGCCCTGGCTCTGCTGGCGCCCTCTGCGGTCCTACCTGAGGACCAGAACGTCTTGATCAATCCCAGGCACCCGCGTGCAGGGGACGTGGTTGTGAGATCCGTCCGTCCGTTCGCGTTCGACCCGCGCTTGCTATGAATACGACGGTGTCCCGATGACGCTCAACCCCATCACCTATCCCGAGAACGTCGGCGGCGACTTCCTCGGGAACGAGAGGGAACGGCGCTGACTCGGGACGATGAGCTGCGCCGGACGATCGAGGAGGAGCACGCCCGCCTCGCCCAGCTTGACGCCGCACGCGCCACCACCGCCGCTCGGCTCGCAACCCTCCGGGCGCAACTGGAGTCCGTCAACACCGCCCCTCATGAGCAAGCGGTAGACCCGGCTCAGCCCGGCGTTCCGCGGACGCCCGCCGCCAAGGTGCGGCTCTTTCGGTCCCTGTTCCGCGGGCGTCCAGATGTCTACCCCACGCGTTTCGTGAGCAGGAGGACCGGCACGCCCGGCTACGCCCCCGCCTGTGCCAACAAGTTCGTGCGGGGTGTTTGCGGGCTGCCGACCATCCGGTGCGGTGAATGCCCCAATCAGGCGTTTCTGCCCGCCGACGAGCAGGCCATCCTGGATCACCTTCGGGGCCGCCACGTCATGGGCGTCTATCCGTTGCTCGAGGACGAAACCTGCTGGCTTCTGGCGGTGGACTTCGACAAGGCGTCCTGGCGGGATGACGTGGCGGACTTCATCGCCACCTCTCGCGCCGTATGCCTCTGCCCCGCGGTCGAGCGATCGCGCTCGGGCAATGGCGCCCATGTGTGGTTCTTCTTCAGCGCGCCGGTGCCTGCCTCCGCGGCGCGCAGCATGGGATGCTACCTCATTACCGAGACCATGGCGCGTCACCACCAGCTCGCCATGGACTCATGGCGCGTCAACGTCCCCGTGAACGGCGAGTCGTGATCCCCAGGCACCGTCAAGTCGGCTGTGGCGGACCTCGCACGCCTCGCGCACCTCTCCCCGGCGACGACGAGGCTGGCCTACCCCTTCGACAGCATCACCGCCGTCCTCGTCACAATCCCGGCGCCGAGGGAGTACACGTCGGAGCGGGCGTCGAGCTCGCGGTCGCCCTGCGGCACCGTCTCTGGCGGCCCTGCCCGCCGTCCCGTAACATCATTGATGCCCAGCGCCGCCGCTTCCGAGTTCATCAGCCTCCAGGAAGCCCTCGCCGGCCGCTATTCCCTGCAACGGGAGCTCGGGCGCGGCGGGATGGGGATCGTGTACCTCGCCCACGAGGTGGCCCTCGACCGCCCCGTCGCCCTCAAGTTGTTGCCCCCGTATCTGGCCGCCGAGCCCACGCTGCGCGAGCGGTTCATGCGGGAGGCCCGCACGGCCGCCAGACTGTCGCAGCCCAACGTCGTGCCGATTCACACGGTGGAGCAGGTGGGGAACTTCGTGTTTTTCACCATGGCCTACGTGGAAGGCGAAACCCTCGGCGCGGCGGTCAGGCGGCGCGGTCCGCTCCCGGCCGCGGAGGCCGCCCGCATCGTGCGGGAAGTGGCGTGGGCCCTGGCGTACGCCCACGCGCAGGGCGTGGTGCACCGCGACGTGAAGCCCGAGAACATCCTCCTGGAGCAGGGGAGCGGCCGGGCCATGGTCACGGATTTCGGGATCGCGCAGGTGAGTGCGGGACCTGGGCTCACCGGCCGGGGCGAGGTGCTGGGGACGGCCGAGTTCATGAGTCCCGAGCAGGCCAGCGGCGAGGCGGTGGACGAGCGGAGCGACATCTACTCGCTCGGCGTGGTCGCGTACTTCATGCTGACCGGGCGGCTGCCG
>DASWIX010000011.1:0-140299 GCA_036397455.1 Gemmatimonadales bacterium | reverse complement strand
CATGGCGCGCACCTGGACGGCCATCGAGTCCTTGGCGGCGTCGATCACGGCCGCGGGTTCGCTCGTCTGCATCTGTTCCCAGCGATCGAGCGTCCAGCCGGCCGGCAGATAGCCGTGCAGCGGATCATGCGCCGAGGTCTGGTCGGTGACGGCGTCGGGACGGACGCCGCGCCGGGCCAGCTCCGGGAACACGTCGGCGGCGTTGCCGAGAAGTCCGACCGACACCGCCTCGCCCTTGGCGCAGGCGCCGCGCACGATCTCCAGGGCCGCGTCGAGGTCGTCGGCGCGGCGGTCGAGATAGCCGGTCTCGAGCCGCCGCTCGATGCGGCCCGGCCGGCATTCGACCGCCAGCATCGAGGCGCCGGCCATGGTGGCGGCGAGCGGCTGCGCCCCGCCCATGCCGCCCAGCCCGCCGGTCAGGATCCACTTGCCGCGCAGGTTCCCGCCGTAATGCCGGCGGCCCATCTCGACGAAGGTCTCGTAGGTGCCCTGGACGATGCCCTGGCTGCCGATATAGATCCACGACCCGGCGGTCATCTGGCCGTACATCATCAGCCCGGCGCGGTCGAGCTCGTGGAATTTCTCCCAGGTCGCCCAGTGCGGCACCAGGTTGGAGTTGGCGAGCAGCACGCGCGGCGCGTCGGGGTGCGTGCGGAACACGCCGACCGGCTTGCCCGACTGGATCAGCAGCGTCTCGTCGCGCTCCAGGTCGCGCAACGCCGCGACGATCTTGTCGTAGCAGCGCCAGTCGCGCGCCGCCCGGCCGATGCCGCCGTAAACCACCAGCTCGTCAGGTTTCTCGGCGACCTCGGGATCGAGGTTGTTCATGAGCATGCGCAGGGCGGCTTCCTGCACCCAACCGCGGCACGAAATCTCCGTGCCCCGCGGTGCACGAACGACACGGGCACTCATGCGAGCGCTCCTTCCTGTAGCAGCGCGCGGAGGGCCTCAAGATCGGCACTGAGCGCACGGTCGGATTCGAGCGGCGCCACCACGGCACGCACACGCTCGACAGCCGATGCGACGCGAGCACTGGGACGAAGGGGCTTCAGAAACTCGAGCCCCTGGGCCGCGCACATCAGTTCCGCCGCCACCACACGCTGGGCGTTCGCCAACACGCGACGGACCTTGAACGCCGCCGCCATGCCCATCGGCACGAAGTCCTCCTGGTTGGCCTCGGTCGGGATCGACTGGATACTTGCGGGCATGCACAAGGTGCGAGACTCGGCGACGAGCGCCGCCGCGACGACCTGCACCATCATGAACCCCGATTGCAGGCCGGCATCCGGCGCGAGGAACGCGGGGAGACCGTGTGACAGATCCGGATTCATCAGCCGGTCGAGCCTGCGTTCCGCCATGCCGGCCAGCGTCGTCAGCGCAATCGCGACGACATCGAGCGCCAGCGCCACCGGCTGGCCGTGGAAGTTCCCACCGGACAGGATCGTATCACCGATGACGAGCGGGTTGTCGGTCGAAGCGTTCAATTCCACGCCAAGCGTCGTGGCGGCGAACTCGATCGTGTCGAAGACCGTTCCAAGGACCTGAGGAGTGCAGCGAAGGCTGTACGCGTCCTGGACGCGGGAATCACCTTGGCGGTGCGACTCACGAATCTCGCTGTCGGCGAGCAGGGAGGCGAGCAGCGCCGCCGACTGGACCTGACCCGGATGCGGTCGCTCGGCGTGCAAGCGCGCGTCGAACGGGTCCGGCGTCCCACGCAGGGCTTCGATAGACATCGCGGCTGCGACATGGGCGCTGCGCCACAGGTTCCGTGCGTCATGCACCGCGAGCGCCAGTACCGCGCTTTGCATCTGCGTCCCGTTGATGAACGACAAGGCTTCTTTTGCAAGAAACTCGATCGGCTCCAGTCCCGCGCGCTTCAAGGCATCGGCCGCGGACACGATCCGACCACCCTGCTCGACGTCGCCTTCACCGATCATCGCGAGCGCCACGTGTGCCAGGGGCACCAGGTCCCCACTGGCCCCCACGCTGCCTTGTTCCGGTACGACCGGATGCATCCCGGCATGCAGGAGATCCACGAGACGTTGGGCGATGGCGACGCGCACGCCGCTCGTGGGTCGGATCAGGACATTGGCCCGCAGCAACATGGCCGCGCGCACGATCTCGCGCGGCAACGGGTCGCCGACCCCGGCCGCGTGGCTCACGACGAGATTGCGTTGGAGCTGTCGCAGTTGGTCGGGGGGAATGCGGACGTTTTGCAAGCGCCCGAACCCGGTATTGACTCCGTAGATCGTCGCACCGCTCGCTACGGCCGCGTCGACCACGTCGCGTGCCGCTTCCGCCACGCGGGCGGCGCCGTCGGCGATGCGCACCGCCGCCCCATTGCGTGCCACCGCCGCGACGTCCGCAACCGTGAGCGAGCATCCGTCGAGTACGATCTCCGTTGGCATGGCGGGAATATAGAGGCGGGGAAGCAAGATGGGAGAGCAGGCAGTGGCCGACGCACAACAGCGGGACCTGGGGTTCAGGTCCCGCCGCAACGCCAATCATCCGTGGCCTTCCTCCGGCGCCACCCGGCGCCGCGTGCACTACCGCCTGATGACGACGCCCCCACCCGCGAACGTCGGGAGACCGCCCCGCACGGCGAGTTCCGGATTGCCTGCCGAGGTCTGATAACTCCAGTCGAAAATCACGATGTCCGGACCGACGTGGGTGACGCGGATGGCTCCGTAGTGCAACTCCCCACCGATGCCGAGCGTTTCGAACGCGTATCCGATCCCCGGGACCGCTTGAATCGCCGAGCGTGCAAAGCCTGTTTCCGGAGCAATGTCGATCGACGTCAGATCATCGACTGGGTCGATGTCGGCGTCGGAGGGATCCCCGTCATAGAACGCAACCGTCGTCCCCGACCGCAACGGTACGAAGAAGAACTCGAGCGTCGTGGGATCGCGGAACACCCAGAAGTCGATGCTAATCGAGCTACTGGACCCGACGAGGCCAAGCTCGAGCGGGCCAGCCACGCCATCGCCGTTGCCATCCAGGAAAAACCGAAACCCCGCACGCGTCCCATCGACATCGTCCGCGAACATCAGCACATTCCGAGCATCCGGACGCGGAGTGTCGGGCCGCAGATCGGACCACAAGCTCTCCCAACCCTCCACGCTTTCCGCCGCGACCCCGAAGCAGCGGGACTCCCCATTCGGCAAGGCCGAGGCGAGGAAGGCAGGCGCCACGGTCGTTCCTTCGAGCGTCCAGGGATCGAAGCAGTCCACTACACCAACCGACCCGCTCGCCTCGGCGCTATACACGCGATAGCGGGCAAATCCGGTCGGTTCCGACAGGAACGGATTGTCGCTCCACGTGAGATGCACGGCACCATCGAGCGACACGCTGGTCAGGAAGGACGGCCGATCGAGCCGGAGCCGCTCGTCCACGAGGATTTCGTCGCTCAGGCCGCTCTCCGACCCGCCCCGGCCGACCGCCGTCACCGCGTAGAGGAGATCGGGGATGCCAACGTCATGGAATGTGGTGGACGTCGTCGATCCTCGCAGGTCAAACGACGACGACGCATCCGGACGGGAGTAGACGTTGTAGACCTCGAGGTCGTTGTGTGCCACCGGGTCCCATTGCAGCAACAGGCCGGCGGGCGCCTCGGGATCACCACTCGGGTCGAGGTGATAAGTCAGGTTGGTTGGTCGTTCGATCGTCGCGTCGACGACGCGATCACAGCCAACGACGACAAGAAATGATGTGAGGAGTACAAGCTGTCGTGACATACGTCGCTCGTGGCTGAGGTTCAAATACCCAAGCAATGCAGGCACTATGCCGCCGCCGCGATGTCAATATAACCTATTGTCGGAAAAAGACTTACCCGGTATGGACTCCGGAAGTCATGTCCACTTTTGGGGACGACACGACGCGCGCCAACGACTCGCTACTGCGAAACCGTCTGCTGGTCGTATTGGAAACGGATGTCGGGTTGATCAGTCAACGTGATGAAAAAATTGAACGCGAAGTTCCCGTTGGGCGACTTGAGGAATTGAAACGTCGCACGCCAGCGGTGCATGTCCCGCTCGAGCCGCACGACATGCTGCCCGAATTGGCGCGTGCTGAGATTGTACTGAGTCGTCCACGACACGGACCACTTGGGCGTCGGATCGAAGGCAAACGACACGCCTAAGGTCCGGTTGGTGGGTGGCGCCGCAAGGGTGCTGTCGGCTCCGCTCGCGGCCCTGGGTCGTTGATCGTCGTACGTGAACGAGGCGCTGAACGGCCGGCCGCGGCCGCCCGAGCGGAGCGGGCGCGCTTCGTTGCGGTATGGATCGCCCCGCACGTCGGGGATAATGTCCTCCTCCAACGCCTCCGCGTCGGGGGTGTCCTCCACAGCCTCCACCGAGGGTTCCGGCGCGGGCCGCGCACTGATCAACCCGGCGAGCCCGAGCACCGTCGCCTGCGAGATGGTAAAGCGGGCGGACACCCGACTGAGGAACGGGTCGAACCGCGTGCCCTCCGCCCCCGCCGGGCCGTCCCACAGATCGTGCGTGGTGCCGACGGAGAACCCGGGGAGCAGGTCGCTGCTGAACTGATTGGTCATGGACGGCGTGACCCATCCGGTACGCCCCGAGTCCTTCGCTTGCTCAAAATCGTACGTGACCGCCGAGGTCTGCAGGGAAAGCAACTTGATCTTTCGGGCATTCCGGCCGTCAGTCGTGTCTCCCGGCGGCGAGCCGAACTTCCCCTCGAACGTCTGGGACAATCCGACCGTGATCCGCTGCTGCGCCGGGCTCGTGCGATTGGGGTTCCGCCCGGAGGGATCCAGCGCGCGCGCGTAGTCTTCAGGCACTTCCGCCTCCGGCGCGTAGTTCCAGGACAGCACCGGCGTGACCGCGTGGCGAATCCGGGCAATAGGCCCGACGCCCGGGAAGAAACCGAAAAACGTCGGCGTGAGCGAGGCGGAGAGGGAGAGCCGCTTGCCCTGGCGAACCCAGGCGCCGTTCGTATTGCGATTGCGCAACAGGAATGGCCCCGACGTCGTATTCTGGATGCCGAGCTGAGGCTGCAGCTTCCAGGACGCCGCGAACAACGTCGGCAGGTTGATGCCGGTGTTCCAGTCGACGCCGGTGTTGAAGTCGACACCATAGAATCGCTGGATCGTATCGGCCGGGTTATCCGGATCGACGCGTCGCTCGGTACTGCGCGTCTCGGTAATGAAGTCGCGGATGGAGATGCTATTCTGCAGGTTCCACCGGCCGACGCGGAGCGGCGTCGCAAAGCGAACGTCGGTTGTACGATTCTCGCTGAGAATCGTGTCCAGCGGCAGCGCGGTGTCCCCGGGGGCCGGTACCGCGGGCACGGTGCCCGATCGCTGAGCGAACGCGCGTGCGTTCGTGACGGTCAGGGACGGCGACCACGTCACGCTTGACGCCAGATCGATGGGAACGGGTGTGAGCGACAAGGTCGGCAGCGTCTGGGTTACCGCCCCGTTGGTGAGGTCTTGCCGGCGTGAGCCGCCGATATCGAGTCGGCCCCAGTCGAGTTGTTTCGAGAAGTTGATGTTGCTGCCAAGGGTGGCGGTCGCGAGGAACGGATCGACAGTGTTCCGCTCGACGACGCGCGCGCTCGTGGCGTAGTCGACGCTGGCCGCCAGCTTGGTTCGTTGGTCGAAGCTCTGCTGGTGGCCCCAGCGAAGACGCAGCGAGCGCCCGCCGGGGCCGCCGTCTCGTCCCGATTCGAACACCCTCGCCACCGCCAGCCCACCGCGCACGAAGCGGTCACGCCATCGATACCGCGTTTCACCATCGAACGTCACCGAGGTCTCGGCAAACCAGTCGAGCGACGCCTGGAAATCAATGTAGTCGTTGATCGCAATATAGTAGCCGACGTTGGACACGTGCCGTCGGAAACCGGGGTTCGTACGCACCACGTCGTTGATGCCGAACCGCGGCACCAGAATCCCCGATCGACGTCCGGGCCGGATGTCCTGGAAGATGAACGGCAGCCACAGGATCGGCACGTCACGTACGTAGAGCACGGCCGGTCGAGCGACCATGAGGGTGTTGGTGACCCATTTGACCGACCCCGCCGCAAAGTGATAGTGCGGCACGGGCAGATCGCAACTCGTGACGTCACTGTGACCCGCATACAGCCGGACGGACGCCGAATCGATCGACAGGCCGCCCCGCATGTACCAGTCGACCCCGGCCTGCTTGAACGTGGTCAGCGCGCGCTCGACGTTCCCGCGGCGCGCTTCGGTGTCATAGCTCATGTCCTCGCCGAGCAGCACCGTCCCCCGCTGAAAGAGCGTCGGCGACCCCAGTGCCCGGAGTCGGTTGGTGGCTTGCGAGTAGTACACCGAGTCCGCTTCCAGCGTCGCGCCTTCCTGCTCGACAAGCGCCGCGCCGATCAGTTCGACCGACTGGGTGTCGGCGTGGAGCACCACGCTATCGGCGGCATAGCGGATCACGCGATAGCCCGTCAGCGCGAGCAGCGCGCGCATGACCGAGTCGGCCGAAGGGAACGAACGCGACGGTCCGGTAGGAAGTCCGAGTTTCCTGGCGGTCGCGGTGTCGATGAGTCCGCGAGGCACGGCGGTGGAGTCTTGTCCGGGAGGCCGCGCTCTTGTCGAATCAGGCCGTCCGCGGGGAGGCCGATCCTGCGCCCGCGCGTCGCCCGGCAGCAGGCACAACAACAGGACGACCGCCGCCCCGCCGATCGAGGGTGGCCGGCGGGCCCGCCAGACGAGACGCCCGATCGCGATGCCACTCTCGTACAGCACGAGCAACGGTCCCAGCATCAGCAACAACGACAGGACGTCTGGCGGGGTCAGGAACGCGGCAATGATCGCGGCGATGACGAGTGCATAGGGGCGGTTTTTCGCAAAGAACACCGGATTCACGATGCGCATCGCCGCCAGCATGATCATCACCAACGGCAACTCGAACATCAGCCCGAACGCGAGGACGATCTGGATCGCAAAGCCAAAGTACTCGTTCGCGGTGATGATCGGTTCGAGATCCGCCTGCTGGAAGCTGAACAGAATGCGTAGCGCCGCCGGCAGAACCCACAGATAGGCGAGGAACACGCCAAGGCAAAACAGCAAGGCGCCGGCGATCCCGGCCGGTATGACGAACCGGCGTTCCCGGTCGTGCAACGCCGGCGCGAGAAATCGCCACATCTGCCACACGAGCACCGGTGACGCGAGCACCGTGCCCACCAGGACGGCGAGCTTCATGGTGATAAGAAACGCATCGGTGGGACGGGTGATGTACAGGCGATCCACTGGCAGGAACGGTGAGATCGGGCGCTTGAGGATCTCCAGCACCTGAAAGTGCTGGACGATGAAGTACCCGACCACCGCGCCCACCACGAGCGCGGCGAGACTCCAGAGGATGCGCCACCGCAACTCCTCGAGATGGTCCAGGAAGGGCATCTCGCCGCGGTTAGGGGTCTTCGCCATAGCCGGAGGCCGCCTCGTGGGCGGTTAGGGGCCGGGGTTCAGTTTGTCGCGTGCCAGGGCCGCTTCCTCGGAATGCGGATACCCGGCAATGACCCGGTTGTAGAACACCCGTGCGGCGGCGGTGTTTCCGCGCTGTTCGGCGACGAGTCCCAGCTTGTAAAGCGCCGCCGGCGCACGCGGCGAGTTCGGGTGGGAATCGACCACGGCCTGATAGGCCGCGGCGGCGGAATCGAGATCCGACCCGGCCCACGACTCCCCGATGAAGAACTGCGCATCACCCGCCCGCCGGTGACCACCGTACGCCTGCAGGAACTGGGTGAAGCCGGCCCGAGCGGCCTGTGGGCTGCCGCGACGAAGTTGCGTGAGAGAGATATCGAAAAGTTCGTCTGGAGGGGGCAGCCCCGGTTGGGCGCCCATCACCGTCGTATCCGTGGGGCCGGTCGGCGCCACACCGACCATCGTCGCGCGGCGCTCGAGTTGGGTTCGCATTTCGGTCAGGCGCTGCTGGCTCTGCCCCGTCAATTCCTGGATTTGCACCAGTTGCCGCTGCAGTTCCGTAATGTCGGAACGCATTTCGCCACGCATCACCACCAGCCAGCGTTGCTGCGCGGCGAGCGTGTCCTGCATGTCGTCAAGCAGAACCAGAATGCTCTGGAGCAGTCGATCCAACTCGACAGCCCGCGCGGAGTCCGCGCGGGCTGTCTCAATGCGTAGCGTCTGGACTTGCTGCTCGACGCGGCGAACGTCACCCTTGAGCGCGCAGCCGCTCAGGGCAAGCACCGCGGCGAGTGGGAGGCGCGTCGGCCTCACATGCCCCCGGGTGCCCGTAGCTGCTGGCCCCCGGCCGTGATGTCAAACTCGTCTCGACGGTTTTGCTGCCACGCCGCCTCGTCATGCCCCATGGATGCCGGGGCCTCTTCGCCGCGCGACGCCGTGGCAATCCGATCGGCCGCGATCCCCCGGGCGGTCAGGTATTGCTTGGCCGACAGCGCACGGCGATTGCCGAGCGCGAAGTTGTACTCATCGGACCCCCGTTCGTCGCAGTGACCCGTAATCGTGATCCGGAGCTCCGGATTGGCCTGCAGGATCGCGATCTTCTGATCGAGGATCGCCGCGTCGCCCGGACGAATGTTCGACTTGTCGTAGTCGAAGCGAATCTGCGCCGTGAACATACCGCGCACGCGCTCCGTCTCCCGACGAATCGCGTCCGCCGAGTCGGATCGGCGCCGCGCTTCAATCCGTTCCGCTTCCTCGGCCGCACGCCGTGCGCTGTCGTCCCGATCTCTCCGGGCAGCCTCGGCCCGAGCGATCGAATCGCGAATGGCGGTTGAATCGACCATCGGTGCGGGAGGAGGCGCTGGTGGTGCACTGCCGCCGCACGCCGCGGCGACGAGAATGGCGCCGACGCCTACTGCCAGAGTTGTCGAGAGTCGCATAGCTAGTTTGCTCCGTTCCAGTGTTGTGGCCACAGAGGCCGGTCCTATGGCCCCAAACTTAATCAATTCGCGGGGACCACGCAGGAAGACGCGCGTCCCCAAGCCGCGTGAGTTGCCGCACCCGACCGGTCTCGATGTCGATGATCCAGAGTTGCCGATTCCCCGTCCTGTTGGAGACGAATGCCAGATGCCTGCCGTCCGGCGCCCACGTCGGGTCCTCGTTACGGCCGGCGCTCGTCAATTGACGCACCGTCTGGGTCGCGACGTCCATGATGAACACCTGAGGGCTGCCAGCTACGTCCCGATGAAAGGCAAGATGCAGCCCGTCCGGTGACCATTCCGGCGCGTTGGAACTCCCCGTCACCCCATAGTCGAACGGCGCGAACAACTCCTGCCCGGTGCCGTCCGCGGTCATCGCGTAAATCTGGGGCAGTCCAGCTCGGGTCGAGACGAACGCAATGCGCCGCCCGTCGGGGCTGAACGTCGGGCTGAGATTATCGGAAAAGCGCCCGATGGTCAACCGCTGGAGACAGCAGTCGCGCACGACGTTGTATGTGTAGATGTCCGTTCCATCCTCGCCGGACCGGCTGAAGGCGAGGACCTCGCCATCGGGAGAGAGCACGGGCGTGTAGTTCAAGTCCCTGGCGGTCGGTGTGACCAGACGACGCGCTCCGTCCGGAACCGCCAGATACACCCGCCCCCCCCCGTCAGTCAGCTGGGTGTAAACGACCTGCTTCCCTCCCGGCCCCCATCCCGGTGAGAAGGCCGACTCATCGCTCGGAGATATGGCGACAACATCCGCCCCATCGGTGTCCACCCGATAGACGCGACGCCGCTGCAACAGCAGCAACCGGGTCGCGGCGACACCCAGTGTGCCCGTTGCGCCCTGGACGAGCCGGTCGCTCACGCGATGCACCGCCAACCGAAACGACGGGGCATCGACGGCAACCTCAGCGAGGCTCGGCTCTCCCCGTACCCCCTCGCCCTGCACGTCGTACAGCGACACGATCACCAGCGAGTCACGCGGCGCATGCACGTGGACCGCGTAGTCCGCCCCGAGGGCGGCGTAGAGCCCGTAGTTCACGAACGCCCCGCCGCTCGACCCGTTCTCCGCTTCATGGACGCCGAGGACCAGGGAATCGTCGCTGGGCAGGGTGATGATCTCGAATCGATCGCTGTAGTCCAGGTCTCGTGCGATGATGGCCCGTACCGAGTCCAGCAACCCCGTGTGGGGCCCGCCGAGCACCAGGAGCCCGGGCCGTACCCCCGGCGTGTAGGTGATGCCCACCCGCACCCCTTCCGGTACCGGCGGAACCGTATCCTGGGCCAACGCCTCCGCACAGCACCACACCGATGCGGCCAGGAGGAAGCTGAGAGGCCTCACCGCACGGATTGGGGGTCGAAGAAGAAGCTCACGGGCAGGACGTCGCTCTCGAACCCCGGCGGCAGCGGGCCAAACGCCCCTGACGTGCCGGCCGCTTCGATGGCGCCCTGTGCCTCGATATCGAAACCGAAGTTGCCCGACCGAGTGACGAAACGGAGGTTCGAAATCGACCCGTCCCGATGCACCAGAAACATCACTTCCGCCCGGAGCGCGACGTTCCCGCCCGGCCGCTGCCATCGGCGATAGATCTGGGCGACGATGTTGCGCAGGTATTCCGGATAGGGGAACGCCAGCCCTTCGACTTTCACCGTCGCCGGATCGGCCCCGGTCGACGGGGTGACGTCAGGCAACGGTTCCTCCGCCGGGGTCGCCCGCGGAGCCGGCTCCCGCTCCACCTCGGGGTCCGGTGGCGGTGGCGGCGGCGGCGGTGCTTCCGCGACCGACGTGCGACGGGGCGGCACCGGCGTCGGTGGCGGGGGCTCAGCCGGCCGTTGCACCGTTTCCGGAGCCCGCCGCGCCCGGGCCACCGGTGTGGGGGCCGCCACGAGTTCGACGCGGTATACGGGCGGAGGGACGGTCCTCGTCCCGTGGGGGACACTCACGAACAGCAGCCCGGCGACGGCGTGCACCGTCAGCGACCCGACCGCGGCCAGCCGCGTTGCCGACTGAGGCATGTGCAGGCGACTGCGCGTGCGCGCGGCGTTTCTCATCGTCGGACGTCCTCCGCCTCCGCGACCAAACCGACATCGGCCACACCAGCGCCCCGCATCACCGCCAGCACCCGCACGACCCGACCGTACGCAACACGCTGATCTGCCCGGAGATAGACCCCGGAGGGGTCCCGCGACGTAACGATCGCGGGAAACGCGATCCGGAATTCGTCGTATGACAGCGCCCGGTCGTCCCCGACGAAAATCTGCCCGTCGCGATTGATCGAGACCACCAATCCCTGATTCGGCTGGAGTGGCCGCGCTTCCGCCCGCGGCAGCTGTACATCGACGCCGCCCTGCATGATCGGCGCGGTGATCATGAAAATGATCAGCAACACGAACGCGACGTCGACCAACGACGTGACGTTGATGTCGGCCATCAAGGGCAACTCCCCGTGGCCACGCAGTCCCGATGCCACGCTACAGCCTCCCTTCCCTGGCCAAGGTCCCCACGATTTCGTGCGCGAACCCCTCCAACTCGCCGGCGAACAGGCCGAGTCGATTCACCAGGATGTTGTAGGCAATCACTGCCGGAATGGCGACGGCAAGCCCAGCCACCGTCGTGATCAGGGCTTCTGCCACACCCGGGGCCACCGCCGAGATGTTCCCCGAACCACCCGCCGCAATGCCGAGAAACGCGTTCATCACGCCAAGGACGGTTCCGAGCAGGCCAAGCAACGGACTCACGGAGCCGGTCGTCGCCAACCAAGGAAGAAAGCGTGCCATGAGATCGCGCTCCGCACCGATTTCCTTGGCCAGCACCATGCGGAGCGCCTCGAGCTGCGTAATGGTCAGTGACGCGGGCGCCGATTCGGCCGATCCCTGTAACGCCCCGGGACGCAATTCCGAGAAAAAATTGACCCCTTCGCGCAGGATCCGGCCGTAGGGAGAGGGCGGCAGCTTCATCACAGCGTGATACGCATCTTCGAGCCGATTGGTTCGCTCGAGTGACGCGAAGAAGCGGTCCCCTTCCCGCCGGACTCGCCGGAACTGCCACGTCTTGAGGACAATGAGAAACCAGCTCAGACCGGAGAACGCCGCGAGCACGACCAACACGATCCGTGTCGCCGTACCCGACGTCATGAGGAGTTCTGTTACCGTGGCCGGCAGGGCGCCACCAACCTGCACCATCATGCCTCCGTCGTCAGAATCCAGTCGTAGGTCCGGCGCAGCCCCTCGCGCAACCTCACCTCGGGTTGCCATCCCAACGCCACGCCGCTCTTGCCGATCGCAACGCTGCTCCGCAACAACTCCCCGGATCGTGCCGGCTGCGTCTCGACCTCCACCGATCGACCGGTCGCTTCGAACAATGTCCGCACGAGGGCATTCACACTCGTTTCGATGCCGGTGCCGACGTTGAACGCCACATCATCGAGCGCGCTGGGAGAACGCCACGGATCGGTCGAGGCGCACAGATTGGCGCGCGCCACGTCGTGCACGAACACATAGTCTCGAGACTGGTCCCCGTCACCGAATACCGTGAGCGGCGCGTTCTGCATGACGCGCTTGCCAAAGATCGCCACGACCCCGGCTTCCCCGTGCGGGCTCTGGCGCGGACCGTACACGTTGGCGTACCGCAACGAACGCACCTCGATCCCGTGCAGGATGGCGTACTGTGCCAAATAGTACTCGGAAGCCAGCTTGCTGACCCCGTAGGGCGACACCGGGAGCTTTCGCGCCGTCTCGGGATGCGGCAAGTCGTCGCTCTCGCCATACACCACGCCTCCGGACGAGGCGAACACGACACGTCGCACACCCCCCTCGCGAGCGCCTTCGAGCAGGTTGAGCAGTCCGGCAAGATTGATATCGGCATCGAGCCCGGGGTCTTGCACCGACACGCGCACGTCCATTTGCGCGGCATGGTGATTCAGGAGCGTGAACCCACCGGTGCGAAGCAACGCGCGGGCGTCCGGTGAGCGAACATCCGATTCGACGAATGCCGCACCGTCCGGGACGTTCTCGCGTCTGCCACTGGACAGGTTGTCCAATACCGTGACCTCGTATCCCCCCTCCACGTACAGATCCGCGACATGGGAACCGATGAACCCCGCCCCGCCAGTGACAAGCACGTGCCCACTCACGCCGTTTCTCCTCGATCGAGTTCAGGAAGGGTCTGTAGCATACACAATTCGGCGGCGCTCGACCGAACCCAACCCCAGGGTCCGCCGTGCGCCGCCGAGTTCGTTCGTCGGCCGGGAGCGCAGGTTACGAGGGCATCTTGCCAATCAGTCGGACCGGCACGCCGTCGGCAACCCCCGGGCTGGCAATCTGGATCAGCATGCCCGACGCCGACCGCTCGCGGACATGGACGATCTGCATCAACGCGATCCGGTCCTCGGGCCGATCGGCCACGTCATCTTTGCCGCGCGGTCGGAGCACCTCGAACACGTCACCCAGCACCAGTCCATCACGGCGTCCGCGATCGATGAAGATGATGTCCTGCTGGTTCGGCACCGGGTGGCGGTCACGCGCCGCGATCACATTAGCCGTCAGGCCATTCTCCACGCGCGCCGCTCGAGCGTCACCAAGGCTGCGGAACGGTTCGGCGGGCATGGCCACGTTGCCTTCGACGACCCGGTCGAATTGCGCGGCCACGCGCGCGACCACGTCGCGACCGGCGACGTGGGTGACCACCGCCAATCCGGACGGCACAACCACTCGACCCCACCGTGGGATCTCCCGGGAGAGGCGCGCCGTCAGCAGCGTGTCGCCGAGCTGGTAGGTGGCGCCATCAGGCGCGCGAACGCGGATATGCTCGAACATGGTGGCCGACGCGCGGATAGCGCCGCCACCGGCGCCCGGCTCCGCCCGTCCGACCACGCTCGCCCACGGCAGCGCGTCATTCTCCGTGAGGAATCCGGCGCCGTAGAAGTCGCCGCGACGAACCGCCGAAAACGACCGGACCGGTCCGGTTGGAGCCGCCCGCGTTGCCGCGGTGCCGCGCTGCGCCCGGAAGACGGTCGGCGTCGCCTCACTGACCGGCGGAGGTGGCGGCGGGGGCGGGGGCACCTCGACGGCTGGCGCCTCGACCGGAGGGGCCTCGACGGGCCGCTGTACGCCCTGGTCCTGTTCCGGAGCGTCACCCTCTGGTGGGGCAACCGGCGGCTCAACCGGAACCGCGGTTGCTTCCGGCATCGCCAAGAACAGCTCCTCCCCCGGGAATATCCAGTGCGGGTCTTCCACCACCGACGTGTTCAGCCGGTATATCTCCGGCCACAGGAACGGATTGCCCAAATAGAGCGAAGCAAGTCCCCAGAGCGTTTCGCCAACTTGAACCACATGTTTGTTTGGCTGCGTGGCCACCTGGAGCGAGTCTTGGGCGGCGGCAGTGCCGCTCACCGTAGCGACTAGCAAAACGGTGGTGGCGATTCCGCCGCACGACCTGGTCGTCCCTCGTAACTTCCTGTACGACATAGAGTTACCTCTATTCACCAGTTGGACATGCACTGGATTCCCGTGCGGGTTGGGCAGCCCCGCCCCCTGACGGCCACCAATATATAAGTTACGATGTAGCAACGCCATAGCCCGGACTGTAGCGATCTCGCAACACCGCGATCCAGCGTAATGATAGCGCATCCGCCGGTGCATCGAGTGTGACGGTCCTTACAAGGCTGGAAAAACGAGCGGCGGAGACCAAAAGTCCCCGCCGCCCCCGTGTCTCGGCCCGTCGGGCCTTAGAACGGTAAGTCGTCCTCTTCCTCGTCGAGCGCCTCGGGGAAATCGTCGTAGGATTCCGCCTGCTTCTCTGCGACCGCGGCCTGCGGCGCCCGCGCGGCGGGAGCGGCATCCATTTCCCCCGCCGTGCCACGCGCGGACAGCATGATCATCTCTCGCGCGTTGATTTCGGTGGTGTATCGCGTCTTGCCTTCCCGGTCCTCCCACGTGCGATACTCGATGCGACCCTCGATGTACACGCGGTCACCCTTGTTGAGGTACTTCTCGGCGAGGTCCGCGAGCTGGCTGACGCGGCTGTTCCACAGCACGACCCGATGCCATTCGGTCTTCTCCTGCCGCTCTCCGCTCTGATTGTTCCACTGCCGACTGGTGGCGACCGACAGGGTCGCGACACGCGACCCGTTGGCCGTACTGCGGACCTCGGGATCCGCGCCGAGATTACCAATCAGGGTCACCTTGTTCAGACTACGACTCACGACAACCTCCGGATGTGGGCGGAATGCGGCTCGGACACAATGCTAAGCTACCCGACTCGAAACGACACCGTCAACCAAAGATACGCCTCGCATGTCGGATTCTCGCACGTCAGCCCGGAAGGGGCCGCGCCAGGACCAGCGCGTCCTCGGTGGGAAGGCGGTAGTAGGCCCGCCGCCGGCCGACGGGCGTGAACCCCATTCCCTCGTAGAACAGGCGGGCCGCGCTGTTCGACGGCCGCACCTCGAGAAACACCTGCCGTACGCCGGCACCGAGAAGGACGCCCAGAGCCGTCTCCAGCAACCTGGTCCCGGCGTGGCGCCGCCGCACGTCCGGCCGTACGGCGAGGTTCAACACCTCCGCCTCGTCGTCGGCCGCCCGGGCAATCAGGAAGCCAACCACCGCGTCGCGCACCACCGCGACCAGAAACACGTCTCGCAGGTGTTCCGCCAGCAGCGCGCGTGACCAGGGATCGGGGAACACCTCCTGCTCGATCGCCGCCACGTCGTCGAGGTCAGCGCCGATGGCCGGGCGAATCAGGCAGTCGTCGTCCATGCACGTCCTCCCATCGAACCTGTGCCTCCGCCAACCGCCCATACGTAGGCTCGTACGTCGCCACGTCCTGCACGATCGTACCGGCCCCCGCCACCATGAGGGCGAGCAGCGATACCGCATTGCGGTCTACACTGGCCGGTGACGCGAATCGGGTCTTCCAGTTTGGGGCCGCAGCCGGATGGACGCCGTCGGCTACCACGACCGCGGGATCGAGATCATCGCGGGCCGTCAACGTGGTCAGCGCCATCCGGCCCGGCGCGAGCAGCGTGTTGATGTCGTGAGTACCGAACCGGTAGACGGCGGCGAACACGTCGCCGCGCAAGGCGTCATACATCGCCAGCACGGGGCCGGTCGCGCCCCCCGCGGCACCCCATGCCGCCGCGAGCAGCGAAGGAACGGTCGCCACGCGCAGTGGGGCGGCGGCCTGGTGACCGCGGACCAACCCCTGCACGGTGGCAAACCCGATGCGGAGCCCGGTGAAGCTCCCGGGTCCATCCGCAATGACGATCGTCCGGAGGTCCTGTACGCCTCGTGAGCACGAACGCAGCAGGGCATCGATGGACGGCAACAGCAACGCTGAATGCCGCCGGCCGGCGATGCGTCGCTGTCCCAGCACTGTCGCGTCATCGCCGAGCGCCACACTGGCCACGTCGGTCGCGGTATCCACCGCGAGCGTGAGTGTCACGGCAGTCCCTCGATGAGCCGCGCGTCGGGGTGGGTGCCGTATCGCAGGCGCAGTTCCAGAGCCGGCGCCGGCGCGAAGCGGCCCGCCCGTTCGGGCCATTCGATCAAGATGAGGCGGCCGGTGCGAAGCAGCGCCGCGAAGTCGAGGTCGCGCGCTTCCGCCGGATCGGCGAGACGATAGCAGTCGACATGCACCAGGGGACCGGAATCGGTCGGGTAGGCATGCACCAGCGAAAACGTCGGGCTCCGTGCGCCGGTCCCTCCGGCCGCGCGCACAACGGCCTGCACCAGCGTCGTCTTGCCGGCCCCGATCTCCCCGGACAACCACACGACCGCACCAGGGGGGAGCCACGTCCACAGGCGCATCCCGACGTCCCGCAGATCCGCCAGACGAACCGCGGTCTCAGCCACGGGCACGCCGGCGACCACGGCGCCCGCTGACCGGCTTGAACCCGGCGGGCTGGTGCGTCACGGGCGATGCGGCGGCCCGTAACTCGAACAACTGGTCGCGCAATTGTGCGGCCTGCTCGAAATCCAGATCGGCCGCCGCCTCGCGCATCTGCCGCTCCAGGACCGCGATGAGCTGCTCGCGATCGACCAGGCTGGGCACCAACGACGCGGGCGCGGGCTCGGCGGGGGTCACGCGCGCGTCAGCCACCCGCGTCACGAATCGCACCTGATCGACCGACTTGTGGATCGACGCCGGCACGATGCCATGCTGCGCGTTGTGGTCCTGCTGGGTCCGCCGGCGTCGGTCCATCTCGGCACGGGCGCGCTCGATCGAGCCGGTGATGCGGTCGGCGTACAACACCGCCCGCCCGCGCTGGTGGCGCGCGGCCCGCCCGACCGTCTGAATCAGCGATCGATCGGACCGGAGGAACCCTTCCTGATCCGCGTCCAGGATGGCCACCAACGCCACCTCGGGCAGGTCGAGGCCTTCCCGCAGCAGGTTGATTCCGACAAGCACGTCGAATTCACCGAGCCGCAGTCCTCGGATGATCTCCATCCGCTCGATGGCATCGATATCCGCGTGCATGTACCGCACCCGCACGCCGGCCTGCTGCAGGTAGTCCGTGAGGTCCTCCGCCATGCGTTTTGTCAGTGTCGTGACGAGCACGCGCTCCCCGGCGGCTTCAGAGATGCGGATTTCCCGCAGGAGATCGTCAACCTGACCGGTGACGGGGCGCACCTCGACCGCCGGATCCACCAGTCCCGTCGGCCGGATGATCTGCTCGACCACCTCGCCCTGGGATCGGGCCAGCTCGTAGTCGGCGGGCGTGGCCGACACGTAGAGCGTGGTGGGTGTCAGCGCCTCGAATTCGTCGAAATTCAGCGGTCGATTGTCGAGCGCCGACGGCAGCCGAAACCCATGCTCGACGAGGGTCAGTTTGCGGGATCGATCGCCGGCGAACATGCCGCCGACTTGCGGAATACTCGCGTGCGATTCGTCGATGATCGTGAGAAACGCCGACGGGAAGTAGTCGAGCAGGCACGCCGGCCGCTCCCCTTCCCGTCGCCCGGAGATGTGCCGGCTGTAGTTCTCGATCCCGGCGCATGTGCCGATCTCCAACATCATGTCGACGTCGTAGGCGGTGCGTGATTCCAACCGCTGCGCTTCGAGCAGCTTGCCGGCACTCCTGAGGTCGGCGAGGCGCCCGGCCAACTCGCTCCGGATGGCCCGCACCGCCCGCTCGATCGTGCGGCGCTCCGTCACGAAGTGGGTCGCCGGATAGATGACGCAGCGTTCGAGGTCGGTGATGGTCTTGCCGGTGAGCGGGTCGATCTTGCTGACCCGCTCGATGCGATCTCCCCAGAACTCGACGCGCACCGCCTGCTCTTCGTAGGCGGGGAACACCTCCACCGTATCGCCCCGCACACGGAACATCCCGCGCTCGAGCGCCACATCGTTGCGACGATACTGGACGTCGACCAGCGCCTCGAGCACCGCATCCCGGGGACGCTCCGTGTCCCGCTCGAGGGTCACGAGGCGCGCCCGGTAGGTGACGGGGTCCCCCAGACCGTAGATGGCGCTCACCGTGGCGACGATGATGACATCGTCGCGCTCCATCAGGCTCGAGGTCGCGCGCAGGCGGAGCGCCTCGATGTCCTCGTTGATCGATGCGTCCTTCGCGATGTACGTATCGGAAGACGGGACGTACGCTTCCGGCTGGTAGTAGTCGTAATAGGAGATGAAGTATTCGACCGCGTTGCGCGGGAAGAATGACTTCAACTCACCATACAATTGCGCCGCCAGGGTCTTGTTGTGCGACAACACGAGGGCCGGACAGGCATGATCGGCGATGACGTGGGCCATCGTCACCGTTTTGCCCGAACCGGTGACGCCGAGCAGCGTTTGGTGGGTTCGGCCGGCGCGAAAGCCCTCGGTGAGACGTGCCACGGCGTTGGGCTGGTCTCCCGCCAGCGGAAACGGGAGCGTGAGATCGAACTGGCTCACGATCCGTCGTCAGCGCCGGCATGCGCCACGGCGTCGCGGCGTTCGACCGCGTTGACTCCCTTCACGCGCCGCATGGCGCGGATGACCTTCGAGAGGTGCGAACTGTGCTCGACCTCGACCAAGACGGAGCCATACATCGCGCCGTCCTTGCTCGAGAGTTCGGCGCTCTTGATGTTGGTGCCGGTCTTCGACACCGCGTCCATGAGGTCGGCATACAGCCGGCGTCGATCCTCGCCGACCACCCCAAGCCGCACGACAAAGACCTCGCCCTCGACGGTCTGGAAGTCGATTTCGACGCGGCGTTCGGCGTCGTGCGGCATGTTCAGGAGGTTGGGGCAGTCCGCCCGGTGCACCGAAATGCCGTGCCCCTGGGTGACATACCCGACGACCGCGTCGCCCGGTACCGGCTGGCAGCACTGCGCAAACCGCACCGCGAGCCCGCTCAATCCCTGGACCCGCACACTGCGCCGCGGGCGCAACCGATCGATGACCCGCCCGAAGGCGGTCGGCGTCGGCGGCTGCAGTTCCTCCGATTTCCGCTCGGGAAAGAGCGCCCGGATGACCTGTCCGGTCGGGACATCGCCGTGTCCCAGGGCCTGAAACAAGCCGTCGGCCGACCCGACGGACAACCGGTCGGCGGCCTGGGCCACCGCGGCCTCCGGCAGGACCAGGCGCCGGCGGCGCAACTCGCGCTCCAGAATCTCCTTGCCCAGCGCGATGCTGGTCTCGGCCTCCTGCTTGTTGATCCACTGCCGGATCTTGTGACGCGCGCGCGCCGTACGCACATGATTGAGCCAGTCGCGACTCGGGCGCGGCTGTGCACCGGTGATGATCTGCACCGTGTCCCCGTTCTTGAGCGGCCGATGAAGCGGCGCGATCCGCTCGTTCACCTTCGCGCCTTGACACCGCAATCCGACCTCCGTGTGTACCGCGAAGGCGCAGTCGATCGGCGTCGAGCCCGCGGGCAACCGTTTGACGTCCCCCTTCGGCGTGAAGACGAAGATCTCGTCCTGATACAGGTCGACCTTGAGGAACTCGAGGAATTCTTCCGGCGAATGGGCGTCCTGCTGCAATTCGAGCAGTTGGCGGAACCAGCTGAAATGCTGATCGAGTTCATCGACCCGCCCGCCTTCCTTGTACACCCAGTGTGCCGCGATGCCGTATTCGGCCGTCCGGTGCATTTCACGCGTACGGATCTGGATCTCGTACAGCTGCCCACCGGGCCCGAAGATCGTCGTGTGCAGCGACTGATACGCATTCGATTTCGGTGAGGCGATGTAGTCCTTGATTCGCTCTTGGAGCGGCGTCCAGTGATGGTGAATCACGCCGAGCGCGTGGTAGCAATCCCGCACGGAGTTGACCAAGACCCGGATGGCCATGAGATCGTAGATTTCGTCGAACGACACGCCGCGATCCCGGATCTTCTTGTAGATGGACCACAGGTGCTTGGGCCGACCAGTCACGTCGAATCGCTCGATGCCGGCAGCCTGAAACTCATCCTGGAGCGGCGTACGCAACCGGTCGATCATCGCCTCGCGTTCGTCGCGTTTGGCGCGAACCTTATCCGCCAAGGCCGTATACTCGTCCGGCTCGAGAAAGCGAAACGCCAGATCCTCGAGCTCCGCCTTGACCTCCCCCATCCCGAAGCGGTGGGCCAGCGGCGCATAGATCTCCCGCGTTTCCCGCGCGATCCACCGCTGCCGTTCGGGCGGCACGTGCTCGAGCGTGCGCATATTGTGCAGCCGGTCCGCCAGTTTGACGATGATGACGCGGGCATCACGGGCAATCGAGAGGAGCAACTTGCGGTAGTTCTCGACCTGCTCTTCGGTACTGGACCGGAAGGTGAGCGTCGAGATCTTGGTCAGCCCGTCCACGATCCCGGCCACCTCTCCGCCGAATATCTCTTCGATCTCGGCGAGCGTGATGTCGGCATCCTCCACCACGTCGTGCAACAGGGCTGACACCACCGTGGTCGTATCCATCTGTAACTCGGTCAGGACACGCGCCACGGCGGCCGAATGGGAGATGAAGTCGTCCCCGGACAGCCGTTTCTGGCCCCGATGGGCCTGGGCGCTGAACTCGTAGGCGCGTCTGATCAGCTCCGAATCGAGGCGGTCCTTCCGCTCGTCCAGTGCCCCGGCAAATCCCTGATCCATTGGCGAAGAGACACCCGTCACACCAATCCGGCCTCCGCAAAACTGAAGTACCGATCTCCCGCGACGATCAAATGATCGTACACCGGAATATCGAGCAGGCGACCGGCCTCCACGAGTTGTCGCGTGATGGCCCGGTCATCCGCTGACGGCTCCGGACTCCCGCTGGGGTGGTTGTGGACCACGATCACCCCCGCCGCCGCTTCGGCGATGGCGGCACGGAAGACCTCCCGGGGATGCACCAACGAGCTGTTGAGGATCCCCCGGGTGATCAGCAACTCGCGGGTCACCCGGTTTTGGGTATCCAACGCGAGCAGGTGGAATTCCTCAACCGACAGGTCCCGAAGTGCCATGCCGAACAGACGAAAGACGTCAGCCGGCGCACGAATGGCGCGCCGGGGCTCCTCCCCCTCCGCGCGCATGCGTCGCGCCAGTTCCAAAGCCGCCGCGACGCGCGCGGCCTTGGCGCCGCCCACTCCTGTGACGTCCGCCAGCGCACCCACGGGCCGACGGGCAAGGGCTCGGAGCGAGCCGCCGGCCGTGCCGAGCAGATCCTGGGCCACCCCTCTGGAGTCCCGCTGTATCGTGCCGGTTCCTAGGAGAATGGCGAGGAGCTCGACGACCGTCAACGCGGACGGGCCAAGTGAGCGGAGCCGCTCGCGGGGGAGGTCAGCGTAACCGGCGTCCGGCGGGTGGGGTGCCATCCGGCCATGGTGCTGCGGGAGCTGGGTCAGGTGGTAGGCAAAACGTTCCTGCGGGGATCGGGAGACGGCGCGGGCGTTCGCGCTAGGCGCCGTGACATTTCTTGTACTTCTTGCCGCTGCCGCACGGACACGGGTCGTTCCGGCCCACCTTCGGGACGGAGCGTTCCACCGGACGCGAAACCAAGCCGGCACCGCCCCCCCCTCCCGGTCCGCTCAACCTGCGAACCGGTGGACCCGACATCGCTCCGGGGACCATCAGATCGGCATCGGTGGCCGGGTGCGTGGCCACCGCCACCGGTGCGACCGGACGGGCCGGACGTACCGGTCGGCCGGCGCCAACCTGGACCTGGAACTTGAAGAGACGCTCGGTAAACGACCGCCGGATGTCCCCCATCAGGTCGACGAACATCTCGTACGCGTCCTGCTTGTACTCGACGAGCGGGTCCTTTTGTCCCCAGGCGCGGTACTGGATCGCATTGCGAAGCTGGTCGAGATCGTACAGGTGATCTTTCCACTTCTCATCCAAGACTTGCAAGAGGACGTGTGACAGCAGGCGGTCAGGCAGATCCTCGATGCCATTGATCCGACCGAGATCGCGCCACGCCGCCATCTTGGTCTCGAACGCCTGTCGCGCCGCCCGTTGCACCGCGGTTTGCAGCGCCCCGGCATCCGGCACCAGGTTCGCATCTTCCACGTCGTGCGCGGTGATGAGGAAGCGCAGCAGCAGCTCGGTTGCGATCAGCTTGCGGTCCCACGCCTCGGGGCCTAAGGCGCCCATCTCCAACGCGAACGTCGCGCTGGCGGCGTCGAGCATGCGCAGGGCCTCCCCCTTGAGTTCCTCGCCACCCTCGAGCGCAAAGAGCCGCAGCGAATAGACGACCTCGCGCTGCTGGTTCATCACGTCGTCGTACTCGAGCAGCCGCTTCCGCGCCTGAAAATTCCGGAGCTCGACCTTCTTTTGCGCGTTTTCGATGGCCCGGGTGACCAGCGGGTGGGTGATGACCTCGTCTTCCTCTACGCCCGTCTTGTCCATCCAGCGCGCCACCCGATCGGAGATGAACAGCCGCATCAGGTCGTCCTCGAGCGACAGGAAGAACACGCTCTCGCCCGGATCTCCCTGCCGCCCGGAACGTCCCCGCAACTGCCGGTCGATACGCCGCGACTCGTGACGCTCGGTACCGATGATCGCGAGCCCGCAGGGTGGATCCGTCGGACACTCCAATCTCGCGATCTCGGCATCATCCAGATCCGGCCGCTCGAGCTGCTGGCCGAACGGCGCGAGTTTCGCCTTGATGCCGCACACCGCGCAGCGTTTGACGCCCGGTCCGAGCTTGATGTCGGTCCCGCGGCCGGCCATGTTAGTCGCGATCGTGATGGCGCCCGCCCGGCCGGCATGGGCGACGATCTCCGCCTCGCGCTGATGTTGCTTGGCGTTCAGGACCTCGTGCTTGAGCCCTCGACGTTTGAGCATGCGCGAGAGGGTCTCGGAGATTTCGACACTCACCGTCCCCACGAGTACCGGTAGCCCGCGCTCGTGTTGCCGGACGATTTCTTCGATGATCGCGTTGTACTTTTCCCGCCGGGTCCGATAGATGAGGTCGTGGGCATCGACGCGGCGCACGGGTCGGTTGGTCGGAATCACCATGACCTCGAGTCCGTAGATCTGGAAGAACTCCGTCTCCTCCGTTTCGGCCGTACCCGTCATCCCGGCGATCTTGTCGTACATCCGGAAGTAGTTCTGGATGGTGACCGTTGCCAGCGTCTGCGTTTCGCCCCGGACGGCCACACCCTCCTTCGCCTCGACCGCTTGATGTAACCCGTCCGACCACCGTCTCCCCGCCATGATGCGACCGGTGAACTCGTCGACGATGAAGACCTGGCCGTCCTGCACGACGTACTCGACGTCCTTCTCGTACAGGGCGTACGCCTGCAACATCTTGTGGATGATGTGCAGCTTCTCGCTCTTGGCGGCATACTCCGATTCGAGCACGGCGCGCCGTTCGACTTTCTGTTCCGCCGTCAGCGCCTCGTCGTGCTCGATGCGCCCAAACTCCTCCGAAATGTCCGGGATCACGAACAGCCCGGGATCATCCGGGCTCATCGCCTCGACGCCCTTGTCGGTCAGGTGGACCGAATGGCCGCGTTCGTCGAGGACATAGTAGAGGTCCTCCTCGATATCGCGCAGCCGCTGGTCCTTCGCGGGCAGCTTGCGATCGGCGATCGCATCGAGTTCGATGCGCTGCATCAACTGCTGGACGCCGGGTTCCTGGATCAGCTTCATCAATCGCTTGTTCTTCGGCGCGCCCTTCTGGGCCTTGAACAGCAGCGTGGCGCCGTCGTAACTATCGGGCTCGTGCTCGAGGAGTTGCTCCCCCTCCGCCACCAACTGGTTGACGATCCCGGTCTGTCTCCGAACGAGCGTCGACACCTGGCCGTTGAAGTCCGCGTATTTCCGTCCTTCTTCGTTCCCGACCGGGCCGGAAATGATCAACGGCGTCCGCGCCTCATCGACCAGAATACTGTCGACTTCGTCGATAATCGCATACGCATGCGCGGGTTGCACCCGCTGTTCGAGCGAGAACACCATGTTGTCGCGCAGATAGTCGAAGCCGAATTCGTTATTCGTGCCGTACGTGACGTCGCACTCGTACGCGGCGCGGCGCTCGGGCGTCGATGGCTCGGTGTCATCGAGGCAGCCCACCGTCAAGCCGAGATACCGGAACAGGCTGCCCATCCACTGGGAATCGCGACGCGCCAGGTAGTCGTTGACCGTGACGACGTGCACGCCACGCCCCGGCAACGCATTGAGATAGACCGGCAACGTGGCCACGAGGGTCTTCCCCTCGCCCGTCGCCATCTCGGCGATCTTGCCCTGATGCAGCACCAACCCGCCGATCAGCTGCACGTCATACGGCACCATGTCCCAGTCCATTTCGTGACCGGTGACGACGACCTTCGTGCCGAGCATGCGACGGCAGGCCTCGCGGACGGTCGCGAACGCTTCGGGAAGGAGTTGATCGAGCGCCTCGGCGGTCGCGGCTTTGAGCCGCACGTCGAGCGCCTGGACCTCGGACTCGAGCCCATCGCGTTCGGCGGGATCGGTGCAGTGGTGCTTGGCGGCCTTCTTCCCGTCGAGTTCAGCCCGGAGATCACCGATCCGCTCGTGCAAGGTCGCCCGTAACCGTGAGGTCTGGGCGCGAATCTCCTCCTCCGAGCACGAGGCAAGCCGCCGCTCGTGCTCGTGGATCTGATCGACGATGGGCTGTATCCGCTTCAGTTCGCGATCGAACCGGGTCCCGAAAACGGCGGTGACGACTCTCTTGAGCATCAATCCTCTTCAACGTACAGGCCGTGGCGGGCGATGTAGTCCGCCACCGCCGCCGGCACCGCATCCACGATGGTCTCGCCACGGCCACAGCGCGCCCGCACGCCGCTGGCCGAAACATCGACAGCCGGCACCGAGAGCGCTCGACTGATCATCGGATGATCGGGGACGTCGACCCCGGGTCGCGTGAGCACCACGACGTTGGCCAATGCCGGGATCGCCGACGACTCCCGCCAACCGGCAAGGTCGGCGGCCGAATCGGCCCCAACCAATAAGAATAACGAGTCGGACGGCCGTTCGGTGCGTATCGCCCGGAGCGTATCGACCGTGTAGGACGGCGCCGGCCTGGCCAATTCACGGGCGTCCACCCGGAACCGCGGCTCGTCGCGGAGGGCCGCGCGCAGCATCGCCAGCCGATGATCGGGCGACGCCACATGTCCGCGGTGCTTCAACGGTTGCTGTCGGGCCGGGATGAACCAGACCTCATCAAGGGCGAGGTCGTCTGCCGCCGCCCGCGCCGCGGCGAGATGACCACGATGTACGGGATCGAACGACCCTCCGAACAACCCCAGGCGCGTCGGCGTTACGGCGCGGCCGGGACGGGGCATCGCTGATCGACACCGTCAGCCGCGGGGAAAAACCGCCGCAGGTGCGTGCAGGTTTCCGTCGCTTCCTCTTCGTAGCCGATGCGGCGGTACACGTCCACGAGCCGCACCAGCGCTTTCGCCGCGTGCGGCGACTCCGGATACAGGGCCACGACGTTCTTGAAATACAGGATTGCGGAGTCATACGCGCGCAGCCGAAGATAGAAATTGCCGGTCTTCAGGTCCTTCAGCGCGAACTGGTCCGCCAGGACCGCGGCGCGGTCTCGCCCCTGGATGGCCGCCTCGGACTGCGGATAGCGGCGCAGCAGTTCGCCGTACGTGGACAGCGCGTTCTGGCCGTAGGTCGGGTCGAGTTCGGGCCGCCGCCACAGCCGCGCGAGCGCGTCGCCTGCCCGCAGCAACGCGAGCGGCGCCCGCTCGTGATCGGCATGCTCCTCGGCGACCCGGCGGAACTCCCGCGACGCCTCCAGATACTCGCCGTCTGAAAAATGGCATTCGGCGAGCAGGAACCGGGAATCAGGAACCCGCTGGTCGCGGGCGGCGAGTTCGAACAGCAGGCGCTCGAACCCCCGCTTGGCGTCCCCGCAGTCACCACGCTCGGACGCCGCCACGGACGCCTCGTACAACGACTGCGGGTTCGCGAACGTCTCCGGCTTGAAGTTGCTGCCGCACGCGACCGCCGACGACACCGCCAGGGCCAGGGCTACCAATCGCATCATGCTGAGAACACCACTCACCGGAACACCGTTCCGGCATCCGAGATCATGTTGAGTCGTTCACGGGCGACCGCCGCCAGCGAGTCGCCAACGGACGCGCCGAACATGGCGCGCTGGTACGCCTCGACCGCTTCGCCGAACGCCCCGCGCGCAAACATTACATCCCCCAACCCAATGTAGGCGGCTCGTCCCAGATCGGTGTCACCTGCGTGTCCGACGGCCCGCTGGAACCACGCCTCCGCGTTACGGGGCTCGCCCGCCTCGAGCGCCCGGCGCCCCAACGCCAGCGCGCAGGATGCGGCACCGCGTTTCGCGGCCTCGACGACGCCGGGCGCCCGCTGCCGCCGCACCAATCCCTCATACACCGTCAGCGCCGACTCACACCGCCCGGCCCGCCCGAGCGCGGCGGCGTAGACGAACATGACGGAGTCCTGCGTGCGCGCGTCAGGCGCCGCCGCCGCCGCATAGGGAAGCACCGTGAGCACATCCGCGCCGCGTGGAGCCTCACCAAGGACCGTTGCCAGCTGCCCGCCAAATGCGGTCAACGCCCGCCTATCCGCGAGGGTGCGGAGCCCTTCGATCCCCTTGCGCAAGCCAACCTGGTCGTTCCCCGCGAGCGCCAATCGCACCACCCGCTCGAGCCCGTCAGCCGCCTCGCCCTTGCGCCGGTTGTCGTGATGAGCCAGCGCAAGATAGAGTTCGACGGCCCCGTCCAGCTCGCCCGCGGCGAGTGCCGCCGCCGCCGCCTTGCCACGCAGGGTTCCGGTCGCCGGCTGCTGCAGTAGCGCCAGGCGGTACTCAACCAGCGCGCCGTCGTACGCACCCGACACGTACGCGCGGTCGCCGAGCGCCTCGTGATCGACGGCGGCCGCGGAGCATCCCATCGCCACCGCCAAAGCCGAGAGCACGAGGGTGGACCACCGCACGCTACGCGTCCTTCCGCTCCGCCGCGCGCTGCAGCATCGCCAGGTAGGCGACGGGGCGCGGGTCACGGGGATGATCCTCCGCTGCGTCCGCCCAGACCGATCGTGCGCGCTCAGGATCGCCGGCTAGATAGCACGCGAGGCCCAGCGCCGCTTTGGCATCGATCGAATGCGATCGCGTCGCAAGCACCTCCTCGAACACCTCGCGCGCCTCGAGCGAACGCCCTGCCTCGAGCAGAAGCCGTCCGAGCCGAAGCCGCAGGTCGTGAAACGTCGGTCCCAACTCCAACGCGGTCTGGTATTGTTCGATCGCTCGGGTATACGCACCGGCTTCCGCGTATGCCTCCCCGAGCGCGGCGTGTTCGTTGGCCAGTTTGCCGACATGATGCGCCGCGATCCCGTCCCGCTCCAGGGTTCCCGTTCCCCGGGCGGTCGCGAACGCCTCCTCGGCCTCCCGGGAATGCCCCAACTCGCCGAGTACCACGCCTCGATGCACGAGCGCCTCGACGTACCGCGGGTTGATGCGGAGCGCGTCGTTCAGCGCCTCCAGCGCCCGTTCGGGCTGCCCGATCAGATGATAGCAGAGTCCCAGCAGGTGGTACGCATCGGCAAACGCCCGACCGGACGCGATCAGTTCCTCGAGAAAGTGCACCGCCCCGAAGTAGTCCTGGAGCGCAAAGCGCTCCTTCGCCTGCTCAAGACGCTGCCCGGGACTGACGTCCATAGGCCACCTCAAACCATTGGGTGAATGCAGGGATTCCCGTTTCGACGGGAACGCTCGGTCGGTACCCCAGACACCGGAAGGCTTTCGCCAGGTCGGCCTGGGTGTGTCGCGGGTCACCGGGGTGCGCCGGCCCGACGGTGATCGCCGGCTGGATACCCAACGACTCGCCAAGCAGCGTCACGACATGGTCGAGCGCGACCGGCCGTCCGCTCCCGACGTTGATGGCCTCGAATTGTGCGGGGCCGTCACCCGTCCACCGCAACGCCTGCAGCACCGCCGACACCACGTCCCCGACGTAGGTATAGTCGCGACTGCTCGGCCCACCACCCAAACGGGTGAGCGCGCGTCCCTCCACCATCTGCCGCGCGAAGCGATGCATCGCCTGGTCCGGCCGCTGCCCGGGTCCGTAGACCGAGAAGAAACGCAGCGCCACCGCGCGCAGCCCCAAGCCCGAGACCGCCCGGCGGCACAACTGCTCGCCGGCCCACTTCGTCGCGGCGTACGGCGAGCGAGGATGCCCCGTCGATACCGCCTCGCGAAACGGCAGCGTGGCGTCCCCGTATATCGATGACGACGATGCGAAGACCAGGCGCCGAACCCCGCAGGCGCGCAACACGGAGAGGACGGCCGCGGTTCCATCAACGTTAATGGACCGGTAGGCGGCGGGGTTGCGCATGCTGTGCCGCACACCTGCTCGAGCGGCGAGGTGTACCAACGCCGCGCCGCCGCGCACGTGGCGCTGCCACCCGCGCACGCTCCGGACGTCACCCTCGAGGAACCGGAACCGGGAGTGGCAGCGAAGCGGCGCCAAGGCCGACTCCTTGACGGAGCGCGAGTAGAACGGATCGAAATTGTCGATACCGACCACGTCCCTGCCCTCTTCCAGCAGTGCCGCGCACACGTGGCTACCAATGAACCCCGCGGCGCCGGTCACGATGACGTGACCCGTCACGTCGCGATCACCGCACGGAAATACGGAATGGTGAGACGCAGTCCCACCTCGAGCGGGACCCGCGGCTCCCAGCCAAGCGCCTCCCGCGCGCGCGCAACGTCGGGCTGCCGCCGTTTGGGATCGTCTTCCGGCAGCGGTTCCTCGATGATGCGGGACTGGGCGCCGGTCAGCTCGAGGACGAGTTCCGCCAGTGCACGCACCGTGAACTCATCCGGGTTCCCGATGTTCGTCGGTTCATGGCCCCCGTGCTCAAACAACCGTACGATCCCCTCGATCAGGTCATCGACGTAACAGAACGATCGCGATTGCTGGCCGTTGCCATAGACGGTCAGCGGTTCGCCGCGCAACGCCTGGACAATGAAATTCGACACCACCCGCCCGTCCTGCGGGCGCATACGCGGTCCATAGGTATTGAAGATACGGACGATGCGTGTATCGATGCCGTGCGCGCGGTGGTACGCCATGGTCATGGCTTCGGCAAATCGCTTCGCCTCGTCGTACACCGCCCGGGGACCGATGGGGTTGACGTTGCCCCAGTACGATTCACGCTGCGGGTGCTCCAGCGGATCACCGTATACTTCCGACGTACTTGCCAGCATGAACCGCGCGCCCTTGTCGCGCGCAAGCTCCAAGGTGTGATGCGTCCCGTACGACCCGACTTTCAGCGTCTGGATCGGCAACGCGAGGTAGTCGATCGGGCTCGCCGGAGACGCAAAGTGCATGACCCCGTCGACCGGCCCGTCGATCGCGATCGGTTCACTGATGTCGTGTCGGATCAGCGTGAACCGAGCTTCCCCATCGAGGTGCGCCAGGTTCCCGGCGGACCCGGTCACCAGGTTGTCGATACCGACGACCACATGGCCATCAGCGAGCATGCGATCGACGAGATGCGAGCCAACAAAGCCGGCGGCACCGGTAATCACGACCTTCACACCCGCTCTCCGCGACCAACCCCGATATAGGTAAACCCCAACGATCGCATACGAGCGGGATCGTACAGGTTTCGTCCGTCGACAATCAGGGGTCGCCGCAGTGCGTCGCGCATGCGCCCAAAATCCGGGTTACGGAATTCGAACCACTCGGTGACCACGACGAGCGCGTCGGCCCCGTCCAACGCGGGGTAGGCATGTTCGGCATACCGGATGCGGTCGCCGAACAGGGCGCGAGCTTGATCGTTGGCTTGCGGGTCGTGCGCCTGCACCTGCGCCCCGTGCGTCAGCAGCGCCTCGATCAAGTCGACGGCGGGGCTCTCACGCATGTCGTCCGTCTCCGCCTTGAACGCGAGTCCCCACACCGCGATCGTCAGCCCCTCGACCCGGCCGCCGACGGCCGCCGCGAGCTTGGTGAACAGCCGGCGCTTCTGCCTCGCGTTGACGTCCTCCACCGCCTTGAGGACATCCAGTGACACGCCGAATTGCTCCCCGGTTTGGATCAGGGCCTTCACATCCTTTGGGAAACACGAACCGCCGTAGCCTGGACCAGGAAACAGAAATGCCGGTCCAATACGGTTATCCGACCCGATGCCCTTGCGAACGAGCGTGACGTCCGCCCCCACCTGCTCGCACAGCTCCGCGATCTGGTTCATGAAGGAGATCCGGGTCGCCAGCATGGCGTTCGCCGCGTACTTGGTCATCTCCGCGGACGCGATGTCCATGAACAGCAGCGGATTGCCGGTCCGCACGAACGGCGCATACAGTTCTTCGAGGATCCCGGCCGATTCCGGAGAGTCGACGCCGACCACCACCCGGTCCGGTTTCATGAAGTCGTCGACCGCCGCCCCCTCCTTCAGGAATTCGGGGTTGGAACACACATGGAACGCCTGATCGGTTTCCCCGGCGATCGTCGCGCGCACCTGCTCCGCCGTTCCGACCGGAACCGTACTCTTGGTAATGACGACCTTGGAACCGGTCATGTGCCGGCCGATGGTGCGCGCCACGTCGAGCACGTGTTGCAGATCGGCTGAGCCATCCTCCCCGGGCGGCGTCCCAACGGCGATGAACACGACCTCGGATCGTGCGACGGCCGCCCCGACATCGGTGGTGAACGTCAGCCGGCCCTCAGCCTGATTGCGGACGACCAGCGGTGCGAGCCCGGGCTCATAGATCGGTACCTCGCCGCGCTGGAGCCGGGCGATTTTCCCATCCGCCACGTCCGCGCACACCACATCGTTGCCCGCTTCGGCCAAACAGGCGCCCACGACGAGCCCGACGTATCCGGTTCCCACGACACCGACGTTCATGGGGCGTGGCGCCGGACGGCGTTGCGCGTATCCACGAGCCGTCGCGTGGCATCACGCACCAGGTCGTAGTCGATACTCGAGTGGTCGGTCGCGAGCACCACGCAATCGCTCGTGTTGAGCGCCTCCGCGGTCAACGGCACCGATTCGAGCACGTCGATACCCTCCAACAGCGTTGGGACGTACGGATCGTGGTATTGGACGAGCGCTCCCTGCTGCCGCAGCAACCGAATGATGTCCACCGCCGGACTTTCCCGCACGTCGTCGATGTCCCTTTTGTACGCGGCTCCGAGCACGAAGATACGCGCGCCGCGAACCGACTTGGCATCCTCATTCAGTTGCTCCGACACCTTCCGCACCCAGAAATGCGGCATCTCGGAATTGACCTCGCCGGCCACCTCGATGAATCGCGTCTTGTAATTGAGGCCGCGCATCTTCCACGCGAGGTAATGCGGATCGATGGGAATGCAGTGGCCGCCGAGCCCCGGACCCGGCGTGAATTTCATGAACCCGAACGGCTTCGTCGCCGCCGCCTCGATCACCTCCCACACGTCCACCCCCAGTTTCTCGCAGACGATGGCCATTTCGTTCGCGAGCCCGATGTTGACGCTGCGGAACGTGTTCTCCAGCAGCTTCACCAGTTCGGCCGCCTCCGGCGACGACACCGGAACCAGTTGTTCGAACGCCGGTTCGTACAGGGCGAGCACCACGCGGTTGCACGCGGCGGTGACACCTCCAAGGACTTTGGGCGTGTTTCGCGTGTGCCACGTCGGGTTGCCCGGGTCGACCCGTTCCGGACTGAATGCCAGAAAGAAGTCCTCGCCCACCGTCAAGCCCCGTTGCTCGATGCGCGGCAGGAGTAATTCCCTGGTCGTCCCGGGGTACGTCGTACTCTCGAGCACGATCGCCTGGCCCACACGCACGCTGTGCTCAACCGCACTCGCGGCCGCCATCACGTACGAGACATCGGGATCTTTGGTCTTCGACAGTGGCGTCGGCACGCAGATCGAGACCACGTCCACCTCCGCGAGACGCGAGAGATCGTCCGTCGCCTCGACGCGCCCCGCTTGCACGAGCGGTGCCAGGACGCCGGTCGGCACATCCTGCACGTGGGAGCGGCCGTCGTTGATCCGCTGCACGACATCCGCGTTCACGTCGAATCCGACGACGCGGTATCCGCCCTTGGCCAGTTCGACACTGAGGGGCAGCCCGACATACCCCAATCCGACGACGCCGAATACGGCCGATCGATCCGCCGCCTTCGCCATCAGTACCTGTTCAGGGGTCATGGATTCTGTTTGGTCTCCGGTCGGGGACGTTCGCCCAACGTGACGACGCGACCGTCTTCCCGCAGTGAGATGGTAGCGGCTTCGAGCACCTCGAGCACCTCGACACCGGACCACGCGTCGGCCATCGGCGGCTCGGTACCGGCAATCACCGCCGCGAAATGTTGGATTTCTGCACTCAACGGTTCCACGTGCGGAATCCGTGGCAAGAAGATGTCGCCCTCGCGGATCGCCAGACTCTCGCCGTACGATCCATACTCGGGCGGCCGATCGACGCCCTTGTCGTATACCTTCAGCTTCTCCCGCGGCTGCATATCGTCAAAGACCACCATCCGTTGCGACCCGACCACGGTGAGTCGTCGCTCCTTGTGTGGGTCGAGCCAGGACATCTGCACGTGCACGAGGATGCCGGACGCGAATTCCATGGTCAGGAAAACGACGTCCTCGATCCCCGGTTGCAGGAAGCTGCGCCCGTGGGCCGCGACCGCGACCGGCGCCTCACCGAGCAGATGCAGCGCCACCGAGATATCGTGCGGGCCGAAGCTCCACAGCGCGCTCTCGTCCGGACGTACCTGCCCGAGGTTCACCCGCTGGCTATACAGGTAGTACAGGGTGCCGAGGTCACCCGCGACGATCATCTCGCGCAGCCGACGCACCGCCGGATGGAACAGCAGCAAGTGCCCCACGAGCACCGGGACCTGCCGCCCCGCCGAGAGTTCCGCCACCGATCGCGCGGCCGCGACCGACAGGGCGAAGGGCTTTTCGACCAGGACGGGCAAGCCGCGGGTAATCGCCGCCTCGGCAAGCTCGGCGTGGGAGGCGGCCGGCGTCGCAACGATGACGGCATCCGCCACGTCGAACGCCGCATCGCGCGAATCCGTGACCAGCGCGCCGGGATACTGGCGGCTCATGGCGGCCCGGCGGGTCGCGTCGAGGTCACAGACGGCACTCAGTTCGACGTCCGGCCGCGCCGCTACCGTGCGCGCGTGGTTCCGACCCCAGTTCCCTACGCCGAACACAGCGACACGTGCGCCGCTCATGCCGCCAGCCGAACGATCGCGTCGAGCACCGCGTCCCGGTCTGCCGAGGTCAGTTCCGGATAGATTGGCAGAGAAACCACCTCGGCCGCCGCGCGCTCCGCCTCCGGGAATTGTCCCACCTTGAAGCCCAATGGGGCGAAGCACGGTTGGAGATGCAACGGCGTCGGATAGTAGACCGCGCAGCCGATGTCAGCGGCCTTCAGGGCCGCGACCAACGCGTCACGGCGGGTCGAGCGGATCGTGTACTGGTGGAACACATGCTCATTGGCCGAATCGATGACCGGTGTGCTGATCCCGGGACACTCGGCCAACGCGCCTGCATAGAATGCCGCATGCGCGCGGCGTGCCGCGTTCCATGCTGCCAGGTGCGGCAGCTTGGCCAGGAGGACCGCCGCCTGAATGGCGTCCAGCCGGCTATTGGTCCCCACTTCGTCGTGATGATACTGCTTGGCCCCGCCATGGGTTCGCAACCGGCGGAGGCGCTCGGCGAGGCGGCCGTCCTGCGTGACGATCATGCCGCCGTCACCCCACGCCCCAAGGTTCTTGCTTGGAAAGAACGACAACGCGCCGGTCGTACCCAGTTCGCCCGCCTGGCGCCAAGTGCCATCCACCACGCGCCGGGCGCCGATCGCCTGAGCCGCATCCTCGACAACCCTGAGATCGTGCCGCGCCGCTACCACGCCGATCCGCTCCATGGACGCCATTTGTCCGTACAGGTGCACGGGCATCAGTACCCGCGTGCGGTCGGTGATCGCGGATTCGACCTGGTCCACATCGAGGTTGAACGTGCCCGGATCGATGTCGACGAACACCGGGACGCCGCCCGCGTTGACGATCGCGCCGGCCGTTGCGAAGAAGGTGAACGGGGTCGTAATGACTTCGTCACCCGGCTCGATCAGCGTCTTGAGTGAGAGCAACAGCGCGTCCGTTCCGCTCGCGCACGCCACCGCGTGCGCGGTATGACACAACGCGGCAATGCCCTCCTCCAACCGCACAACGACCTCGCCCATGATGAAGCGTTGCGACTCGATCGTCGCCAGCACGTCGTTCATGACCTCGTTGCGGATGGTCTCCAGTTGCGCCCGAAGATCGAGCAGCGGGACACCCATTAGATTCTCGTCACGGTAAACGTGGAACCTTACCTAGCTCATAGGCTTGCGGTCAATCTGATCCAGCAGCCCGTTTGCCTCCTGATACCGTGTCCCGCACGCGTCGCAGGCACCGTGGCTGGCGCTCAGCCTGAGGCGTTCGCCGCACTGACACATCCAGCCGACCCGCCGGGCTGGAACGCCGAGCATCAGCCCGTACGCAGGCACGTCTGACGTGACGACCGCCCCCGCGCCGACGAACGCGAACTCGCCCAGCGTGACCCCGCACACGATCGTGGCGTTGGCCCCAATCGACGTGCCGTGTTTTACCAGCGTCCGGCGGTATTCGTGTTTGCGGGAGACGTGACTGCGCGGATTGACCACGTTCGTGAAGACGCACGAGGGGCCACAGAACACGTCGTCTTCCAACTCGACGCCTTCGTAGACCGAGACGTTGTTCTGGATCTTCACGTTGTTGCCGATACGCGTGCCGCCCATCACAACCACGTTCTGGCCAAGGTTGCACCGTTGTCCGATGATGGCGCCTGGCATGACGTGCGAGAAATGCCAGATCTTGGTGCCCGCGCCGACCTCCGCGCCGTCGTCGACGTAGGAGCTTGGGTGCACAAAATAGTCCGTCATGGACCACCTTTCTCGGCGATCGCCGCGGCTGGCAGCGCATCACCGAAATCGCCGAGGAATTTCAGTTCGGGTGTGAGGACGACCCCGAATTCACGCGCCACGGCGTCCCGCACCGCGTCGATGACGCGACACACGTCCGCCGCGGTCGCCTGCCCCGTATTCACGATGTAGTTGGCGTGCACGAGCGACACCTGCGCACCACCGGCGCGGAACCCTTTCATCCCGGCGCCATCGATGAGTCGGCCCGCGGTGGGGCGCTCGACCTCGCCCGCCACTCCGGACGACACATCCGGATTGCGAAAGACGGATCCACAACACGCTTCGTTGAACGGTGTTCCCGCCTTGCGCCACTGAAAATGCTCGCTGATTTCCGCCTCGAGGCGACGCGGATCCCCCGGTATCAATGCGAGCACCGTCTCGAGCACCACCGCCTGCCCAAGTCCACTATCCCGATACTGCCATGGAATGATCTCGCCGCGCCATGTCTCCACCGCGCCGGTGGGCGCCAGCACGGTCACCTCCCGCACCGCGGATCCAAAGTCCTGCCCGTGTGCGCCGGCATTCATGTACACGCCGCCGCCGACCGTGCCGGGCACCCCGACGAGTCGGTGAACGCCCCCGAGTCCGCGAGCCGCCGACCGGCGGGCCAGGTGGGGGGTCGGCACCCCCGCGCCGACACGCCACTCCGTCTCGTCGGGCCCACCAAGGACGACCTGCGCCACGCCCTTCCCCATCCGGACGACCAATCCATCGAACCCCGCATCCGCGACCAGCACGTTCGATCCCAAGCCGAGCACGACCCACGCCATACCATGCTCGCGCGCTGCACCGACGGCCGCGACGACGTCCTCCGCATCGGCGGGCTCGAGCACGGCCCTGGCGGGGCCGCCGATCCGGTACGTGGTGTAGGCGGACAACGGCACGTCGGCGCGGAGCGTACCGCGTACGCGTCCCTCAAACGCCGCGAGTGCCGCGTGCATCACTCTGGTGCCGTCGCCGTCAGCAACCCGCTCCCGAGCCTGAGATTCCCCACCCCGGAGATTTGATACCACTCCTGCAGACACCGCACCGTCCCCTCGCGGCTGCGCAACGCGAGGATGGCGTCGCACGCTGCCGAGGCTGCGGACATCGTCGTCGTGTAGGGGAGGCCGTACTGGAGCGCGGTTCGACGCATCGAGTAGTCGTCTCGCTGGGTCAGCTTGCCAAGGGGTGTATTGATCAACAGGTCGACCTCGCCGGACGTGATCAGGTCGTTCACGTTGGGCCGGCCTTCATGAACCTTCAGCACCGACTCGACGGGGATCCCGCGCGCCCGCAGGTACCTGGCCGTTCCGTCCGTCGCCAGGACGCGAAACCCCATCTCGTGGAACCGGCGCGTAATGGGCAGCACCGTCGGTTTGTCCCGATCGTTGACCGTCACGAACACGGTCCCGGACAGCGGCAGCGTCCCATCCGCACCGGCCTGCGCCTTCGCAAACGCCATTCCGAAACTGTCAGCGATGCCCATGACCTCGCCGGTCGACCGCATCTCCGGTCCGAGCACGGTGTCGACGTTGGGGAGCTTCGAGAACGGGAACACCGCCTCCTTCACCGCGACGTACGGCATCCTGGTCTCGTCGGGGACCCCCGCCTCGTCCAGGGACCGACCCACCATGACGGCCGCCGCCAATGCCGCCAGCGGCACGCCGCTCGCCTTACTGACGAACGGCACCGTACGCGACCCGCGCGGGTTCACCTCGAGCACGTACACCACTCCATCCTTCACGGCGAACTGCACGTTCAGCAAACCCACGACCCCGAGCGCCTGCGCAAAGGCCCGCGTGTGGGTCCGCATTTGTTCGGTGGCCACTTCGTCGATCAGATACGGGGGTAACACGCACGCCGAATCTCCGGAGTGGATCCCCGCGTCCTCGATGTGTTGCATGACGCCGCCGATGACGCACCGTTCGCCGTCCGCAATCGCATCCACATCGGCTTCGAACGCGTCCTCGAGGAAGGAGTCGATGAGGACCGGGTGTTCCGAGGCCACCCGCGCCGCCGTGGCGAAGTACTTTCGCAGCGACGCCTCGTCGTACACGATCTCCATGGCCCGGCCGCCCAGGACGTACGACGGCCTGACGAGAATCGGGTATCCGATCCGCCCGGCAATCTCGGCGGCTTCGTCCACGTTGGTCGCGGTCCCGTTGGCCGGTTGCGTCACCCCGAGCCGGCGGCTGAGGTCTTCGAACCGCTTGCGGTCCTCCGCCACGTCGATGGCCTCGGAACTCGTGCCGAGGATGCGTACGCCGGCGGCTTCGAGTCCCTTGGCGAGCTTGAGCGGCGTCTGTCCGCCGAGTTGGACGATCACCCCCTTGGGCTGTTCGAGCCGCACGATCTCGAGGACGTCTTCCAGCGTGAGCGGCTCGAAATAGAGCTTATCGGAAATATCGAAATCGGTCGACACGGTCTCGGGGTTGGAATTGACCATGATCGTCTTGTACCCGAGCTTGCGCAGCGCGAGGCCGGCGCGGACACAACAGTAGTCGAACTCGACGCCTTGCCCAATCCGGTTGGGACCGCTCCCGAGAATCATGATGCCCTGCTCGCCGAACGGTGCCGATTCGTTTTCCTCGTCGTAGGACGAATACAGGTACGGCGTCGCCGAGGGGAACTCGCCCGCGCACGTGTCGACCATCTTGTAGGTCGGATGAATACCCCATTCCCAGCGTTGCGTCCGGACGGCGGCTTCGGTCTCGGCCCGCAGCGTCGCGAGTTGCACATCGGAGAAGCCCAACCGCTTCATCCCACGCATGACGTCCCGGGTCACCGTCTTGGCGTGGCGGTACTCGATCTCCGCCACCACGAGTTCGCGTAGCTGGTTCAGGAACCAGGGGTCGATGCTGGTTAGGGACGCGATTTCTTCCACCCGCATGCCGGCTTCCATGGCTCGCTTGATCTGGAACACCCGCTCGGGGAAGGGACGCCGTAGCGCGGCGCGCAGGTCCTCGAGGGCGTCAGATTCGACCCGATCGTCTTCGGGTGTGTCCCCCGTGACCCAACCGGGTCGGTCGATTTCGAGGGCCCGGATGCCTTTCTGGAACGCTTCCTTGAACGTGCGCCCGATCGCCATCGACTCGCCCACGGACTTCATCTGGGTCGTGAGGCTCGCATCGGCAGTGGGAAACTTCTCGAATGCGAACCGCGGACATTTGACCACGACGTAATCGAGGACGGGTTCGAAGGACGCCGGCGTGGTCTTGGTGATGTCGTTGGGGAGTTCATCGAGCGCGTAGCCGACGGCCAGCTTCGCGCCGATCCGGGCAATGGGAAAACCGGTCGCCTTCGATGCCAGCGCCGATGACCGCGACACCCGCGGGTTCATCTCGATCACCAGCTGTTCACCCGTTTCCGGATGAACCGCGAACTGGATGTTGCACCCGCCCGCTGCCACGCCGATCTCGCGAATGATCGCGATCGCTGAGTCCCGCATCGTCTGGTACTCGCGGTCGGTCAAGGTCATGGCCGGCGCCACGGTGATCGAATCACCGGTGTGTACACCCATCGGATCCATATTCTCGATCGAGCAGACGATGACGACGTTATCGTACGCGTCCCGCATGACCTCCAGCTCGAATTCCTTCCACCCGAGGACAGACTGCTCCACGAGCGCCGAGTGGGTCGGCGAGAGGTCGAGTGCGCGGGTGATCAGGCGCTCGAATTCGTCACGGTTGTACGCGATGCCACCACCGGTCCCGCCCAGCGTGAACGACGGCCGCACGATAGCTGGAAACCCGGTCCGCTCGACCGTCGCCAGCGCCTCTTCAGGGGTCTCGACCATCGATCCCCGCGGCATGCTCAGGCCGATACGCGCCATGGCCTCAGCGAACGCGCGGCGGTCCTCAGCCATCCGGATGGCCCGTGCGTCGGCACCGATCAACTCGACCCCGAATCGCTCCAACGTTCCGTCGTCAGCCAACGCCGTCGCCACGTTGAGCGCCGTCTGTCCACCCATGGTCGGCAAGATCGCGTCGGGCCGTTCCCGTTCGATGACCTTGGTGACCCACTCCGGGGTGACCGGTTCGACATACGTCCGGTCGGCCAACTCCGGATCGGTCATGATTGTCGCCGGATTGGAGTTCACCAGGATCACCCGGTACCCCTCCTCGCGCAGCGCTTTGACGGCCTGGGTACCCGAATAGTCGAACTCGGCCCCCTGGCCGATCACGATTGGCCCCGAGCCGATCAACAGGATGCTCTCGATATCAGTCCGCTTGGGCACTCACCACCTCGTTCAGCACGACGTCCAGAGCGACCCGCGCGGTCCACCCGGTACGCGCATGGAGTTTCTGCGGGTCGCCGACAAGATGCTGGATATCCGTCGGTCGAGCCAACGTCGGATCGACGCGCGGCACCACGTCCGCGTGCAACACGCGCGCCAGGCCCTCAAACACCTCCCGGATGCTGGTGCCTCCGCCTGACGCCACGTTGTAGATCTCGCCGGCTTCGCCGTGCTCGAGCAGGTTGACGTACGCCTCGACCACGTCACTGACATGGAGGAAATCTCGTACCGGCGCGAGATTCCCGACGGCAACCTCGCGCTGTCGGCCCGCCTTGGCGTGGGCGATGCGCCGGGCAAAGGCGGGAACGACAAACCGATCGTCCTGTCCGCGACCGGTGTGGGGGAACGGCCGGGCTATCACCACCCGCAGCCCGGTTCGCCGCCAAACCTCCAGCGCCGCAATCTCCGCCCCGCACTTGCTGGCGGCATACGGGCTGCACGGGGCAACCGGATCGCTCTCCCGGCGCAGGTCCGGGCTGGCCAGGCCAGCGCCGTAGACTTCCGCCGTGGAGACGATCAGCAGGGTCGGGTCGGACACGCCGGCGGTCCGCCGCGCGCCGAGGGCCTCGCACAGCCGCGCGGTCCCCACGGCATTGATGTCCCACGCCGTCGACGGATCCCGCTTGGCGTCGGCGGTACTCGCGACGGCCGCCAGGTGTACCACGGCGTCGTAAGAATCCGTCGTGGCAGCCGTCACGGACTCGGGGTCGCGAAGCTCGAGGTCGATGGTCCGCATAGCCCCAGGTGGGGACGCCCGCGCCCCGGGCCTGACCGCAGCCGTCACCCGGTGGCCGCCTGTCAAGAGCCTCGGCACGAGCCAGGCGCCGACAAACCCGTCCGCGCCCGTCACCAGAACGTTCAGCGAGACCTCCCGAGCCGCGCGAGGTCGGCTTCCACCATCATGACGACCAGCGCCTCGAACGACACGACCGGCTCCCACCCCAGCCGCGTGCGTGCGTGTGACGCATCCGCCTGGAGCAGATCGACCTCCGCCGGGCGAACAAACGCCTGGTCGGTCCGAACGAAGTCTTCCCAGTGGAGCCCGACGTGTGTGAACGCCAGCTGGGCGAATTCCCGCACGGAGTGCATCGTGCCCGTTCCGATCACGTAGTCCTCAGGGGTCGGCTGCTGGAGCATGCGCCACATCGCGTCGACGTAATCGCCGGCAAAACCCCAGTCGCGGCGGGCGTCGAGGTTACCCAGGCGGAGTTCCGTCGCCTTCCCCAGCTTGATGCGCGCCACCGCGTCGGAGATCTTCCGGGTCACGAACTCGAGCCCCCGCCTGGGCGACTCATGGTTGAACAGGATGCCGCTCACGGCAAAGATGTCGTAGGATTCCCGATAATTGACGGTGATCCAATGCCCGTAGACCTTCGCCACCCCGTAGGGTGATCGCGGATAGAACGGCGTCGACTCATGCTGCGGCGTCTCGCTGGCCTTCCCGAACATCTCGGACGAACTCGCCTGATAGAACCGCGCCTGCGGCCGCACGAGCCGGACCGCTTCCAGAAGCCGCGTCACGCCAAGCGCCGTGAATTCGCCCGTCAGCACCGGCTGGGTCCAACTCGTCGGCACGAAGCTCTGCGCGGCAAGATTATAGATCTCGTCCGGCTCGACATCTCGCAGGACCGTCGTGAGGGAATGCTGGTCCAGGAGATCCGCCGCCACGACCTCGATCCGATCGAGTAGATGCCCGATGCGCTCGTATGAGTCGTGCGACGTTCGGCGGACCACTCCGACGACGCGATACCCCTTGGCGAGCAGGAACTCCGCCAGATACGATCCGTCCTGGCCAGTTACCCCGGTAATCAAGGCGGTGGGCACGTAATCCCCTCCGGTAGAGCCTTGAACGACACGCCAGGTGCGCCTATTATTAGAGCTTCCAGTTGGATGGCACCCTGCAATCTCGGCAATCGACGACCATGGCTAGAACCTGTGATATATGTGGCAAGGGACCAACGTTTGGTCACAACGTGAGCCACGCCAACAACAAGACGAATCGGCGCTGGTACCCTAATCTCCAGCCGGTTCGCGCCGTGCTCAATGGACAGACCCGCCGCATTCGCGCCTGCACCGGGTGTATCCGCTCGGGCCGAGTAGTCAAAGCCCCGCGCGGGAGTGCGGTCGTCGCACCCTGAGTTGCATCGCCCCATACCGCATCCGCTCAAAAAAAGGGGACCCGCTGGTCCCCTCGTGTCTGCCTGGTCCAGAGCCAAGGGTCACTCGGCCAGAAGCTCGATCCGCGCCATCTCGGCCCCATCCCCTTCCCGGTGACCGAGCTTCACGATGCGGGTGTAGCCGCCGGGCCGTGACGCAAACCGCGGTCCGATCTCGCTGAACAGCCGACCCGACACGGCGCGATCGCGAATCCGGCGCTCCACCTGGCGGCGTGCATGCAGGTCCCCTCGCCGGGCCATGGTGATCAGCTTCTCGGCGAAGGGCCGCAGCTCCTTTGCCTTGGCCTCGGTGGTCACCACGCGTTCATGCTGAAACAGCGACGCCGCCATGTTATTGAGCATGGCGCGCCGATGACTCGACGTCCGGCTGAGTTGGCGACCTCGTACGCGGTGACGCATCGGTTACTCGTCCGACACCGGCGGCATCTCCGCCTCGCCGGGCATCACGGGAGGGGTGCCGGAACTGGTCACCACGAGATCGCTGGACTGGTCATCGAACTCCATGCCGAAGTTCAGGTTCTCCCGTCGCAGCAGGTCGGCGATCTCACCAAGGGCCTTTTCCCCGACGTTCTTCACCTTCAGCAGCTCGTCTTCGGTGTAACGCACGAGGTCGCCCAGAGTGCCGACGTTGGAGTTCTTCAGTGAATTGATCGACCGGACCGACAACCCGCAGTCATCGATCGGCTTTTGGAGTAAGTCGCGCAGGCGCGCGTCGTCCGCGCCATCCGCCCCTTCGGTCCGGTCGACCACCACCGGCACGGTCCCAAAATCGATGAACGAACGGAAGTGCTGCTGCAACAGGGCGGCGGCGTAGGCCACCGCATCTTCCGGAGAAATCGTCCCGTTCGTTTCGACGGACAAGGTCAGTCGATCGAAGTCGGTCCGCTGCCCCACCCGCGTCTCGGCAACGGTGAAGTTGGCCCGCCGAACCGGGTTGTAAATCGAATCGATCCGAACGAGATCGATCGGGAAGGAGCGATCGGTGGTATGCTGACTCGCCTCGACGTACCCGCGGCCCTTGTCGACGTAGAACTCCCCCGACAGTTCCCGATCCTCCTGGAGCGTGAACAGCAAGTGGTCCGGATTCACCACCTCCGCGCCCGCATGAGGTTGGATCTGCCGGGCGTAGACCTCACCTGCCTTGCCGGCACCGATCTTCAGGATCGCCTCATCGACGTCGGGATCGAGCACCAAGGTCAGCTGTTTGAGCCGCTGGATGATCTGATGAACGTCCTCCGCGACGCCGGGAATGGTCTGATGTTCGTGGACCACCCCGTCCAGCCGGAACCCCCAGACTGCCGATCCGCGGAGCGACGACAGCAGCATGCGGCGGAGAGAATTGCCCAAGGTATAGCCGTATCCCCGCTCCAATGGCTGGAGGCGGAATTCGGCCGCGAACGGATTGTCGTCTCGCTTGGTCATCTCGACCACGCTCGGACGCACCAAACCTGTCAGATCAATGGACATCGTTACTTGGAGTAGAGCTCGACGATGAGCTGTTCCTGCGCCGCCAACGGTATGGCATCGCGGGTGGGTAGCTCGGTAAGCTTGCCAACAGCCTTTTCGGCATCAATGGACAGCCACGAGATCGGGGCCCCACGTGACGCGTGTTCCAGCGCGGAGCGAACCGATACGCCGTCACGGGTCGCTTCCGCCACACTGATTTCCTCGCGCACCCGCACGGTATACGACGGGATATCGACCACCTTCCCGTTGACCAACACATGCCGGTGTCGCACGAGTTGTCGGGCGCCCTTGCGGCTCGCCGCAAACCCCATTCGGTACACGATGTTGTCCAGGCGGGTTTCGAGCGCGACCACCAGGTTGGCGCCGGTGACGCCTGGCGCGTGCCGCACCCGCTCGAACGTATTGCGGAATTGCCTTTCGGTCAGCCCGTACGTGCGCTTCACTTTCTGTTTTTCTCGAAGCTGCTTGGCGTATTCCGACGTCTTACGCCGGCGCGACATCGTCTGGCCGTGCTGGCCGGGCGCGTATCCGCGACGTTCGATAGCGCATTTGTCCGTCAGGCAGCGGACGCCCTTGAGGTTCAACTTGGTGCCTTCGCGCCGACACAGCTTGCAGGATGGACCGGTATATCGCGCCATGTTCAGACCCGCCGCTTCTTCGGCGGCCGGCACCCGTTATGGGGAATCGGCGTCACGTCACGGATCGACAGAATCTGAAGGCCGGCGCTCGACAGCGCCTGCACCGCGGACTCCCGGCCGGAACCGGGCCCCTGCACACGCACGTGGACGCGGCGCACCCCCATGTTCATCGCCTCGCGCCCGCAGCTTTCGGCGGCGACGGTGGCGGCGAACGACGTGGACTTCTTGGAGCCCTTGAAACCCGACTTCCCGGCGGAGCCCCAGATGACGGCATTGCCCTGCAAGTCGGTGATCGTGATGAGCGTGTTGTTGAACGTGGCCGTAATGTGGGCGACCCCTTCCGATTCCACGACCTTCTTGGAGCGTTTGCCCCCGGATGACGGTTGAGCCATGCTACTTCTTCACCGCTTTCTTCTTGCCGGCGATTGCGCGCCGGGGGCCCTTCTTCGTGCGGGCGTTCGTATGCGTGCGCTGGCCGCGCACGGGGAGGCCGCGGCGGTGCCGATGGCCCCGATAGCTCCCGATATCCATGAGTCGCTTGATGTTCATGGCGACTTCCGTGCGGAGCGCGCCTTCGACCCGGACACCGCGCTCGATTGCCTGTCGCAGACGAGCGACTTCGGCATCCGACAGGTCTCTCACCCGCGTGTCCGAGCGGATGGCGGTCTCGTCGAGAATGCGGGTCGCGGTGGTACGGCCAATCCCGAAGATGTAGGTCAGCGCCACTTCGACGCGCTTTTCCCGCGGCAGGTCCACTCCGGCAATTCGCGCCATGCGACCTAGCCTTGCCGCTGCTTGTGCTTGGGATTGCGCTTGCAGATGATCAATGTCACTCCGCGGCGGCGTACCACTCGGCAATGCTCACAAATAGGCTTCACACTCGACCGCACCTTCACGAGCGCTCTCCATCACAAGACGCAGGATTTTCAAGTCCAGAATTTCGAGACCAGAACGATAAATATAGATGGGAGCTAAACCTGCCGCAAGTGAGGGGTTACGGAGGGTTGTGGCCCAGTTTCATCGTCAAGGCCACCGGCCCGCGCGATCCGCCGCGAGCCCGCCCCGATGATCACGGGGTCACCCGCACTTCGCGCAACCGCCACTCTCCGTCGATCACGCGGAACCCGAAAAACACGGTCTCCAGACGTTCATCACTCGTTCCCTGAACCACATAGCGCCGGATCATCTCAGCATAGGCGTGATCAGCGCCGACGTTGCGGATCTCCTTGAGAACAAAGGCGGTTTCCACGGTATGCGCGAGGTACCCCGAAAGTAACCGGGCCGCCTGCCGCGGCCGGACCGCCGCGGTCACCGCCACTCCGGGAATCCGGAGGCGTACCGTATCGGATCGCTCCACCAGGTGCTCGACGTCATGGGCCAGCCACGCTGCCCGGGCCCCTTCGACGACCTGGACCAGTCGGGCTTGCGCGGGCGCTGCCTGCGCCGTCACCCCGACGATGGCCGCCGCCATTGCCGCCCGTCGAGCGAGCGCTATGGGTCGGATCATTCGGCCGCCTTGCACATGTTCTGGTACACCGCAGCGGGATCGTCGGCACACGTAATCGGCCGCCCAACGACCAGATGTGTCGCACCAGCGGCGACGGCGGTCGCCGCTTCGGCGGTGCGCCGCTGGTCCCCAGGGTCGACCCCAGCCGGCCTGATTCCCGGAACGACGATCCACGCATCCTCGCCCAGCGCGGCCCGAACGGCTCCCGTCTCATGCGGCGACGCGACAACCCCATCGAGGCCCGACTCGTGCGCCAGGCAAGCCAGCCGCACCACTTCATCGGTTACCACCACCGGCTCAGCCCGTCCCATGAGCCGCCGCACGTCGGCCGCGTCGTGCGAGGTGAGCAAGGTGACGGCCACCACGCGTAGGCGGCCACCAGCCGCTTCGGCCGCCGCCCGCATCATCGCCTCGCCGCCGAGGGCATGGACCGTCACGAGGTCGACACCCAACGCGACCGCCACCCCCACGGCACCCGAGACCTGATGGGGAATGTCGTGCCACTTGAGGTCGAGGAATACCCGCGGACCACGCGCCTGCAGCGTCTTCACAAGCTGCGGTCCGCCTGCCGCGAAGAGTTGCGCCCCGATTTTCACCCACCCCGGGTCGCCGAGTCGGGCGGTCATGGCGACCGCCTCGGCTGAGGTGGCCAGGTCCAAGGCCACAATGACCTCAGCCACGGGCCCACCCGCGCGCAAGACGTTCCGGCACCCGTGGACTTGCGAGCGCCGCGGTGCCGACCGCAACCAGCGTCGCGCCAGCCCGCAGGTACTGGCGGACGTCGTCAATGGTGCGCACCCCACCGACCCCGATCACCGGCAGTCCCGTGGCGTCCCTCACGCGACGGGTGGCCAGCACACCTACGGGAACCAGGGCGGGTCCGCTCACGCCGCCCTGTTGCCAGCCGAGCCGGGCCCCGTGCGCCGGCCCGAGCAGCGCGCCCGGAATCGTGTTGATCACAGCGATTCCGTCGCATCCGGCCGCAGCCGCGGCCCGGGCCGACATGGCGATGTCGGACAGGGTCGGTGCCAGCTTCGCGACGATGGGCTTGGCGGTGGCGGCTTTGCAGCGGCGCAGGAGTGCACTCATCACCTCCGTATCCGCACCAAAGTGCTCGCCGCCGCGTTCGGTATTCGGACAGGAGAGATTCACCTCGATCGCGGTGACAACCGGCGCCTCGCCGAGTGATTCGACCACCGCTACATAGTCATCGACGGTGTCGCCGACGACGCTCACGAACACCCGTGCGCGCGTGAGGTTTGCCTCGAGCCACGGCAACTCCTCGCGGACCACCACGGCGACTCCGGGATTGGCCAGCCCGACGGCGTTGACCATCCCGCCCGCAAACTCCGCGACGCGCGGCGGCGGATAGCCGGTCCGGGGTTCCCGGCTGACTGACTTTGTGATGATCCCACCGAGGCGGTCAAGATCGATGACGTCATGGATCTCGCGCCCGAATCCTGCCGTGCCCGCGGCGAGGAGAATGGGATTCTGAAACGAGGCGCCAAACACCTCGATCGGCGGGCGCACCGGACTCAACGCCGGCGCCCTGGCGCTGTGACGAGCGCGCGGAGCGAATCCTCCACCACACGGTATTCATCGCCGACGTCGCCGAAGAGGGCACGTGTATAGACCGATGCCGGATAACGCTCGCGCACTACCCTGACAAGGGAATCGGCGACCGTGGGATCGACTGACGCGACGGCCAGTAGGGCTTTCGGCGCGATGACCGATTCAGGGGCACGACGGGCCACCTCGTAGAACAACGCGGCCGCGAGATCCGGCGCATTCAGCGAATCCCGAACATCCTCCGCCGCCACGAAGAGGTTCATCAACAACGTGTCCGACGCCAGCGCCTGTGCCGCACGGCTCAGCACGTTGACGTGGCGACCGGCTATTGTTGTCGGCGGGCCTCCCCGTTGCATCGCCGCGTTGAGGGAGTCCAAAAGGGCCGGTACCGCATCGGCCCGTGTCGCGTGGCCCACCTCGATAACGCCAATATGCGCCCGGGCCGTTCTCCCCTCCACGGAGTCGCCAGCAACCGCCAGCACAGCCGCGAACCGGCCACGCGACCGCGACTCATCGGTACGCAGCCACCGGATACCGTCAGCGAGGAGCAGCCGAGCCTGCTGACCCGCCGTCAGGTCTCGGCGCCGCACCAGAGAATCCACCAGGGCAGCGGCTGGCGCGGGGGCGTAACGCCCCACGGTGTCGAGTGCCTCCAGCCACCTGGCCTCGCGTGGGCCATACGAACCGGCCACGTGTCCCCAGAGAATGCGCGCCGCGGAATCGGCGCCGACGAGCAGGGCGACAACCATCGCCCGCGGGAAGGCCGCATCGGGCGTCGCCGTCCCTTCGAGATCGGCAAGCGCTGCCGCAGGGCCCGCGGTCATCATCTTTGCGAGGCCGCGAAGGTACAACGCCTCGGCCCGCGTCGCGGGATCGTTGCCGTCCACCACCTCGTCGAGCACGGCGATTGCGGCATCCGGTTCCAGCATTTCCAACCGACAACGGGCCAACGCGAGGCGCGCCTCTCGTCGCAAGGCGTCGTCCGGACTCGAGTCGGTTGCGATCCGGAGTGGCACCACGGCCGACGTACAGGCGTTGATCTGTTCGAGCGCCGTTCCCCACAACAGCAGCGCATCGTCACGGAACTTGCTTCGCGGGAACCTCGCGGAGACCGACTCGGCCTTCACCGCGGCGCGGGACCACAGCGACCGCGCCTCCGAGACGCGCCCTTCCCGCTCGGCCCGGCGCGCATCGTTGGCGAGCCGATTCGCGTTGTACAGGCCGTTGTAGTAGGCGCACCCCGTGGCAAGCAGCAGCAGCCACGGTAGGCCGCGACGTCTCACCTGGCCACCTCGGTCTTCTGCTCGTATCGCTTGAGGTACTCGACGATCCCCCCCGCGATCGCGAGGGCCAGCCGTTGCTGTCCATCCCGCGAGCTCAGGAATCGCCCATCGCCGCGATTGGTCGCGTATCCCGTTTCAACGAGAATCGCCGGCCGTGTCGCTGTCGCGAGCACCACGAAACGGTTTTGAGCGACCCCACGATTGCGCCCGGGATGCACCGCGGCCGCCGTCGATTGCACGAGGTCAGCCAGCATCGCTGACTCGCGCAGAAATTCGTTCGTTTGGAGATCCTTCAAGATGAACAGGCGTGGGTCGCCCTGCGCCAGGCGGGACCCCGTCTCATAGCGAATGGCGTCGTTTTCCATGTTCGCCACACGGCGCGCCTCGGCCGTGAGACCTTCACCCAGAAAATACGTGTGGATGCCGTTCGCCTGCTGGTAGCCCGGCGCGCGGCCGAGTGCGTCGACGTGGATGCTCACGAAGAGGTCGCACGCCTCGGCACACATCGGTCCGCGATCGTACAAGCCCACCGCGTTGTCGCCGGATCGGGTCATGGCCACGGTGACCCCACGCCGTTCGAGTTCCCGCTTCACAGCGGTCGCGATGGCCAGCGTGATGTGCTTTTCGTGGACGCCACGAGGTAGAAAGAGCCCGACATTGCCGATATCGTTCCCGCCGTGCCCTGCGTCGATCACGACGGTATGCTGCCGCCGCAGTCCGAACGCGTTCGGGGGATTCGTCGCCGGCGGCACGCGGACGACCGGCGTCAGACCTGCCTCTTCGAAGCGGGCCGCCAGTGGATCGTAGCGGTAGCCTTCGCGGAAGCGCTTCGGGACATAGTCCGTCAGCCACTGGAGGGGGAGAAACAGCGTATCGCGGGCCGCGTACGCGCCTCCGGTCAGCGGGATCACGCTGCCGTCGTCGATCATCACCGCCGCGTCAAGGAGAAACAGGAACGGTTGCCCGGCGAACCGCACCGTTGCCCATCCCTCCGCCATCTCGACGGACAGCGGCAGGACCTGAGCCAGCGGACCGGTTGGAATGACCGGATGCCCCCGCTCCGCCGACACCATGACGGTCCGTTGCCCCCTGGCGGTGGCAACGAGGACGGCGGATGGGGTGGCCGGGGTGCGCGCGACGTGCGTCGGCACGGCCACGGCGATGGCGAGAACGGTGCAGGCGGTGCGCAAGGGGTTCACCGTCGTCGTCCTACCGCGCGAGCCGCTTCGCGGTCCGCGTCCCGTCGTTTAGCGTCCTCGCGTTTGTCATACTGCTTCTTACCCTGGGCCAGCGCCAAGGTCACCTTGGCACGTCCCCGGCTGAAATGGAGGTCGAGTGGCACGAGGGTAAGGCCCTTCTGCTCGACGCTGCCGATCAGGCGCCGGATTTCCCTCGCGTGCAACAACAGCTTGCGTCGACGAACAGGCTCATGATTCACGTACCCGGCGGAGTGGTACGGCGAAATGGTCATCGCATCGAGCCACACCTCACCGCGATGCACCACGCCGAACGCCTCCTTGAGACTCACTTTGCCCGCCCGAACCGACTTGATCTCCGTTCCCGTGAGGACCAGACCGGCTTCCCAGGTTTCGAGGATGTGGTAGTCGTGACGGGCTTTGGGGTTCCGGGCGACAACGGACCCGGCCGGGGCTGATGAGCGAGTCGGGTTAGGCACGAGCTAACTTCAAGATAGGAAACACTTTCGGGGCGGTCAAGCGACCGGTTGACTCCAAGCGAAGGGCCATTCTATATTCCGCCCTCCAAACGCCCCTCGCCGAAGTGGTGGAACTGGTAGACGCGCTGCGTTCAGGGCGCAGTGGGTGCAAGCCCGTGCGGGTTCGAATCCCGCCTTCGGCACTCAGGTCGATCGATCGATCTCCGTGGGAGCCTGGTCCTAGTATCGGGCCACGCTTCGGTCCACGTCGCGCGCCCACGCCTCGATGCCACCCCGCAAGCTCGACACGTCTGCGAACTCCATCGCCTTGAGGATCCGTATGGCGACGAGCGAGCGGACGCCGACGTGGCAGTACGCCACAATCGGGCGACCCCGTTCCAGGCGGTGCGCGGTAAGGGCGAGTTCGCCGAGCGGCATTAGTTCCGCGCCGTCGAGCCGGGCAATCTCCCATTCCCATGGCTCGCGCACGTCGACCAGAAGCGGCCGGCGTTCCGACCGCAGTTGCTCCGCCAAGGTTAGGGGGTCGATCTCCTGCGCAACGGCACCGCCTGCCGATTTGCCCTGACAGAACGCCTCATAATCGATCAACGCGGTCACCGTCGGATGGGCACCGCAGACGGGGCAGTCGGGATCGCGCCGCACCTGGAGCTCGCGAATGCCCACATGGAGCCCATCGACCATGACGAGTCGGCCGACCAAGGGGAATCCCACGCCGGTGAGGAGCTTGATGGTCTCGAGCGCCTGCAGGCTGCCGATCAGGCCCGGGATGGCGCCGAGAACGCCCGCTGCTTCACAGGAGGGAATGACTTCGGGCGGCGGAGGATCACGGAACAAGCATCGGTAGCACGGGCCGTCGGGACCGGCGAAGATGGAGACCTGCCCTTCGAACCGGAAAACGGCCCCGTACACGTCGGGCTTGCCCAGCAGCACGCAGGCATCGTTGACCAGGTACCGCGCGGGGAAGTTGTCGCTGCCGTCAACCACGATATCGAAGGGCTCGATGATCCTGAGCGCATTGTCGGCCGTGAGCCGGACCGGAAACAACTCCAGTTGGACGTGTGGGTTGAGGTCGCGCAAGCGAGCGGCGGCAGACTCGAGCTTCGGCCGACCGACGCTGCCGGTTCCGTGCAGAATCTGGCGTTGCAGGTTGGCTTCGTCGACCAGATCATCGTCGACGATACCGATGGTCCCGACGCCGGCGGCAACCAGGTACAGGGCGGCCGGTGACCCGAGTCCGCCCGCGCCGACCAGAAGCACGCGGCCCCGTTTGAGCGCACGCTGCGCCGCTTCGCCAAACTCGGGTAGCGCCAAATGCCGCGCATAACGCCGGTATTCGTCTGGCGAAAGCGTGCCGTCCCGCCCGGTTGTCGGAACTCGCTCAGTCAGAGCGGGCCCCTGAGATCGAGACCAACTCGGCCACTCGCGATTCTTCCGCCGCCAGATCGGCGAGCGTGACGCTCCCCAGGAAGTCGTCGATCCGTCCCTGCAATGCGCGCCACAGGGGCCGTATGGCGCACGTGCCGTTCGGCTCACATCGTTCCTGGTTGATCGGGCGGACATCGCACTGCACTTCGAAGGTGTGTTCCTCGGCACCCTCGATGACGTCCTTCGCCGTCAAGGCGCTTGCCGGTTGCGCGAGGAGGTAGCCCCCCTTCGCCCCACGAACGCTCTTGACGACTTGCGCGCGACGCAATCGGAGAAGAATCTGTTCGACGTAATCCGCCGGCAGGTGTTCGCGCGCCGCTAGTTCACGCGCGGGCACCGGTGCGTCGCCGGAACGCCGAGCGAGGTGCACCGAGACGATCAAGCCGTATTCTGCCCAAGTAGTGACTCGCACGTTGCCCCTCCGCCAGAAATATCCGGGGAAAGCATACGGAAATGCAAGTGAAGATTTCCCTAGGATTTGAGCGGGCTCCGCGGCGGCCGCGCCGGGCCACGCGGGTCAGTCGGAGCAATCCCCGAGCGGGTAGACGAATCCACAGTTGGGGCAGGGGTTCTTGCAGCCCCACGGACGGCTCCGAACCGGAAATCCGCAACGGACACATGTCGGAACGGCCGCAATGCCGGCGCCGTGGGCTCCGGCGTCCGCGCGCGTCTCTCCGTCAGACAAGTCGATAGAGTCCGGTAACGAACGGATTCGAAGTCCGCTCCGCACCGACGGTCGTGCTCGGCCCGTGCCCGGCATGGATCGTGATGTCGTCAGGTAGCGTAAGCAACTCCTCACGAATGCTGCGCAGCAGCGTCGCCGCGTTGCCGCCGGGCAGGTCGGTGCGGCCGACCGAGCCGGCAAACAACACATCACCGGAAAGCGCGACGCCGTGCCCGACGAACGTAACGCTCCCGGGGCTGTGTCCAGGTACGTGCCGAACCTCGAACGTGCACTTGCCCACGCGCATGAGGTCGCCGGCGGCGAGATCATGGTCAGGAGGGGGTGGCGCGGGCACCGACATCCCGAGCAGCGTCGCTGCCTGGATGGGGACCGCATCGTACAGGTGTCGGTCCGCCGGATGGAGCCACACCGGCACGCCGGTGCGCTCGACCACCGGGCCGACCCCCGTCACGTGATCGAGGTGCCCGTGCGTCAGCCACACGCCCCGCAACGTCAGCCCCTCGTCCGCCAGCCGGTCGAGGAACAGCGGCGCCTCGTCACCGGGGTCGACCAGCACGGCATCCGCGGACCCGCGGTCGGCCACGATGTAGCAGTTTTCCGCGAACGGGCCGTTGGGAAGGCAGATGATCTCAGGCTGTGCCAACGGCGGCCCGCTCCTTCCGCGCGGCCAGGTATTTCTCCACCGCGATCGCCGCCGTCGTCGCATCGCCGACCGCGGTGGTGATCTGTCGGGTCAGTTGCACGCGGAGATCCCCGGCGGCGAACAGACCCGGGATCGACGTCATCATATGGGAATCCGTTATCACGTATCCCTGTGGATCGTGGTCGAAGTGCCCTTCGATGATTCCGCTGTTCGGCGTGAAACCGACGAAGATGAAGCAGCCCGTCACGGGCAATGTCGATCGCTCCTCGGTCACGGTGTCGACGAGCCGAACCGCCTTCATACCGGTCGGATCCCCCTCGATCGCCTCCACCAGCTTGTTCCAGATGATCTCGATCTTGGGGTTTTCGAAGGCCCGACGCTGAATGATCCGCGAGGCGCGCAGGGTATCGCGCCGGTGGATCAGGTAGACCTTCTGCACGTACCGCGTCAGGTAGTCGGCCTCTTCGACCGCCGCGTCCCCACCGCCCACCACGGCGATGGTCTCGCCCTTGAAGAACGCCCCGTCGCACACGGCGCAGTAGGACACCCCTTTGCCCGCGTACTCCTTTTCCCCCGGCACGTCGAGCTTGTTCGGCGTGCCGCCCGCCGTGACGATGACGGCCGCCGCCGCGTACGTCCGCCCGAGTTGCGTTCGGACCTCAAAGTCCCCGTCTTCGCGTTTGGCGATGATGTCGACCGTATCGGTGACGAACTCCGCACCGAATTTCTGGGCGTGCGCCGCCATCTTCGCCGCGAGGTCGCGCCCGAGAATACTCTCGAATCCGATATAGTCCTCGATGAGGTCGGTGTTCAGCAGCTCGCCTCCCGGCATACCGCGCTCGATGAGGAGGGTAGCGAGCATCCCGCGCCCGGAGTACATCGCCGCGCACATGCCGGCCGGGCCGCCGCCGACGACGATCACGTCGTAGGTCCGCCCTGCCCGTCCGTCCTCTGTATCAGTCATGACTACGTCTCCCTATCGGTCCTGCAGCTGGATGCCATCACGTCTCTCAGCCGTAACCGCCGGGCGGCCTTCCCGGTTCCAGTCCCACCGAAACGTAGCCTGGCCGAAGACTAGCCGCCGTCGAGCGCGGCAAGGATCGTCCCGGTGGCCGGAGAACCCCGTTCGGCGAAACGGACGCGCCGGTCACCGTCGATCAAGACGACGCTGCGATGGATCCGGCGACCATCGTCCTGCAGCGCGCCGTACGCATCGGCGACCGTCCGCTTCGGGTCCGACAACAACACGAACGGAAAGGAGAATTTGGCCACGTATCGCCGGTGGCTCTCGAGGCGGGCGGGGTTGACGCCGAACGGCCTGGCGCCTGCCTGCTGGAACTGGTCGATCTCATCGCGCACGGCGGAGAGTTGCCGGTTTCAGCCAGGCGTGTCGTTGCCGGGATAGAAGAACAGCACCACCGCCGATTCCCGCAGGAGATCCGTCAGACGCTGGATCCGGCCGTCGGAGCCATCGAGGCTGAAGTCGGGCGCCTCGTCACCGACCGCGATCAATGCCGTACCGCTCATCCCGCCGCTTCCGCGGGCTCGCGGACCCGGTGCAGCTCGTCGAGCGCGTCGAGCCATGTCGCGGGAACCGTGATGTCCCCCAGGGGCACCCGCCCGGGATCTCGTTCGTGTGTGGTGCCATGCCAGTCGGAACCGCCGGTCCGCAACAGTCCGAGTTCAGCGGCTACGCCGGCGATGCGCTGCCTCGTCTGATCGGTGTGCGACGGATGGACGACCTCGACCGCATCCACGCCCTGTTGTTGTAGCCGTTCCAGCGCTCGACGCCCGGCGCGGTCTTTCAGATGCGCGGCCGACGTGATGCCCCCAACGCGGCGAACCAACTCGGTCACCGATTCGACCTCCGGGAGCACCTTCTCCACAAATGCCGGCTTCCCCCCTCCGAGGTACCTGTTGAACGCCTCGTTCACGTCGCCCACCACCCGGCCACGCACCAGGGCACGGGCGGCGTGCGGACGACCGAGCGCGCCGCCAGCGGCCTCGCGATGCACCGCCTCCATCGTCACCGCAATCCCCAACGCCGCCAACCGCCGCACGATCTCTTCCATGCGCGCCGTGCGGTTCGCCCGCTGCGTGGCGAGCATCCGTTCGAGCACCGGGGCGTCGACCGGAAGGAAATAGGCAAGCAGATGCATCTCTCCCCAGTCGGCCCGCACACTGAATTCGCACGCGGCGATGACCCGCACCGCGAGCGCGTCACCGGCCCGCCGCGCCTCGCGAACCCCCGCGACCGTGTCGTGGTCGGACAACGCGAGCGTCGTGAGTCCCGCCGCGGCCGCGCGCCGTACGACCTCCCCGGGCGGATGCTCGCCATCGGAGGCGTTGGAATGCACGTGCAGATCGACCACTGATGTCCCGCCCTAGGGTCCGGCGTACTTCGTGTCGGGGCTCATCCGATCGGACTGCGAATGATGGAAGAGGTCCTCCAACTGGACGGTCGACAGTTCGCCCAGCGCCGCGTCCGGTTGGCGGGAGCCGAGCGGCGCATATCGGGCCACACGCCGGACGCGATCGGGCCCGGTCCCTTTTTCGAAGATCAGGCCGAACTCGTCACGAGCATACACCGTCACCCGCCCCGACGGATAGACGACCCACCGCTCCCCATTCACGTCGAGGGTACGGCGCATCTCACAGCGCTCCCTCGGAGAATTCCTCAAGGTCGCGTTTCACATCGGCCATGAACCGGTCCGCATCCGCCCCGTCGACGATCCGGTGATCGTACGACATCGACAACATCGACATCGTACGGATCGCGATCACATCCTGGCCGTCGGCCAGGGTCAGGACCTTGGGACGCTTCTCAATGGCTCCAACGCCGAGGATGCCGACCTGCGGTTGATTGATGATGGGCGCGCCGATATAGGAACCGAACCCCCCGGGATTGGTGACGGTGAAGGTCCCGCGCTGCACTTCGTCAGGACTGAGCCGCTTCGTGCGAGCCCGATCGGCGAGATCGGCAATCTGCTTCGCCAGACCGAGCACCGATGACTCGTCGGCGTTGCGCAGGACCGGAACGATGAGTCCCCAATCGAGCGCAACAGCGAACCCGATGTTGATCGGCTTCCGATAGATGATCGTATCCCCACTCACCGACGCGTTCAGCACCGGGTGCCGCCCGAGGTTATCGGCGATCACCTTCAGGATGAACGCCATGTAGGTGAGCTTGGCGCCACGCTGTTCGTACGCCGCCTTGTGGGCTCCGCGCAAACGCGCGATGTGCGTGAAGTCGACTTCATAGAAACTGGTGACATGCGCCGACGTGCGGCGAGACATCACCATGTGATCGGCGGTGAGCTTGCGGATCTTGCTCATCGGCTCGACCCGATCACCGGGCCACGCCTCGACCGTGGGGTGGACCGTCGACCCGGCACTCGCGGGCGCCGGCGCCGGCGCGGGGGAGGCCGGTGCGGCCGCCATCGCCGGCGGCGCGCCGGTCTCGATGAAACCGAGGATGTCCTTCCTGGTGACGCGGCCGGCATGGCCGCTCCCGACGACCCGGGAGATGTCGATCCCGTGCTCCGCGGCGATCTTGCGCACGAGCGGAGTCGAACGCGACCGCAGGCGATCCTCGAGGGATTCCTGCCCCGCCCTGCTGCCCGCATCGGGGGGCACCGGGGCGGGCGCGGGCGGCGCGCTCGCGGCGGCGGGGGGCGCCGCTACTGGTGCCGCCACCGCAGGCGCGGCTTCGGCAGCCGGGAGCGGGGGCGGGGGCGGGGGCGGCTCGTTCGCCGCCGCGGCCGCATCGGTCTCGATGACCGCGATGACCGTTTGTACCTCGACGGTTTCCCCTTCACCGACCGTGATCTCCGCCAGGACGCCCGCCGCCGGGGAGGGGATCTCGGCGTCGACCTTGTCGGTCGAAATCTCGAGAATCGCTTCGTCCCGCTTGACGGGGTCTCCCACCTGTTTCAACCAACGCGCTACCGTGCCTTCGGCGATCGACTCGCCCATCTGCGGCATGATCACGTCCACTCGAGCCATGCAGGAATCTCCTCGTCCGGTCCAGCCGGCCGGTATTTTCGTTCGTCATTGCGGTAATTCGGGTACGGGGCTGCCTCAGGACCGTGCAACATTCCCGTCATGCGCTTCCGCAGAGTAGCCACAAAATGGTGTCACGTGACACTCACGACCTATCAACACCGGAAGGTCTTTAAAATAGCCGCGACCGCCCGGTTCTGCGAGCGGGTGGTCCGCGATGCGTGTACCGCGCACGGGTGGCGTGCCGATACGATCGCGGTTCGGTCGGACACGGTCTCGGCACTGCTGGAAGTCCCGCGGGCGGTGCGGGCACGTACGGTCGTCAGGGAACTGCGCGCGGCGGCCGCCAGCGTGATTCGCGCCCGCGCGGTGTGTGACGTCGCCCGGCGGGTGTTCGCCACGGGCCACTGGTGCGTGGTGGTCAGCGACGGGGCCAAGGTCGCCGCCGTGCGGAAACACCTGCGGCGGGATGGCGTCAGTACGACAACACCCAGCGTATCGCGGTAACGATGTCGTCGACCTGCGGAAGGACGTAGTCCTCGAGCGTCGGCGCGTACGGCAGCGGGGTGTCGTGCGCGGTCACCCGCCGCACCGGCGCATCGAGCCACTCAAACGCGTGCTCGTTCACGCGCGCGGTGATCTCGCCGGCAATGCCCCCGGTCCGGGTATCCTCATGGACGATCAACAGGCGGTTGGTCTTCTTGACCGTGGCCATGATCATCGCGTCGTCCATTGGCAGCAGCGTGCGCAGGTCGATGACCTCGACGGAGGCGCCGTCTTCCCGGTCGATCCGTTCCACGGCCTCGAGCGTCTTCCAGACCATCGCCGACCAGGTAATGATGGACAGGTCGGTACCCTCCCGCACGATCCTCCCCTTGCCGATGGGGGTAAGGATTTCCTCCCCCTCCGGGATGTCCTCCTTGATCCGGCGATAGAGATACTTGTGCTCGAAGTAGATCACCGGGTCGTCGTCGCGGATGGCCGCTTTGATCAATCCCTTGGCATCGCGCGCGGTGGCCGGCGCCACGAGCTTGAGTCCCGGCGTATGGAAGAACGCCGCCTCCGGCATCTGGGAATGAAACGGTCCACCGCGCACGAACCCCCCGGACGGTCCGCGGACCACCATCGGCGTGGACAATCCCGAGCGATAGCGCGCCGTGGCGACGTAATTGGTGAGGATATCGTACGCGCAGGAGATGAAATCGATGAACTGCATCTCCGCCACCGGCCGGAGCCCCATGTGGGCCGCCCCGGCGGCCGCGCCGACGATGGCCGCTTCGCTGATGGGCGTATCAATGACCCGCGTTTCACCAAAGCGCTCCAGCATACCCTCGGTCACCTTGAACGCTCCACCGTACCGGCCGATGTCTTCGCCGAGCATGAACACCCGATCATCCCGTTCCATTTCCTCGAACAGCCCCTGGCGCAGCGCTTCCAGGTATGTGACCTCAGGCATGCGATCTCCGGAACCACAAGGGGTGCGGGCCGATGTCGTGGGCGAACACGCCGCCCAGTCCCGTTGCGGGATCGGGGAGCGGATCATCCTCGCAGGCGGCGATCGCCGCGTCGAGGTCGCGCGTGACGCGTTGGTCGATTGCGTCCAGCTCACGTTGCTCCGCCCAACCGGCATCGAGCAGCCGCGCGACGAACCGGTCGATCGGATCCCGCGTCGCCCACTCGGCGATCTCCGCTTTCGGCTGGTAGCCCTGGTCGTCGTGCTCCGCGTGGCCTCGTCGTCGATAGGTCACGAACTCGAGCAGCGTTATCCCCCCCCCGGCCCGCGCTCGGGCCACCGCGGCCGCGGTGGCGGCGTACACCGCGAGGACGTCATTGCCGTCGACGGTAGCGCTCGGAACACCGTACGCGCCGGCCTTGTCCGCCAGCCGCTCGACGGCGGTCTGCCGGGACGTGGGTGTGGAGTAGGAGTAGCCGTTGTGTTCCATCACGATGACGAGCGGCAGGTGCTGGACCGCCGCGAAGTTGACCCCCTCATGGAACGCGCCGGTGCTGGTCGCCCCGTCGCCGACGTAGACGAGGCCCACGCGCGCCTCGCCGCGGATCTTGAAGCTGAGCGCGATCCCCGCCATCACGAGCACCATGTCGCCCAGGTGCGAGATCTGCCCGAGGTACCCGAGTTGGAGATCGTCGAAGTGAATGTTCATCTCCCTCCCGGCCGTCGGGCTGGTGGCCTTCGCCATGTACTGCCTGAGAACGTCGACGGGTTGGGCCCCGCGAACGAGCATCGATCCGAGGTTGCGTATCAGCGGTGAGAGCACGTCGCCGTCCTGAAGCGCATAGGCGCTCGCCACGCTCTCGCCTTCCTGGCCGAGCGAGCTATAGAGCCCGCCGATCACCTTGCCCTGGCGGTACAAGATGCGGAGTCGCTCATCGAGCGACCGCGTGAGGCGCACGTACAAGTACATCTCGTGCAACTGATCGCGGCTGAGACCTGACACCACGACCGGCACGTCCGCGGCTGCGGCCAACGGCTATGCCACCGGCGTGGCGCTGTAGCCACTGGCCGCCACCGCCCGCACGTAGTCGTCACGCGACGCCTTCGTCGCGTCGAAGTCCACTTCCGCCTCCGCTTCCGCCAGAAACACCGCCGCACCGAACGTACCGGCCACGCCCCGCAGCGCGTTCTCGACCGTCTGGCGGCAGTGGTCGCATGTCATGCCACGCACCGCGAGTTTCGCTGAAGCCATGTGCGTCCTTGTGTCTGGTGAGGGAAGTCGTGCCGTGGGTGGAACGCGCGGCGTCGGGGCTAGTATGCCCCTCGGACCTGGTGTTCGTGATGCACGCGCCCGTGCACGGTGCTCAGAAACCGCTTGGCGAACCTGTCGATCTCGCTCTCGCCGACGTCACCCGTGACGAGCGTGATGAGCGTGTAGTGTCCGCCCTCGGCACGCGCCGAGACGCGCACCTCGCCGACCGGGCCGGCGAAGGAACGGGTTCGTCCCTCGCCACCGGCCGCGGTCAGCCGCGCGCCGAAGTACCGCGTGGCTTCCTCGAGGACGTCGTCGATCGAGAGCGAGGTACGATGGGAATACCGCATCGGTTTCAAGCGCTCAGGGTTGGAGTGAAGCGCTTCAGCCGGAGACTGTTCGCCACCACGCTGAGGCTCGACATAGCCATTGCCGCACTCGCGAAGACCGGGCTCAGCAGCAGCCCGAAGAATGGATACAACACCCCGGCGGCAATCGGTATCCCCAGCGCGTTGTAGATGAACGCAAAGAACAGATTCGTGCGGATGGTGCGCATCGTGCGGCGAGAGAGCTCGATCGCCGTCACGACCGCCCGGAGGTCCCCCCGAATGAGCGTGATGTCGGACGCTTCGACGGCGACATCGGTACCGGTCCCGATGGAGAATCCGACATCCGCCTCCGCAAGCGCCGGGGCATCGTTGATCCCGTCACCGACCATGGCGACGGTGCGCCCTTCTCGCTGGAGCCGTTGGATTTCCTCGACTTTTTCGGCCGGCGCGACCTCGGCGACCACCCGATCGATCCCGACTTCCTTGCCGATCAGACCGGCAGAGACCTTGGTATCCCCGCTGAGCAGGTAAAGCTCGAAGCCCATTTCCTTGAGACGCCGGACGGCCGGTTTCGCGCTCGGCTTCACGTCATCCGCTATCACCAGCAGCCCCTGGACCGTGTCGTTCACCACCACCACGATCGGGGAGCGGCCGGCGAGGATGTGTTTTTCCGCATCCTTCCCGAGCGACCCCAACTCGATACTGCGTTCTTGCGCGTGGCGGACCGAGATGACCTCCACCAGGTACTTGCCGCCGACCAGGCCTCGCGCGCCGCGCCCATCCATGGCCACGAACCGCTCGACCGGGGGAATCTCGATGTCTTTCCCCCTGGCCTTTTCGACCACCGCCCCCGCAACGGGGTGCTCGGACCGAGCCTCGACCGCGGCCGCCAGCGTGAGGAGTTGCGCCGCCGGGACCGTGCTGCCGTCCTGACGCTTGGCGCCGAGGATGTGGGTGACCGTCGGCTTGCCCTCGGTAATGGTGCCCGTCTTGTCGAACACGATCGTATCAATCTGCTGCAGCCGTTCCAGCGCCTCTCCTCCACGAATGAGAACGCCGTGCTGCGCACCTTTGCCGGTCCCGACCATGATCGCCGTCGGCGTCGCGAGGCCGAGCGCGCAGGGACAGGCGATCACGAGCACGGTTACCATCGCCACCGTGGCGAACACCACCCCCGGTTCCGGCCCGAACACGAACCACAGGACGAACGCCAACACGGCCACCGCAAGCACCACGGGGACGAACACGCCGGCCACCCGGTCCGCGAGGGCCTGCACCGGCGCCTTGCCGCCCTGCGCTTCCTCAACCAGGCGGACGATCTGCGCCAGGGCCGTCTCGCGCCCCACGGCACGCGCCTCGAACACGAACGAGCCACTGCGGTTCACCGTTCCACCAACGACCTGGTCGCCCGCCTGTTTGTCCACCGGCATCGGCTCGCCCGTGAGCATCGACTCGTCCACGGCCGACGCCCCATCGATGATCGTGCCGTCGACCGGGATCGTTTCCCCCGGGCGCACGATCACCCGATCGCCCAGGGCCACCTCTTCGACGGGGATTTCCTGATCGACCCCGCCGCGCTGCACGATCGCGAACTTCGGTCGCAGGGCCAGCAGCGTGCGAATGGCCTCCGAGGTCCGCCCCTTCGCCAGCGCTTCCAGCAGGCGCCCCAGCAGAATGAAGGCGATAATGAAATTGATCGCTTCGAAGTACACGTCAGCGGGCAGGCCCGCCCGGGCGAACAACCCGGGGATGGCGGTCGCCACGAGCGAGTACACGAACGCCGCACCCGTGCCGAGGGCGATGAGCGTGTTCATGTCCGCGGAGCGATGCTTGAATCCACTCCGGGCGCCTCGGAAGAACTGGCCTCCACTCCAGGCCAGCACCGGTATGGTCAGCACCAGCATGCACAGCTTGAGCCACTGCGGGTGCACCGACGCGAACCGGTACAAAGGGGGGAGGAGGTTCTGCAGGACCCCGTCGAGCGGGCTGAGCACGCGGGAGAACACGTCGTGTCGGCTCATCGCGCTCCCGGCCATGAGCGGCATCGACCCGACCATCGTCGCCAGCGCGGCGACCGCCGCCACCACGAACTTCCACCGCAGGCGCCGTACCTCGATCCGGCGACGGAGCCGTTCTCGCTCCACCGCATCCTCTTCCGGGATTGGTTCCGCCACCGTGAACCCGGCCCGCGCCACCGCGTCCTCCAACTGCCCCGCCGTCACCAGCCCGGGCACGTACTCCACCAGCACCGTCTCGATCGCCTGATTCGCGGACGCGCGAAGCACGCCCTGCAAACCGCGTATTTCCCCTTCGAGTCGCGCCACCCCCGTGGCATAGTGAAGCCCCTCGACCGCGAACTGCACCGAGGCCTTCGCGCTGTCGTACCCGACCTCGCGCACCGCCTTCACCAGGTCGGCCACCTGAACCCGATCGTCGGCCAGCGTGACCGTGGCGCGCCCCGTGGCGTAGTTCACGTTGGCGTCCAGCACCCCCGGGGCCTCCACCAGGCGGTCGCGCACGGTCACCGCACAGGCGCCGCAGGTCATGCCTTCAATGGGCAACGTGACCCGGTCAGCCATGTTTGACGTGCCCGCGACCGAGGTTCAGCCGCGCGGCCTCGCGACCGAGCTGGGCGACGACCCGGCCGTGCATGACGGACTTGCCGCATCGAAAGGGATAGTCGCCGGGTTGTGACGGGATGAATTCGACGGTAGTGGTCGCATACGCGGCGAGGGACTCCTCGATCCCGAGCGACTCGAAGACGACGCGCTCGGAACATTCGACGGTTTCATCCCGATAGAAATGGAGCCGCACGGGCCGCCCCGCCTCGACCATGATGGTGCTCGGGTCGTAGCCATTCTTCACCACGACCCGAATATCCTGTACACCTCCCTGCGCCGGCGCGTCGTCGCGAGCCGCTGGGAACAGAAAGTACCACAGCTCCCATCCGATGAACCCGACCCCCAACACGATGACGACGACGTCGGCGAAGGTCATGCGCTATTGGTAGTCGTAGTATTCGACCCCGAGGTGGGTGATCTGCTCCTCACCCATGAGCCACCGCAGGGTGTTCTTGAGCTTGGTATGCTGGATGAACAGGTCGTGCTCCGGTGTCAGCGTCGGTGCCGCCATCGGACTCTTGAAGTAGAACGAGAGCCACTCCTGAATCCCACTCATCCCGCTGCGCTGCGCAAGATCCATGAAGAGCGCCAGGTCGTGGACGAGCGGGGCCGCGAGGATGGAGTCGCGGCAGAGGAAATCCACCTTGATCTGCATCGGGTAGCCCAGCCACCCGAACAGGTCGATGTTGTCCCAACCCTCTTTGTTGTCGCCGCGCGGCGGGTAGTAGTTGATCCGCACCTTGTGGTAGATGTTGCCGTAGAGGTCCGGATACAACGTGGGCTGCAGAATGTGTTCCAGGACGCCGAGTTTGGATTCTTCCTTGGTCTTGAACGACTCGGGATCGTCGAGCACCTCGCCATCCCGGTTGCCGAGGATGTTGGTGGAATACCATCCGGAGAGCCCGAGCATGCGCGCCTTGAACATCGGGGACAGGACGGTCTTCACCATCGTCTGCCCGGTCTTGAAGTCTTTCCCGCAAATGGGGACGCGGCGCGCCGCCGCGAGTTCCTGCAGGGCGAGCGTATCGACCGTCAGGTTGGGTGCCCCGTTCGCGAACGGCACCCCCTCCTGCAGCGCCGCCCAGGCATACAGCATCGACGGCGCGATCGTATCGTCGTTGGCGTCCATCGCCTGCTCGAACGCGGCGAGCGACTCGTGCGCGGGGCCCGGCTTGATGAAGACCTCGGTGGACGCGCACCAGACCATGATGAGCCGCGCGCACCCGTGGCGCTCCTTGAACGCGCGAATGTCGGCCCGCAGCTGTTCGGCCAGGTCGCGTTTGCCCGTGCCCTGCTTGCAGTGCGTGCCGGTCAATCGCTTGACGTAGCGTTGATCGAACACGGCCGGCATCGGCGTGATCGACCGCAGGAAGTCGGCGATCGGCTCCAAATGGTGCGATTCCAGCACGCCGGCATTGATGGCGGACGCATAGGCGTCGTCGGGAAACGGATCCCACGCGCCGAACACCAAATCCTCGAGCGATGCCAGCGGGACGAGTTCGCGAATCGGCGGCACGCGATGCTCGGTGCGCTGGCCGAGCCGGATCGTCCCCATCTCGATCAGTGAGCCAATGGGCTTGCCTCCGCCGCGCCGGACCGTTTCGACACCAGCCACATAGGTCGTCGCCACCGCTCCCAGGCCGACGAGCAGTACCCCAAGCGATCCATCGGCTGAGGCGATTTCCCGACTCTGCGGATTACTCACCACCACGTCCTTTCCCAATGTATTCCGCCACGCCCGCGTTCAACTGGCGGCCCTGTGTGGTTCGGGTCGGCCGCGGGCTCGCCGCCACCGGTCCGGATCGGGTACGGCGATACACATGCACAATCCGCTGGCCCACCGTCACCAGCGACACCAGCGCCAGCAGACTCACGATACCGAGCAGCACGCGCCCCTGAGGGCCCGCTCCGAAAAACAGCGCAGGCACGCCGAGCCCCAACAGCCGCTCGGCGCGCTGCCCGATCCCCACCTTGCATTCCAACCCCAGTCCTTCGGCTCGCGCGCGGGCGTACGACACGATCAGGCCGGCGGCCAGCGCCGTCATGGCAAGCCCGACGCCCAGGGGACGCCACCGATCGGGCACGCCCCCCGACATGAAGAACACCCCGATGCCGACGAACAACGCCGATTCACCGACGCGATCGAGCGTGGAATCGTAGAACGCGCCGAACGCGGTCGTGCCGCGCCCGCCTCGGGCGACCCGTCCATCCAGCGTGTCACAGACGCCGCTGACCAGCAGCAGCACCCCGCCGAGCCGGATCTGCGCCGCCCCGAACGCCACGCCGGCGCCGACAAGGAACAACGTCCCGACGGTCGTGATGGCGTTGGGATCCACCCCGCGCGCGATCAGCCGCGCCACGAGGGGCGACAGCGACGCTTCGAATCCCCGTTGTAAGGAACTTGGTATGAGGCTCATCGTCTCCCGGCCCGAAGGCTGGTAAGAATAACGGGGGCATCTGCCCGCGGCAATCGATCGGGGCGGCTAGCGCGAGAATCGAAACGTCGCGATCTCGATCCCGCGTTCCGTCCGCCCAGATCGATGCCCCACGACGGCGTCACGCGCCCGTGCGACATCAATACAGAAGGAATGGCGTTCGGGAACGGCGAAACCGTGTCAGCGCATCCGCCCATTCGGCGGCGATCCGTTCCGCGGCAACGCCCGCCGCGACCGCCAATCGGACGCGATCGCTGCCGGCGCGCTCGTCGAAGCCGCGGGCCTGAAACACGAGTGAGTCGCCATGATGCGCCTGGACGAACGCGAGCACCGCGACCGCCAGACGAACCGGGTCGTACGCCGCGCGATCGGTCACGGCAAGGCGCACGGCGGCCACCGTCATCCCGTCGTACTTGTGATCGGTGGATGCCGCTGGACGAATGACCGTGTCGCGCGCGGTGACCCCTGCAACACCGGACAGATCGTCCGCGAGGGCCCTCGCGTCGAGCCAGGGTGCGGCGATGACCTGGAACGCCAGCGGCGTCCCCCGGCCGACCGACAGGTTGGTGCGTTCGAACATGACCAGCCCGGAATAGTGCGTCGCGCTCTCGAGGTCGGGTATGTTGGGCGACGGGCGCACCCACGGGAGTCCCGTGTCGTCGTACCACATGGACCGCTTCCAACCGGCAACCGGGATGACGGTCAGGTTGCCTCGTGTCCCACCGGTGGCCACGCCCCATCGGAGCAATTCGCCGATCGTCATCCCGTGGCGCAGCGGCACGGGTACCATACCGACCCAACTGGCGAAGGCCGTATCGAGCATCGGCCCCTGGATCGTTTCGCCGCCGATCGGATTGGGTCTGTCGAGCACGATAACCGCGACGTCGTGGTCGGTGGCCGCACGGTACGCCGTCAACGCACTGGAGACGTAGGTGTAGGTGCGTGCGCCGATATCCTGCAGATCGACCAGGAGGACGTCGATGGTGGCCAGCTGCTCCGCGGTCGGCTGCCGCTCCGCGCCGTAGAGGCTGTAAACGGGCAACCCGGTGGCAGAATCGGTGTGATGTCCGATATTCTCCTGGTCCAGCACGCCGCGGAATCCATGCTCGGGACTGAAGATGGCCCGCAGATCGACGCCGGCAGCGAGGAGCAGCGTGACGTCGTCGACCCCATCGGCGCCGCGGCCGGATTGATTGGTGAGCAGCCCGACGCGCCGGCCCGCCACGAGATGGATGGAGTCGGCCACCAACACGTCGATCCCGGGCCGTACCGGCGCATCGCGGGTCGCACAACCGAGTGACAACACGAGCCACACAAAGGAGCGTCCGTGCGCCCGCATTACTCGCATACCGTCCTCATAAGCCTCCTCACCATCACCTGTTCTCGTCCCCAGCCGGTGGCGCCACCCCCGGTGCCCGACCCGGTTGCCGTCCTGCCGCCGGTCCAGGTCGCGCCGCCCGCACCGTCGCTCGAAGCAATACTGCGTGGCCTGACGGTTCGCGAACAGATCGGCCAGCTGATCATCCCGTGGATCATCGGAAGTTATAGCGCCGCGGACGGCGAAGGCCTAGCCGAATTGCGCGAGGCCGTCGATTCGTTCGCGGTGGGTGGGATCATCGTGTCGGTGGGATCGCCGCTGGATGTCGCGGCAAAGCTCAACGCGTTGCAACGGCGATCCCGGCTCCCGCTCCTGATCGCCTCCGACCTCGAGTGGGGCACCGGCATGCGGTTGCTTGGCGGCACGGCCTTTCCGATGCCGATGGCGCTCGGCGCCACGGGTCGCCCCGACGACGCGTATGCCATGGGTCGGATCACCGCCCTCGAGGCCCGAGCGGTCGGGATCCACCTCACGTTTTCGCCGGTGGCGGACGTCAACAGCAACCCCCTCAACCCCATCATCAACACGCGATCGTTCGGCGAGGATCCGGATGCCGTTGGACGCCTCCTTTCGGCCTACATCCGCGGCGCGGAAGAACACGGCCTGCGCACGACCGCCAAGCACTTTCCCGGTCACGGAGACACCGGAACCGATTCGCACATCGCCGTGCCGGTCGTGGCCGGTTGCTGGGACCGTCTCGATTCCCTTGAGCTGCGCCCGTTCCGTGCCGCCATCGCGGCCGGCGTCACGGCCGTCATGACCGCCCACGTGGTGATGTCCTGTCTCGATGGCCCGGACCCGCTCCCGGCGACGCTCTCGTCCGGAGTGATGCGTGGCATCTTGCGGGACTCGCTGCGGTTCGAAGGCCTGGTCGTCACGGATGCGCTGACGATGGGCGCGATCATCGAACGGTTCGGCCCGGGTGAGACGGCGGTTCGCGCGTTCGAAGCGGGCAGTGACCTGTTGCTGATGCCGGCCGACCTTCGCGCGGCCGTGGACTCGATGCACGCCGCCGTGTCCTCCGGCCGGATCACACGTGCGAGACTCGAATCGTCGGTACGGCGCGTGCTGTCCTTGAAACGCGATCTGGGACTGTTCCAGCGTCGCATCGTCCCGCTCGACAGCGTCATGTCCACGGTCGGCCGGCACGCATTTCAGGATGTCGCGGACGACATCGCGCGCCGCGCGTTGACGCTCGTCCAACGGGGACCGATCGACTCGATACGCGCCACGCGCGGCGGCGTCGCGCTCATCGCCTACGCGGAGGAAACCAACCTCGGATTCGGCACCCAGCTGACGAGGGAACTCCGCTTGTTGGGTGACACCGTCTCGATGTTCCGCCTCTATCCGGCGTCCGGGACGGCATCGTACGACTCGGCGCGCGCCGTGATCGCCGCGTCCCCGCGGGTCCTGTTCGCCAGCAGCGTACGACCGATCGCCGCCCGCGGCCATGTGGCGCTTCCCGACTCGCTCGCGCAACTCATCGTCACGACGAGCCGGCGCCGGTCATCGGTCCTCGCCTCGCTGGGCAGCCCGTATCTCCTGGCACAGGTGCCCGGGTATCGTGGGGCCTACCTGATTGGCTGGAGCGCGAACCTCGCCACCGAACGCGCGGTCGCCCGCGCGTTGGCGGGGGGCGCGCCGATTACCGGCCACCTGCCGATCACGCTGGGACCGGAGACGCCCGCCGGAAGCGGCATTCAGATACCCGAGTGAATTGACACCGCTTTAGAGGCCGCCTAACTTGCGGTGGGAGAAGGAGGTAGCATGACCACCACGCATCAGCCGCAGTTCACGGTGCGCGTCAGCCTCACCGAGGAAGCGGCAACCCAAATCAGGACCTTCATGGACGCCGAGCAGGTGCCGCTCGACGAAGGCGGCTTGCGCGTTTCGGTGCTCCCGGGCGGCTGTTCGGGATTCAAGTACGGCCTGAACATCGAAGAGACGCCCGCGGAGGACGATATCGTGCTCGAGTTGCAGGGGGTTCGTCTCTTCGTCGATGCCTTCAGTGCGCAGTACCTCGACGGCATCACGATCGGGCACCATTCCTCGACGATGGGCACCGGATTCACGTTCGAGAACCCGAACGCCACCGGCGGCTGCGGCTGCGGAAGCTCGTTCGCCGTGTGAGTGTGCCCGCCCCCGTTCCACGCGCATCATGAGGCCCGCCGGTAGTGTGGGCCTCTTTCTTTGGCGGGGTCGCGCATGACGCCGATCGATCTCGCCGTCATGGCCGCGTACTTCCTGATCATCGTCGGGATCGGGTCGCACTTCGCCCGGCGCCAGGCGGACGCGTCCGACTATTTCCTCGGCCGGCACGAACTCCCCTGGTGGGCAGTGATGTTTTCCATTGTCGCGACCGAAACCTCGGCCCTGACGGTCATTTCGGTGCCGGCGCTGGGCGCCCGCGGCAACTTCACGTTTCTCCAGATTGCGATGGGATACCTGGTCGGCCGGATCGGCGTGGCGTGGTGGCTATTGCCCGGCTACTTCCGTGGGACCCAGGAAACCGCGTACAGCCGACTCGAGACACGATTCGGGACAGGCACCCGGCGCACCGCGTCCGCCCTGTTCATGGTCATCCGGGCGCTGGGCGACAGCGTGCGTGTGTTTGCCAGCGCCATCCCGCTTGCCATCGTCACCGGCTGGGGAGTGCCGGCCAGCGTCCTCGTCATCGCGGTGGTGACGCTGGTGTACACCTGGCGCGGTGGGTTGCGCGCGGTCGTGTGGGTCGACGTGCTCCAGCTCGCGTTGTACGTGATCGGGGGCATCGCGACCATCGCGGTCGCCACGACGCTCGCCGGCGGGTTTGGCACGGCGCTCGGTGCCGCGTCGGGTGCCGGCAAGCTCGCGGTGTTCGACTGGCGATTCTCGTTCACCGAACCGTACACGTTCGTCGCGGCGGTCGTTGGTGGTGCCCTCTTGTCGGCCGCGTCGCACGGGACGGATCACCTGATCGTGCAACGCCTCCTGGCGACCCGCTCGCTCGCCGGCGCCCGCAAGGCGCTTGTCGGATCGGGGCTTCTCGTCATCGGCCAGTTCGCGCTGTTCCTGCTCGTCGGCACCATGTTGTGGGCCGCCGGCATCGACGACGGATCGGGCTCCGGCGATCAGCTCTTCCCCAATTTCGTCGTCGGCCACCTGCCGCCCGGCCTGTCCGGACTCGTGATCGCGGGCGTCCTCGCCGCGGCGATGAGCACCGTGAGTTCCTCGTTGAATTCGCTGGCGTCGGCCAGCACGCACGACTTCTACGCACCGATCTCCGGCCGTCGCGACCCGGCGCACCTCTTGTCAGTTGGCCGGTGGGCGACGATGGGGTGGGCCGTTGTCCTCGCGGGAGGAGCGCTGTTGTTCAAGTCGACCGATCAGCCGGTGGTCGAATTGGCACTGGCCATCGCATCGATTACCTACGGCGGCTTGCTGGGAACCTATGTCCTCGGTGGCGTGTCGCGGTCGGCTCGGCAGACGGACGCGATCGCCGGCCTCAGTGCTGGCACCATCACCATGGTGATCGTCGTGCTCGTCAAACCCGGTCCCTTCGCGCACTTGGCGTGGCCGTGGTACGTCCCCCTGGGCTTCGTCATCACCCTCGCGGTCAGCTCGCTGTCGGCGTTCGCCCTCAGGAGCCGCGGTCGCGCCGAGCCGGCCAACAGCGCATGACGGAAGCCGCCGGCACGCGACCACTCATCCTGATTGGCGTCGACGCGGGCGGGAGCCATACCGAAGCGATCGCCGGCGACGGCGCTACGGTGATGGCGCGCGAGACCGGGGAACCCGCCTGCCTGACGCCGGAGCGGATCACGGAGGCGGCGGCGGTCATCGCGGCGCTCCGGCAACGCGTCATCGCGCGCGCCGGACTCGGCCACGCCGCGGACGTCCTCGTCGTGGGTGCCGCCGGCGCGGGCCGCGAGCCGAGCCGCGCCGGGCTGGAACACGCCTTGCGCGCCGGTGTGCCGGACGGAACGGTACACGTCACCACCGACGCCGCGATCGCGCTGGAGAGTGCCGTGGGCTCCGGACCCGGCATCGTACTTCTCGCCGGCACGGGATCGATCGCCCTGGGCCGGGATCGCCACGGGCGGGTGTGGCGTGCCGGCGGCCTGGGTTGGGAGATCGGCGACGCGGGAAGCGGCTATGCGGTCGGCATGGCGGGCCTTTCCGCGCTGGACCGATCACGTGATCCAGGCGGCCCGCCCACGGTGCTGACGGATGCGATTCCACAGGCGCTCGGCGTCCGCGACGCGGCGCATGCCCGAGCGTGGGGACGGTCCGCCGATCGCCCGGCGATCGCACGACTCGCCACCGTCGTGATCGATGCCGCGCAGCGGGGTGACCAGCTGGCAACGGCGATCCTGCACCGCGCCGTTCACGACCTCGACGTCCTCGTGACCGCGCTCTTGCCCCATTGTGCCGGCGACACGCCGGTCGAGGTCACGCTGGCGGGTGGCATGCTCGCTCCCACGTCCCCCGTGCGCGCGATGGTGGCGAACGCGTTGCGCCGTCACAGCCAGGTCGTCGTCAACGACGCACCGGTCGATCCCGCCTACGGCGCCATGCTGCTCGCCGCGCGCCTCGTCAAGCGACCTCGACCGGCTGCCCGATGACCCGAATCACCGCCCACAGCACCGCGCAGGCGATCAACAGGGCAAGCCACGGCGAGAGACCCAACGATGTCCCGAGGTCACCGACGGTCATCGTGATCAGGGCGACGACGATGGCGTAGGGCAACTGCGTCCGGACGTGATCCACGTGGTCGCATCCGGAGGCGGTGGAGCTCAACACGGTCGTATCGGAGATCGGCGAGCAATGATCGCCAAAGATGGACCCCGCCATGACCGACGAGATGGCTCCGTGCAGCACGATCGAGCCGGTTCCCGCAATGATGTCGGTCGGATCTCCCAACGCCACCGCCAATGGGACGACCAGCGGAAAGAGAATGGCCATCGTGGCCCACGATGTGCCGGTGGAAAACGATATCAGAGCGGCGACAAGAAACACGGTAACCGGAAGCAGTGTCACCGGCATCCGACTGGAGAGCACGGACGTGAGGAAGGGAGCCGTGCCGATCGCCTGGGTCACCTCGCCCAGCGACCAGGCCAGGACCAGGATGACCATCGCGAGCAGCATCGCCCGCAGTCCGGCGACCCAGGCGTCGATGGCCTGCGTGAGCGTGAGAATCCGCTGGCCAACCGCCAGGAACACGGCCGTCAAACAGCCGAACATCGCGCCCCACAGCAATGACTTGAACGGGTCGGCGCTGCCGAGAATGTTGCTCAGCGTACCCGGTTGACCGTCCGGGAGGGCCGCCTTCCCGGAGACATAGAGCCCGAGCACGACGGCGACGACCACCGCCAGCACCGGCATCGCGCCGTTCCACCAGCGGAGCGGCGCCCCCTCGGGTGGGCCCTCCAGTTGGGTGGTCGGATCGGCGGCGAGTTGCGCACCCGGCGCGTGCAACCCTTTGCCAGATGCCGCACGCCGCTCGGCGGCGAGCATCGGACCGAAATCCCGCCCGGTCCAGATGAACAAGGCCACCGCAATGATGGCCATGATCGGATAGAACAGGTACGGGATGGTGCTGATGAAGACCGAGAACGGGGACATGGCCGACAGCGCGCTTGCCAGTTCCGGATGTGCCACACTCTGTTCCGCGGAAAGCCGGAGGCTGTCACCGATCAAACCGATTTCGAATCCAACCCACGTCGACACGAACACGATCACCGTGACAGGCGCCGCGGTGGAGTCGACGACATAGGCGAGCTTTTCACGGGAGATGCGCAGCCGGTCGGTCAGCGGCCGCATCGTGTTCCCGACGATCAGCGTGTTGGCATAGTCGTCGAAGAAGATGGCCAGTCCGGCCACCCACGTGGCGAACAGGCCGCGGCGGCGTGACGTGGCCAGCGGGGTCACCGCGTCGACGATCGCCCACGTCCCCCCCATCCTGGCCATCACCCCCACCATCCCGCCCAACATCAAGGAGAACACGACGATCGCGGCATGCTCGCCGTTGGCCAACGCCGGCTGCACGAAGCCGTCGATCGCGACGAGCACCGCCTTGAACGGATTGTACCCGGTCACGATGAACGCCCCGAGCCACAGTCCGACGAAAAGACTGCTGACCACCTCGTGGAACGCGAGCGCCAGCACGATCGCGACCAGCGGCGGCAACACGCTGGTCCAACCCGGGACGAGCGGCCGCACGATCTCTTCGACGGCCGCGCCGGCTTCGAGACGCAGCGGTAATTGATCGGGATCGTCGACCACCACGTGGCGCAGCACGATCTCGCCCACCGGCGGGATCATCCCGACTTGCAGTTCCACGCCGGTAGCGGTGCGGAGGACCAGCGGGACCGAATCGAGCGCGGTCGGAGCGCGGACGGTCATGTTGAACGGAATGCCCGTGAGGATCACCGCCGGGACGTCGACCTCGATCTCCTGAGCGCCCAGGGCCGGCAGGGGCGCGACCACGGTCATCAGGGGCAGGATGCGCCGGAGGAACATTCGCAACGTCTGTCTCCTGGTGGGGGCAGTCGGTTGGTGTGGGGAGAATGTGGGGCTGGACCCGGCAGGATTCAACAGCTACAGCGTGATGTCCACCCGGAACGGAGCGGCAACGGGCTTTCCTTCAATGGTCACCGCCGGCGTGAATGTCCACTCGTAGAGTTGCGCGATCAGGCGGCGCCGGTAGTCGGTGTCGCGAATATTCGGCTCGATCTCGACCCGGATGACACGACCATCGGCACCGACGGTGAACAGCAGCGCGAACGACTTGCCCTTCACGGACGGGGGCCGCGGCTGCGGGGGCATCACCGTGTAGCGCGGCGCGGGTGAGAACACGTCACCGCCGTCACCGCCCGTTCCCGGTCCAACTCCCGACCCAATGCCGGTTCCTCGACCGGAACCGATCCCGCCGCCGCTTCCGGTTCCCGCGCCGGTCCCACCGCCGGTCCCTGCTCCCTGTCCGAGGACCTCCGATCCAGGCAGCGGAGCGGTTTCGCGCGGGATCTGGAATTCCGGCTCTTCGAGCTTCACCTCGGTGATCGTCGGCGTCGGGATGACGATGTCCTCCGGCCGTTGTTGCGACCGCTCGGTAGGTCTCGCCTGCGGTGGCGGCTGATAGGCCGGGAGCGCCACGTAGGTAATCCGGGGGCCCCCACCACCGCCACCACCGCCCCGCGGCCCCTCACCACCGGGCGCCAACGATTCTTCAAGGGGCGGTACACCCGACCAGTCCCAGATTGCGACGAAGAGGATGAGGGCATGCACGAGCAGAGACCCCATGAGAAACCGCCAGTTGGCGCGCTCTCGCGCGGGGATCATCCGGAAGCTCGGGACCTGCGGCGGTGGCCTCATCTGCTCCTAACCTGTACTCCCCCATGATAATACACCGAGGGCGCGAAAGCCTTCCCCCGCCCCCGCGCCCCCAAGGTGTCCTGATTCCCTACGTGACCAGTCAGCCGCCGGATTCACCCGTTTCGGATTCCGGCGGTGTAAACCCGATCACCTGCACCCCGGCGCCACGCGCGACGTCCATCGCCTCGATGACGTCTTCGTAGATCCGGTTCCCGGCGGTCTTGATGAACATCAGTTTGGCCGGCCGGTTGTCATAGATCTCCTGCAGGCGCCGTGCGAGATCGGCTTTGGACACGGCCTCGTTGTTGATCTGGTACCCGCCGTCGGCGGTGAGTTGCAGCACGATCTGGTTGGCTGCGACCTGCTCCGCCGCCTGGACCTGCTGCTCCGGCGGCAGATTGATATCCATCGCTTTCCGCTGCAGCGGAATCTGCATCATGAAGATAATGAGCAGCACGAGCAGAATGTCGATCATCGGCACGACATTGGGCTCGGCCGAGAAGTTGCCGCTGCCGCTGCCAACTGCCATAGCCATGGCTAGTCTCCCCCCCGCTTGGACTGAAACAGCCCCTCGCGTTTTTCCTCGGTGATGGCCGCCAAGACCCTGACGCCGGCACTCCGCGCGATCATGATTGCCGCTTCCACGTCGGCGTACGTCAGATTGGCGTCGGCTTTGAAATACAGGATCTTGTCAGTCGTGCGGGATTCGAAGATCTGGGAAAGCACATCCTTCAGCCGCTCCGCCGCGATGGGCGAAATCGTGCTCTGTCCACGCGCGTCATCCACCCCGAGGTAGTAGTTGCCTTCCCGATCGATCCCGAGGAGGACGTCACCGCCTTCTTCGGGTCGGGATTCGATGTTCTTTCCCTGGGGAATGCGCGCCTGAAAGCCCGAGGAAATGACCGGCGTGACGATCATGAAGATGATCAGCAACACCAGCATGATGTCGATCATCGGAACCACGTTGGGTTCCGACTTGACGCCTGATGACGTTCCTACCGGTGCGCCCATACAGCCACCTCGTCGTTGTGCGCGTCGCGCGCGCCGGGATTAGCTGATGTGCCCCGACTCGGCGGCGGACTGGGCCTTGAATTCCTTCGTGAAAATGGACCGCCCGAACTCGCTGCCGACGCTCTTGATGAGGAAGTCGATCAGTTCCTTCGACGTGTAGGTCATCTCGACCGTGAGGTTGTCCATCTTCGTCTGGAAGTAGTTGAAGAACCACACCGCCGGAATGGCCACGGCCAAACCGAATGCCGTGGTGATGAGCGCCTCGGCAATACCGGCGGAGATGGCACCCAACCCGCCCGAACCGGTCAGCGCCATGCCGGTGAACGAGTTCACCACGCCCATCGTCGTTCCGAGCAGCCCGACGAACGGCGCCGTGGACCCGACGGTGGCCAGCAGCCCCATGCCCCGTTTCAACTCGGCCTGCAGAATCAGCATCTGACGGTCGACCGCGCGTTCCGCGGAGTTGATGTCGCCCGAGGTAATGGCCGACCGATCACGCAGCAACGGCTTGATCTCCACCAGCGCCTCGCCGAGCACGCGGGCCACGTGGGAGACCTTCTGCTTCTCGGCCAATTCAATAGCCTGGTCGAGCTGCTCTTCCTGGAGGAACCGCGCGAATTCCGGTGCAAACCGGGCCGTTTCCTTCATACTCCTGCGGAACCGCCACCATTTCTGCGCGGCGACCGTGAGGGAGATCAGTGACATGATGCCGAGGGTGAAGATGATCCCCCGAGCGAACATCCCCGCGGAATCCCAAAGTTCGAGCAGTGACAGTTGCATGCTGGTTCAGCCTCCGTGAGGACTGGTTGAGTGAGCGGTACTTATCGCTGGATCGTGAACGTGATGGGTTGGCGAATGAGCACCCGTACCGGCATGCCGCGCATTCTTCCCGGCCGGTAGACCGACCCAAGCACGGCAGCGCGGGCGTTGCGTTCGAACGCCCGGTTGGAGGACTCGATGACTTTGAGGGTCTCTTCTTCCGGATGTCCGTCCACGCCGACCACGAGCTCGAAGATCACCCGCCCCTCGATCTGGGCATCCTTCAGCAGCGGCGGGTAGACCGGCGGCGGCCCCGAGAGGCGGATCGGCGGTTCGTCGACGATCGCCTCGACAAACACCTGATCCAGGTCGACCGGCCCCGTCCCACCCTCGACGCCCTCGGCAAGACCACCCTCAACACCGACACCGGAATAGTCGCGCGGGTCGAACCGTTCATTCAGGTTGACCGGCGGAATCTCCGTGGGGATTTCGACAGGCGCGGTCAGTGTCTGGAATCCCTTCGGGGGCGGATTGAGCGTGGCGAGCTGCGGCGGAGGGGGCTGTTCCGGTTCCGGTTCCGGCTCCTGCTCCTCGATGAGGAACAGCATCGTGGTGTCCTGCGTGATCTCCTGGATGATTTCCGTTCCGCGCATCGTGGCGGCCACCGCGCCGTAGACAATGCCGGTATGGATCGCCACGGACATGAAGGAACTGGACAGCAGCCCCTTCACACCTCGGCGTTTGGGCCTGGACTCGACCAGATTATCGAACACGAGTTACCTCCAAGACACACGGTTCGAGTGTAAGGTACCCCAAACCCACGACCGGTTCCTCGCGAACCGGTGTGGTCGAGATGACAAAACAATTACAATCGCGTTACGTCCGGCGCCGCGTCATCGCTTGTCCCGGCGGTGGGGAGCGTCAGCACGAACGTCGTTCCCTTCCCACGCCTGCTGCGCACCTGAATGGCACCACCGTGGGATTCGGCGATCCACTTCGAAATCGCCAGTCCCAGCCCAACCCCCGGACGCTGTCCGGTGCGGCTCCGCGCCTGGTCGGCCCGCCAGAATCGGTCGAAGATATGCGGCAGGTCACCCGGCGCAATCCCTATTCCCGAGTCCTGGACCGTGACCACGGCGTTCCCGTCTTGCACCGCGGTATCGATGACGACGTTGCCGCCGGCCGGCGTGTACTTGATCGCGTTGGTGAGGAGGTTCATCAGCAGTTGGCGCATGCGGCCGCGGTCGGCCGCCAACGGAATCGGGTCGGCCGGCATGCTCACCTGCACGTTGACCTCCGCCTGCTCGCCGAGGATGCCGGCGGTTTCCGCCACCTCTCCCAACAGGTCCCGCAGGTCGAGTTCCTCGAGGTGGAGCGGTGCGCGGCCTTCGTCCCCACGGGCGAGCATCAACAGCGCATCCACCGTTTCCGCCATGCGGTTGACCTCGATGAGCACTTCGTCGAGCACTTCCATCACCTCGGGGGCCACATCGGGGTGGGTGATGGCCCGCTCGATTCCCGATCGCAGCACCGTCAACGGCGTCTTGAGCTCGTGGGAGGCGTCGGCGGTGAACCGACGCAGGGAGAGGAAGTTGCGTTCGAGCCGTTGAATCATCGCGTTGAGGGTGTTGGTCAGGCGGGCCAGCTCGTCCTGGGTCGTGGCCGGTGCCAGGCGCCGGTGGAGACTGCGCCCATCCTGAATAGCCTCGACCTCGTCCACGATACGATCGACCGGTGCCAGCGTGCGTCCGACGAGCAGGTACCCGATGAAGACCGACGTGAGGAGGATCAGCGGAGAGACCAGCAGCATCGCGATCAACACCGGCCGCGGACCCAGGGCCACCTCGGCGGTGGGCGCACCGGACAGCACCCCGGTCACGCCGGGGCCGGCAGAGCTGATCGGGCGCGTGTAATAGCGCACCTCCCCCGCGTGACTCCCGACGTTCACGGTGCCAACCTCGGGACTCGAATCGACCTCGAACGCGCGCCGGAACAGCAATGAAAGTGCGCCGTATGGCAGCGAGCGCCCCGCGGCCGACAGGTGCAGCACGTTGGCCTGACGACCGACCACCACCACGAACCCGGGGATGCCCTCGAGGAACGGCGCAACCTCCGGGTGCAGCACCTCCGTCCCGGCGGAGTCGGCGACGATCAGCTCGGCGCGTGCCTGGTACGCCTGCGTCAGGGTGGCGGCAATCAGATCCGCGATCAAATGGGATCGTGCCTCGAGGTCGACGAGGTTCTCGCCGCGTTGCACGAGGTACACCACGGTCGCGAAGACAAACATGGTCGCGGCGAGCGCCACGGCGTACCAGGCCGCGAGCCGACCCCGAATGGAGCGCATCTAGTCCTTCATGACGTAGCCCACACCGCGAACCGTGCGGATCAGCTTCGGCGCGCCCCCGTGGTCGACTTTCTTGCGCAACCGGTTGATCACGACGTCGACCACGTTCGTCCCCGGGTCGAAGTGATATCCCCACGCGTATTCGGTGATCAGCGTGCGCGTCATCACGCGCCCGGCATTGCGCGCCAGGTATTCGAGGACCGAGAACTCCTTCGGCGTGACGTCGATCGCGCGCGTTCCTCGTGTCACCGCCCGCGCCGACATATCAATCGTGAGGTCACCCACGTGCAGCACCGGAGTGGCGATGGCCTGCGGGCGGCGGCCCACGGCCTCCACCCGGGCCAGCAATTCCTCGAACGCGAACGGCTTGGTCACGTAGTCGTCGGCCCCGGCGCGCAGCGCCTGCACCTTCGATTCCACGGCATCCTGGGCGGTGAGCACCAACACCGGCGTCGTGACGCCGCGGTCGCGCAGGGTCCGCAGCACCTCGACTCCAGGCATGCCCGGGAGACGCAGGTCGAGCACGACGACGTCGAAGGCTCCCTCGGACGCGCGGGCCAAGCCAGCCGTGCCCTCATCGACCAACTCGACGTGAATGCCCTGCTCTTCAAGCCCGCGGCGAACGAACTGTCCGACCGTTCGATCGTCCTCGATGACCAACACCTTCACGATCCGGCCACGCGGTAGTCCGTCGCGGGGAGGAGCACTCGGAACGTCGAACCGGCGCCGACCTGGGACTCGACGGTGATACGGCCTTCGTGATGCTGCACGATCCTGAACGAGATGGAGAGCCCGAGGCCCGTGCCTTTCCCGGGCTCTTTGGTAGTGAAGAACGGATCGAAGATCTTGGCCACGTTCTCGCGGGGGATGCCCGAGCCCGTGTCGGAGATCGAGATCATCACATGGTCGCGGAGGTCGGGGTGCTGGCCGGTGGCCACCGTGAGTTTGCCCCGGCCTTCCATCGCGTCGATCGCGTTCATCATCAGGTCGAGAAACACCTGGATGAGCTGCTCCGGGTTGGCCTCGATCAAGGGAAGGTCGTCGACAAACTGGCGCTCGAGCGTGATGCCCTTGAAGCGGTCGTGGTACTTGACGAGAAACAGCGCGTCGTCGACGATCTGGTTGATCTGCGCGGGGTACTTGGAGCGCCCCTGCGGGCGCGAGAAGTCGAGCAGGCCGTCGATGATCGATTTGCAGCGCGAGAGTTCCGCCTCGACGATCCCGAGGTATTCGATGAACTGCTGGCCGGGCCCGGGTGGGAGATCCTGCACGCGCGCCTGGAGGGACTCGACGCACGCCCCGATCGTGGCGAGCGGGTTGTTGATCTCGTGCATCACGCCGGCCGCGAGTTGTCCGACCGCGGCCAGCTTCTCCGTCTGGGAGATCTGCTGCTGGACCATCCTCGCCTGGGTGATGTCCTCACCGATCGTAATGACGTGCGACACGTCCCCTTCGTCGACGCGCATGGGGATCTTGGTGATCCGATAGTACCGCAGCCCTTCCGACGTCTCGGTCGCGATGTCCATTTCGTCGATTTTGCCGGTCCGGAACACCGTATCGAACTCCCGTTGCAGCAGCTCACGCGGTTGCCGCCGCAACACGTCGAACACGGCATGACCGAGTGCATCGTCGCGCGAGATGCCCTGGGTGCCCGTCTCGCGCTTGCGGTTCCATGCCTGAATACGGTACTCCCGATCGATGACGTACAGGCCAACCGGCAGCGAGTCGATGATCTTGCCGGTGAAGCGTCGTTGCGACTCGATCTCCTGGGTTCGGAGCGCCACTTCGCCGGCCAGGTCTTCCGACAATTCGATAGAGGAGAGCAGCGGTGAGAGGATGTTCGCGACGGTCCGGAGAACTTCCTGCCCGACCGCGAAGTCCGGCCCGTCGTCGAGCCCGCATTCCAGCAGCCCGATGTGTTCTCCCTGGTGGATCAAGGGAATCCGGACGATCGGGTCGTCGGCGGTCCATTCCGGCGCCATCCCGCGAGCGACCCACCCGGCCACCACCTTGTCGTAACCGTCACCCATCGCCCCCGCGCCATCCGCGGTGGCGGCCCGAAAGGACCCACCCTCCGGCGAGCGGATCCAGATGCGGCACGAGTCCGCACCGAGCCCCTGCTGGACGGCCCGGACCACGCGCGCGAGCGCATCTTCCACGTGCAACGCGGCGGCGAGATAGGATGCGACCTCTGCCAGGATCTCCAACCCGGCGCGAGCCGTGGCGGATTCTCTCATCAACGTCCCCCGACACCGGCGATCATCTCATACGACCTAGCGAATCACCCGGCGCACGACGAATGCACCGGAATCGGCGATGAAAACGGCCCGGCCGGCCACGGCGACTCCCGCCGGTGTCGCCAGCGCGGTCCGTCCGATCTCGAGCAGATTCTCGCCCACGGCGTATCGACCGGTACCGCCAAAGGTGGCGATCGAATCGGGTCCCACCCGGATCACCCGCACGCGATTGTTGTCGCGGTCGGCGATGAACAGCAACGTGCCGAAGGCTGCCATCCGTCCCGGGCGCGCGAACAGGGCAAGCGCCGCCGCCGTACCGTCGCCGGCGAACCCCGGCGCCCCCAAGCCCGCATATGCATGAATGATGCCGTCGATGACGCGACGAATCCGATTGTTCCCCGTATCGGCGATGTAGAGCGTGTCGCCCATCCAGGCGAGCCCCTCGGGCCGGCGCAAGCGCGCCTCGGCGGCCGCACCACCATCGCCGCTGTCGCCGACCGCTCCGGTACCGGCGATTACGCGTATCACCCCCCCGTCGATTCGAATGACGCGGTTGTTGCCCGATTCCGCGACGAAGACGGATCCGTCAGGGCCCACCGCGACGTCCTCCGGCCGGTTGGTTTCCGACGATGCAGCGGTGCTTCCATCGGCAGCGAGGCCTACGCGCCCGGAGCCGAGCACGCGCTCGACCTCACCACTTTCAGGCAGGTAGCGGTAGACGATGTTCGCTCCCGGATCGGCGATCAGCAGACCGCCGTCCGCCTCGAGTGCCAGGGCGGTGGGGAGCGAGAGGCAGAGGTTCGCCGCTTCCGGCCCGCCCGTTCCCGGGAACCCGCAAATGCCTCGACCGATGGGCCAGGAGACCTGACCGTCCGACGACACGAATGCAACCCGGCGATGAATGGGATCGGAGGAGTAGAAGCTCCCGTCCTCAGCCGCCGCGACACCGGCGGAGGTGCCGATGGGGATCTTGAGCGCATCGCCCACAACGGCGGTGTCGAGAAACGACGAGACTGCGTAGGGGACGCCGAGCACGCCAAGGACGACCCGCGCGACTCCCGGGGCGTCCCCAACGAGCACTTCGGTGGGTCCGCAACTCCCGAGCAGCAGGGTCGCCGCCATAACCGAGCAAAGTCGCCGGAGAACTTTTCTGTGCATTGACAGGTACACTAAGGGAAACCCACTTTCCGCGTGAATGTCGCCAACGTATCGAGTTCTCGCAACGGCACTTGGGCTCTGTTCGGGCCTCATCGGGCCGCTGGCCGCGCAGACCACGGGTCAGATCGTTGGCGAGGTACTTCTCGCTACCGATTCAACCCCGCTGGCCCAAGTCGAGGTCCTCATTCCCGGTACGCGGTGGCGGGCCGTGACAGGTGCCAACGGCGGCTTCGTATTGCTGGGCGTGCCGCCGGGATCCTACAGGGTCGTGGCGCGGCGACTCGGCTACCAGTCGGCGGAATGGCCCGATGTCTCGGTGCGGTCGGGCGTGAGCACCCGGCTCGCGATCGTGCTGCAGCAAGCCGCGATCGGCGTCGAACCGATCCGCGTGGTCGCGCCTTCCCAACCCTTGCTGACGCCGGACGTGACGGCTGCGCGCCAGGTCGTATCGCGCGACGAACTGCAGAGCGCACCGATCGAGGACATCCAACAGATCCTCGAGTTGCGCACCGGGGTCACCGACGGCCATTTCCGCGGTGGACGGTTTGGCCAGGAGACCTACGTGATCGACGGGGTCGATGTGCGCGACCAGTTCTCCGCGTCGCGTAGCGGTATCGCCTTCCAGCTCGCCCCGTCCGCGATCCAGGAAATCAGCGTCTTCACGTCCGGGTTCTCCGCCGATCAAGCGAGTGCCGTCTCCGGTGTGGTGACGTTCGTCACGCGGAGCGGTCCGCCCGACCGCTGGACCGGACGACTCGAAGCGGTGACCGACGAGTGGGCGCCCGCGTCGCTCAAGCGGGGATACGTCCGGGGCGGCGCGTCGCTCGGTGGGCCGCTCGTGGGCGGGGCGACGGCGTTCTTCGACCTGTCGTTGTTCGGACAAGCGGATCAGGATCCCCGGATCATGGGACTCACGTGCCTCTCCGCGCTCACCCCCTGCCCGGCGCAACGAACGATCATTCCGCATCAGGAGGGTGATCGCTACTTCGCCTTCGGCAAGATCGACGTGCCGATCTCCGGCAGTTTCTCGGCCGCGATTTCGCTGAGTCGCAACCGCGATCAACACGAGTTGTACTCGACCCGGTTCAAGTATGCCCTGCGTGACTACTTGGCCGAGCGTGAGACGGCAACGCTCGGGACCGTGTCGCTGACGGGCAATTTTCGCATCAGCGGATCGCGGGCCGTTCGGCTGACGTCCCGCATGTCGGTGGCCCGGCTCGATCGCTATCTGGGTGTGCCCGATACGATCCAATCGGGCCGGGTCGGGCGGTTCCGCGTCAACGACCTGAAGTTCCGCGGCGAGGAGTTCACGCACCTGCCGGCGGAAGACCAGATTGGCTCCGGCCGGAACGTGCCGGGATACCAACAACCGAGTGACTCGGGGCTGGCGAGCCCGTACGGCATCTTCGGCGCCGATCTCTTCGTGACCGACGGGACGGCGGGTGTGGCTGAGTGGAGCCGCAGCGATTTCGTCGATCTCGGGCTCGATCTCCAGACGCTCGTCTCGCCGGTCCACGACCTCAAGATCGGCGGCGATCTGAAAATGCATCGGATCGCGACGTACCAGCACGTGGCCGCGGGTCTCGCCGGCGCGGCGCCGAATTTCGTGCGGTTCTACCCGCGCACCGCCGCCGTTTATTTCCACAACACGCTGCACGCGCTCGACGCGGCGACGATCGACCTCGGCGTGCGGGTGGAGGCGTTCCAGCCGCGGCTCATCGCGCCGACCGATCGGCGGAACCTCAGTGCACCGACCGCATCGACGGAGTGGCAGGCCCTGATCCACCCCCGGGTCGGCTTCGCGATGCCGCTGAGCATTCTCGGGATCGACCGCGCGGCGGTCCGCTGGAACTTCGGCCGGTTCGCGCAACCGCCCGATTTCCAGTTCTTCTTCGACCAGGCGCTGGACGACTCGCTCAATACCGCGGTCCGGCGGCAGGGCAACCCCAATCTCGGTTTCGAGCGCGCGATCCAGTACGAGGCGGCCCTGGATTACCTCCTCACCGGCGACGTCGTGTTGCGGCTTACGGGATACCTCAAGGACCTCACCGGCATCACGACCAGCGGGATCGCGGTGGCCGACCGGGGCCGCACGTTCAGTAATCTCGATTTCGGCAAGGTGCAGGGGATGGAGGTACGGCTGGAGGCGCGGCTCGACGACGGGCGACGTTTCGAGTTGGGCTACGCGATGCAGCGCGCGGTGGGCATCGTCTCGTCGGCGTTCGATTCGACCGTCGAGGGCGTGACCAACCTGGAGGAGCTGGAGTTGCCGCTGCAGTTCGATCAGCGACACGCCGTCGACATCAACGCATTCTGGACCTTGCCCGCCGAGTTCCGGATCGCGCTGGGAGGCAGCGTCGGGTCGGGATTGCCGGTGCCCGGCGCCGCGGAACGCCGCCTGCCGTGGTCCGCCGCGATCTCCGCGCGGCTCAGCCGGCAGATCCGGTGGGGACCGCGGGTGATGCGACTGATGATCGAAGGGCGGAACCTGCTCAATCGGGCCAACCTGGTAACCGCGCGCGCCAATGGCGGGATCGAACCCAATGTGGCCGCGCTGCAGAACCAGGCCACGGCGGAGACACAGGGGGCGGTCCCGATCCCGCGCGAGTCGCCGCTCTACGTGCCGGGCTTCGACCAGAACGACAACGGGTTCCTCGACCCGTCTGAACAGACGGCGGCTCGCCGGGCGGCGCTGCTCGACGCGAACGAACCGACGCTGTTTTACGGCGAGGCGCGCCAGATACGTATCGGGTTCAGTTTGCTCTTCTAGCAGGTTACGCGAGAAGCGTCAGCAGTTCGATGCGATGACGGGAGCCTCTTGCGCGACCGTGCAATCAGTTCACCATTACGGTCACGTCATCACCGCAAAGAACGCGGAGACCGCAGAGCATCCCCACACCACGCATTCGTCAGGCGCATCCGAGGCACCCAGAGGCCCATTCGAGGACCTCCCAGCCTCAAAACGATGGGTCTTCGGAATTTCGAGTGGGTGAATCGGAGCTTCAAACGTCGTCGGCGTCACACTGGTACATCAGCAACCGAATCGTTGTGCTCCTCCGCCAGGTACCGCGTATGGTCGCGCGTGCGGGACCGTTTGCTCACGCGGCGCCACGAAGACCGCGGAGGAGGAGCGGGATGCGAGCGCTGGATGACATCACGGGAACGATCGTGGACGCCTCGCTCCGTATACTTCGTGCACTGGGCCCGGCAGGTCGGTCTACTGATCAACGTCGGCGCTCCGACGGTGCGGGAGGGGCTGCGCCGGATTGTCCACGGCTGTCAGCCCTCCGCGCCTTCGCGGCTCCGCGTGAACCAGCGCGTGGAAATGCACGCCGTCCCCCCGGGCCACCGCGACAACCCGTCGTTCCCCTGTGAAACCAACAACCTGAATCCTTCCGAAACCGCTCCCATCACCCCCACATACCCTGACGAGCCAAAACGATACGTGGAGAGGACCGCTCGACGTTCGCGATCACTTGTACCGCAACCCGCCAGGGAAGCGCCTGAGGGGCCCTTGCCTGGACAACGGGCCGGTCGGTTTACCCGACAGCGCCTCGCGGCGGGTGCCCGTCCCGGTGCGGCGGCATATATTTCCTGCCTACCGGCGTTTCAAGCTCTCTTGGAGGTTTGCATCCGATGGCCCATACACTCCCCGCACTTCCGTACGCGCATGACGCGCTCGAACCGCATATCGATGCGCAGACGATGGAAATCCACCACGGGAAGCACCACCAAGGTTACGTGACCAAGCTGAACGCGGCGTTGGAGTCACACGCCGGCCTGCAGAGCAAGTCGGTCGAGGAGTTGATCGGCAATCTCGGGTCACTGCCCGAGGACATTCGCGGCGCCGTGCGCAACAACGGCGGCGGGCACGCGAACCATTCATTGTTCTGGCAGGTCATGAGCCCACACGGCGGCGGCGCGCCCGGCGGCGCACTGGCCGGCGCGATCGATGCGGCGTTCGGCGGATTCGACACGTTCAAGGACGCGTTCGGCGCCGCGGCCGGTGGACGGTTCGGCAGCGGATGGGCGTGGTTGATCGATGACGGCGGCACGCTGTCGATTACGAGCACACCCAATCAGGACAGTCCGCTGATGGACGGCCAGACACCGATCCTCGGTCTCGATGTGTGGGAACACGCGTACTATCTCAAGTACCAGAACCGGCGTCCGGATTACGTCGCCGCGTGGTGGAACGTGGTGAATTGGGACGAGGTGGCGCGCCGGTTCGACGCGGCCTAGCGCGCCCGAGGGGCGGGAGGGGACGAGGGTGTTTGCATTCCCGGCCCGGACGTTGTATAAAGCCGGTTGACCTTCGAAGAGGAGACGTTGGTGCTGCCCATGGCCATTGTCGATCCGGCGCTCCGGAGCATCCCGCTCTTCTCCCAGCTTCGCGAGGGCGACATCTGGCGGATTCGCGAAGCCGCCGTCGCCCGGAATCACCCGAAAGACAGCATCATCGTATTTGAAAGCGACGCCGCCGACGCGCTGTACGTGGTGTTGAACGGCACGGTCAAGCTCGTGCATACGGCGGAGGACGGTCGCGAGGTCATTCTGGCGACGCGCGGCAAGGGAGATTTCTTTGGCGAGTTGTCGTTGATCGACGATCAGCCGCTGTCGGCGCACGTCATCGCGATGCAGGCATCCGAGCTTCTCATTCTCCGGCGCGATGACTTCCGCCGGTGTCTGGCCGACATGCCGGGGATCTCGATGGGGTTACTGCGCGCCTTGTGTGCGCGGCTGCGTCGGGCCGACAGCATGATCGGTGGGCTCGTCCTGCTCGACGTCAAGGGTCGTGTGGCGCGCATCATCCTCGAAATGGCCCTGCAAAACGACGGCAGCAACGTTCCCAAAGGGATCACCCACCAGACCATCGCGCAGATGATCGGTGCGAGTCGCGAGACCGTGTCGCGCATGTTGCGCGAGATGACCAATCAGGGGTTGATCGTGGTGACGGGCCGGCGGATCGCGGTGGGTGATCGGGCGGCGCTCAAGGCGTCGGCGCAACTCGACGAATACGGCAAGTACGAGCAACGTGCCGAGCCGCCGCACGAGAACCTCGGCCGGCGGGCGAGCGACCAGGTCCCGGCCTAGCATCGGCTTTCGTGTCGCTCTGGGGCGGTGTCCACGCGCCTTCAGGGCCGCGGTCGAGGCTCCCACAGCAGTGACACGGCCATCGGCGACGCCAGGGCGTCCGCCGGACCGCCGCGGCGCAGGTCCGCACCGAACCCTCCCACGCGCACCCCGAGGCCGAACGCCGCGTAGCCCAGCCAGTCGCCGGACCCGAACGGGTCGCGTTCGGTACCCACTCCGGCCGAGAGGGAGACCAGATCGAGCAGCGACAGGCGCAGCGACGTGGCGAGCAGCCGGCGCGCGCGTCCGAGGGCCCAGACGTCCCCCAGGGACGCTCCTGCCCCCCAATCCAGGCCGACGCGGCCGACCGTGAAGCTGCGGGCGAGGCCGGCCGTCAGGCGCGTGGCGCCGGCGGAGACCGTGGTCCCGTTCAGCGGGTGCTCCACGACGACCGCGGCACGCACGCCGAGCACGAACGGCGTGGCGGCTGATGCGCGCGCGAGCCATGCCGTCGTCGCGTCCCCCAGCAGTTCGTCCCGCTCGTAGCGGGCACCGACCGAGAGGAAGGCGGGGCCGAGCCGCTTGACGGCATCGGCAGCGACCTGCGTGGCTGAGGCGCCGAGCGCGGCGAGCCCGGGGTACTGCTCAACCAATGCGGGATCGAACAGGTCCTTCACCGATGTCTGCGCAAACGAGATCTGCCAACTGGGGCCGGCGTGGAAACGGGCCGCGACAAGGACCGTCGTGAGCGCGGCGAAGCCGTTGTGCTCGATACCCGCGAGGAGGCCGGTCGACCGGCCGCCGGCCGCCGGGGCCAACCAGGCGGCGAGCCAACCATCGCCCGCCACGACACTCACCGGTTCCACGGCACTGGCCGGCGCACTCCGTTCCAGCAGGGTCAGGTGCGACGACTGGGCCGCCAGCGCGCCAAAGGGAGCGCCGGCCAGCGTCCATGCCAGCACGGCGGCGCGCGGCGCCTTACTTGAGGATGAGCCGCTGCACGCCACGGAACGATCCGGCACTCATCATCGCCACGTACACCCCCGGCCGGACCGCGCGGCCGCTCGCGTCCGCCCCATCCCAGCCGACGAGGTACCGCCCGGGCTCCACGGTCTCGTCCACCAACACGCGCACCAGGCGGCCCGAGAGATCGTAGATCCGGATTTGTACCGGCGTCCTCGCCGCGCGTGCCGGTACCGCGACCGTCAGCGCGCGAATCCCGTGGGCTCGCACGCTCGCGACCGCGTCGACGCCCGACAGGGGGGCGGCAGCGCTCGCGGCCCCCAGGCCTTCCAGGCGGAACAACGGCCCCTCGTAGGCCGTGATCGCCTGGCCCAGGCGGTAGGAGGACGGCAGATGCGCGATCGTCAGTCCCTCGACCGCCACCAATGCCACGTTGCGCTCCATGGGATCCGGTGGATTGCAGGGAATGCTCTCCGGATCCACGCACTCGGTGTGCTGGAAGAAGTTCGTGTAGCGAACGGCGACGCAATACGTCGGGCCGCTGCAATACGGCGACCTTGCCGTGATCTTGAAGCGGTACAGCCCGTCGGGCGCCGGGTTCCCGGACGAGTTGAGCCCGGTCCAATAGGCGCTGTGCACGTAGGGCGAGAACAGGGTGCCGGCGTAGATCGTCTGTTGCAGCTGGTCCACCTTGTTGAACACCTGGACCGTGAGCAACGAGTGTTCGGTCAGGAAGAAGTCGGCGTAGTGCCCGAACGCCCCGCCGGCGGTCGCCCACGGGATGGCCACGCCGAGGAAGTGCTCCAGTCCACCCGAGCCGGCGCCCCAGTCTTCGGCGGTGAGGAGGCGGCCCTCGCCGTACCACCGCGTGTTGCCGCCCACGAGTTTCTTGCCGAACGGCACGTGCACCGAATGCGGGTGGGCAAAGGTGTTGTAGTTGGTGGCGCCGGTGCCATAGGTCCCGTAGCGGTCCAGCTCGATCAGGTCCTTGGTGTACTTGATGATCTGGCTGTTCTGCCGATCGGCCACGTACACGTTGCCGAAGTGATCGACGGTGCAGTCCGCCGGGTTCCAGCCCTCGGGCAGGCTGCGGGTCCCGCGCCACAGCGGCGGCTGCCCGTTGGTGCGCCGCTCCAGCCAGACGATGCGCTGATTCCCCGCGTCGGCGACGTAGAAGTTCGTCGTGAACAGGCTGTTGCCGTTGGCGGAGGCGGCGGTGTGGCCTACGCAGATCCCACTGGGCCCCGAGAATTGCCCTGGTCCGGAGCCCTGCGTCCCAAACGACCACGACCGCGTCCACGCAGATCCGTTCTTCGTCCAATACGATACGACCGGACCTACCGCATCGAGAACATAGACGGCTTCAGAGGACAGTGGCGTCGTCCCGCCATCCCAAGCCACACCCACGGGAAACGTGAGTGTCGCGGAGAGGGAACCCACACGCGTGAGTTTCTTCTGTGACGTGTTCAACGTAACGACGACGACGCGTCCGGTTGGTGGATCGGTGATGAACACCTTGCGCGAGCCGGAGACATCGAGGGCCCGCGGCCCGATCAGCGGATCCGACGCCGACCAGTCATTGAATCCTCGGATCCAACTATCCTTGCGCGAAAAGACCACCTTGGGCCAAACGGGGTCAGCGGCGAAACTATAAACCAGCGGACTGGAGCCCGTCGCGTCAATCCAACTGATTTGATCATGCATCACGGCAAACAGGGAACTGTTGAGGCCGTCGAACGTGACGGTGCGGGTGAGGCGCGCACCTACTTGGTTCCCAAGCTGCAGTACTTGAGAGAATGTCTGAGCCGCGACTTGCTGTGGCACGAGTGCGGCTCCAACCGTTACCCCGGCGAAAACGCGGAGTGAGCGTTGCGATCGCACAAGAAGCCCCCTCAGGCCATCAGCCCCGCACGCGGCGCCGTGAGGGGATGCTCGGAGCAGCCCGCCCACTGGCGCAGAACGACGCGTCACCGTCATGGTCGAACAATCTCGCGAACGGACCGGACCAACTCCAACCTGCCATCTCGAGCAAGTACCAACGCCCCCAGCTGACTCACAATGTCTGCGCGAACGCTATCGCGGATCTGGACCACCGCTCCCCCCGCTGCCACATCGTAGATGGTGTACCCGACGATTTCCTCCGGACCGCGACGCATGCCGTCGCGCATCGGAAAACGAACGCGCTTGAGTCGCAAGTAATCGCCCTCCCCGAAGACCCAACCCTCAATACCGCCGAGGCTCGTGTCGGGGCGCGCCACCTGACGTCCCGTCGCGCGCTCGAAGATACGCCAGCCAGGTGATCCGAATTGCGCATCCGGGAATTGGTGGAGGTAGAACGTCCCTGATGGGGAGAATCGCAGATCCAAGTACGCCGTAACAACCGACTTCCGGGAGTTCGGGTGGTAGCGGACGATACTGGACCCAGGGTACCCGCGGCTGGTCTTGAAATACAGCGCGGTGTCGAATGCGACCCACGCGAGTTCGTAGACGTCGGACGGAACGTCGAGGCGCTCCTCGGTGCCTCGCTCAATATCGATCAGGTATGCACCGGTCGGAGTGAACCCCAAATCGCCGCCTTCCGCGAACGACCCCGTGATGAAGGCTACCTGACTCCCATCGCAGCACCAGACGTGGCGTCGGACGTCGCGCTCGACAACGTGGATCGTGTTCCCGACCCCATCCGCAACGATGAGTCTGTTTGAGGTGCCGGCACGTCCCCCACCCTCAAGCATGGCAACGAAGCGGCCGGACGGGGCAACCGTCAGGTCGAAAACATGCAGGGCACTGCTGCGATAGATCGTATCGGTAACGGCGCCATTGGGCGCCAGGCGAACGACCGTCGTAAGATCCGCGCGCCTGACAAGAAGCCCGTGCACTTGCGTTTGGTGAGGAGCGGCATGGCGGGTTAGTGGATCGGCGAGGATCCATATTGTGAGGATGGACAGCACAGCTATGCGTGACGTCATAACCCCTCAGTTTGGCCGTACGCGGACGTGGAAATGATCGGAGTGACCAGCGAGATCGACCAGCCTCCCCGCTGACAGTGGATCATTCACGATCCCCGTGTGAGCTGAGTCGTAATACATCAGCACGACACGGGAGTCGGACATCAGACACCTCATCAGATCAACTGTGCGGTTGAGGTCAAACTTCAACGAATCCGGTCCAGCGAGGTTCAGTGGCAGTTCAAACCCGTCCGTTCGCAGGTACCTCACGTCCACATCTACACCGCTCTGGTGAGACACGTGCCTTTGAACGTTGTCTACAATGAAAGCACCGCCAGCCTGAAGGCTCAGATGCCCTACTTGCATCCTCGGCATCGAGTTCCACTCTGTGAGGATTCGGCACGCCCCTGGAAAGCCAAGCGGAATCTCGAAGCGACGCCCCGCGCCTTCGATCACGTTGATGAGCGCGCGAACACCCCAGTCGGGCATCTCTGGAGTATCGTACGGCTGCAGATACTCAACATACATCGTACCGAGGTTCGGCACATTGATAGCCGAGTCAATTGAGCCCGACGTGGGCGTTCCAATGGATTTGCTTGGGTCCATGTCAGCGGTGTCGACGCGGAATCCGTAAATTGAGTTCGGCGGATGCAGTTCAGTGTCGTTGCTGATACTGTCGCCATCGATATCCCACGCCGGACCTAGCCTAGCGGTTCCCCCGCTGCCGGTGGCGGTCCTGGACCGCAGTCTGGGCCGATGCAGATCTCGTCGTCACACGAGGCGCCCAGCGAAGCGACAACCAGGAGTATTGCTGTGTCCAGCCTCCCCCACATCGCGCTCACGAGCCAACGTGTTCGGACTCGGACGAGTCGGCGCTGCTCATCAGGGCTCCGCGCCTGCCGGGCGATCATCTTGCCTCCGCGAACCCGCACGTCCCCACCAGCAGCCCGCCCGTCGCCCCCAACCGGATCAGATCCCCGTCCAGCGCAAACACGAACGCGATGGGCGCGTACAACACCGCGCGATCCGTCCGCTCCTTGAGCCGTGCCGACACCCGCGCCACCGTGTCGCTTGACACGCTCAGCGTCGTCGCCACATCGCCCAGCCGGATCATCCGGAGCGGCAGTCGCGGCTCGTCCGACAGCCCGGCCCGCGCCGCGCGCAGCCGCTGCAAGGCCCGCCCGAGCGAAGGACACCCTGCCCGCTGGGATACCGGCTTCTCTCCGGCCGGGATCAATTCGTCTTCCACCAGCATCGACAACTTCAGCGTGTCGGCCGTCTGGATCGCCTGCATGAACTCCGCCAGAAACAACTGCACCGCCGCCTCGATCCGCTCGGCCCGCGTGAGTGCCAAGAGGTACGGCGGCCGCGGCACGTTGGGATCATCGACCTCCTGCGCGGCCACGGCGCCGGGGACAACGGTCCAGCACCCAAGGAGGAGAACGGCAAGGCGTGACATCATGACGGTCCTGGCTGTGAACGCCCTACGATGTGGAGTCAGATGGGGCCGCGGTAGGGTCCATACGTGCCAATCCTAGGTCCATACGTGACACGCACCCCGAAACCGACCCGAAGATCGGCCAGCAGCGCTCCGACAGCGCGTCCAGGAGTGGAGAGAGGATAGGCCTGGGACCCTGCACGGACCCGGGCGAGCATAGGCGGGCGGTCATCGGGCCGCACAACCTTCCCCCTCTCCGGGCATAGTCGGTTCGTCAGCCCGCACCACGTTCCCCCTCTCCGCGCGTCCAGCGTGGAGAGGGGGCCAGGGGGTGAGGCACCCCGGGGGCCAGGGGGTGAGGCACCCCGGGGGCCAGGGGGTGAGGCACCCCGGGGGCCAGGGGGTGAGGCCCGGGGGCCAGGGGGTGAGGCACCCCGGCTTTCACTGGCGCTCCCAGGCGGTCAAGGGTCTGTGCCTGCCGCCGAACGCCAGGGAACAAGCGTGCCTGCTCGATTGCATGCCCGCCGGAAGTTGGATCGGTCGTCGATGCCCAGGTACGCTTCGGCAACCCACCGTGTCGCCCCTCGGCTCGTCAGGTACTCCCAGGCCTGGCACCTGAGCCGCGCGACGAGGTGTTCCATGCGCAACGACCCCGCCGCCTGTACCGCCGCACGGACCCGCCGTGGCGACACCCCGAGCGCACGGCTCATGCGCGAAATCGTGTGCACGTTCTGCGGCGCGCAAAGAAACGCTCGTACCAGCATGGGCGACACGCCGGGGAACACGCCTGCCAGCGTGTCCGTCTCGGCGCTCAGCGTGGCACGGACGATCGATCCCAGCAGGTGCACCGGATCCAACCCCGCCGTCGAGAGCCAGACCGGCCTGTCGGGAGGCGGATAGTGGTCGGTACCCAGGGTCACCGGGCCGGGAACCAGCACCACCACCGGCGACGGCGGGCGGAACGAGGCAAACACGCGCGCGCACACACACGTCACGTCCCGAGCCTTCCGGAACACAGCAAGTTCACCAGGCGGGACGATGGTTGTCGGTCGGGCGCCCACGACCCTCAGCATGGCGGCAAGGCGATCTTGCAGCGGCGGATCGCCGGCCGCAACGACGGCGGACCAGCGAGACGCGGACGAATCAGGATTCAACGGCTCCCCGCCGGAATATGGGTTCCAAAGATGAGGATGCGGGGGATGGTGCAGGCGTTACAGGAGGCTGGAACCGGGTGGAGCTATCGCACCCCTCGGTAAGAACGGGACGCGATTCGAGGCTGACGGGTGTGACGCCGGATCAGCCGGGCACGATGGGGGATGGCGATGCCACCGGCGGTTTCACGGGAGCCGCCGCGGAACGAAGACCCGGGCATCGGGAAGGGATACTCGGCGACCTACCGAGGAGACCTACCGCCCTCGAGTCCACCCGAGCCGGCGCCCCAGTCTTCGGCAGTGAGGAGGCGGCACTCGCCGTACCAGCGCGTGTTGCCGCCCACGAGTTTCTTGCCGAACGGCACGTGCACCGAATGCGGGTGGGCAAAGGTGTTGTAGTTGGTGGCGCCGGTGCGGCCCTTCCGTTTCGAAACGTTAGACGCCATCGCTGCGCGAACCAGCTTCTCCCAGTGCCTCCAACTCCGCCACCGGCTCCAGGTCCCTCGACCGGCCCGCGGCGCGCTTGGTGCGGATCAAGGTTGGCAGGATCGAGACACCGGCATGTGTGACGGAACAACTCGACCTCAATCGAATGAAGGAGCAGATCGTCGTATCCACCGCCACCACGATCTCTCCTAGCAAGTCGTGCACGAGTTGCTTGAAGGCCATCCGCTGGCGCTCAACTGGGCAGGCAACCTCCTAGCCCGCGACGAGCCGCGAAGGGCGCGATGTAAATAGGCTTCTCGGCGGGGAATAGACCCGCCACCGCATCCGCTCAGTCCCGATCGTGCGCGCGCCCGGCCGCGACGAGGCCCCGGTTGTACCACCAGACTGCTTGGGACAACTCGTTGTACCCCGTCGCGGCGTAGACCATTCCGACAGCTCCCAACGTCAGGCCTCCAGTCACGAGCGCCGGACCGGTTGCATCTTGGCTCTTGGATGCAGCCACAGCACCCAGAACAAGCACCCCGAGTCCGACAAGCTGTGCGATTGTTCCTGTGTTTTGCCTCGATCGATAGGCACTGTAGTGGCGGCCCGCGGAGTCTGACATTTCGGCGAACAACGAGAGTTTTGGCGCGAACATTCCCAACCGAGCGACCTTCTCGCCGTTCACACCACGGACCAACCGCGCGCTGAAGATGCTCCGATGCACGCGTAGCGCCCCTGTGTCCCACGTCGCCGTGCTATCCTGCTGTGAGCGCGCTTCGGCAGACACGGTGAGGACGAGCAGGACCGATATGACCAGCGCACTCACCGAGCAACCACCGCGTATCCGTTTCATCTCGCCTCCCTGCACGGGACCGAGCTGCCCGCCGCAGCTCCTTTGTGATACCCGATTCTCCGAAACTCAGGCTGAAGACGTCCGCGCGGGGCGACCAGCGCGCTCACTCCCTTTCAAGCTGCACCTTGATGGTGACGCCGTTGAAGGTTCCGGACCAAGTGAGCCGATCGTCCTTGACCGTGAGCGGTACGTCTCGCAGGAACGTATCGGCGGCGTGGTCAAGCGTTACAGTGGAGTCCGCGAGCGCCCACGTGCCGGCGAGATCGCTGTCGTAGTCGTCGCCGTCGGGTCCGTCCGCCGGGACAAACATCCGCCCTGTCGTTGAGCCATCCGGGCGTAGGTCGAGATCGATGAACCCGCCCTTTGCGAGAAGATCCTCAACCGCCCCGTCGCCTTCCTGGATCGTAAGAAGGGAAGCGGAGTAGGTACCGGCGACAGATTGCATGGTGGGCAACGGACTGACCGTTCCCACATCGGCGCATGCAAGCAGCGTTGCTGCGCTGGCTACGATGACCCTGGGAATCCACTTCAAGGCCACTCCCGGATCGAGTACCCGTACTCTACTGTCCCAGCGGAGTCGATGTCCCACGTCGGCGAACGACTTGTTTTGGCAAGCATCGAACCTCACCGCTGCCAGCGGCTTTGCAGGGCTATGGCAGCGTCTGCGCTGTCGGGTCCAGCCATCGAGGCCTCCTCCGCCCCCGGCCGAGCCGTCGCGCTGAGCGCAATCCCATCTCGTGGGGACAAGACACGGCCAGGCCGGTTAGGGTTCGAGTGGTAATGACACCAATCACTCCAGGCACGGCGGTGCGCTGCTGCTTGTAATCACCGTCCAAGCAGCGTGGCCCCCTACGAATCCTGTGTTCACGTTCAGTTCGAGTTCGAATGCCATCGGTGCTGCTTCACCTGAGTACTCTGCAGTTTGGCTGACGATTTGTCCATCACGCCACCACGTGTAGAAGTATGGCGATGCGCCCGTCACAGTCGCCATCCATGTGCAGGCCACCCCGGGCTGGACCTTCTTGGGACCCGAGATCGTTACCGTGATCGGTGACGGGGATGGTTGTCCGCAAACCGAGTCCCTGACAACTCCACGCAAATCTAACGTCATGGTTCCCGTTGGGGCTTCTCCCGGAGCGTTCAGCGGGAATGTGACGGGGTCCAGTGTCTGCGGGAAGCAGGAGGAACCAAGGTTAATGACGCCAACCAGATCATCGGGGTTGAGCGAGGAAAGGGTATAAAGCCCCCCAGCCGCGCCAAGGGCTATCGATATCCAACTGTTCTCGGCGATGCCCCCGGCGATCGTCAAGGCACTGACCGGGAGGAAGACCAGGTTTTGCAAAACGTCGGAGGTACTTCGAGGTGGGTGAACGCCCTACGATGTGGAGTCAGCTGGGGCCGCGGTAGGGTCCATACGTGCCAATCCTAGGTCCATACGTAACACGCACCCCGAAACCGACCCGAAGGTCGACCACCAGCACTCCGACAGCACATCCAGGAGTGGAGAGGATGGGCCTGGGACCCTGCACGGACCCGGGCGGGCAGAGGCGGTCATCGAGCCGCACAACGTTCCCCCTCTCCGGGCATAGTCGGTTCGTCAGCTCGCACCACGTTCCCCCTCTCCGCGCGTCCAGCGTGGAGAGGGGGCCAGGGGGTGAGGCACCCCGGCTTTCACTGGCGCTCCCGGGCGGTCAAGGGTCTGTGCCTGCCGGCGAACGCCAGGGAACACGCGTACCTCCTCGATTGCATGCCCGCCGGAAGTTGGATCGGTCGTCAATGCCCAGGTACGCTTCTGCAACCCACCGTGTCGCCCCTCGGCTCGTCAGGTACTCCCAGGCCTGGCAGCTGAGCCGCGCGACGAGGTGTTCCATGCGCAACGACCCCGCCGCCTATACCGCCGCGCGGACCCGCCGTGGCGACACCCCGAGCGCACGGCTCACGCGCGAAATCGTGTGCACGTTCCACGGCGCGCAGAGAAACGCTCGTACCAGGATCGGCGACACGCCGGGGAACACGCCTGCCAGCGTGTCCGTCTCGGCGCTCAGCGTGGCACGGACGATCGATCCCAGCAGGGGCACCGGATCCAACCCCGCCGTCGAGAGCCAGACCGGCCTGTCGGGAGGCGGATGGTGGTCGGTACCCAGGGTCACCGGGCCGGGAACCAGCACCACCACCGGCGACGGCGGGCGGAACGAGGCAAACACGCGCGCGCACACACACGTCACGTCCCGAGCCTTCCGGAACACCGCAAGTTGATCAGGCGGGACGATGGTTGTCGGTCGGGCGCCCACGACCCTCAGCATGGCGGCAAGGCGATCTTGCAGCGGCGGATCGCCGGCCGCAACGACGGCGGACCAGCGAGAGGCGGACGAATCAGGATTCAACGGCTCCCCCCCGGAATATGGGTTCCAAAGATGAGGATGCGGGGGATGGTGCAGGCGTTACAGGAGGCTGGAACCGCGTGGAGCTATCGCACCCTTCGGCAAGAACGGGACGCGATTCGAGGCTGACGGGTGTGACGCCGAATCAGCCGAGCACCATGGGGGATGGCGATGCCACCGGCGGCTTCACGGGAGCCGCCGCGGAACGAAGACCTGGGCATCGGGAAGGGATACTCGGCGACCTACCGAGGAGACCTACCGCGTTGGTACATTGGGGGCGACCTGATGTCGGATGTCGCGGTCGTTACGCACTTTGGGGCGGTAGCTCAGCTGGGAGAGCACCGGCTTTGCAAGCCGGGGGTCGTGGGTTCGAACCCCATCCGCTCCACTACGATCGGGCGTTAACGGACTCGCGCGAACGCGTTGTACAGCGCCGGGGTCACCGCACCGGGCGTGAGCGACGCGGCGACGAACTGCGATCCCTCCACCGGCCCCAACGTCCAGCGAGTCGACGCGCGCCCCGTGGCTCCTGTCTTGGGAGATTCGAGACTCAGCGTTCCGCCGCCGGACACCACACGGAAATACACGGTGACGTCACCCACCGGATGGCCGAACTTGTCATCCACCCGTGCGACCAGCGCGCCGGTGAGCGGCTCGCCCACCACGCCGTCCTGCACGTCGCCCGACACCTTGAACAATACCGACCCCACCTGCCGCACCTCGACGCGCAGCGCGGCCTCCAGCGTGTCCGACCGGGCGCGCACGAACGTCGTGCCGTTGCGGACCGCGATGACGAGCCCGCCGGTCACCGTCGCGACCGTGGGGTCGCCGGATTGCCAGGAGATCGGTGCATCGGGCACGGCCTTGCCGCTGTCGTCCACCACCGTCGCGACGACCTGCGCCCGATCGCCGATCGCGTCGAGGCCGACCGACGATGGTCGCAGAACAATGGCGGGACCCTCGAGCGACTCGACGGGTGCGGCCGGCTGGCCGCAGCCGATCGCGCCGATCACGCACAGGGGTGCCCAGCACCAGACACGAGGCATCGCCACACGCCAAGGGGAATCCACGGCCATGATATGGGCGGCGCGACGACGGGAGGCAAGCCACCGCACGTGCCATTGCGGCGGTGCCGCGTGTCACGCCGGACCGGTGGTCCGTGTACCGCCGCCCCGACCGACCGCGGAAAGCGACATGTTCCGCGAAGTTCCGAAATGTCGTATGTTCGGGCATGCTCTATCCAACCCGTTGTTGCACAGCCGGTTGCATTCCGCCTCGGCCGGGACAGGAACCTGGCACGCTTCTCGCGGCTTACCGGGGTAGATACCACCGGAGCGGATTATGAACGCGCCATGCTGGGTGACTTCACCCCCCTCGATATCGAGCGGCCTGCTCGAGGCCGTGGCGGCGCTCGTGGCGCGGGTGACGGGACATGAACCCGCCATGTCGCCCCGAGTTTCCGATCGGCTCGCGCGCCTCGTATCGCCGCTGGACTTTCCGGACGGCGTCGGATCCGGATCGATCATCACGCAACTGCACGCGATCGACGACCGCGTCGAGTTGACGTTGCGCCTGGAGCATGACCGGGTGTTCGCCACGCCGCAACGCACGGCGTCGGCCAACCGGTGTTTCCTGAACGACTACGTGGCCTCGGTGACACTGCCTGCCGGGAGCGAGAGCCTGCCCGAGAAGTTCGTGCGCGAGGTGGTCGCCGGCGTCTCGGCGGCGTGTCATGCGGTGGAACGGCACAACGGCAAGCACGCGGCGCCGTGGTTCAAGATCGTGGTTGCGGTGGCGTACGAGGCGGTGCCTACGACACCGTAACCGATCTGCTGACGACACAATGGAAAGGGGGGGCGGACAACCGCCCCCCTTTTTCGTTGTCGGGGAGATCCGACTAGGTCAATCGGTTCGGAGGGCGCAGAAACATCCACGACCATTCCGGCGTCGCGATGCCACTTGCCCCGGTTCACGCGCCGCCACCCCCGGACGTATCCGAGCGCGTCGCGCGGGGGCGTGTCGGCTGTCAGACGCGCCGCGGCTGCCTCAAGTACCCACCTGGCCATCCATCCCAACGACGCTACTGTATCGAGTAACAAGCAGGCGCCGGTGTCGGCGCGCCACAAAGGACCGGATCGGAATCCACTTGTAACATCGCCCCCCCCCCCGCATCTTGCCTTCGGGTGTTGGTGCTGAGGAGCAGATAATGAATGAACCCGAGAACGGAGGCGCAGATGGAACACGCTTTTGCCAGACGCATGGTCCTGACGCTGGTTGCAGCACTCGGATGTGGCACGGACTACGACGCCCCAGCCGGGCCGAATCTCCGAGAGGCCATTGACCCCGGCGAAGGCGGGGGCGGGACCGTACCCGCATGCATCATAAACGAAGGAGATCTCGGGACCGATGTCGAGTTTCTTGGAACCTCCAATCCCTGCAATGAAGGGGCCGTTGCGTTCAACGGAGCCGTGGACACGATCAGACTTCGGTACGATCCGACATTTACGGCTGGAAGCCCTCCGTTCTTTTCGGCGGTCGTGGTGCTGAATTACGCTACCGCCTCGGACTACGTGGCCCACTTTGTGGGCGCCGAGACGTTCTCCAGCGGAAAGGTCACGCACACGATTCCAATCGTTCCCAGCGTGGGTCAAGCAGGCATCCGAATCCGTAGCTTCGTGGGCACCTGCCCCGCAGGGATTACGGACCCGCTAACATGCTGGGCGAATGCCGAAGCCAGTCACGACGAACTGCATGTTTGCATAGACAATCAGGAAACCGTTGAGTGGGAGGACCCAGAGGTCTTCTGCGCAGCGGGACTCGGGGGGGAAGCAGAGTACCTTCCGGTCGTGGCCAACTGGTCCTACACAGCATCGACCCCGATCGGTTGGGCCGATATTGCGTACTACGACTTCGACGCCAGCCCGTCAAATGGCCTTCAGCCCCTTAGTTACTACTGGGACAACTGGAATGCCCCCAACAGTACTTGTACCGCTCCCTGGGTGTTTCAGCACGCCGGATCCGTCTATGCCCAGGGGGCATCGGGTTTACTTTGGTCGGTTAGAGTTCGGGTACGTGTGGTCGATCCATGGGGAAGGGCAGATACAGTCATGATGCAGCTTGCTGGCTCGTGCTAGCGAGCATCACCGGCACGGTAGCCCGCGATGTGCAGAAGCGGGGGCGAGCCCGCCCCCGCTTCCCGAAGTACCGACATCAGCCTCTCCGTGAGGCGCAAAACCAGCCGGACGCTGTTTGGGTTACCACGCCGCTTGCCCAGATACCCCTGAACCCCGCGCTATCCGCGGCTCGGACAAACAACGATAGATAGCCGCCATCAAACCTCGGCATCTCCCTCAGATTCGCATCAGAACCAAGCCGCAGTACGATCTGACCTGGACCGTGAACGAGTGCCACCCCAGGGCGTATCGGATCGTCAGACATGAGGTCACCGAGCCTGAGCGCTCCCACCGACTCAACGTCGATCGAGGCAACCCCAATGAGCGGAATCGTCGATACCGTATCTATAGTACCCGCAATGGTGAGGATTGCACGCAGTGAATCGACCTGCGGACGCAGCCTCAACGTCCCTTGCACGAACTGGTCCTCGTCACCGGTGCGTACGAGAGATAGCCGGTAGGCTCCCTCCCAGCCTTCGACGATCACGTCGGCGGGCAGTGTTCCTTCGGTAGGCGTGCATCGGTCAGTGGCATTGGCCGCAGCGCGCTCGGTGTCTCGACCCCGGCCTCGCCCACAGGCAAGCGCCGTCGTCATCATGAGGACAACGAACACCGTGGCCTGGCGACTGACGGCGGGCCGACTATTGCTGAACGACATTGACGATCTCCCCGGCGGAATTCACCACGTAAACCGGTCCGCGCCTAATGTCGTTCAGGAGCCGGACATTACCGCTCGATCCGGCGCGCAGCGTGAACGTATGCACGTAGGGATCCGCAGCGTCCAGATTGACCGCATATCCGAGGTCCCACAGCGACGCTACGGTCATGCTACTCAACGGCATTCCCCCGGTGTCGGTGAATCCGGTCATCAGCTCCTCATCGAACGTCGATTCTCGCCAGTGTCCGTCGCGCGTCCCCTGCCCCCCCTGCGTGTTCTCTACCGGTACTTTGGCGCCACCGGTATAGGACGTCCCGCCTAGGGCGTCGAATGCGGCGATGGCCATGGGCCCGGTGAAGTGGGTGTCGACGCCAGGGCTGCTGGGCAACGAGGGGTTCTGCAAGAATCCCAGCAGTGGCCACAGTGTCCCAATACCAATCACATGGCCCATTTCGTGGAGAATGACCGACGGGAGTTGCCCCGCCGCTTCGATCGGCGCCAAGTCGTCAGTGTCGAACGTCATGGTGCCGACGATCGTGAGGAACCCGTTCGTGCGGATCAGACACGGGCCAGCCTGACCAATGATCTGGCCGGGTCCGTCGATTGGCGCGAGGGTCGCGAAGATCACCACATCATCGACTGTCTCGTTGAGCGCCGGCTGGCCTGTGGCGCACGCACCAGCAGCAACGGTCACCTGGACATTGCTCAAATCGCCGATTACGAGTCGCATCCACTTGGCCACGGCGCTGTCGAAGGCCGCCTGCTGCGTGGCCGTGACGGTCGAAAGATACCGCACCTCAATGTTGAACGCCGATACCTGCCCGTTGGCCGTGAACGTCACCGGATTACCCGAGATACCAGCCCCGACCGCGGTGGCAGTCATCGTGTTGGTTCCGGGCGCCGCGCCGAGCGTCCACTTGCCCACCCGCGCAATCCCGTCGGCGTCGGAGGTGACCGAAGCACCGGTGACGCTGCCGCCACCCATTGTGACCGCAAAGTCAACCTGCGCTCCGACGAACGGATTACCGCCGCCGTCGAGCACCAGGACCGACGGGGCCACGTTGGTGCCAAAGCCCACGAGACCAATCTGATTGTCCCCATCATTGACAGCGATGCTCGCCGGGGCCGCGGCTACACCGTTCGCCGCGAACACCACCGGGGTCAGGCCTGCCGGGGTGGCGGTAAGCGTATTGGCCCCTTCGCTCGGGCCGAGCGTCCAGCTCCCGACCGCGGCGAGCCCATCTGTCCCCGTTTGCTGGGACGCACCGGTGATGCTGCCGCCGCCGCCCGTCACCGCGAAGTCGACCGTGTGGCCGTCAACGGGGTTGTTGAACTCATCGGTGACGATCACCCGCGGTGGGATCGCGACCGCCGTGTTGACGATCGCCCCCTGGTTGTCGCCCACATCCACCGCGGCGCTCGTGGCGGCGCCCGCGGTGCCGGTGGCGCTGATCGTGGCCGGCGTCGCCGCACCCGCGGTGGCACCGAGCGTATTCGTGCCCGCCGTCGTCCCCAGCGTCCAGCTTCCCACCGTCGCGATCCCGCTCGCGTTGGTCGTGGCGCTGGGGCCGGTGATGCTCCCACCGCCGGACGCGACCGCGAACGTCACGCTCACGGCGTCGAGCACGTTGCCACCGACATCGGCGACCACCACCGACGGCGCGGTCGTCACCGCCGTATTCACCTCGGCGCTCTGCCCGTCCCCTGCCTGGACCGTCACCGTGGCCGGCGGCCCGACCACGCCGGTGGCCGTCGCGGTCCCCGGCGTTACCGCCGGTACCGAGAACGTCAATTCGTTGGCGCCGGGCGCGTTGCCGAGGGTCCAGGTTGCGGACGCCAGCCCACCCGCGTCGGTGGTCGCGGTAGGCGGGTTCACGCTTCCCCCACCACCTGTGACCGCAAACGTCACGATCGCGCCTTCAATGTCGTTGTCGAACGCATCTGCCACCCTGACAACAATCGGATTGGCGAGCGCCGTCGCAACGGTACCGCTCTGCGCATCGCCGGATTGGACCGCAATGGCGCCGGGGGTCAGCGCGACACCGGACGAGGTGAACGACGCGGCAAACGGGGTCGCCACCTGTCCGCCGGCGACAGTGGCGGACAGTCCCTGCGGACCGGGACTCGTGCCGAGCGTCCAGGTCGCGGTCGCACGTCCGCTCACGTTGACGGCAGCGCTGGCTGGACTGACCGAACCACCGCCCGCGGTAACCTCAAACATCACCAGCGCGCTCGCCAACGCCCCGCCGGACCCACCGGGCACCGGATTCCCCAGCCGGTCCTGCACCTCGACCTCGATGTCCTCCGCGAGATCTTCGCCGACTTCACCCATCTGCCCGTCCCCCGCGATCTTCGCCAGGCTGGCTGGTACCTGCGCCACCGTCACGTTCGCGGCCGCGCTGAGCGACCCCGATGTGGCCGTGACCGTTGCCGTCCCGTTGGCCACCGCCGTCACGACCCCTGCGTCGCTCACCGTCGCGATGGCGGGCGTGGCGGAGGTCCACGTGACCGACTGGCCGGACATCGCGTTGCCGTCTTGATCCTTGACAGTGGCGGTGAGCGACTGGGTGGCGCCCAACGCATCGAGACTCACGACTTCCGCGCTGAGTTCGATGGTCGTCGGTTCCGGATCGGGGGGCTCAACGACGGTCTTCCCACATGACCAGACGGCAGCGGTGAGCACCGCCATTGCAAACAAACCACGTAGACGGATCATTGGCACTCCCGGACGAGCAATTGTACGAGGCGAATGAGGCTAAGGTACGGGGCCGTCTCGGCTCCTGCAAGCCAACCTGGCACAGGACCCAGCGGCCGGCGGTGATGGGGCGCACACCGGCGCCCCATCACCCCTCCGACGGGTTCTAGCGGAGAGTGTCCTCGAACAACTTGAGGATGCGACGATACTCATCACGCCAACTGGCCACCTCGGTGAACCCGTGCCGCTCAGCGGGATACATCGCGACCTCCCAGTTCTCCTTGCCGAGTTCGATCAGTCGCTGCGCGAGTCGGGCGGTATCGTAGAACAACACGTTGTCATCGACCATGCCGTGTGCGATCAACAGGTGCCCCTCGAGCCCCTCCGCGTGATAGATGGGCGACGACCGCTGGTAGGCCAACGAATCGTGCTGCGGCTCGTTCAGGATCCCCGAGGTGTAGCCATCGTTGTAATGCGCCCAATCGGTCACCGGTCGCAGCGCGGCGCCGGCCTTGAACACGCCCGGCTTGGTGAACATGGCCATGAGCGTCATGAAACCGCCGTAACTGCCGCCGTACAGGCCGATGCGCGTGGAGTCGATACCCATCTCCCGCACCAACCACCGTGCCCCGGCGACCTGATCGTCGAGATCGCGCCCGCCCATGAACTGGTAGATCGCGGTGCGCCAATCGCGGCCGTGACCCGCACTGGCGCGATAGTCCATGTCGATAACGGTGTACCCGCGTGCGGCGAGCAGGTGGTGGAACATGTATTCGCGATAGTAGTTGGACCACCAATTGTGCACGTTCTGCAGGTACCCCGCGCCGTGCACGAACACGACCGCCGGACGCTGGCCCATCGGCGCGGTCGGTCCCGCCGGGCGGTAGAGCCGGGCCGGAACCTCGACCCCATCGTCGGCCGTGATCATGACGATCTCCGGCGCGATCCACGGATAGCGGCGCCACTCCTCGGTCGTACTCTCCGTGATCCGGCGCATCTCGCGGCCGGCGCGGTTCTGCTGGATGTACAACTCCGGCGGGTGATTCGATAGCGAATGGGAGATGGCGAGCCAGCGTCCGTCCGGCGACGGCGTGGCGTCTTGCCGCCCGACGCCGGCGGTGACCTGGGTCATCGCCCCGCCCCGTACCGGGACGGTGTAGAGATGCACCTCCGCAAAACTCTCTCGGTTGGCGGTCAGGTACCACCGCTCGCCGTCCGGCGACAGTTCCGCCCCCAAGGTCTCCCATTCGCCGGAGGTCACGGCCGCGGCATCGCCGCCGGTAGCGGGGACCGTGTAGAGATGGGCCCAGCCGGTGCGTTCCGATCCAAAGTAGACGGTCTCGCCATCGCGCAGGAACCCGCCCACGTTAGGGATGCTCGGCCCGGGAAACCCGATCCACGCGTCGTCGTGGTCGTGCGCCACGGTGCGTAGCTCGCCGGTCGCGAAGTCGACCACCGCCCACCAGCGATCTTCGTCGTTCAACCCGACGATCCGGAGCAAGCCGTGCCGCGAACTGGATGAGACGTCCACACCCGAGATGTCGCGCTCGCCTTCGCCGATGCTGTCTCCGACAAACGTGACCCCGCCGGTGGCCACCTCAAGCACCGCCGCGCGCGATCGACCCTGGGCGTCCCCCACCTTGGTCCGCCCGGTGTACGTGTCGAGGTACCCGTCGTCGGTAATCCACAGCGCCATCGACACGTTCCGGCTATCGCGCGCCTGCTCGACCACGGTCATCAAGACGTATCGCCCGTCCGGTGTGATCTGCATGCCGCCCACCGATTTGTTCAGGCCGGGATAGAACGGCTTGGGCTGGGTGGTGTCGGTGGTGGGCTCGCGGTTCCACGGCTGGTTCTTGTAACGTCCGCTGCGGATCACGTCAAACAGCTGCCGTTGCTGCTCGACCAGGAAGGCCCGCTGGCCTTCGGGATCGGACTCGTCTCTCGGCGCGGCGCCGCGCCGAATGTCGGTGAGCTGCGCCAGGGCGGCGGTCTCGAGATTGAGCCCGAAGATGTTGCCGTCGCGCTGGAAGTAGACCGTGTTCCCGTCCGCCGACCACCGCGGGTTCGACTCGCGCCCCACACCACTGGTCAGGCGGCGTGTGCCGCCCGATGACCAGAGGACGAGATCGCCGTCGAGCGCGAACACCGCCCGCCGACGGTCCGGAGACCAGGTGGCGGAGCCGGCGACGATCGTATCAGGATTGGCCTCCTCGAAACGTTCGGGTGCGCCCCCGTCCGGCCGCACGCGGTAGACGACCAACCCGGTGTCGACGCCGGGTTGTTTCCAGCGGAAGTAGAGGTAGCGGCTATCGGGCGACCAACTGAACCCGCCACCGCCAAACCCACCGCGCAGCCCCGTCGGCGCCTGGCCGACCAGCTCCGGCCCGCGCATGATGTTGTTGACAGTGAGTTCGAACTCCTGGGCCGCCACCGAACCGGCCGCGGTGACGAGTGCGCCGGCAAGGAGGCATATCGGACGGCGTGACATCATCGAAACTCCTGGTTGAGAACGAAAGACGACCTGCGTTGAGGCACCGGACTAGAACCTGATGGCGTGGACGAGGACCGCGCTGCCGGCACCGACCACCGCGCCCGCCAGCACGTCCGAAGGAAAATGCTTGCCCGCCGCGATCCGCATGGCGCCGATCGCGACCGCGCCGCCGAGCGCGATCCATGCGGTCGCGCGCGAGTCGCCGGGATCCAACGTGCGGCGACTCAGCGAGTAGCTCATCATCACCGCGAACGCGGCGGCGGTATGGCCCGACGGGAACGAACGCCGACTTTCCGGCAGGTCCACGGCACCGGGCGCCACCTCGGTGAAGAGAACGGGGCGCTTGCGCCCAGCGATCGCCTTGATCAACTCGGCGGCCGCAGCTGCCCAGGCGCCGGATTCCGCGGCCGCGGCGACATGGACCGCTCCGGCGGGACGGCGCGACAGATCGAACGCCACCAGCCCGCTCAGCCCGAGCACCCCCACGCTGCTCGCGGTGCTCCATCCAGGCCGGCTGTTCGTTATCGCCCAGCGGTCGAAGCTCGGTACCGACGCCCGGTCGCACGGAGCACAGGTGGACGGGGCCGGGCCCCAGTCGAGTGCCCGTGGCGTCACGTACAACAGGGCGGCTGCGGCCACCGCCACGGCGTCCCCGACGCCGACGCGCGGCGCGGCGGTGCCATCGAGTTGGCCGGCCGCTGGGCGCGGGAGCGCTAAATCCGTTGCTAGCAGCAACATGGCCGCCAGGGGGTAACCCTTGTGCAGACACCGTGACATCGATAAAATCGTAGGGCTTGGCAGCCCTGCCCAGGAGCGAAACGTGGCGCTACCCCAGCCGGACCGGGTCACCGTGGAAACACAGACACTTCAGAACATCGGGCTCTTCGAGAAATGCAAGAACTACACGAAGGCGCACGAGGTCGAGGCCGCCGGACTATATCCGTATTTCAAGCCCATTTCCAGGGCCGAGGATACGGTGGTGTGCATCGAGGGTCACGACAAGGTGATGATGGGCTCCAACAACTATCTGGGACTCACCCACCACCCGCGGGTCCTCGAAGCAGCCAAGCGGGCCCTCGAGCGCTACGGCTCGGGATGTACCGGCAGCCGGCTGCTGAACGGGACCCTCGATCTCCACGGCGAACTCGAAGCGCGTCTGGCCGCGTTTTTCGGTAAGGAAGCGGGACTGGTCTTTTCCACGGGGTACAGCGCCAACCTGGGGTTGATCTCCGGGCTGGTGGGGCGCGGCGACATCGTGTTTCTCGACAAGCTCGACCATGCGTCGATCGTCGACGGCGCCAAGATGGCCTTCGGGGAAACCGTCCGGTTCAACCACGGCAACCTGGCTCACCTCGAGCGGCAGCTGCAAAAGAACGACGCCAACGGCAAGATGATCGTGGTCGACGGCGTATTCTCCATGGAAGGCAACATCGCCGACGTTCCCAACCTCTCGCGGCTGGCCCAGCGGTACGGCGCGGCGCTCGTGCTGGACGATGCGCACGCGACCGGGGTTCTCGGCCCACGCGGTGACGGCACCGCCGCGCACTTCGGCATGACCGACGAGGTCGATGTCATCGTCGGAACATTCTCCAAGTCACTGGCCTCGATCGGCGGGTTCATCGTCGGCCCGGAACACGTGGTGCACTACCTCAAGAACCATAGCCGTCCACTGATCTTCACGGCTTCACTGCCGCCGGCCAATACCGCCGGCGTGTTGGCCGCGCTCGACGTGATGATCGAAGAACCCGAACGCCGCGAGCGCTTGTGGGAGAACACGCGACGGCTGCAGGACGGCTTCCGCAGCCTGGGACTCGATATCGGTCCGACGCAGACTCCGATCGTGCCGGTGCTGATCGGGACGCTCGAGAACACCCTGTACGTGTGGCGCCGGTTGTTCGACGCCGGCGTGTTTACCAATCCGGTCGTCCCACCGGCGGTCCCCAACGAGGATTGTCGCTTGCGGACCAGCCTCATGGCCACGCACACCACGGATCAGATCGATTTCGTGCTCGAGCAGTTCGCGAAGTTGGGCAGGGAGATGGGGGTGATTTGACCACCGACGTGGTCGTCCGTCCGGTAACGACGGCGACTCTGCTCAAGCGGTTCATCGCCTTTCCGTATCGACTGCACCGTGGGGACCCTTGCTGGGTCCCCCCGTTGCGTATGGACGTTCGGAAGCTGCTTGACCGCAAGAAGAACCCGTTCTTCGGGCACGCCGACGCCGAGTATTTCCTCGCCGAACGCCCGCGCGGCGCCAAGCAGCAGGTCGTCGGGCGGATCGCCGCCATCCATAACCGGGCCCACAACGCGTTTCAGGAAGACCGCGTGGGCTTCTTCGGGTTCTTCGAGTGTATCGACGATCAAGCGGTGGCAAACGCGCTGCTCGACAGCGCGGCGGCGTGGCTCAAGGCCCGTGGGCTCGACACGATGCGCGGTCCGGCCTCATTCTCGACGAACGACGAGTGCGGCTTGCTGGTCGACGGGTTCGATACCACGCCCACGCTGCTGAACCCGCACAACCCGCGCTACTACGCCGATCTGATGGACCGGGCCGGGATGACCAAGGCGAAGGACCTGCTGCAATACCGCACGACCACCTCCGAGATGCCGGAACGGCTGCTCAAGGGCGCCCGCCTGCTGGCCGAGCGGAAGAAGATTACGCTGCGTGGGCTGGACATGAAGCGGTTCGACGCGGAGGTCGAAGCGATCAAGGCGCTCTACAATGCGGGCTGGGAAAAGAACTGGGGTTTCGTGCCGATGAACGATGCGGAGATCAACCACATGGCCAGGCAGCTCAAGCCGGTGGTGGTGCCGGACCTCGTGGTGTTTGTCGAGCAAGCGGGCAAGCTCGTCGGCTTTGCCGCCGCGTTGCCGGACCTCAACATCGCGCTCAAGACCAATCCGTCCGGCCGGATCTTCCCCGGCATCCTCAAGATTCTCTGGACCTCACGCAAGATCAACCGGATTCGCGTCCTGTTGTTCGGCCTGGTGAAGGAAGCGCGCAAGACCGGCGCCGACGCCCTGATGTTCCACTGGATCTGGGAAAAGGGCCACGCGATGGGACATCGGTGGGCGGAGGCCGGGTGGATTCTGGAGGACAACACCGCCATGAACAACGGACTGATTCGCATGGGTTTCGAAGCGTACAAGACGCTCCGGTTCTACGATCGACCGCTGTGAAGGCCTTTGTCACCGGGGGCACCGGCTTCGTCGGGTCCCATCTGGTGGAGGCGCTGCACATAGCCGGGCACGAGGTGGCCTGCCTCGTGCGAAATCCTGACAAAGCGCAGCGCGTATTCGGAGACCGCCGGCCGACGATCATCCGGGGATCCCTGGCGGATCGCGCCGCGCTGCGTGCCGGTGTCGACGGAGCGGCAGCGGTATTCCACGTCGCAGGGCTGACTGCCGCCCGGAATCGGGCTGAGTTTTTCTCGATCAACGAAGGCGCCACGCAGACGCTGCTCGACGTCATTCGCGGCCGGGCGCCCCATGACCCGACGCCCCGGTTCGTGTATGTCAGTTCGCTCGCCGCCGCCGGACCGAGCAATCGGGGACAGCCGCTGCTGGGTTCCGAATCCGCCAACCCGGTGACGCATTACGGAGCCTCCAAGCTTGCCGGCGAGCTGGCGGTTCGGGCCGCCGCGCTCCCGTGGGTCATTGTGCGCGCCCCGGCCGTGTACGGCCCCCGCGACGTCGAGTTCCTCAAGGTGTTCCGTCTGGCCAAACGGGGACTCAGCCCGCTGTTCGGTGACGGTTCCCAGGAACTCTCACTGGTACATGTTCTCGATCTGGTACAGGCGCTCCTCGCGGTCGCGACGAGCGAGCGGACACGTGGCGAGACGTATTACCCGTGTCATCCCGAGGTGGTCAGCGCCCGCGGTCTTGCCACGGCGATTCACCGCGCGGTGCGGACCAATCCCGCCGCGCGTCCATTGGTCCTCCCGATTCCCGGACCAGCGGCACGCGCCGCGTTGTGGGTCACCGGCACCGTGGCCCGGCTCGCGGGCCGCACGACCCTGCTGTCCGCGGACAAGGCCAACGAGTTTCTGGCACAGGCATGGACGTGTTCTCCCGCCAGCCTGGAACGGGATACGGGGTGGAGCGCCGCATACGATCTCGCGGCCGGACTCGCGATGACGGCCACCTGGTACCGGGAGCATGAATGGTTCTGACGCCGACCGACAAGGCGCTCGGCGTCTATCTGCTGTTTCTGTCCGCCGTGCTGTTGGTGCGCGGGCCATTCGATGATGGACGCGGGTGGTTGCTGGCGGGACACGCCGTGACCTTCGCCGGAGTGTTCCTGCTCGCGCGTTTCGAGTCCGGGCGGCCGCTCGTGCGCCTGCTGCACACCTACTATCCCCTTCTCATCGTGCCGCTGCTCTACGCGGAGATCGGCGAAGTGAACGGCGCGATCGGACTCGATCGGATCCTGGCACACGACGCCACGGTGCAAGCCTGGGAGGAAGCCATCTTCGGCGTCCAGGTGTCGCGCGAGTGGATTCGCCGTGCGCCGTTCGTGTTCTGGTCCGGCTTGTTGCACCTGGCCTATCTCAGCTATTTCCCTATCGTCCTGCTCGCCGGTCCGCTGGCGCACCGGCGGTCGGGTGAGGACGCGGCGCGGCGCGTGATCGCGGCCATGATGATCACGTTTCTCGCCTGCTACGCCGTGTTCATCCTTTACCCCGTCGCGGGACCCAACTACGCCTTTTCGCATCCCACGGGCCCGGCTCGCGACGTGTGGAGCGCGCAGCTGGTCTACGCCACGTTGCGCAGCGGTTCGTCCGTCGGCGCCGCGTTTCCGTCGTCACACGTCGCGGTGACGGTCGTCGCTGCATGGGCCGTATGGCGCGTCTGGCGACCGCTGGGGTTGGTCTTCGGAATCGCCTGCGGGTTCCTCACGGTCGCCACGGTGTATTGCCAGATGCACTACGCTGTTGACACCGCCGCCGGTCTCCTCGTCGGTGTGGGAGTGTCCGCGTCACTTTCGCGGGTAGCGGGATCCTGGAGCCCTGCGCGGCCGAGCGGGGTCCTCGGACCGAAACCGGATGGAAGGGGCGGCGCCCTCGAAGCGTGAGCTACGCGTCGGCTCCATCAGCCGATGGGGGGGGCCGCGACTTCGCGTACCAGATGCCAAGTCCCAGGATGATCGAGCCGACCGAGATGGCGATCAACCATCCGGTATCGACGTGCCAGAAGACGCCAAGGGCCGCGAAAAACCACAGGCGCGGGAATCGCCCCAGGAACGTCGCGAGGAGATACCGCCGGATGGGGTAGCCGGACATCGGGGCGAGCACGCGCACGGCCCAGTACGGCAATGGCGACCAACTGCACATCCAGACGGTGAAGAACGGTGCCTTCTCGAACCAGCCGACGATACGTCGGACGGTTCCGCTCTCGCGGGCGCCACGCAAGGCGTTGAGGTGGATCAGCTTTCCATACAAGTAGTAGTTCAAGAACTCGACGTAGAGCACGCCGAGGATGCCCAGGCCCCCCACCAGCAGCGGCGGGTAGATGCGGCCGAACAGCATGAGGATCGGCTCGTAGGTCGCCGGCAGGAAGATGCCGATGGGCCCGTTGACCCAGATCGTCACGATCACGAACGCCACGAGCCCGCCGACCGTCGACGGCAAATAGATCACAATCGGGATCGACGCCAACGCCACCAACCCCGTGCCACGGAGCACGCCATCCCAGGTGAGGTTGCCGTGCCGACGGACGAAGACGGCGTGCGCCAGGGTCACGAGGCGCCGCGATGCGGGAGGGAGCCGTCAATGCCGTCGGGCACCGGGATGCCAAGATGATCGAGCATCAACGGGAACAGGTCGGTCGTGCGCACGGGACCAGTGAGCGGGGTATTGGCGGCGATGAGGCACCGCATGTGTTCCTTGATCAGGCTGCCGTGGCCGGAGCGGTGCTCGGGAACCTCCCACCGTCGGCGCAGATCCGCGCCCGGCTCGGCGATCACCACGAGATCACCGACACGGCCGGACCAGGCGAGTTGCATCAGTTGCTCCGGCGCATCCGGATAGGGCAGGTCGATCGACCGCGCGAGCCACTCGTGCCCGCTGTATTCCCCTGCCCCACCGAGCGCCAGGACGTCGATCGGTTGCGGTCGATACCCGATGCGCCCGCCGTCCGCTTGGTAGAGCAGCGCCCTCCCGGCGCGCGACACGCAGGCGAGGCCTGCTTCCGCCCGCGCGACCACCATCGCCACCCCCGGCAACTGCGTGAGGAATGCCACGATGTCGGCGGGCACGCCCGGCACCGCGCCGGTCTCGATCCGTTCGATGGTGTAGCGGTCCCCCCGCAACTCGCCCGGCGCCAGATAGATCTGCGCGGACGCGTTTCCGGAGACCATGACGGCGACTCGTGGATGGCGACGCCACACGAAGGGATGCCGCATGGTGGCGACGCCCCGCGCCTCGAGTTCGAGGCTCAGGTCGGTGTGCCGATCGATGCGGCCGAGACCGTGATCGCTCACGAGCAGGACCAGTGTCTCGTCGTCGATTCCGCCTGCGGCGCCATACTCCCCCACGAGGCGGTCGACGCCTCGATACATGTCACATACGGCGGGGTGCCACGGATCGTGGAAGTGCGTGACACCGTCCACGCCCGGCAGCACGGCAAACACCAGACGGTGGCGGTCAGGAGCGAGGCGACAGAGTTCCGCCCCGACCGCTCGCTCCAGGATGCCGTATCCTTCGGTGTAGTGGGCCAACCCTCCCCATATCTGTCGCGCCAACCCGAGGCGCGCGTTCCCGGCGGCAAGCCCTCGGGTAAAGGGCGTGCACAACGCGACGGCATCCGGTACGAGATCGAACAGCGTCGGCATGTCGCCCGGGATGTCATCGTTGAGCAGCCCGCCCTGGTAGCCGCAATAGCTGCGCACGTGGTGCCGGTCCCGCCACCACGAGCCTGCATACCGCGCCGTATCGACCCAGCGGATTCCCGGAACGTTGCAGGTGCCGGGATAGCACCCGGTGAGCATCGGGAGATAGGCGACACCGGTGGTTGACGGAAACACCGTGGTGGCAGGGACGGCCGCGCCTCGGTCGAGGATCCAGCGACCGATGTGGGGTAGCTCGCCGGCCGCGACGAGGTCCTCGAACACATCGGGCCGCGCACCATCCATGAGGAGGAACACCACGCGCCGATCAGGGAGCATGCACGATGGCCTTCAAATGAGAGAGCCGCACGCGCCGGCCGGCCCGTGCGGCTCCATCATATCGTCCAGCGACGTGAGTTATTGCGTCACGGTCAGCGACGCCACCATACCCAACATCTCATGCGGCGTGCAGACGTAGTCGTAGCGGCCCGCCGGTGCACCGGCGAACGAGATCTCGTAGACCGCGTTTTCCGCCACCAGGAGTTCGCCGGTCAACGGCATCATCTTGTTGGCCATCGCCTCGTTGAGCACGGCTGCCGCGCCCGCCGGGATCTTGTTGGCGTAAAAGGCGACGTTGTGCGGACCGCCGCTCACGTTGATCCAGCGAACCGTGTCGCCCTGCTTGATATTCAGGGTGGCCGGCTCGTACCGGTACTCGCCGGCGTCGGTCAGCAGCATCTGCACCTCGTGCACCGTGCCGGTCGCCGCCATCGACGGTGCGGCCGCCGGAGCCGCCGCCGCGGGAGCGGGCGCCGCCGCCTGCGAGGACGCGTCGCCACTTTCTCCACCACCACCGCACGCCATCGCGAGTAGCGCGATGGAGGCAAACCACTTCTGCATTGTATCCACTCCTGGATGAGTTCACTGCGCTGAATGACGTTCGAAGAATCCGCCCAATCTACCAAGCGCATCCGGTATAATGGTAGGGGGAAGGACGGGGTTGCTTTTCGCGGGAAAATCCAGAACTTCGAAGAGCCCTGCAATCGCCTTTCCCACATATACTTGCGATAGCCGGAGTCTCGGACCCGTATGCCCCAAGTCCCGGATTGCCGCCGTCTCGGACGGCACTGCGTTCAACTCGCCGTCACGGCTCAGGTCGCCGACATCCGGGACGATACGCCCACCGACCAGGACGCCGCGGCCACCTGGCTCCTCGGTCACACGGAGCGGATCACGTTTGGCCGGCCCTATACGCGAGGTCGGCTGCTGGTAGCGGATGCTGTCGTATCGGTTCCGTGCAAGTACCTGGAGGAACAGGCCCGATCGCCCAACGGCTCGTCGCGCCCGGCGGCGCGGTGTCGGGCGCACGGATTCGAAGGCCCCATGCCCCGGCCGGCACCGGTTGACGCGCCGGTCCTCCGGCACCGCGCTGATCGCTTTACGATCGTGCACGGACGGCGTGTCCGGCCGATGGCGCTGCCGCTCAAACGGGCGGCCCGTCGCGCTCTGCCGGTGTTGCAAAACGGCAACCCCTGCGTCGGCGCGCCCTGTCGGACGGCGGACAACAAGATGGGCGCCGCGTGCTGTCGCGACCTCACGCTCGAAATGACGATCCCCGAGGGCGATCCGATCGAGGCGTTGCTGCGCGCTCGACGCCCACCGTATCTGTGCAAGGTGAAGCGGACGGCTCCGTCGACGGTCGAATGTGAGGTCATTTCCGCGTGCGGCTATCTCGGGGATGACGACATCAGTTGCATGCTGCACGACCGCGTGCGACCCAACGGCCGTCCCGCCAAGCCCGATATCTGCAGCAACTGGCCGGAATTCGACGATGACGATGAGCTGACCGGACACCCGGGCTGCGTCTTCATCGACGATTGATCCGACCGGCCCGGCGGCCGGCCGTGTGCAAGTCTCGCCCCTTGGGACGTCCCCCTGAGAGAACCTCAAAGCGGGGATGTCATGAAAAGCCTCATCGCATATACACTTCTGGCACTGAGCGCCGCGCCGGCGTGGGCCCAGGGATGGATCGAGCCGGTTCGGCCGGCGCCGGATTTTGGCGTGACGAAGGTACGCACCGAGGTGGCCGTACGGGTGGTGGGCCGGATTGCCCACGTTGCGGTCGACGAGTGGTTCACCAACCGCGGCGGCCGGCTGGGTGAAGGCGACTACCTCTACCCGCTGCCGGGCGAGGCGGTCTTCAGCAATTTCTCGCTCTTTCAGGGCGACGAGGAACTGCGTGGTGAGACGATGGACGCCGGGCAGGCGCGCGCGATCTATGAGGAGATCGTGCGGCGGAAGCGCGATCCCGCGTTGATCGAGCTGGCGGGGCACGGTCTGGTCCGTGCCAGAGTATTCCCGTTCAATCCGGGGGAAACGCGCCGGATCACGCTCCGCTATACGCAGGTACTCGACCGCGCCGGGGACGCACTGCAATTCCGCTACGCCGCCGGCGGGCGCACGGCGACCCCGTCGATGCCGGTTGAAGGAAGCACGGGACCACGACTGCAGGTGACGGAGGCCCCCGTCACGTTCGAGCTAGTGACGGAGGACGGTAGCGCGTTTCGCGATCCCTTCTCGCCAACCCATGCAATCGAGTCGACCCGTCGAGGCGGCGAGCTGCAGGTGCGCCTGCGCCACGCCATCGCCGGCGACTTTACCCTGTTTCTTCCGTTCGCGCGCGACGTCGTGGGTCTCACGGTGGTCACGCACCGCCCGTCGTCCGAACCGGGCTACTTCATGGTCACGTTGTCGCCGGATGACGTGCGCGACGCCGTGGAACCACGGGACATCACGGCGGTGGTGGATGTCTCAGGCTCGATGTCCGGCGGCAAGATCGATCAGGCCCGTGCGGCGCTACGGCAACTGCTCGGCACGTTGCGTCCGGAAGACCGGTTCCGCCTGATCAGCTTCAGTAACCGCGTCAGTGTGTATCGCGCGGAGTGGACCGATGCGAGCACGGTGGCGCAACGGGACGCCGAGCAGTGGATCGACGACCTCAGCGCCTCCGGCGGCACCAACATCGCCGGCGCGTTGGAGGAAGCGTTCCGCCTGTCGACGCCCGATGAGCGGCTCCCCGTCGTGCTGTTTCTGACCGACGGCCTGCCGTCCGTCGGCGAAGACAATCCGGAACGGATCGCGGCGCGGGCCGAGACACACCGCGGACGAGCCCGCGTGTTCGTGTTCGGTGTGGGCTACGACGTCAACACGTATCTGCTCGATCGCCTGTCGGCCGCCGGTCGTGGTTCGACCGAGTACGTCGAACCCGGCCAGGATGTCGAGCAAGCGGTGAGTCGCCTCGCGACGAAGATCCAGCATCCCGTCCTGACCGATCTCGCGTTGTCCGGACCCGTCCGCCTGACCGAGGTCTATCCGCGTACCCTGCCCGATCTGTTCGCGGGTGAGGAGCTCGTGATCTTCGGGCGATACGAACGGACCGGCACCGGGGACGTCGCGATCAGAGGACGGCGGAACGGACGGCCGGAGCGGTACACCGCGCGCGGCGCGTTCCCGGATCACGCGGCCGGCAACGACTTCATCCCACCGTTATGGGCGGCGCGCAAGCTGGGGGTCTTGCAGCAGGCGGTGCGCCTCGAGGGCCCAAGCCCCGCGCTGATCGACGCGATCCGGCAGACGGCGCTCCGGTACGGCTTGTTGAGCGAATACACGTCGTACCTCGTACAGGAGCCGCAGATGATGGAGGTCGCCGCGGAGAGGCCAGTTGGCGGCGTGCCCGCCGCGGCGCCGAGGCCGTCGATGTCGGGCGCGGGGTCGAGCGGGCAGCGCGCCGTGCTGAGCGCCAAAGCCGATCAGGCGCGACGCGAGGCGCGGACGGTGTCCGATCTCGTCGCGATGGATGAGGAGATGCTCCGCCAAGGACATGTCGGGCAAGCCCAGCATGTCGCCGGACGCCTGTTCGAGCATCGGAACGGCGTGTGGATCGATCTCCGCCATGCGGACTCGTTGGACGTCGTCCGCGTCGAGCCGTTCAGCGCGGCGTATTTCGAGATTCTGCGGCAGCTGCCGGAACTCGCTCCGATCTTCGGGCGGTGGGAACATGTGCGCGTCGCCGGCGCCCGGGTCAGTATCGAACTCGCGGCCGGCGGTGTGTCTGAGCGCGCCGCCGCGGCAAATCTGGTTACGCGATTCCGCGGACCCTAGATTCCGCGCCGTGGCGACCGACTGGGCTGACGTGTACCGCAAGACCTACCCCGACCTGGTCCGGTTCCTTCACCGCAAGGTGTGGGATCCGGAGCGGGCCCGGGACCTCGCGCAGGAGGTATTCGTGCGTGCACTCGAGCACGACCCGGACGACACGCGGGCCTGGTTGTTCACCATCGCCGCGAACCTTGCTCGGGACGAGGCGCGGAGCGCGATTCGGCGGAAGCAGCACCTGGAATTGCTGGTCACGACCATCGACCGACCGGAGCCGCCGAATCCCATCGAGCGGATCGAGGCGGCCGAGCAGATGAAAGCGGTGAAAGCGGCTCTCGCGCGTTTGTCGGAACGCGACCGCGAGGTGCTGCTGCTGTGGGATGCCGGACTGGACTACGGACAGATTGCATCCCATACGGGTCTGGCACGCACGGCCGTCGGCACGACGCTGGCGCGCGCGCGGCGCAAACTTGTCGAAGCCTATGATGTTGGGGAGGGCTCCCATGAATCACTTGGATGAGGGCACCATCGCCGAATTGCTCGATCGCGGCCTGCGACAGGCGGACGACCGGCGGGCGATCGAACGGCATCTCGATGCGTGTGCCGAGTGCCGCACGCGCGTGGACGAGGCCAGGCACATGCTGGAGCGCGCCCGGGCAATTCTGTTGCAGTCGGGACCGGCGGACATCGAGCCGCCGCCGTTTGAACAGATCGCGACCCGCGCAGGCTATCGGCGCCGGCGCAGGTGGCGGCCGAGCCGCCCGCTCGCACTTGCCGCGACCGCGGTCCTCGCGATTGGAGTCACGTGGGCTGCCGGCGAGTTCGTCACGTGGACACCATCCCCTGGCGAACCTGCGGGTGTTCCGGCGGGCGGGCAGATGGTTCCGTGGGTCAACGAACCGGCAGCCGCGGGCAGCTCGATGGCGCAACGGGTGCCACCTGTGGCCGCCGCGCCGGAAACGCCGCCGATCGAGTCCCCTCCGGCCGTGGCGCCGCTCGCGGCCCGGGACGTGGCAGGAGTCGCCTCCGGTGCCGGACCTGGCGCTCGCGCCGAGCGCTTGGCCGCTGCTCCGCCTCCGGCGGCCGCCCCGGCCGGCGCGCAGCAGCGCGATGCCGCGGCGGATCGTACCACCGAGGAGTCGCGCCGCGCCGCGTTGGGCCGCGCCGTACTGTCGGAGCAGGCCGCGTTGCCAACGCTGGATGACCGGGGATGGACTGTTGTAGCACGGGCCGACGCTGAACGGTTGCTTGGCGGCCCGGTGTACGTGATCGAGGGACTCCGCATCATCGATCATGCGATGCGTGCGGTCGCGCCGGTCGCCGTCAGGACGCGGCTGGCATTGGATGATGGCGCGGTGATCGCGCTGGTGCAGTCGCCCCGCACAGACGAGGCCGCCCCCCGGGCGGGGCAACCCGCCGTGTCGACCGGGCAGCCGCAGGTGGATCTGGGGGAATTCCGCGTGACCGTGAGCGGACCGATTCCGAGCGATTCCCTACGCGCCTTGCTGGCGCGGTTGCGGCGGTAGGCGGCGCAACCGGATCAACTCCGCAAGGACCGCAATGCCGATCTCGCCGGGTGTATCGGCGCCGATCGGGTCCCCGATCGGCACCTTGACCCGGGCCAGCGCCTCCGGCGCGGTGCCGGCCCTCTCGAGCGCCTTCCAGATCACCGCGCGCTTGCGCTGGCTACCCAGCATCCCCACATAGCGCGCCGGGCTGGCGGCAGTCCGCTCGATGATGAGGGCGTCCATCGCGTGTCCGCGCGTACAGGCGATTACGTAATCGTCGGCGTCGAGCGTGAGGTGGTCGAGCACCACCCGATGGTCGCTCACGATGATCTCGTCGCTCCAGGGCAGCCGGTCACGATTGGCAAACTCCTCCCGATCGTCGATCACGACGACATGGAAATCCGTCGAAGCGGCCGCCCGCGCGATCTCGCACCCCACGTGTCCCGCACCGAACACGAGCAGCCGCGGTGTTCGCGGGACGGGCTCGACGAACACACCCGCTGCTTCGTCCATGTACGCGTGGTCGGCGGGACGCGCATCGATCAGGCGTTGGGATTCACCCACGCACATAGACCGGTCCCCACTGACCAGGGCCTTGCGCGGCCCGTTCGGCCACGCGATTGCCGTGGTGACCAGTGCCGCGTGCCGCGACGTAATCGCGTCGGCAACCGCAATGAGCAGATCCGGCAATCCGTCCGTCGCGATGAGGGGCTCGACGAAGAGGTCGACCGTTCCGCCGCATGACAGCCCCAGATCGCCCGCCACATCCGCGTTGAGGGTATGGCGCACGACCGTGGGTTCCCCGCGCCCGATCGCCTCGAAGGCCTGCGCGGTCACGTCAGCCTCGAGGCATCCACCGCCAACGGTGCCATGCCGTTCCCCGCCCCGTGTGACGAGCATCTTGGCGTCGGAGGCCATCGGTAACGAGCCACGCTGCCGCGCCACGGTGACCAGCGCCGCCGGCTCACCACATCGCGCCGCCTCGGCGGCCGCGCGCCAGATGGCCGCCCGCTCGCTCACGACGCCGGCAACTCCTCGAGTCGGGCGACCGCACGCCGCAGATGCGGAATGACGATCGACCCACCCACCACGAGCGCCACCGCGAACGTTTCGTGAAACTCCTCGTCCGTCACGCCTTCCTCCCGACAGCGGACCACGTGGTAGGTGATGCAATCATCGCAGCGCAACACCATGGACGCCACGAGCCCAAGCAGTTCCTTGGTTTTGACGTCGAGCGCACCCGTTTCGTAGGTCCGCGTATCGAGCGCGAAAAACCGATTGATGTTCACGTTCCCCGCCTCGAGGATCGCGGCGTTCATCTTCTCGCGAAAATGACGGAACGCCTCGAGGGAGGACGCCGATTCGGACATACGGGCTCCGCGATGAATATGGTAAACTGGAAATCTACGCCGGGGGCGCGCGTCGGGGCGTACGGCCGCGCGCCCCCACGTCCCCGGGCGACCTCGCCTAGTGGTGGATGGTCGCCAGCGCCCGCTCGGCCAGCCGCGGACTCACCATGGGGAACGTGCGCGCAAACAACCCGTAGGCCAGCAGGAACAACCCGAGGAACCCGACGCTGATGCCCACCTCGGGAAGTCCGAGTGGCGGACTGGCGACCAACGAGGGCTGCACCTGGAGAAACCGTTCCAGCCACATCCCCAGCAGGCTGATGGTCACGAACAGCGTGAACGTCACCGGGGTCACCTTGGCCTTCACCGAGATCAGCCCCCAGAACGGAACCAGAAAGACCATGGCCGTCACCAGCAGCGCCACCGGCCGCCACTCGCCCCACATGCGGAAGAACAGAAACGCCGTTTCTTCCGGGAGGTTGCCGTACCAGATGACGAGGACCTGGCTGTAGGTGAGATAGGCCCAGAACACGGTGAACCCGAACACCAGCTTCCCCAGGTCGTGGAACTGGTGGTGTCCGATCAACGCTTCGAGCCCGAGCTTGCGGCGCCAGTACACCATCATCAGCCCGAGCATCGTCAGGCCGGTGAGAAACGACCCCATGAAATAGTAGGCACCGAACAGGTTGCTGATCCAGTAGGGCGCGAGCGACATGATGAGATCGAACGCGAGCAGGGAGAACAGGTAGGCATAGAGCAGACAGAGAATCGGCGCCATCCGGTGGATCCGGCGATCGAGTTGCTCGATCTGCTCGGGGGTGCCCGTGTAATCCCCGGCGATCCGGTCGTACAGGGCGCGTTTCCACCCGGTGGCATCACCGCGCAGCGCCGCCACATCCGGTTTCAGTTCCTGCCAGACGAACGCGATCGCCACGCCGAACACGATCAGCAGGCTGGCCAGGTCGCGCGTGAACACCCACGGCACGGTCAGCCATTTGCCGCGAGCCGGCGTCGGGTGCTCGATCCAGGGGAACAGGTATTCCCGGCCGAGGAACAACACCAGAAACAGCACCAGCGCCACCGGCAGGAACGCGACCCCGGCTTCCGCGAACCGAATGATCGAGCCGGCCCACGCGCCCTTCGTGATCTTCTGTGTCGCCGCGAAGATGACCGCGCCCGCGGCCAATCCGGTGAAGAACACGAAGTTCACCAGAAACATGCGCCACGCGCGCGCCGGATCATCACCGGTACTCAGCATCACGAAGAACCCGAGGCCCAGAACGGCGAGGACGCCGCCGAGCATCACCAATCCGCCCGCCGGTGCGTGCGCCGCCCGCCGATAGGCGTCCTGATGACCCGCCGTACCGCTCATGGCGTTCCTCCCTGGAGCGTCCGCACGTAGTTGACCACGTGCCAGCGGTCCTCGCCGCGGATCCGATCGCCGTACGCGGGCATGATACCCCGTCCATGCCGGAGGATGGCATACAGATAACCATCGGTGAAGTTCGTGGCCCGATCCGTCAGCAAACTGGGCGTCACGAGGAGTTTCACGTTGACCGGCCCGTCGCCGGCGCCCTGGACACCGTGACACGGCAGGCAGTAGATGTCGTAGCGATCCTGACCGCGTTCGATCGAGGCGGCCGTGCGTTCCACCGGATTGGCCAGCGCGTCGATGATCCGCTGGTTGGCCGGCACGACCAGCGTCGGGGGTTCGTTCCCCCCGACCGGGATCGTCCCTTCGACGGGCGGGCGAGGGTTGGGCCATTGGTAGGGTTGCACCGCGATGCCGGTGTGCATCGTGGAGAACCATGGTACCAACGCGATGGCGTCGTCAGGACTCGGGAACCGCTGCCACTGATCCGCCGTGCAGCCGGCCGCGAGCACGCCCGTCACGAAGACCACCAGATTACGCTTCAACGCGCACCTCCGTCGCCCCGGCGGTCTGTAGCAGTTGTTCGACGGCCGATCGCTGATGCGGCCCGCACGGAACGAAGATGCCGATATGGTCGTCGGTGAAGCGCGGATCGTACGCGGCCGGACGCCGATCACGCCAGGCATGGAAGATCAGCCCGATGATCGTCGCGCCCGCACCGCACAGGATGGTGAGCTCGAACGCGATCACCACGTAGGGTATCCACGACGGAATGGGCTTGCCGCCGACGATGAGCGGGTAGTCGAGCGACATCCACATCGACATCAGGAAGCCCAGGGCCACACCGGTAAGCCCACCGAGCAAGGTCCATCGCCGCACGGGGCTGACGCTATGCCCTACCGCTTCGGCGATCTCGTGGTTCGGCACCGGCGTGTAGACCGTGAAATCGCGATGCCCCGTTTCTTTGAGGGCCCGGATCGCATCGGCCGCGGCGTCGACGTGCGCGAACGCGGCCAGCATCCCCGCCGGTACGGCACTCATGCGTGGGCCCCTTTCCGGCGCGGCATCGGGATGATCTCCTTCACCTCGGTGATCGAGACGGTCGGGAAGTTCTTGGCGAACAGCAGGAACCACATGAAGAACCAGGCGAAGCTCCCCGCCAGGATGCACAATTCCGCCCACGACGGCGTGTAATGCCCCATCGCATACGGCTCGTACTCATACGAGAGCGAGACCACGATGATCACGAACCGCTCGAACCACATCCCCAGATTGACGAACAGCGACAGCACGAACAGCGACGGAATGCTCCGGCGGATCCGCGGAAACCACAGGAGCCACGGGAGGAGGCCGTTGCAGATCAGCATGGTCCAGGTGGCCCACCAATAGTCGCCGAAGGCGCGATTATAGAACGATGCCCGCTCAAACGCGTTGCCGCTGTACCACGCGATGAAGTACTCGACCACGTAGGCGTACCCGACGATCATGCCCGTCAACAGCATGAGTTTGGCGAGGTTCTCGAAATGCCGCACGGTCACGTATCGCTCCATACGGAACACCTTGCGGAGGGGTACCGTGAGCGTGATGACCATCGCCACACCCGAGTAGATCGCGCCCGCCACGAAATACGGCGCGAAAATCGTCGCATGCCAACCGGGGACGATGGACATCGCGAAGTCCCACGACACCACGCTGTGGACCGAGAGGACCAATGGGGTCGCCAACGCCGCGAGGTACAGGTACGCACGCGTATAGTGGCGCCACTGGTAGTCCGTGCCCCGCCATCCCAGGGACGTGATCTCGTACAACCGCTTGCGCCATCCCTTCGCTTTGTCGCGGATGGCCGCGATGTCCGGGACCAGGCCCACGATGAGAAACAGCGTGCTGACGGTGAAGTACGTCGAGACCGCGAACACGTCCCAGAGCAGGGGCGACTTGAAGTTCACCCAGAGCTGCCGCTGGTTCGGATAGGGAATCAGCCAATAGGCGTACCACAAGCGGCCGACGTGGATCAGGGGGAACAACCCCGCGGTCATCACCGCGAAGACCGTCATGGCTTCCGCCGTGCGATACACCGCCGTTCGCCACGCGGAGCGGAACAGGTACAGGATCGCGGAGATCAGCGTCCCCGAGTGGGCAATGCCGACCCAGAACACGAAGGTCGTGATGTAGACGCCCCACAGGACCGGCGGCGTATAGCCGGCAACACCCAACCCCCACCGTGTCTCCCACAGGAGGGCGAACACACCCACGCCCAGCACCGCGACGACGCACCCCAGCAGGACGAAATACCCGCGGCCCGGGTTCCCGAGCGTCGCGGCGATGTCGCGCGTGACCTCGGCGTAGGTGGGCTGCTCGTGCGGCACCGTGATCCGGTCGGGCTGCGCCGTCGTCGCCATGTCGACTAGGCCTCCCCCACGTGGCGGACCTTCTGGAGATACGTGACGGCCGGCTTCGTATTCAGCCCGCCCAGCACGTGGTATCCGCGGGGATCCTCCGCGCGTTGCGCCACGCGCGCGGACGGATCGGTCAGGTTCCCGAACACGATGGCGTTCGTCGGGCAGGTCTGCTCGCATGCCACGGTGACGTCGCCATCCGCCAGTTCGACCCCCGCCATGCGCGCGTCATGTTGCGCGCCACGGATCCGGTGCACGCAGAACGTGCATTTCTCCATCACGCCCTTGGACCGGACAGTCACGTCGGGATTGAGCAACCAGTGCATCGGCTCCGGCCAGGCAAAGGTCCGCGGGTCGTTCGGTGTCGACATGTCGTACCAATTGAAGTAGCGAACCTTGTACGGACAGTTGTTGGAGCAATAGCGCGTGCCGACACACCGGTTGTACACCTGAGCGTTGAGCCCATCCGGTGTGCGGTAGGCGGCGAACACCGGGCACACGGGCTCGCACGGTGCGTTACCGCACTGCTGGCATAGCATCGGCACGAAGCGCGTCTCGAGCGGTTCGCCATCCTCGCCGCCCTCGAAATACCGCTCGATTCTGATCCACTGCATTTCCCGGCCGCGCCGCACCTGATCTTCCCCGACGAACGGCACGTTGTTCTCCGCGCTGCACGCGGCGACGCACGCGTTGCACCCGGTGCACCGGGAGAGGTCGATCGACATCCCCCAGCGGGTCTCGGTATACGCGTACGGGCCGTAGCGGGTGAGCGCTTCCTGGCCGCGTTCGACGGTTTCCAGCACGGCCTGTTCCCGCTCGGGGACCTCCGCCGCGTGCGCCACATGGAACGGATGATCGAGTGCACCTTCGGCGATGCCGGCCAGGGTGACGGCCTGGGCGATGCCCCGCCCCAGCTGTCGGTTCCTGCCCTCGGTCTTCGCCAGGCGTTCGTGCAGACCGGTGTGGTTGAGCGTGACCGCCGCGTAGTGCACTCGGCCGCCATACGCGGTCGCCTCGTTGCCAAGCAACGTGTAGGCGTTCGCGCCCCGATCCTGCGCGTACCGACCGAAGGCGGTATGTCCTTGACCGAGCGGCATGGCCACGACGTCGGGACGCACACCCGGGTAGCGGTACGCCGGAAGCCGGAGCGTCGCGGCACGGGAGGTCACCTCGACAACATCCCCGTCGGCAATCCCGAGGGTCTCGGCGGTTTCGGGGTGGATCTCGAGCCAACTGCCCCATGTCATCTTGGTGACCGGATCGGGCAGCTCCTGCAACCAGGGACGGTTGGCCGCGCGGCCGTCGAACAGTGTGGACGACGGATAGGCGATCAACGTGAACGCGCCGTCCGGCACCGACCAGGTCGGCGGCGCAACGGCACCGGCACCGGCCGCGAGCCGCACGGTCGTCCACGGCGGGTCCGTCCACCATCCGCCGCGTTGCACCGCCTCGCGCCAGAACTCCTCGAACGGCCGACGCTCACCGGCGGCGCGCTGCAGTGCCGCCCACCGCCGCTGGAGGTAGTCCTTGTACGTGGCGTTCGGCGCGGCGGTCGGCCCGAGCCCCTGTGCCAGGCGACCACCGGCGCGACGCGCCAGGTCAATGAGCACATCGCCGGTCTGGCGCGTGTCGAACACGGGCATCATGACCGGCTGAAGCAGCGAGTGGACACCGGCCCGCGGCTCGAAGTCGTTCCATTGCTCCAGCGGATCGTGGTCCGGCAAAATGAGGTCGGCCCCGACCGTGGTTTCGTCCAGGAAGCGCGAGAAACTGACGGTGAACACCCCCCGCACGGCGCCACCCGGCACGGCGTATGCGGGGTTCGTGCCATGCACGAACAAGACCGCGACCTCGTCGTTCCCGGCCGCCGTCACCAGTGTGCGGAGATCCGCGTAGGTCGATCCGCCCGCCACGTTCACATGCGCGCCGAACACCACCGTGTCACCGACGTTGCCGGCGACGTAGTTGAGCAGATTCGCCGCGACCGCGGTGACGTGCGCGTCGACGTGCTGGGTCCCGGTACCGCCGGGCAACGCGATACCAGGCCGTGCGCCGAACTCACGGGCGAGCCGTCGTATCGTCTCCGCGCCGACGCCGGTTCGGCCGGCCACCGCTTCCGGCGCGTACGGTTCGAGGACGGCGCGCAGGGTCCGCGCGTCCGCCGGCACGCGACTCCCGCCATCGGCCACGAGGACGTGCGCCATGGCGAGCGCGACGGCGCCCTCGGTACCCGCGGCCGGCGCGATCCACTCATCGGCGCTCATCGCGGTCATGCTCATTCGCGGCTCGACGTGGACGTAGCGACCCATCGTGTCGTCGTGGTAGCCATGGGACGCGCTGAAGCCGCGCGCGAATTCGACGGGGCTCATCCACGTTTCGAGGAAATCGGCGCCAAACGAGATGACGTACTCGGCACGGGCGAAGTCGTATGCCGGCACGGCGTCGACACCGAACACCTGCCGGTTGGCATGGCGCACCGCTTCGTAGCCGAACGGCTCGAACACCACGTGGTGTCCGGACCCGAGCGCCGCCAGCCACTCGTCCACCAGCGTCCCGAACGAGCCGCCTTCGTTCCCCGTGAGGAACCAGACCCGGTTCGGATCGGCCGCCGTCAGCCGTTGCGTGACGCGCGCCAGCGCATCGTCCCACGCGATGGCGTCCCATCCGCCCGAGGCATTGCGCGCCAGCGGCGTCTGAATGCGGTCGGGGTTGTAGGTGCCCTGTAACGCGGTCTGGGCGCGCGCGCACAGCCGGCCACGGTTGATCGGGTGGTCGGGATTCCCTTCGAGCTTGACCGCCCGGCCTTCGCGGACCCGAACGTGCACACCGCATCCGGCCGAACAATCGCGGCAGGTCGATGCGTAGTACGTGGCGATGCCGGGAATCTGATCTTCGATGGGGACCAGATAGGGGATCAGCTTCTCGACCTGATCGGTCCCGCAGCCCGCCGCGACCGCCGCGCCGCCACCCGTGGCGCCCAGGACCTTGAGAAACCGCCGCCGACCCATTCCGTCAGACATCAACCCCTCCACCCACTCAATAGTGACAGGCTGTGCAGTCGGTGGTTACCTGACGATCCGGAAACTCGGCATACGTGCTCTTTTCGTGACACGAAACGCACCATCCCATTTTGAGCGAGGCAAACCGGTAGACCTGCGGCATGCGTTGGATTTCGCCATGGCATTCCTGGCAGGTGAGCTCGGCGCTGATGACGTGACGCATGTGCGGGAAGTGCACGAACGGCGCCAGGCGATGCACTTCGTTCCATTGCGGCGGCACGCCACTCGCGAACGCATCGCGCAGCTTCTGCACCTCCGGATTGCCCGAACCGACTACGAAGTGGCACCCCATACACGACGCGAGGGATGGTAATCCGGGTGACGTGCTCACTTCGGCATACGCATGGCAGTACCGGCAGTCCATCTGGTACTGCCCGGCATGCACATCGTGACGATAGAAGATGGGTTGCCGCGGTCCGGGGAGTCCGGCGGTATCGACGTCCACCGGCGCCTGAAACGCCGTGTCAGCCGGGACTTGCTGGGCGGGAGTGGACTGGGTCTGCAACGCACCAAGACCGATCACGACAACGAGCGCACCTACGCTGAGTATCCCGCCCGCTTTCGCCACCGGCATGACCCACTTCGTCATATCCCACCTTTGCGCGGCATGTGACGTGCCCTCCCGGGAGTGGGCACTCCGCGTCGAAGGTCGATCAAACGGCTATGCGACTCGATATCGGCCGCGGGACTGGCCACGGGTGCCAGATTGGGTTTGCGGCCGGGAGAAAGATAGTCGATGGCTCCCGTTGCACAACCGGTTGTGCAGCGCGTCATTCGACCGACCGCGCGATGGCCCGCACCTCGCCGTCGGCATCGTCACGCAGTCGTGCCAGGCTGTCGCGACCGAGTCCCATCGGGAGGGCAGCCAGGGCTCGCGCGGCGGCCCGTTGCACCGGCCCGCGCTCCGCGCGGAGCAGGCGGCGCCGCGCAAACACACGATCGAGCACCGGTACCGCCTCCGAGAGGCCAAGGGCCCCGAGCGCCGCGGCCGCGGCGCACCGGTCTTCGACATCGCCGTGCTCCAGCAGGCTGGCCAGGTCGGGAAGAACCCCCGGCCGGCGCGACGCGCCCAAGGCGGCGATCGCCGCCCGCCGCGGGGTGGCTTCCCGATCGGCAATCAGCAACCGCGCGATGCGTTCGCCGACCGCCCCGCCGTGGATGCCGGCGGTGTCGACGGCCAGGGCGCGGACGGCCGGATGGGGGTGGCGCGCAAGCATCCCGAGCCACTGCTCGATCGTGCGCCCCGGGCGGGTGCTCTCCCGGAGCGCCACACCGAAGGCCTGTGCGACCGCCGCGCTCGCATGGCGCGCCAGCCACTCCGCGGTCCTGCCGTCGATGGCGCCGACCCGATCCGCGAGCAACACGAACTCCGCGCTCTTCGACCGCGCGGCGACCTCGACCAACGCCGGCGCGACGTCCGGCAACAGCGCGCTCAGCGCCTGCTCCACGCCGCCCTGCACGTCTTCATTCCCCCCACGCCACGCCCCGGCGAGCATGTCGATCGCATCCAGGTCCGTGGCCAGCCGGCGCAACGCGTCACGGGGGGCCTGCCGGAACGCGGGCCGGGGATCGTCACGCCGCGACGCCAACGCCATCACGTGCTCCAAGGCGGCGCTGATGTCGAGCCGTTCGATGGCGGCGTGGGTCGACGCCATCGCGGCGTTGACGGCTTCGGCCATGGCGCCGAGATCGTTGGCATCGCGCAACGCGACGACAGCCGAACCGCGTGCCGTCCCCACCGAGCGAAACAGCCGCATGTCGTCGGCCGGCTGGCGCTCGATGACCGCTTCGCCGGAGCGCCGCAAACTCACCCGCCCGTGGGCACGCTCGAGCGCGTCGCGCAACGCGCCGGCGCTGTCCATCCGCTCGGCGGGCAGCTTGGCGAGGGCCCGATCGATGACCGCCGCCACCGCCTCCTTCACGTCGGGCCGCCGGTCGCGCAACGCCGGCGCCCGTTCCGCCGCGTGCAGCGCGAAGACCGCCGCCGCCGTGGCGCCTTCGAACGGCGGGCCACCCGCCAGCATCTCGTAGGTCATCACCCCCAGGCTGTAGACGTCGCTGCGCCGATCGACCGGACCTTCGCCCGCGATCTGCTCCGGAGACATGTAGTGCGGCGTCCCGACGACGACCCCGGACGCCGTCACGACCGTGTCGCCCGCCAACGCCTTGGCAATCCCGAAATCCATCAGCAGACTGCGACCGGTCCGCGACTCGATGACCACATTGTCGGGCTTGACGTCGCGATGGATGATGCCCGCGTCATGCGCGTAGTCGAGCGCCCCGGCGACATCGCGCAGGATGCCGAGGGCGACGGCCATCGGCAGTTGCCCCTCGCGACGCAGGCGCGCCGCCAGCGTTTCGCCCTCGATGAGCGGCATCACGTACGTCGCCGCCGGCTCATCGCTGACAAAGTAGATCGGCACGATGTTCGGGTGGTTCAGCCGTGCGGCGGTGAGCACCTCCTGGCGAAACCGGTCGGCCAATTCCCGGTGCGCCGCCAGCTCGGGGTGGAGTGTCTTGGCCGCGACGTCACGATCCAGCCGAAGATCGCGCACGCGAAAGACGATGGCGAATCCGCCGCGGCCGATGACCTCGTCGACACGATAGTGGGGGCCGAGCGCTCCGGCGACACGCGCCGCGAGCGCGGCGTCACCGGCGCCCGCCAGGACCACGGCGCACGCGGGACAGCGGATTGCCGACGCGGGTGCCTCGCGGCCGCAGGCCGGACATCGAACGCCCGCCATGCGTCAGCCGGCGCGCCAGCGCGACAGGTTTCCGCCGGTAATCGCCGCCCGGTCGGCATCCGTGAGATCGAGCAGATCGACCTTCGCGAACGCGCCATCGGGTATACGCAACGGCATCCCGGTGCCGAAGGTGAAGCGCCCGATGCCAACCGTCTCGATCAGGAGTCGCAGATGATCCTCCGGCGGACCCCACAACCAGCCGATATCCCACAGCACCCGGCGCGCTTCCTCGTCGGTCAAACCAAAGTGGACTTCCTCCAGCATCGGCCGGTCCGCGTTGAGCACGATGAGGCGCGCCTGGACATCCGACCGCGCCAACGCGCGGATCGCCGAGGCGGGCATATCGGTCGCCGCGTCCAACGGATGGCGTTGGCGGAGATCTTCCATTCTCACGGTCAGCATCACCGGCATGTCGATCGCGCCGGCGGCGGCCACGATCACCCGCATGGCGCTCCCGGCGGGATCGAGTCCCTGCTGCATCGGATACACCCGGATGGCCGGCGCGCCGGCGAGCGAGGCGACATTGAGGTCGTCCTCCCACCCGGGCAACCCGGGATGAATCGTCGGGACCGGCACCAGGCGGTCGGCGTGGGGTTGGACCGCGCGCAATAACTCGGCGGTGCCCGCCGCGGGATCCTTATAGAGGATCGACGGAAGGTGGCCCACCCACGCCCGGTCGATGGCAAGACGGTCCATTTGGGTCAAGAGCCATGCCGGCTCGCGACGGGCGTCGAGAAACCGGAATGGATACTCGCCGACACAGGCGGACACGTCAACGATCATCAAAGGCCCCAGCGGGAAACAGGGTCTGCGCGTTGCGATACGTGATCGACGCCAACTCCGACTCGGTCAGTCGCAGCGATGCCAGGTAGCGCAGCTTCGCCCACCCCGTGTCCATGGTAAGATCGGTCCCCCAGACGATCCGCTGCGCGCCGACCTCGTCGATGGTTTGCTCGAGCATCCCGGTATCGATCCCACTGCCGGACAGGTCGACCACCACGTTATCCTGACCGCGCAACGCGCGCAGGGAGTGGGACCACTCGCCGCCACCACCGATGTGCGCCAGGATGAAGGTCGCGTCAGGATGGCGCCGTGCGAGCGACGCGAGTTCGACCGCGTCCGACGCGTCCTGGCCGGGCCAGTCGCGCCGTCGGTGTTGCCATACGTGGTGCAGGATTGGACAATGACGAGCGGCGGCGATGACCGCGATCGGATCGAGCAACGCATCGTCGGCCCGCCGGCTGGCGGCAAGCTTCACGCCGATCATCCCCGCATCGATCCGGCGTTCGAGTTGCTCGCGGGCGTGCTCCGGAAAGTTCGGGTTGACCACGCAGTACCCCGCCACGACGCCCGGATATTCCCGCATGATCTCGAGCAGGGCCTCGTTCGCGTATTCCACGTCGTCGCGAGACGGGAAGTACGTCGGCGAGCGCGCGCCCCAGGTTCCCAGGATCGACGCCACGTGGGTCGTAATGCCGATGCGCGCTCCCGCTTCGATCCGCCGCCGATTGACTTCGCGCCAGTCGGCGCGGGGCGACCGCTCGGTATAAAAATGGGCGTGGACGTCGATCAACATGTTCACTCCACCGCAGCCACGGCGTTCTCGAGCCGGTTGAGAACATCGTCGATGATCTCCCGGTCGTGCGCGAGCGAAACGAAGTTGTAGGCGGATCGCTTGAACAGCAATCCGCGCCGCACGGCTTCGAGTGCCACCCGCGACGAGACCGCCTCGTCAGCGAAGACCAGGTAGCAGAACTCGGGAATGCCCCGCACCGCCACCGCCACGTCGGGATGGCGCGTCACGATGCCTTCGAGTCCCCGCTGGAACCGTCGTCCCGCACGGGCCAGCGTCGTCGCGACGTCCTCCCGTTGGCAGACGTCGAGCACCGCCCCTGCCGCCGCCAGTGACACGTACTCCGTCGCCAAGGTCGACGAGATCCAGGTCCGCGTGGCCGCCTGCATGATCGCTTCCGGTCCGAGAACCGCCGCAAGCGGGAAGCCGTTTCCGAGCGCTTTCCCCAGTACGACCAGATCCGGCTCGCCGCCGTACCGCGCGGCCGCGCCCCCGGGACCGAGACGGATCCCGGTCTTGATCTCGTCGAACACCAGCACCGCCCCGGTCCGGCTGGCGGTGGCGCGCAACGCCGCGAGCCACGCGACCGGTGGCGGGCGGTCGATCACCGGTTCCACCACGATGGCCGCGGGAAGCAGCGCGGCGGATTCCAACGCCTCGACCGCGGACACGTCGCCGAAGGGGAGCCTGGTGCACAGGCGCCGAACCGACTCCGGTACGCCGGGGTCCTGCTGATTCCAGTCCAGCCAACCGTGGTAGCCGCAGGTAACGACCCGCTCGCGACCGGTGACGACCCTGGCGATACGAACCGCCGCCGCGACCGCTTCCGCACCGGTCTTGAGGAACCGCACCGCCTCCGCGCCGGGAACCCACTCGAGCAGACGCTCGGCGAGTTCGGCTTCGGCAGTGGGTGGCAGCGGTCCGACCGTGCCGTCGCGCGCGGCGCGTTCGACCGCGGCCACCACCGCCGGATGCGCGTAGCCGAGTGCCACGGCCCCGAGTGCCATGGTCGTGTCGAGGTACTCACGGCCCGCGTCATCCCAGACGCGACAGCCAACGGCCCGCACCATGCGCGCGGGGCCGCCCGGCCCTCCGAACATCGCCTCGGTCCGCTTGCTGCCGGTCGAGGTCTCCCCGGGGATCACGGGCGGACACCCGATCGCTCGAGGAATCGCAGCACCTCGACGCTCATGGCCTGCAGCATGCGGGCTTCCTGCCGATCGATCGGCGTGCGATGCACCAGCTCGCGCAGCGCGCGCATCGGGACATCGGGATTGCGCGCCTTGAAAAAGTCGATCGCCTCCAGCGCGTCGTACGCGCTCGCGAACAGCGACTCGAGTTCCTCGTGCCGCGCGGGGGACACGACGCGTCCCGCCGGCGGCCTCGGCCGCACCGCCCCGTCCGCCATGAACACCTCATACGCCGCGACGCAAAACGCCTGGCCCAGGTTGAGCGAGGTGTGCTCCGGCGCGGTGGGGATGGTAACGCTTCGGTGGCATCGATCGAGATCGGCGTTGCTCAGCCCCCGGTCTTCGCGCCCGAACAGCATGACCACCGTCTCGCCATTCCGGCTCCGGGCCACGATGTCCGCGGCCGCGTCGCGCAGATCCAGCGCGTTGCGCTTGACGGTGCGTTCCCGCGCCGTGAACGCCACCGCGAACGTGGCATCGGCCATCCCCGCGTCGAGTGACGGGTACACCACGACGCGCGCAATGACGTCGCCCGTGTTGTGCGCGATCCCCTCGATGCGATACGCGTCGAACTCGGCGGGCTGGACGAGTCGCAGGTTCTTGAGGCCGAAGTTGCGCATCGCGCGGATCACCAGCGCAATGTTCACGATGTCCTGCGGTTCGTTCAGCACCACGGTGACGCTCATACGATTTCCCCCACCAGCGCGGCGTCTTCCGACTCGCGGTCGCCGCGCAGGTACACCCACCCACCACCGGTCAGCGCGAGTTGTCCGGCGCGGCGCACGCGATCGGGACGCATTTCGTTGATCACAACCTGGAACCGCACCCGGTCACCGGATCGCAACGTCCTGCCAACGGAACATCGCACGAGCACCCGGTATCCGGTCGGTGTTCGCGTGGTGCGAGCGCTCACGCGGGCGGTGTCGGCCGCGGTTTCGCGAACCGGACAGACGCGCGCCGTCCCCGCCTCCATCTCCGGCAGCACCACATACCCTTCCCACCGATCCAACCCGACGTAGCATTGCACCCCATCCGAGTGAATCTCGGCCACTTCATTGTCAAGCCGCGGATCGGCGGCGTCCAGGGGACGGACGATCACGGGGTCCTTGTGGACGTCGACCCGGAACACGAGCGCGTCGTCGCACGCCGCTACCCAGACCTCGCCATCGAATCGGCCTTCCGCGCCGTACGGCGTTTCGGATCGGCGGTAGCATGCAGCCCCCAGGTCGTACCGAGGATGCGCGGGGTGCCCGACGTCGTCCTCAGATGCGACCGTGGGAATCCACACACTCCCCGGTAACGCCGGACGGGACGATGGCGGGGGCGGAGGCGCCTGCTGCCCGCCACGGAGCGCTGTAACGCCACGTTCGTCCACCACGTCGATCCCCTCCCGGCGCTCGTGAAACGTCGTCGTCGTCCCGCCGTGCGTCACGACGATCACGTCACCCTGCGCTCGCACCGTCGCAGCCGCCCCCTCGATACCGAGGCAGGTGATCCAGCGGCCCGAACCGGACGCGCGCCTGATCAGGAACCGCGCGGCCGGTCCGTCGGAAAAGTCGGCCCCGGGACGCCCGGGTGCCGTCGCCGCCAACACCGTTTCGCCCTCACGGGCCGCCAACGCCATCCACCAGATCCGCTCGCCGTTCGTTACCGTCACCCGTTCGGCCCGCTCGACCGCCCCGTCGATGGTCGCCAGGCCGTGAGGGCCAACCTGCAATCCTGGGGCGACCGTCACGGGACGCAGCGGAACGTCGAACGCGCCGAATGGATGGATCGGCAGATCGATCGACTGCGTGTTTGGCACCCGGACGTCGAGCAGGTCGAGCACGAACGCCGGTCCGACAACGACCGTGCGCCGCGCGCGTGTGTCCCGCCCGAACAACTCGTCGGCCTGCGCCCGGCACCACCACCACTCGCCCGCGTGGTCGATCGCGGCGCACCAACCGACACCGCCCTCCTGCCCCCCACCGGTACGCAACGGCGCATTGTGCGCCAGCGTCGAGCGGTACCAGTGCAAGGACGGCGCGACGTAGGATGCGGTTCCCATGTCACCGAGCAGGTGGTCCCCCCAGAAGACCGCGAGATGCAGGCAATCGGGATGACCATGCCCGCGACGCCCGGCTCCCCATTCCACCGTGATGTGGCGCGCGTTGGCTGTCCGGATCGTGGTGCACTCCTGCCGCGTCAACACGGCGGTTGCCGGCCACGCCAGGCGCGATGCGGCGGGCGGCTGGGGACGCATCCACAACAGCCCCTTCCATCCGAGCCGCTCGCGGAATTGTTGCGCCGGTGGCCGGTGCTGTTCCTGCTCCGCCATCTCGTTGGCATCGAGGTCGGGGGCGGTCCCCTCCCCGTCGTACAGCCGGCAGAGCACCTGGTCGAGCCGTGGTTCATGCACCCGCGCCCGTCCGTGCTCCCAGAGTTCCGCAAACCGTCGCTGGCGGACACTGACCCCAAACGGCGCATCGCCGCGCGCGGGCAGCGTGAGATCGGGTAACAGCGTTGCCAGTGGCGCCGCGTACATCTCGCCGAGACGCGTCGAGCGATACAGGTCCTCGCCAGCCCATCGACTCCACTCGGCCGCCAGGAGAAAGCCGCGCAGCGCAAAGACGTGGTAGTTCTCTCCCTCGTGCCAGAACCCGTCGGGCCCGACCGTCTCGAGCTGGGGGAGGATGCCGTGGGGGCCCCGCAACGCGTGGTCGGCCAGGTCACCGCGCGCGAGCCATGCGCCGGCCGCCAGCATCGCGGCGTTATTCCACACCTGGCGATTGGACCATCCCTCATCGAACTCCGCGATCATGACCGCCGACTCCCCGACCATCGATTGGATGGCGGCCCAGTCGGGCGCCGCCAGCGTGTCGGCGCCGCACTCGCGTAGCAGGGCCGCCGCGACACAGGTCTGCACCAGCCAGATCGACTCGAGGTAGGTCGAGAAGAACAACCGAGTCGGCCCCAGCACGTTGTCCCGATTGGGATAGTGGTGGTAGCGCGCCGCGTATCCCGCGAGGATACTCCCGGCCGCCGCCGACAGGTCGCGGTCCGCGTCGAGCGCGCCGAGCAGCGCGAGGTGGACGGCCCGTTCGGACAACCAGATCTGGTAACGGGTGATCCACGCGCGGTGGTGCCGATCGCCGTCGACCCTGGTGCCGCAGCGATCGCAGCGATGCTCGTAAGGGCTCCACGGATCGAAGGCGAGGCGCGCGCCGTCGTGTGGACAGACACCGGCGTCGCGTGCCAGCAACGCCTTGGCGTCGGGAATGAACGGCGGGTGTGTGACGAGCCGCCGCGCATCCGCCCGCAACGCAGCGGCCAACGCCCGCAGCACCGGGGTCTGTCGCACGAGACCGGCGCGTGACTCGATGTCGCCGGCGAGGCTATGCGCCATCGTCCTCAGCCCGCCGGACTTCCACGCCGCGCTGACTCAGCGCGCAGGCGAACACCGTGGCGCCCGCCGACTCCGCCGCCCGACCGATCGCATCCCGGCGCCCTGGCTCGCCCAGCGCGACGAGGCAACCGCCCGCGCCGGCCCCGGTTGCCTTGATGCCCCACGCGCCCGCGACGCGCATCGCCTCCTCGACGCGTCGCAGGGTGGGCGTGGCGATCGATGCGTCGAGCCGTTGTTGCGCACGCCAGTTCTCATCCACCACGGCGGCCAGGTGGCGCCAATCCGCGCGCGCCAGCGCACCGGCGGCGGCGGCACCACAGTCACGAATCACCCGCAACGCCTCGACCGTTTCGCTGCGCCCTGCCCGGTACGCTGCCCACACCTGGCGATGCGTATCGGCCGAGAAGTGGGTTTCTCCGGTGTAGGCCACGACGAGCATCCCGGCAAACTCACGGACCTGCTCGGCGGTCGCCGGCACCTCGCCGACCGTAACCCCCGACTCGGCGAAATCGAATCGATGCCATCCGCCGAGCGCGGCGGCATACTGATCCTGGCGTCCCCCGTCGAGCTGCAGCTCGACCGCCTCGAGCCGGAACGCCAACTCCGCGATCTCGGCCGGGTCGAACGTTTCCTGGCGACAGGCCGCCAGCGCCGCGACCAACGCCACGTCGAGCGCACCAGACGCGCCGAGTCCCGATCCCGGCGGGACATCGGACCGCGACCAGATCTCGATGCCGCCGGTCACGGGCAACATGTTGAGCGCGGCCTTGTGGAGGTCGAGACGGCCATCGTACACCAGGTCCGAGGGCGAGGCGGCAACCACGCGCTGCGCGAGGTCGGCCGCGTGCAGGCGAATCGTCTTGCCGCCCGGACGGCATTCCACGCGCGCGCAGAGATCGAGCGTCACGTTGGTGACGACGCCCCCTTCCCGCGAGGCGAACGCCGGCACGTCACTCCATCCACCGGCCAGATCGATGCGGACCGGTGCCACCGCGGTTACCCTCACCGCACGGGCTCCGGGTCGAGCGTCCATGTCGCGATGCCCGCCAACTCCCCGCGCAGATCGACGCGCACGCCGCGCACGCGAGCCGATACCCCCTGCACGCCGCGTGCGTGATAGATCCACGCCGTCGCCAACCGCTGCGCCAGCAGCCGTTGCACGTCGCGCCACGCGGCCTCGAGGGCCGCGGGGGACGCCGCCCGACGGACGGCGCTGAACGCCGGCCCCAGACGGGGATCGGGATCGCCCGGGTAGGCGAGCGGGCCGTCGCCGTCGAACATCGCGCTGACATAGCCGAGAGACAGATCGCCGGGTATCCCGGTCACGAGGGCATCGAACGCGCGTTCCCCCCCCTGCACCCGCGCGAGAAAGCTCGCCAACTCGAGTTGGCGCAGTTGCACCGCGACGCCGACCGTTCGGAGTTGGGCCTGGAGCATCTGTTCGAGCGCGAGATCGCCGCTGCCAACCGTCAGCAACTCGAACGAGAGCGGCACAGCGCCGCGGCTGCGCATCCCATCCGAACCGGCAACCCAACCGGCGGAGTCGAGCAGGCGGCCAGCCAATTCCGTATCGAACGGCGTCTCCTGGACCGGTTCGAACCAGGGATGATCGGGTGCCACGGGTCCCACGGCCACCGCGCCAAAACCATAGAGATAGGCGTCGACGATGACGTGGCGATCGATGGCCGATGCCATGGCGCGGCGCACGCGGGGGTCATCGAACGGGGCGCGGCGCAGGTTGAAGACCAGTCCGTACGCGAGTTGGACCGGATAGTCGATGACACGCAACCGCCGGTCCGCGCGCGCGAACGCGGCGTGGGCGGGATTGATGCCGGCGAAGTGGATCTCCCCGGAGGTGAGCGCCGCCAGTTTCGTGGTTGGTTCGTCGACGATCACGAGCACGAATCGGTCCAGCCCGGGACGCCCGAGGGCTTCGGGAAACCCCGGCGCACGGCGAAAGACCCAGCGCTGGTTCGGGCGGTGTTCGACGAACGCGAACGGACCGTTGCCGATCGGTGCCTCATTGAACGGCGCATCGCGAAGGGCGGATCCCTCGAGTCCCCGAAAGCGATGCGCGGGGAGGATCGCCAGGTCGGTGAAGACGTCCGGAAACGCCGGCCGGGGCGAACGAAACCGGACCTCCACGGCGAACGAATCGATTCGCGTGATCGACGTGACGGCCTCGAGGTCGCGCGCCCGGGGATACGCCACCGCCGGATCGCGCGCGCGTGCCAACGTCCACATCGCGTCGTCCGACGTGGTCGGGACGCCATCATGCCACCGGATGTCCCGCCGGAGTTGAAACCGGAGCGCGGTCCGGTCGGCGTTCCACTCCCATGCGGCCAGCCGCGGTATCGGGCGTAGGGCGTCATCGTACGCCGCGAGCGTCAGCAACAGGACGTGCTTTTGCACCTGTTTGGCCAGCGGGTGGACGGTCAGCAGTGGGTTGATCGATTGCAGGTCCGCCCCCGACGCGAACAGCAGGGTCGTGCCGTCGCCGGCACCGGGCTGCCCGCAGCCGGCGGCGCAGGCTACCAGCAGGCACGCGATACCGCGCGGCACGCGACCGCTTGACGCGGCCGCACGGGACAGACCAGCCTTCCGCATGATCCGCCGCATCACCCTCCGGCTCGTATCCGGCTTCGGTCTCGTTCTGGCCGTCGTCACGATCACGTTTGTCCTCATCAACCTCGCACCGGGCGACCCCGCGCGCCTGTGGGTCGGTCCCGCGGCGGGTCAAGCCGAACTGGAATCGGCACGGCACGCGCTCGGGCTGGACCGCCCGCTCCCGGTGCGGTACGCCGCATGGCTGGCCGGCTTCACCCGGGGCGACTGGGGAACCAGTCTCGCCCAGCAGCGGCCCGTGTCCCGGGTCCTGCGCGACGCGCTTCCCTACACCGTGCTGCTCTCCGCGGGTTCGCTGCTGCTGACATACCTCGGAGGGATAATCGTCGGAATGGTCCAGGCGGTAAAGCGGCGGAGCGGGACGGACACGGCGATCACCGTGGCGACGTTGATCGTGTATGGCATGCCCGCGTACTGGCTGGCGCTCATCCTCGTGCTCGTCTTCGCATTTGGCGCCGCCCGATTTGGATGGCCCGGGTGGTTGCAGTTCCCCGCCCTGGGGGCCAGCGGCCTGGACGCGGATTTTCTCAGCCCGGGGCGGCAGTTGCTGGACCGTCTCGAACACCTCGCGCTCCCCCTGACCACCCTCGCCCTGATCGGGGTCGCCGGGACCGCTCGGTACGTGCGCGGCGCGCTGGTGGATGTGCGTGACCGCGACTTCGTCCGGACGGCGCGAGCGAAGGGCCTCTCCCCGTGGCACATCGAAACCCGCCACGTGATGCGCAACGGCCTGATCCCGGTGGTCACGCTGATGGGCCTGTCCCTGCCGGCGTTGTTTTCGGGGGCGGTGTTCGTCGAGGTCATCTTTGCCTGGCCGGGGATCGGGCGCGAGATGGTCGCCGCGGTCGGTGCAAGGGACTACCCGGTGGTCATGGCGGCCACGGCCGTGTTCGCGGCCCTGGTCATCATCGGTAACCTCGCGGCCGATCTGCTCTACGCGGTGGTGGACCCGCGTCTCCGGCGGAGCGCCCGGTGAACGTGATCAAGACCGTGTTGCGCGACCGGCGGGCGGCGGTCGGCCTCGGCGTCCTGGCACTGTTGGCGATCGTCGCCGTCTTCGCGCCGTGGATCGCACCCCACGATCCGCTGGCGCAACCCGACATCCTGCGCACGCGTTTCCTCGGCCCGTTTACCACCGCGCCGGACGGGACCATCCGGTGGCTCGGCACCGACCAACTCGGTCGCGATCTCCTCAGCAGACTGATGTTTGGCGCGCGCATTTCCCTGTCGGTGGGCCTGCTCGCGGCGGTCATCGCCGTGGCGTTGGGCACCGCCGTTGGGTCGGTGGCCGCGCTCTTCGGGGGCGCCGTGGAGGGCGTCCTCATGGCACTCACCGACGCGGCGCTCGCCCTCCCGCGGGTCGTGCTGTTGCTCGCGCTGGTCGCCCTGTTCAATCCAAGCTTCGGGCTGGTCGTCATCGTCCTCGGATTCACCGGCTGGATGCCGGTCGCGCGCCTGGCGCGCGGTGAAGTGAAGGGGATCATGGCCCAGCCGTACGCCGCGGCGGCTGTGGCCGCGGGCGCGTCGCCTGCGCGCCTGCTGCTGCGACATCTCCTCCCGAACGCGCTCACGCCCATGATCGTCGCCGGCGCGCTGGGCGTGGGGAATGCGATCGGACTGGAGGCGGGGCTTTCGTTCCTCGGTCTCGGGGTGCCGGCACCCGGGCCGTCATGGGGGAACATGATCGCCAGCGGACGCGACGCCTTGATTCAGGCCCCGTGGATCGCGACGCTCCCTGGTCTCGCCGTGGTCGCGGCGGTGGTGGGATGCAACCTCGTGGGAGATGGCCTGCTGGACGCGCTCGACCCCGCGGCTACCGGGAGCCGGCCGGGATGACCCACGGCGCGGATGCCGGCGCGATTTCGGTGTTTCCTCGGGGCGTGGTCTTGCTAGGTTTGGAAAGGGCGCGCCCAAGAGCACCCAGCGTGGAGGCTCCTAATCATGAACGCAACGGAGGGCTGACCTGAATGGCGACAAGTGCGGCCGCAGATCTCACCGAACTCCTCCCGACCGAGTTGCAGGCGCTGTCCGATCCGCAATCCGCGTTGCCGAGGATCGCTCAAGACAGCGCGATCACCGCCTCCATCGCATCGATCGTCCACTCGATTCCAACCCGGCACGACCTGTATCAGCATGACGCTCGAGCGTTGGGCTTTCTGGAAGAAGCGACTGTTCACCTCGCCGTGACTTCTCCACCCTACTGGACGTTGAAGACCTACAACGTTGCGGAGGGGCAGCTCGGCTTCATTGCCGACTACGAAGAGTTTGTTCGCGAACTAGACAAGGTGTGGAGTCACGTCTTTCGGGCGCTCGTCCCGGGTGGCAGGCTCGTCTGCGTGGTGGGTGATGTCTGCTTGGCCCGCCGGCGCAACAACGGGCGTCACACCGTTGTCCCTTTGCACTCTTCCATCCAGGAGCACGCCCGGCGAATTGGCTTCGACAACCTCGCGCCAATCATCTGGCATAAGATCGCCAATGCTGCGTATGAGGTAGAAGGAGCCGGAGGCTTTCTCGGCAAGCCCTACGAGCCAAACGCGGTCATCAAGAACGACATCGAGTTCATTCTGATGTTGAGGAAGCCGGGAGGGTACCGCAGTCCGTCGGTAGCAGAGCGCGTTCTCAGCGTCATCTCTGCCGAGAACTACCAGACGTGGTTCCGACAAATCTGGCATGACGTCAATGGGGCCTCCACCAAGGACCATCCGGCACCCTATCCATTGGCGCTCGCCGAGCGGTTAGTTCGCATGTTCAGCTTTGTCGGGGATGTCGTACTGGATCCTTTTCTCGGGAGTGGAACGACCAGTGTGGCGGCGGCGACCTAGGCCGAAGTTCCTGGATGTGAAATTGGTTAATCTGTTGATGCAGTGTGGTTTACCTATCGAGCAAGGGTACGGCGTACTGGGTACATCTTAGCCGTTCAGCCGCACCTGCAGGAGATCAAAGGCGCGCTGCTGCAGTGGGGTT